>NZ_JRKM01000001.1:2400000-3015000 GCF_000768065.1 Aquabacterium sp. NJ1 | reverse complement strand
TCATCCATGTAGAGGACCAGGCTCAGATCAGGGAAGCGGGTGTCGACGTCGGGGCGTTCGCCGAAGCGGTCGCGCATGTCGTCGCAAACGGCGTCTTTCACGCGCAAGGCTGCGAAGTTGAGGCTTTGCAGGTGGCTGCGGCGCGAGGTGACGTCAACGCGGATGGTGTTGCGGGGGGTGATCCACTCGCTCCAGTTGACGGTGCGGGCCAGGTGGTAGATGTCGTCTTCGTGGCGGTAGACGCGGGTGGCGACGCGCCACAGCACGCGCTGCGCGAGGCGGCTCTCCAGGTTGAGGCGCATGGCGAAGTCGGCCAGGGCGGCGAGACGCTCGGGCTGCGTGCGCAGGTCGGGCGAGGGCAACACTTCGATGCCGCCGCGCGACTCGTTGACCACGGCGCGGTTGTCGACGATGCGCGCGACTTCGGCGGCCAGCAGGGGTTCGACGCCGGCGGCGCAGGAGAGGTAGAGCGCCGCAGGGCGGTCGGCAGCAAGCACGGGGGCGCCAGTGCGAGGCCGATCCGACGGGTGGGTCGATGCGCCGAAGGTCCCGGACGGGCCCGCAGGGCGCGGGCGTTGCGGCGCGCCGGATGCACGCGAGCTTGCTGGGGCGCTGTCGCGATCGCGCTCGCCACGCTCAGCACGCGGATCGCGGTCGCCACGCGCATCACGCCCGACTTGCTCTTCACGAAGAGTTGCGCCTGGATGGCGGGCTTCGCGATGCTCGGCCGGCTGCGCAGGCGCGGTCTTGCGGGCTGCTGGACGATCGGATTGGCTGGCGCGCGGGTCAGCCGACTCGCGGGGACCCGAGGGGCGGCCTGTGGCCGAGGACACGACGGGGCGACGAGGGGGCTTGATGGGCATGGTGGACAGGAATCAGTTGGTGATGCGTTCAGGCACGCAGGATGGCCAGCACATCGGAGCGGAATTCTCGCCGATACAGGACCCACAGGACGGCCAGGGTGCCCAAGGCAAAGGCCACGGGGGACACGAACCAGCCGATGACGGCAAAGGACATGTAGTAGGCGCGCAGGCCGTCGGCAAAGCTTTCGGCGGCCATGCCCATGAGCTTGCCGGCACGGTTGGCGAACTCTTCGCGGTCGGCTTCGCCACGCTCGAACACATCGGTGTTGGGGGCGGCGCCCACCAGGATCGCGCCAAAGGAGTAGACGCGCATGGACCAGGTGAAGCGGAAGAAGGCGTACACGAAGACGGCCAGGAGCACGATGATCTTGATGTCGAACACCAGCATGGAGGTGCGCGCGGCAAAGGGCAGGTCCTTGACGAGTTCGTTGGCGCGCTCGTTGGTGCCCAGCACGGCGAGCAGGCCACCCAGGACCAGGATGGTGGTGGAAGCCCAAAAGCTGGGGCTGCTGGCGAGGTTCTGCGCCACCGCGGCGTCCACGATGCGCTGATCGCGGTGGGTGACCTGGGCCATCCACAGGCGCCGGTGGTGGTTGGTGCTGGCCAGCAGAGTGCTTTCAACCTTGGCGCGGTGGCTGGCGAACAGCGCATAGCCGATCCAGCCGAAACAGAACAAGGCAAGCGCAGCCCAGTCCTGCCAAGGCATGAGGCCGACGAGGTGCGTGAGCGAAGCAAACATGTTGTGTAAGGTGATGCGGTGGAGGGCACCCATCTGAATCGATGCCTGTGTGCTGTGTCAAGCGCGCGGGGTTAGCGTGCAGAGCCGGGCAGCAGGTTCAAGCTGCGAATTCAAAGCGCCTTGCGCAGGTTGGCCGGCGCGATCTTGAGGGCTTCGCGGTATTTGGCCACGGTGCGGCGAGCCACCTGGATGCCCTGCTCTTCCAGCATGTTGGACAGCTGCGAATCCGACAAGGGCTTCTTGGGGTTCTCGGCGGACACCAGTTGCTTGATGAGCGCACGCACGGCGGTACTCGATGCGTTGCCGCCCGCTTCGGTGTTGAGCGAGGAGCCAAAGAAGTACTTGAGCTCGAAGGTGCCGAACGGGGTGTTCATGTACTTGGCCGTGGTCACGCGCGAGATGGTGGACTCGTGCAGGCCGAGTTCGTCGGCGATCTCGCGCAGCACCAGCGGCTTCATGGCGATTTCGCCATGGGTGAAGAAGTTCTTCTGCCGCTCGACGATGGCATTGGAGACACGCAGGATGGTGTCAAAGCGCTGCTGGATGTTCTTGACGAACCAGCGGGCCTCTTGCAGGCGTGAGCTCAAGGCCGTGTGGCTTTCGGTGGCCGCGGTGCCGCGCGGTGAGCGCGTGGAGCGCAAGGCCTGCGCGTACAGATCGTTGATGCGCAGCTTGGGCATGACATCTGGATTGAGCACGACCTTCCAGCCCCGGCCCGATTTCTGCACGATGACGTCGGGCACGATGATGTTGGCTTCGGCGCGTGTGAAGGCGCGACCGGGCTTGGGCTCCAGCGTGACGATGAGGCCTTGCGCGGCCTTGATCATGGCTTCGTCGGCGCCGGTGGCGGCCATCAGCTTTTTGGTGTCGCGACGGGCCAGCAACTCGAGGTGATGCTGGCAGATGAGGATGGCGACCTGGCGTGCCTCGCTGACGGGCAGCATGCGCAATTGCAGGACCAGGCACTCCGACAAATTGGCTGCGCCGACGCCGACGGGCTCCAGGTTCTGCAACCAGCCCAGCGCACAACGCAGGGTGGACAGCAGCTCTTCGCGCGTGTCTTCATCGGCGCCTTCAGGCAGCAGGCTCAGCGCGATGTCTTCGAGCGAATCAGCGAGGTAGCCATCTTCATTGAGCGACTCGATGAGGATGTCGACGGCGGCCATGTCCTTGGCGCTCAGGCGGGTGCCACCCAGTTGCTGGCGCAGGTGCTCCTGCAAGGAGATGGAGACGGCATTGCGTTCGAGCGGGTCGTAGTCATCGTCCTCGCCCTGGCGCGAGGGCGTTTCGCGGATGCCGTCGAAGTCATCGCGCTCGGTGCCGTTTTCCCAGTCGTCGCGTTCGGTGGTGCCCAGCTCGGCGGTGTCGAGCGCAGGGGTTTCAGCTTCGCCGGTGCCGCCTTCACGGTCGGCGCCACTGTCTTCGGTGCTGACGCGTTCGTTGCGCTGGCGCTCGAACTCGGCGGTGGCCGCGGTTTCGAGCGGCGAGAACTCTTCTTCAGGCTCCAGGAAGGGGTTCTGCTCGAGCATCTGCTCGACTTCCTGGTGCAGTTCCAGGGTGGACAGTTGCAGCAAGCGGATGGACTGCTGCAGCTGCGGGGTCAGCGCAAGGTGTTGGGACAGCCGGAACTGCAGGGATGGCTTCATGGCGGCTGACTACCTGTTGCTCGCGCTCACATGCGGAAGTGCTCGCCGAGGTAGACCTTGCGGACCTCGGCGTTGTTGATGATGTCAGCCGGGCGGCCTTCAGCCAGCACACGCCCTTCGCTGATGATGTAGGCCCGGTCACAGATGCCGAGGGTTTCGCGCACGTTGTGGTCGGTGATCAGCACGCCGATGCCGCGCGCCTTGAGGAAGCTGATGATGCGCTGGATCTCGATCACGGCGATCGGGTCCACGCCGGCAAAGGGCTCGTCCAGCAGGATGAAGCGAGGCTGGGTGGCCAGGGCACGGGCAATCTCGACGCGGCGGCGCTCGCCACCGGACAGGGCCAGCGAGGGGCTGGTGCGCAGTTTCTCGATGCTCAGGTCGTGCAGCAAGGTGTTGAGGCGCTCGTCGATGACGGGCTTGCTCAAGCGCTTGCCGTGCTCATCGACCTGCAGTTCCAGCACGGCGCGGATGTTGTCTTCGACATTGAGCTGGCGAAAGATGGAGGCCTCTTGCGGCAGGTAGCTCAAGCCCAGGCGCGAGCGCTGGTGGATGGGCAGGCGCTCGACGCGCTGGCCGTCGATGTCGATCTGGCCGGCATCGGCACGCACCAGGCCCACGATCATGTAGAAGCTGGTGGTCTTGCCGGCGCCATTGGGGCCCAGCAAACCCACCACTTCACCGGCCTTGACGGCGACGTGGACGTCATGCACGACGGTGCGGGCGCCGTAGCGCTTCTTGAGGCCCTCGGCGCGCAACTGGCTGGTTTCGACGGAGACGGTGGGCGTGGACACGGACATGGTCAGCGCGCGCCTTCCGGTTTCGACAGGCCGGTGGCCGGGGTGAGGTTGACGTCCTTGTCCTTGGGGGCGGGTGCCGGCGTGGGCTCGCCACCGCGCGGGGTGATCACCCCACGCACGCGGCCTTTGGTGCTCGTGGTGTTGCCCGCATTGCCCACGACCTGGAAGACCGCGGTCTTGTTGTCGTAGATGATGGCCTGGCCGGTGACCTCATCGGTCAGCGTCACGCCCTTGAGGCGGCGCATGACGGCGCGGCCCGTGAAGTGCACGGTGTCGTCCTTGCCTTCGTAGACGACCTTTTCGGCTTCGCCTTCGATGGACTCGTCCATGCCTTCGCGTTTTTGCTTGAAGTAGGCCCGCCCACCGGGGCCACCCAGTGCGGTGGCCGTTTGCGTGCCGTCGGTGTTCTGGCGCACTTCCACTCGATCCGCGTGCACCGTCATGGTGCCTTTGGTGATTTCGACGTTGCCGCTGAGGATGTTCAGGCGCTGCGCGTCGTCCACCCGGGCGGAATCGGCCGCGAAATTGAGCGGTTGCGAGCGGTCGGACTTCTCGGCCCAGGCGGGCACGGCCCACATCGCAGCAAGCAAACCGCAAGCCCAAGTCAGGCGAGAAAGATCAGGGAAAGTCAGCAGCATCTTCGGCATGAATTTTGCATTCATTGTAGCCATGAAGCGCTGCGCCGTGGTGGTCAATTTGGCGAAACCGGCGCACCACGGTCGGGTTTGCACACACTGCGACAGGGGCGCAACAGCCCCTGTGTCAGGTGAGGGTCAACGGGCCTTGCGCGCCTTGTTGATCAAGAAGTCGGTGGTGGCCAGGGCCTTCTCGGGCGTGCCATTGAGGCCCACCGAGGTGTAGTACAGGCCCGCGATGCCCACGGTGGGCACGCCGTCGATCTTGTAGGCGTCGGCCAGGGTACGGGCCTGGCGGCACTTGGTCTGCACGCCAAACGAGTCCATCACAGCCAGGAACTTGGCCTTGTCCACGCCCTGCTTGGCGATGAAGTCGCCGATGAGCTCGGGCTTGTCCAGCTTGAGGCCTTCTTCGTGGATGGCGTGGAAGACCTTGGCGTGCAGCGTGGGCAGCAGGCCCATGGCTTCCAGGGCGTAGAACAGGCGCTGGTGGATGCCAAACGGGTTTTCGCGGAAGGCCACAGGCACGCGACGGAAGAACACATCGGCCGGCAGCTTGGCGGCCCAGGCGGCCAGGTAGGGCTCGAAGTGGTTGCAGTGCGGGCAGCCGTACCAGAAGAACTCGACCACCTCGATCTTGCCCGCGGGGGCAGCGGTGGGCGCGGCCTGGGACAGCTTGACGTAGTGGGTGCCCTCGACCGGCTCGCCACCTTGCGCCAGCGCCAGACCTGGCAGCAGGTTGGCACCCATGCCCAGACCCACGGCACCCAGGGTCTGGATAGAAAACTCACGGCGGTTCATGAAAACGTCCTTTCGGTAAGCCCTAGGCTTTTATTTCTGAATGCGGACCAGGGCCGAATCGATGCCTGCGGCCTGCAGCTTGACACGAAGCTCGTCGGCTTGTTCACGCTGGGCAAAAGGCCCGATACGGACACGGTACATCGTGCGGCCGTTGACTTCGCGCTCCTGGATGTGGGGCTCAAGGCCCATCATGGCCAGCTTGGCGCGTTGTTGTTCGGCTTCGGCCTGGCTGCCATAGGCGCCGGCCTGCACTTGGTAACTCAACGAATCAGCAGGCGAAGTGGTGGACACGGCCTCACCCGAGAGGATGGCGGCCGGGTTACGGGCGCTGGATGCGGCACCGCTGGCGGCCTTGGCCGACTTGGCCGCGCTGGCGGGTGTCGAGGCCGGCGCAGCCACGGACGCGGGCGCAGGCGCCACCGGGATCTCCTGGCCGGCAGGCAGCGCGGCACCCGAGGCACCCTCGGCCGCCGAAGCCGGCGCCTCTTCCACTTGCACCGCATGCGGCTTGGCGGGGTTCTTGCCGTACAGCGGGCTGTTCGGATCCCAGTTCTTGTTCTTTTCGGCCTCGGCCGCGTCCTGCTCGGCGGTGCGCTGGGGCACCTTGTCGATGAAGGGCAGCGGCACCTTGGTGATGTAGAGCGCCACACCGAGGGCGAGCGCCAGCCCGATCAGCAGGCCGACGATCATGCCGAGGAAGAAGCCTCCGCGTTGAGATTTCATGTTGAGGGTGTCCTCTTTGGTGACGCTGGATGATGCTGGGATGACCGGCGTCGATCACATCTTTTCGGGTGCGCTCACGCCCAGCAGCGACAGGCCGTTGCGCAGCACCTGCGCGGTGGCCGTCAACAGCGCCACGCGGGCGCGGCTGAGTTCGACATCATCCACGAGGAAACGTTCCGCGGCGTAGTAGCTGTGGAAGGCGCTGGCCAGATCACGCAGGTAGAAGGCCACGTCGTGCGGGGCCAGGCCTTGTGCGGCCGCGGTCAGCATGCCGGGGAATTCGGCCAGCCGGGTCATCAGCGCCAGTTCGGTGTCGGCGGTGAGCAGGCTCAGATTGGCCTTGGCCAAGGAGGCCAGATCACCACCGCTCTTCTCGACATACTGGGCACGCACGGAGTGGATGCGGGCATGGGCGTACTGGACGTAGAACACGGGGTTCTCGTCGTTCTGCTTCAAGGCCAGGTCAACGTCGAAGGTGAACTCGGTGTCGGCCTTGCGGCTGATCAGGAAGAAGCGCACGGCGTCCTTGCTGGTCCACTCGATCAGGTCGCGCAGGGTGACGTAAGAGCCGGCGCGCTTGGAGATCTTGACCTCCTCGCCGTTCTTCATCACGGTGACCATCTTGTGCAGCACGTAGTCAGGCCAGCCCTGGGGGATGCCGACACCGGCGGCTTGCAGGCCGGCGCGCACGCGGGCGATGGTGCCGTGGTGGTCGGAGCCCTGGATGTTGACGCACTGCTGGAAGCCGCGCTCCCACTTGGCAATGTGATAGGCCACATCGGGCACGAAGTAGGTGTAGCCGCCGTCGGACTTGCGCATCACGCGGTCCTTGTCGTCACCGTAGTCGGTGGAGCGCAGCCACAGGGCACCGCCTTCTTCGAAGGTCTTGCCGGCGTCTTTCAGCTTTTGCACCGCGGCCTCGACCCGGCCCGAGGTGTACAGGCTGGATTCGAGGTAGTAGTTGTCGAAGCGCACGTCGAAGGCCTTGAGGTCCAGATCCTGCTCGTGGCGCAGATAGGCCACGGCGAACTGGCGGATGCCGTCGATGTCTTCGGGGTCGCCGGAGGCGGTGAACTCGCGGTCGTCGGCCTTGACGGTCTTCCTGGCCAGGAAGTCGTTGGCGATGTCCTGGATGTAGTCGCCGTTGTAGGCGGACTCGGGCCAGTGTTCGTCGCCAGGCTTGAGGCCCTTGATGCGCGCGTGCGTGGACCAGGCCAGGGTGCTGATCTGCACACCGGCGTCGTTGTAATAGAACTCGCGGGTGACGGCCTGGCCCTGTGTTTCGAACAGGTTGCACAAGGCATCACCCAGGGCGCCCTGGCGGCCGTGGCCGACGTGCAGCGGGCCGGTGGGGTTGGCAGAAACGAACTCGACCAGCACCTTCTTGTCAGACGCAGGCTGCCAGCCGAACTTGTCGCCGGCGGCCAGCACATCGGTCACGATGGCCTGCTTGGCTTCGGGCTTGAGACGCAGGTTGATGAAACCCGGCCCGGCGATTTCAACGGCCGACACCCATTGCTGCACGGCGGGTTGTGCCTGCAGGGCGGCGACCAGGGCGGTGGCCAGCTCACGGGGGTTCTTTTTGAGGGACTTGGCCAGCTGCATGGCGGCCGTCACGGCGAGGTCACCGTGGGCGGCTTGCTTGGGGGCCTCGAAAACGGGCGTCAACGGCGTCAGCGACGCATCGGCGTCGGGCGCCACCTGGCGCAGGGCCACACCCAGGGCAGAAAGAAGGTCACGCTTGGCTTGAATCATGGCGGGGATTCTACGAGGGCGGGCCGCGTTTGCCCTGGATCTGTGTAAAGCGCCAAGAAATGCACACTTTGACGGGGCCTTTTCAGCCGGCGGCAAAGCGCGCACAGTGGGAGGATGGCGTCATTGGCTGCCAAAGGGTCTTTTTGCGGATCCTGGGGCGCGCAACACACTGGGCCACCATGGGTGACATCGACATCGACCTCGAAACCGGGCTGATCGGCAAGTACCGGATCCTCAAGCGACTGGGCGAAGGCGCCACAAGCGAGGTCTTCCTGTGCCGGGACGATTTCCATGACCGCGATGTCGCGATCAAGCGGGTGCGCTCGTCTGCCCTGGGTGATGCGGTGGACGGGCCGGTGTACGCCCGCTTCTTCGCTGCCGAGGCTGCCCTCGTGGGCCGCCTGCAGCACCCCAATGTCGTCCAGATCTTTGACGCCGTACCGGACCCGACATCGCCCTATGTGGTGATGGAGTATGTGCCGGGCACCACGCTGCGCACGTATTGCCGCCACGACCAGTTGCTGCCTCTGGAGCTGATCGTTGAAATCGGCTTCAAGTGCGCGATGGCGCTGGGTTATGTGTACCGCCAGGGCCTGATCCACCGTGACGTGAAGCCGGCCAACATCCTGGCCATCACGAATGCGCAGGGCGTGGTCACCGATGTGAAGATCACCGACTTCGGCAGTGTGCTCAACCTGGCGGCGGACTCGACCCAGGTGCACCAGGTGGGCTCGCTGGCCTACATGTCGCCCGAGCAGCTGGATGGGCAAGTGCCCGACTGCCGCGCCGACATCTACGGCCTGGGCGCCGTGCTCTACCACCTGGTAGCGGGCAAGCCGCCGTTTGATGCGCCCTCGCAAGCGGCGCTGATGAACCAGATCTACAACCAGGACGCGCCGCCGCTGGCTGGCATGCGCTCGGGCGTGAACGAGGCCGTGGACAAGGTCATCCTCAAGGCCCTGGCCAAGGACACCAAGGACCGCTACGCCAACTGGGACGAGTTCGCGCAAGCCCTGTCAGGCCTGATCACGGAGCACAAGGTGCCGCGTGGCCACCTGCAGGGCGTGCTGGACTCCGAGCGCTTCAACCTGCTGCGTTCGCTCGACTTTTTCTCGACCTTCGGCGACGTGGAGTTGTGGGAAGTGGTGCACCGCGCCAAGTGGCAACGCTTTTCGTTCGGGCATGCGTTGTACCGCCGTGGCGAGGAAGGGCGCACCTTCCACATCATCGCGCAAGGCAGCGTGGAGGTGTACCGCAATGCCAAGCGCGTGGCGCTGCTGGGCGCAGGCACGTCCGTGGGCGAGATGGCCTACCTGGCGCCCAGCCCGGAGTTGCGCCGCCACAGTACCGACGTGGTGGTGACCGAACCGACCACCACCATCTCGTTCACGCCTGAGGCCATGCAGCAGCTGAGCCCGGCCTGCCGGCACCTGTTTGACGAGGCCTTCATCCGCGTACTGGTGAGGCGCCTGCATGCGGCGCACGAAGCGCTGGCGCACCCGCGGCGGATCATGTGATCGCCCCTGATCGGCGCACGGCGCTCGGCCCCGGCGCCATTTGTCTGCAAAAGCAAGGCACGCGACGTCATCCGGAATATGAGCTGACGCGTTGAGGGTCAAGACGTGGCCGCATTTCGCCTGGCCCGCCTGCCCAATCAACCATACGGAGCTCTGACATGCGCACTCTGATTGCTTCCATTTCTCTGGCCCTGCTGTCCACCCTGGCCCACGCGAGTCCCGCTTGCGAAGCCAAAGCCGTCGACAAAAATGGCAAGGCCCTGGCCGGTGCTGCCAAGAACAGCTTCATGAAGAAGTGCGAGAAGGAAGAAGGCGGTGCCGCTTGCGCCACCAAGGCCGTGGACAAGAACGGCAAGCCGCTGGCTGGCGCTGCCAAGAACAGCTTCATGAAGAAGTGCGAGAAGGACGCTGGCGCTGCTGCACCCGCTGCGTCCAAGTAAGCGCATTCACAGCGACAAGCACCCGGCCCACGCCAGGTGGTGTCTACAGGCCCTGCGGGGCCTGTTTTCATTGCTGACGACGCCTTGGGCCTGGCTGCGGGTCATCAACGCGTCCACACACCCCGCGCCAGCAGCGTGGCCGCCAGCGGGATCAGCACCAGCAGGTGGGCCTCCAGCATGATGAGCTTGCGCACGCTGCGCACCTCGGCTTCATCAGGCAAGGCGCCCGTGGCATCCAGTTGCTTGCGCCAGCGCGTGAAGCTCATGGTGGGCTTGATGGAGATCAGCCCGATGACCACAAACAGAGTCAGCTTGAGGTGCAACAAGGGCTGCTGCCAGTACCAGCCGGTGCCCTTCATGCCCCACCAAGTGCGCGCGACACCGGTGAGCAGCACCGCGATCGCGGCGGCCAGGTAGATCAGATCAACACGGGCCAGGCGTCGCACCACGGCCGCATTGAGCCATTCGGCGCGACACAGCGCGGCCTCGCTGGTCAGGAAGACCACCACACTGAGGATGGCCACGATGTGGGCGTACGCAAGCAGGGATTCGAGCAACATGCGCCCATCATGCCGGCGCAGCGGTACTGCCTTGCCAATAACCCGGGTCGCCATAAGCCTCTTTGACGAAATCGATCCACAAACGCAGGCGCAGCGGCAGGTGCTTGCGTTGCGCAAACACCGCATAGATGCCGTTGGGCGGCGCGGCATGCTCGTCAAGCACGCTGACCAGGCGGCCGGCACGCACATCGGCCTCGACCTCCCACCAGGAGCGCCAGGCCAGGCCCAGCCCCTCCAGGCACCAGGCGTGCAGCACCTGGCCGTCCGAGCAGTCCAGCCGGGTGGGCGGCCGCACGTAGGCGAGCTGGCCATCGGTCATGAAGGCCCAGCCACGCGTCTGGCTGGCCTCAGAGCTCAGGGTGAGGCAGTCGTGGCGGGTGATGTCTTCCGGGCGCATGGGACGGCCGCGTCGCTGCAGGTAGGCGGGGCTGGCCACGCACAGGCGGCGGTTGTCGGCCAGGCGCACGCTCACCAGGCTGGAGTCCGGCAGATCGCCGACCCGCACGGCGCAGTCAAAGCCCTCGTTGACCAGGTCGACCAGCCGGTCCGACAGGTTCAGGGACAAGGACACCTCGGGGTGCAGGCCCACGAAGCGCGGCACCAGGGGCGCCACATGGCGGCGCCCGAAGCCGGCCGGCGCCGTGATACGCAAATGCCCGCTGGCCTGCAGCCCCCCGGCGCTGACGCTGGCCTCGGCATTGGCCAGGTCAACCAGCAGGCGCTGCGCGTCTTCCAGAAACGCACTGCCTTCGTGCGTGAGGCTGATGCGCCGCGTGGTGCGCACCAGCAGCTTGACGCCCAGGCGCTCTTCCAGGGCGTCGATGCGCCGGCCGATCACGGCTGGCGCCACCCCCTCGGCCGTTGCCGCCGCGGTCAGGCTGCCCTTCGTGGACACAGCCACAAAGGATTCGATCTGCTTGAGTCGATCCATGGTTCCTCACCCGCTGCCTGTGCGCGACCCCAGGCTGGCCACTTCTTCTGAACGGTGGATGTTGATCAGGTCACGCAGGCAAGACAATCCGGGGGCAACCCTGTTTGTCCGATCCGCCACGCCTGGGCCAGCAATTAGTGCAAAAAAGTCATCAATCAATGGATTTTTGCATTGGTAATGTTTAAGCAAGTATCGAATAAACTGCTCGCACTGAAAACAGGCCCGCCACGTGCTGGCGTTGGAAGCCTGTTTCCCTTCTACTGATCACCCCTTTCCTTGACGAGGTTCACCATGACCGCACGCACCACCGTCCACGGCCTGCAAGTTGCCACCGAGCTCTACCGTTTCATTGAAGACAAGGTGCTGCCGGGCACTGGCGTCGACAGCGCCAAGTTCTGGGCCGGCTTCGACAAGATCGTGTCCGACCTGGCCCCCAAGAACGCCGCCCTGCTGGCCGAGCGCGACCGCATCCAGGCTGAAATGGACGCCTGGCACACCGCCAACCCCGGCCCGATCAAGGACTTCGGCGCCTACAAGGCCCAGCTGGAAAAGATCGGCTACCTGGTGCCCGTGCCTGCTGACGTGAAGGCCACGACCACCAATGTGGACGCCGAACTGGCCCTGCAAGCCGGCCCGCAGCTGGTGGTGCCCATCCTGAATGCGCGTTACGCCCTGAACGCCGCCAACGCCCGCTGGGGCAGCCTGTACGACGCCCTGTACGGCACGGACGCCATCCCCGAGACCGACGGTGCCGACAAGGGCACGGGCTACAACCCCGTGCGTGGCGCCAAGGTGATCGCCTGGGCCCGCAACTTCCTGGACCAATCGGCTCCGCTGGAAGGCGCTTCGCACAAGGAATCGGCTGGCTACGCCATCGCTGGCGGCAAGCTGGTCGTCACGCTGACCAACGGCAAGACCACCGGCCTGCAGAACCCCGCTCAACTGGTGGGCTACCAAGGTGACGCCGCCGCGCCCAAGAGCGTGCTGCTGGTCAACAACGGCATGCACGTCGACATCCAGATCGATCGCAGCACCAACATCGGCAAGACCGACGCCGCTGGCGTGTCCGACCTGATCCTCGAAGCCGCCGTGTCCACCATCCTGGACCTGGAAGACTCCGTGGCCGCCGTGGACGCCGAAGACAAGGTGCTGGGCTACAGCAACTGGCTGGGCATCCAGCAGGGCACGCTGTCCGAAGAAGTCGCCAAGGGCGGCAAGACCTTCACGCGCACGCTCAATGGCGACCGCGTCTACACCGGCCCCAACGGTGGCGAAGTCAAGCTGCATGGCCGTTCGCTGATGTTCGTGCGTAACGTCGGCCACCTGATGACCAACCCGGCCATCCTGTGGGGCGCCGAGGGCAAGGAAATCCCCGAAGGCATCATGGACGCGATGATCACCACGACCATCGCCCTGCACGACCTGCAAGGCCACGGCAAGATCAACGGCCAGGCCATCCGCAACTCGCGCACCGGCTCCGTCTACATCGTGAAGCCCAAGATGCACGGCCCTGCCGAAGTGGCCTTCGCCGCCGAGCTGTTCGGCCGCGTCGAACAAGTCCTGGGCCTGCCTGACAGCACCGTCAAGCTGGGCATCATGGACGAAGAGCGCCGCACCTCGGTGAACCTGAAGGCCTGTATCGCCGCCGCTTCGAGCCGCGTGGCCTTCATCAACACCGGCTTCCTGGACCGCACCGGCGACGAAATGCACACCGCCATGCTGGCCGGCCCGATGATGCGCAAGGGCGACATCAAGAACAGCGCCTGGATCGCCGCTTACGAGCGCCGCAACGTGCTGATCGGCCTGCAGATGGGCCTGCGTGGTCGCGCCCAGATCGGCAAGGGCATGTGGGCCATGCCCGACCTGATGGCCGGCATGCTGGAGCAGAAGATCGCCCACCCCAAGGCCGGTGCCAACACCGCCTGGACGCCTTCGCCCACCGCCGCCACGCTGCACGCCACGCACTACCACCAGGTGAGCGTGGCTGCCATCCAGCAAGACATCGAGAAGACCGGCGAAGATCCCCAGTCGCTGCTCGACAAGCTGCTGACCATCCCCGTGGTGGAAAGCGCCAACTGGTCGGATGCCGACAAGCAGCAAGAGCTGGACAACAACATCCAGGGCATCCTGGGTTATGTGGTGCGCTGGATCGACCAGGGCGTGGGCTGCTCCAAGGTGCCTGACATCCACAACGTGGGCCTGATGGAAGACCGCGCCACGCTGCGTATCTCCAGCCAGCACGTGGCCAACTGGCTGCACCATGGCGTGGTGACCGAAGCCCAGGTGCGCGAGACCTTCAACCGCATGGCCGCCGTGGTCGACAAGCAGAACGCGGGCGACAAGCTGTACCAGCCGCTGGTGGCCAACCCCAACGGCGCCGCCTTCCAGGCCGCCCTGGATCTGGTCTTCAAGGGCAAGGAACAGCCTTCGGGTTACACCGAGCCGCTGCTGCACGCATGGCGCCTGAAGAAGAAGGCACAAGGCTGATCGATCAACGATCCAGCATGAAAAAAGGCACCCCGCGGGGTGCCTTTTTGTTTGGGTGCGTACCGCGCTCAGAAGGCGTACTGCAGGCCAGCGCTGAACAGGTGCAGGTTGCCGCTATCACCGCTGGCATCCTCGCCATGCGTCAGGTCGTACGAAAAGGTCGCCTTCAGGTTCTTCTGAAGCGCGTACTCCAGGCCCAGCCCCAGGTACAGCTGCGAAGTGGACTTGGAACTATTGGGGGCAAAGTTGTATTTCTCATCCATCGTCACGCTGGCCAGGCCAATGCGGGCCACGCCGGTCAGGTCACGGCCCACGGGAGCACGGAATGCGGCGTTGATCACCACCGCACTGGCGTCGAGTTCAGCATGCAGCGGACCTGCATCGTTGGTTGCCTGACCAAAGTCGAGGTAGCCCAGCTCGGCAGACACACTGGCGTTGAGATGGAAACCACCGTACAGCTTCAGCCCCAAGCTACTGTCTTCGCACGAGCCCACCGAGCCGTTGCACGCATCAGCAATCTTTGCGTAACCCAGACCTGCGCCCATATACAGCTGCGCCATCGCGCCGGAAGCGGCAGTGGCCATCACAGCGGCCAACATCATTTTCTTGAACATGGATTCTCGATTCAAACATCTGCAGCACGACTGCTGCGGCGCCCGCATTTGACCACCAAGTCGGGCGGGTTACCCCCTCCATTTCAGGGGGAGGAACTGTGACATATGAGGGCAATCGATAACATCCCCCCGACCACTTACTTATGAAAAGCATTGATACAAAAGTAAAATAACCGTGTGAATTCCGTGAGATTCACTGATGCGTGTTTTGCACACATCAAATATTTCGCAAATCTTTCAGGATTTTTTAATATGTTGAAGTTCAAGTCCATCGTGGTCGGCGCCATCGTCGCCTCTTGCGCCGTTTTTGCCCATGCAGAAGGTGCTGCCACTGATACCAAAGCCCCCGGTTCTGGCCCCAACCCCTATACTGACTGCGGTATCGGCGCCGCCCTGTTCTCCAACACCGGCTGGGCTGCCGTCACCTCCAACGTGATCTGGGACTTTGGTATCACTGCCCTGACCTCGGCCACCGCCAGCCCCCAGACCTGCCAAGGCAAAAAGGTTGTCGCCGCCGTCTTCATCCGTGACACCTATGAGCAACTGGCTGAACAAGCCGCTCAGGGTGCTGGTGAACACCTGACCACCGTGTTCAACATCATGGAATGCGCTTCGGGTCACCAGGCTGCTGCCATCGCTGCAACGCGCGAATCCATGGGCGCCATCGTGTCGCAGCCCGGCTTCGCCAACCAGCCTCGCCTGCAAAAGGCTGCTCAGTTCTACGGCGCCGTGGATGCAGCCGTCGCTCAGCACTGCGCAGTCTGATCGTTGATCAAATGACGCGCCGCAGGCCGCCAGGCTCATACCTGGCGGCCTGCTTACTTGGCGCCGCCACGCACAGACTTCATGTATTCCTTCGTCCCCATCTGGATGCGCCTGCTGATCACGGCTGCACTTTGCTGCCTGTATTCCGCCTCGACGCGCGCCGACATCGGCAACGCCCCGACCACTCAAGGCATCGCGTTGCAAGCCCTTGCCCAGGATCCCACCTGGCTCAAACTCGGACACTACGAACCCGCATCGGATTCGCCGTCAGGCTGGCGCAGCGCCATTCACACCGAAACGTTTTTCCTGAATAGCCGGGACGGGCGAGATAGCCCATTGTCGGAATTGCAGGCCACACTCGACGCCTTGCGCTTGCCTGCTGATGCAAAGCCAGACGACGAACACGCCCAATGCCGTTTTCCGGCACGCACACTCTGGCTGAAAAAGAAGCTGGCCGGGCAGCTGAACTTTCCATCGGTATCCTGTCCTCGTTGGGATGCCTGGGCGGGCAGCCGCCAGATCACGTCCATCAGCCTGGTATTGGCGTCCGGTTTTCTGGGAAACCCCGCCTCATATTACGGACACACGCTGCTGAAGTTCAACACCGACCCCAGCCGCCGGCTTACCGCACTGCAAGACCTTTCCATCAGCTACGGGGTGATTGAAGATGGTTCGGACAGCCCCTTTGTCTACATCGTCAAAGGCATCCTCGGCGGATATGACGGCGGCTTCAGCGATATTGAATACTATTTTCATCGCAATCAATATGGCGAAATCGAACTGCGAGATCTATGGGAATATGAAATCAATCTGTCGCCCGATGAGGTCCAGTTCGTTTCGGCGCATGCCTGGGAAGTATTGAACCGCCGTTATCAATATTTCTTCTTCCGCAAGAACTGCGCCTTCCGCATGGCCGAAATCGTGCAGATCGTTGAAGGTGTCAACATTACGCCGCCCAATCGCCCATGGACCATTCCGCAGGCCACTTTGCAACAAGCGGGACGCGAACGTCGAGCAGATGGCAGCCCCTTGTTGAAATCGGTCAGATATGCGCCGTCCAGGCAGAGCCGGTTTTATGCCAGCTTCAATGCCCTGGGCGCGCAGGAACGGCAGGTCTTCTTTGACCTGGTGGCGCACGAGCAGGCGTTGACCCAAGCCCCCTACCGTGCGCTCCCCCCCGAGGGGCAACGCGCAGTCGTGGATGCAACCATCGACTACTACCAGTTCATCACGGACGCGGCACAGCGCTCATCCGGCAAGCTGCACCCGGTCTACACCGCTGCGCTGGCTGAACGCTTCCGGCTTCCGCCAGCCCCCAAGACGGCAGAGGCCGTTGCGCCGCAAGCGCCACATCTGGGTCGCGCGCCGGGCTGGTTTCAAGCAGGATGGATGGACAGTGATCGCCAGGGCCAAGCGGGCTTCGTGCGCATTCGCGCCGCGTACTACGACCCACTGGACTCCGATCAGGGACACGTGCCCTACAGCGGACTCACCATGGGCGACCTTCGCCTGAGGTTCAAACAGCAAGGCATCCGGCTCGACCAGTTGGATCTGGTGGCGATCAACAGCGCCAATCCTGGTGTGACCGGGCTGGCCGGCGACCGAGGGCAAGTCTGGCAGATCAAGGTTGGTGCCGAGCCTGTCAAACCGGGCTGTGAAGACTGCCTGGCGGCCAAGTTGCAAGGCGACATCGGCATGGGCCGACGCCTCATGAGTGGCCTCTTTTTGGCGGTCCGCGCCGGCGGTGCCGTGCAGGGCAAAAGAGCCGACCAAGGTCTCGGTTACGTCAAGGCCGGCACAACCTTGATCTGGCGGCCGAACCCGGACTGGGGTACCGAAATCAACATGGAATCGCGCTGGCCCGCTGGCTCGGAGCAGGCCCGCTACAACGTGCTCAAGGCCGAATGGCGGTATGCACTCGGCAGAAGCTATGACATTCGCATCCAGCATGAGCACAGCAGCGGTGAACATGGCGGGGCCAGGACACTGCTGGGCATCGGGCGCTACTGGTGAGCGCCCCTGTCTGCGCGGCAAGGTCGATCAGAACCCGTACTGCGCACCAACGCTCAACAGGTGTGCCGAGCCGCTCTGGCGACCGGTGTCATAGCTGGTGAAGTCTGCGCCGCCCACGAGCTTGAACTGCTTGTTGAGCGAATACTCCAGGCCCAGGCCGCCGTACACCTTCAGATTGGAAGACGAGCTGGCGAACGCGCCGGACGACTTGGCATCCACATAAGCCACACCCAGGCGGGCCACACCGCTGAGCGCCGGCGTGAACTTGGGGTGGATGGCGGCGCCAAAGGTCAGCGCAGACACCTCGATCGACTGGACGGTGACGAAGGGGATGGTGACGTTGGCCTTGCCAAAGTCAATGTAGGCCACTTCGAGCGCCAGACCAGGCAGTGCAGCCTGGTGCGACACGTCAAAGCCGCCATACAGCTTGAAGCCGGTGTCGCCGTCGTCACACTGCGTGCCCAGGCCACAGTCGATGTCGATGTGGCTGGAGCCGATGGTGGCGCCAATATAGTTTTCAGCAAAAGCCGAGGCCGACAGAGCCAGCGCCAAAGCGCCCAGAGCGATTTTCTTCATGATGATGTTTGACCCGATCAACGAGCTGCGGAAAATGAAGCGCGAATCTTGCCTGGGGCAAGGCCGCTGAAGCCCCCCTGAAGCAGGGATGGCTCGCCTGCGATTCTGGTAAGGACTGTGGGCGATTGTTTCCAAAGGATCAAAAGGCGTATGCACCCGGTACCGCGGCTACACCAGTCGGGCATACCCGTTTACCCCTCTTCATGGGGTTGGCGCTCGCATTTCATATCGCGCCTAGAATGTTTTTTGGAAGGCATGGGGCCGTCCAACTGAGACTGTTACAAAGCTAGGAGTTAACTATGAAGAAGATCGTCGTCGCCGCTTTGGTGACTTTGGCTGCCGCATCGTCCATGGCCGCCCAGAACAACGTCGGCAGCTGCGGCTGGGGCTCGAAGGTGTTTGAAGGCAAGTCGGGCATCGCGCCCCAGGTGCTGGCCGCCACCACCAACGGCACATCCGGCAACCAGACCTTCGGCATCACCTTCGGTACCTCGGGCTGTACGCAAGACGGCGTGGTGTCCTCCAGCTGGCGCACCGCCATGTACATCGACGGCAACCGCGTGGCCCTGGCCCGTGACGCCGCCGCCGGCCAAGGTGAAAGCCTGGACACGCTGGCCGAGCTGATGGGCGTGAAGGCCGCTGACCGCGCCCTGTTCGCCTCCACCATCAAGGGCAACTTCGCCACCGTGTTCGCCAACGACCAGGTTGCCGTCAACCTGAAGTCCGTCCTGGCTTCCAACGCGCAACTGGCTGGCTACGCTGCCGTCATCTGATGCATCGGGGCTCCAGCATGGGGCCCTGGCTCATCAAGGCCGCCATCGCGCGGCCATTCCATGCCCAGCCACGCGCTGGGCATGTCTCATTCAGGTAGGCCTCAGGCAGGACAAGACGGTGCGAATTCGATTCTGGTTGATGAGCGTGCTCGCGCTGGCGAGCACCTTGAGCGGCATGGCCCACGCGGCATCCGCAGCCGACACGGCAACCCCATCCACATATCTGCAAAGCCTGCAACAGGCCGCCCGCCAGCAGGGCCTGGCCCGCAGCGCCATGTGGCGCACCTTGTTGCACTACAGCGTGCAGCCGCTCACGCGTGTGGACCGCAGCCTGGCTGACGACCCCGACTTCTTTCTGGCGCCCGATGGCGCGCACAACCCCGAGCACGAGCTGGACGCCACGCTGGCCGCCTTCTTCGACCCCAGCGCGCACCACGCCCTGGATCAGCCCGCCGCCTGCCGCTTCATTGCACGCTTTCAGTGGCTCCAGGAACAGCTGCACTTCGACGCGGCCCAACTGCCCACGCCCGATTGCCCACGCTACACACAATGGCGGCAAGGCATCAAGGCAGACCGGGCCACGCTGATCTTCCCGTCGGCCTACATCAACAGCCCGGCGTCCATGTATGGGCACACCTTCATCCGCCTGGATGCGCGGCCTGAACCCGGCCAGACCTGGTCCCCCATGCTGTCTTATGCGGTCAGTTATGCCGCCAATGGCAACGAGGCCGATGGCCTGGCCTTCGCGTTCAAAGGCCTGACGGGCTTGTATGCCGGCCAATTCACCAACGAGCCCTACTACCTGCGCATCCGCGATTACAACGACCTGGAAAACCGCGACATCTGGGAATACGAGCTCAACCTGACACCCGTCGAGATCAACCGGCTGCTGGCACACGCCTGGGAGCTGGGCCCCACGCGCTTTGACTACTACTTCTTCGACGAAAACTGCTCGTACCACCTGCTGTCGCTGCTGGATGCGGCCCGGCCCGAGTTGCAGCTGACCAGGCAGTTCACCTGGTGGGCCATCCCGCTGGACACGGTGCGGGCTGTGACGCAGACACCCGGCCTGCTCACGCGCATCCAGTACCGGCCTTCCAACAGCACGGAGCTGCGTTACCGCGCCCAGCTGCTGGGCCCACAACGCGCACGCCTGGCGCAACAACTCAGCGAGGAGACGCTGTCGCCGCAAGCCCTGGCACAGCAGGAGCCCTCGCCCGAACAACGCGCGCTGATCCTGGAGACGGCCGAGCGGCTGGTCTCGTATGAAGCCACGCGCAAGGACAGCACCGAGGCCGCCACGCAAAAGCAGCGCATGGCCTTGCTGGCCGCCCGTGCGGCCCTGCCTGCGGGCACGCCGATCACCGTGCCCACGCCGATCAAGGACCCCACCCAAGGCCACGACACCGCCCGTGTGGACGTGATGCTGGGGCAGCGCCAAGGCCAGGGCCTGGTGATGCTGCAAGCCCGCCCGGCCTACCATGACCTGATGGACCCGGAAGACGGCTACCAGCGTGGTGCGGCCATCCAGTTCTTCAATGTGGCCTTCACCAAGGCGGCCAATGGGCACCTGCAACTGGAGTCGTTCACGCCGGTGGACATCAGCTCGCTCAGCGCGCGCGAACCACTCATGGCCAGCAAGTCCTGGCGCGTGCACATGGGCCTGGAACGCAGCCTGGCCACCCGCGCCGATGGCACCCGCCCGCTGGGCCTCAACCTGCGCGGCGGGCCCGGCATGGCGACCGAGCTGATGCCGGATCAGCATTGGCTGGGTTATGCCTTCATGGACAACCAGGCGCGCTGGGACCGCGCCCTGCCTCAGCAGCCCTGGGCCGTGGGCAGCGGCATTGCCCTGGGCCTGCTGGGTGACGTCAATGCGCAGTGGCGCGTGCAGACCGAAGTCTTTGCCCGGGCCTATCTGGACAAGCAGCCCTTTGAGACCGGCCTGCTCGTGCGCACGCGCTACAGCCTCAACAAACAATGGAACCTGCACGCGCAGTGCGAGACCACGAAGCGGCGCGAGACTCGCGTCAACCAGTCCTGCCTGCTGGGGGTGCAGCGCTATCTGTGAAGTGAGGTGAGCTAAGGCGTGCGTTGTCGCGCGCTGTCGCGAGATCCTCCCCCTCCTGTGGCAGGATCGCGCGTCAACCGCCACCCTTGCGCACGCGCCACCATGCAGTCCATCAGCCCCCCCACCGGCACCGCCTACCCCCACCTGCTGTCCCCACTGGATCTGGGCTTCACCACGCTGAAGAACCGCGTGCTCATGGGCTCGATGCACACGGGCCTGGAAGATGGGCGGGACCTGAGCAAGCTGGCTGCCTACTTCCGCGAGCGGGCCGAGGGCGATGTGGGCCTGATCGTGACCGGCGGCTTCGCCCCCAATATCGCGGGCTGGGCCAAGCCCTTTGCCGGCACGCTGGCCACCTCGGGCGCGGCCAGGCGCCATCAGGTGGTGACGCAAGCGGTGCACCAGGCCGGCGGCAAGATCGCCTTGCAGATCCTGCACACGGGGCGCTATGCCTATCACCCACTGGCGGTGGCGCCTTCACGCATCCAGTCGCCCATCTCGATGTTCAAGCCCTTTGCGCTGTCCGCACGCGGTGTGGAGCGGCAGATCCGCGCATTTGTGAACTGCGCCGTCAAGGCACGTGAAGCAGGTTATGACGGCGTGGAGATCATGGGCTCCGAGGGCTACTTCATCAACCAGTTCCTGGCACGCCACACCAACAAGCGCAATGATGAATGGGGCGGCGATTACAGTCACCGCATGCGCCTGCCCATCGAGATCGTCGAGCGCACGCGCGAAGCGGTGGGCAAGGACTTCATCATCATCTATCGCCTCTCGATGATCGACCTGGTGCCCGATGGCTCCACGTGGGATGAGGTGGTCACGCTGGGCAAGGCCATTGCCCAAGGCGGCGCCAGCATCATCAACACGGGAATCGGCTGGCATGAAGCGCGTGTGCCCACGATCGCCACCAGCGTGCCGCGCCGCGCCTTCACCTGGGTCACGCAGAAGATGAAGGCCGAGCTGAGTGCAGCAGGCATCACCATCCCGCTGGTCACCTCCAACCGCATCAACACACCCGAGGTGGCCGAGGCCGTGCTGGCCGATGGTTGCGCCGACATGATCTCGATGGCCCGCCCGCTGCTGGCCGATCCCTACTTCGTGAAAAAGGCCGCGCAAGGCCGTGCCGACGAGATCAACACCTGCATCGCCTGCAACCAGGCCTGCCTGGACCACATCTTCCGCAACAAGCTCACCAGTTGCCTGGTCAACCCGCGCGCCTGCCATGAGACCGAGCTGGTGTTCAAACCCACGAGTGCCAAACGCAAGGTGGCCGTGGTGGGCGCAGGCCCGGCCGGTTTGACCGCGGCCACACTGCTGGCCGAGCGCGGCTTTGATGTCGACCTGTTCGATGCGGCCGATGACATCGGTGGCCAGCTCAACATGGCCCGCCAGGTGCCGGGCAAGGAAGAGTTCAACGAGATGCTGCGCTACTTCCGCAAGCGCGTCGAGCTCACGGGTGTGAAGCTGCATCTGCAGACCAGGGTGGATGCGGCCCGATTGCAGGCGCACGACGAGGTGATCGTGGCCACGGGCGTGAACCCACGTGACCCGAAGATCCCCGGCCAGGACCACCCCAAGGTGCTGAGCTACATCGACGTGCTGCGCCACCACAAGCCCGTGGGCAAAAAGGTGGCCATCATCGGCGCGGGCGGCATCGGCTTCGATGTGGCCGAGTACCTGGTGCACGACGGGCACTCCACCACGCTGGACCTCGAAGCCTGGAAGGCCGAATGGGGCGTGACCGACCCGGCCCTGTCACCCGGTGGCTTGAGCACCGCCAAGCCGCAGGTTATACCGCCTGCACGCGAGGTGGTGCTCTTGCAGCGCAAGAAGGGCAAGCTGGGCGCCGGCCTGGGCAAGACCACGGGCTGGATCCACCGCACCACGCTGAAGATGAAGAACGTGGAGATGGTGGGCGGCGTGAACTACGAACGCATCGGCGACGAGGGCCTGCTCATCAGCTACGGTGAGGAGCGCAAGGACCCGACCTGGATCGCGTGCGACAACGTGGTGCTGTGTGCGGGCCAGGTGCCCTTGCGTTCACTGGCTGATGAGCTGCAGGCGGCAGGCCGCAAGGTGCACATCATCGGCGGGGCGTTTGAGGCGGGTGAGCTGGACGCCAAGAAGGCCATTGACCAGGCCGCGCGGCTGGCGGCACGGCTGTAACCCCTCTGTTCGGGGCGGCCCTGTCCGAGGGGGCTAGCCCCCTCTGGCTGAGGGGCACCGCACCGCCCCACGCCGACGGCGCGCGTGCAATACTCGTCAAATGTGGCATCAACCCGCAGGGCTCAGCCACAGCCCGCCCACTGAAGCCTTTGCGCACGATGTTCAGCACCCCCATCAGTTTTCAAGACCGCATTCAGGCTACTGGCGGGAAAGCCTCCGGCTTTGACTACATGCGCTTGATCCTCGCCCTGACCGTGATCGCCTTCCACAGTGTGGTCACGTCTTATGGCCATGCTTACCAGAGCGCTTTCACTCAGACACCTTTCGGGCACTTGTTCTCGGTGATCCTGCCCATGTTTTTTGCGCTCAGCGGCTTCCTGGTGGCTGGCAGCCTGGAACGCGCCAAAGGTTTGACGACATTCCTGGGTTTGCGGGCGTTCCGGATTTTTCCCGCCTTGATCGTTGACACCATTTTCTGCGCCCTGATCATCGGCCCGCTCGTCACCACTTTGCCGTGGCAGGACTACTTTCAGCATGCCGATTTCCAGCATTACATGGGCAACGCGCTGGGCATCATTCACTACCATCTGCCTGGCGTCTTCCAGAACAACCCCTCGGACCTGGTCAACGGCCAGTTGTGGACCATCCCGATGGAGCTGGAGTGCTACATCGTGATCGCTGGGCTGGCCTTGTTTGGCACCCACTTGCGTCCACGCTTGTTCGCCGCCTTGATCCTGGGGTTCTCGCTGGTGCTGGAAGCCCGCGTGCTGTGGGCTGGTGCTTCGCCCTGGGCCGGCCGCACGCTGGTGATGTGCTTCCTGGCGGGTATTGCGCTCTACATCAACCGTGCCGCCATCCCCTGGAGCCGCGCGCTCTTCCTGCTGTGCGCCGCGTTCACGGTGGCCTCGCTGTTTGACCAACGCCTGGTCTACCTCTCGCCCTTCCCGGCCGCCTACACCACAGCCTACCTGGGCCTGACCAACCCGACCAAGATCGCGTTGCTCAAGAAGGGAGACTACTCCTATGGCCTGTTCCTGTATGGCTTCCCGATTCAGCAAGTGCTGGTGTACCAGTTTCCCTGGGCCAGAGACTGGTACCTCAACATCCTGACCGCCATTCCCCTGACCTTCATCTTTGCCGCCCTCTCCTGGCACTGGATCGAGAGCCCGATCCTGGAGCGCAAGGTCATCCTCAAGAAAATCCAAAGCCGCGTGCCGCGCAACCCCTTCGCCACGCTCCTGGCCGGGCGTCGCAGTGCCTGAGGCGGGCCCAGCCCCTTCCCCGACGACACCCTGACAGAACAGCCGCGCTCGCGGCCTACTTTGTTATCAAGGGGAGCCCCCTCGTGCCGGAGCCTCAGCGCCGGTCATCCAGCACAACCTGCTCGTCCATCCTGGCGAGCCACAAGGTGAAGGTGCTCCCCCTCCCGTGCTCGCTGTGCAGCGTCATGTGGCCGCCCATCAGCTCCAGGATCTCATTGACGATGGCCACCCCCAGGCCGGTACCGGGGATGTTGCCGGATTTGTCCGCGCGGTAGAAGCGCTCGCCCACCCGTGCGAGCTGATCCGGTGCCAGGCCCATGCCCTCATCCTGGATCTCAACCCCCACATGCGGTTTGCCTTGACGGTGCGCTGTCAGGATGCGCACGCGCACATCGCCACCTTGCGGTGAGTACTTGTAGGCGTTGGACAGCACATTGAGCACGGCCTGCTGCATCTTCTGGCGGTCCACCCACACCATGATGGGCTGCTCGGGCCAGTGGGTGAACGGCGCCTGACGCTGCGCGGGGAGCTTGAAGTCGCGGATGACCTCCTCCAGCAGCTCGGCCAGGTTGCACGCATTGAAGCTGAGGTCCTTGCCTTGGCGGGCATCGATGCGTGCCAGATCCAGCAGCTCGTTGATGATGGCCGTCATGCCTTCACTCTGGCGGTAGATGCGGCCCAGCAGATCCCTTTGTTTGTCGGGTGACAGCTCACGCGTGAGCAGCAATTCCGTGAAGCCGAAGATGCTGGCCATCGGGGTACGCAACTCGTGCGCAGCCATGGACAGGAAGGCGCTCTTCATCTGGTCCACTTCGGTTTCGATGGTCACGTCGCGCACGTGCAGCACCTGCGAGACGGTGCCGCCCTCGCTGCGGCTCAGGCGCATCTCCAGCATGCGCCTGGCAGGTGGCCGCATCTCAACGACCACACGCGTGGCATCCGCATGGTCTTTGGCCGTACCCTCGGCTGCGCTGGCCTGCTTGAGCGCAGCCAGTCCCTGGATCGACTGCCCTGGCTCGGCCCGTTCGAACAGGCGCGCGCTGAACGCCGCCTCCGTCAGCCCCAGCAGGGCCTGAGACGACAGGCCCGTGAGACCGGCCCATGCAGGGCTGATGTAGCTGACGCAGCCGGCCATGTCGAACGAGACAAAGGCGTCGGGCGACAAGGAAAAAATCGCCGACATCTGCTGGCTGTGTGCCCGCAACTGCGCCTGCGCCGCCTGCAGATCGGCCGTCATGGACTGCGCCATCTGCCTGGCCCACACCCGGCCCGTGTTCATCAGCCAGACAGACACCGCAGCCATGCCGCTGAGCAGCACGCCCAGCAGCACCAGCCACACCGCCATGACGTAGCCGTTGTCGATATCGAAAGCCGTGGTGGAGCGGATGCGCAGCGCCAGCGTCCGCCCACCAACAGACACGGTGTGGTTGGAGGTGAACTGGGGCGCCGGGGCCCGTTTGTCCGCCTGGTCATGCGGCATGGATGAGGCGAGCAATACCGTCGCCCGCCCGCCGCTGACGTCATACAGGGCGTACTGCGCCTGGTAAAGAAGAGACGGGTCCAGACCATCGAGCATACCCTCAAGGAGGATGGGCGCCGACACGAGGGCTTCCAGCGCCGCGCGGCGCTGCGCCACCGTCGCGACGGGCCAGCCCGGCTTGTAAAGCGGCAGGAAGTACAGGAAGGCTGGCCGAGGGTACCCGAGTTGCACCAGATGGACCTGGGCACTCAGCGTGGCCTCCCCCGTGTCGATGGCGCGTTGCAGGGCTTCTTGCCGGGCGGGCTCCGAGCTCACGTCAAAGCCGAGGGCCTGGCGATTGGGCCCCAGCGGCTCGATGGCATCGATCAGGTACAGCACAGGTGCCTGCCCCTCGGTGCGGACCTTGAATCCTTGAAACCCCTGCGCCTGCATCCGCGCCTCGTAGTCGGGCAAGGCCGCCCGAGGAATGGGTTTGATCAGGCTCAGGGCCAGCAGGCCGGGGTACTCGCGCCCGAGGTTGCGCGTCTTGACCCAGGTACTCAGCGCCTGGCGGTCCAGGACATGCCCCATGAGGGTCGACGCACTGGCGATGTCGCGCAGCCCGTCGGCGGCCCGATCAAAGCGGCCCTGCACCGTGCCTTTCAGGCTGTCGGCCACCTGCTCGAAACGTGCGTAAGCCGCATGCTGCGCTTGCCGATGCAGCCCCCAGGCCAACCACATGCTCAAACCAATGCCCAGCACGAACACCAGCCAGGGCAGCATGCGGACAGCCGCCAGCGAAGGCGCTGCCAGCACGCGCGCGCTTGCCGCGCGGGACACCATGCGATGGACCCGCCAGGTCAACAGGGGCGCCGCCATCACGGACAGCACCAGCGCATCCAGCAGGGCGTCCTGCCAGGCCGTCAACCCTGGTGCCAGCGAGGGCATCAGGAACATCACGACCACTTCGCACACGGCCACGATCAGCAGCAACTCGACCACCAGCCTGGCCGAGCCCAGTACATTGCGCCATGCCCGATGAATCATGCTTGATACACCCCCTGTCTGAGACCCGCAACTTACCCCGGATTGCGGATCAAAACATTTTGACTTTAAGCGTCATCTTCGGCTTTTCAGTACACGGCTTTAGGACAATACGGCTCGCTTGAGGATGGGAGAAGACTCAGATGAAACGCGTGCTGATCGTGGAAGACCAGGCGGACATCCGCGAACTGATCAGAATGACCCTGGAAATCGAGGATTTTGATATCCACGAGGCGGAGAACGGCGACCTCGGCCTGCAGATGGCGCGTCAGCTCAAGCCTGACCTGGTCCTGCTGGACGTGATGATGCCTGGCTCGCTGGACGGCTTCGCCGTGTGCAACCACATCAAGAGTGACCCTGCGCTCAAGCGCATGAAAGTCGTCATCCTCAGCGCCAAGGGCCAGGATCACGACAAACAACAAGGCAAGCAGTCCGGCGCCGATGGCTACCTGACCAAGCCCTTCAGCCCCCGCCAGTTGCTGGACGTGGTCACGCGCCAGCTCGGCTGAGCAGGGCTGGGTAGCGCTGCCCCGGGCTGACAGCCCTTCACATCAGGACATCTTCGCGATCCACGCCAGCGGCGCATTGCGCATGTACCAGCCCACCAGCGTCCACGGCCAGCTTGGCACGCAGGCCTTGGCCGGCTCCCGCTCGATGGCTGCCACCAGCGCGCGGCAGCCCGAAGCCGTGTCCACCATCAACGGGGTCTTGGCGGACTTGCTGCTCAACTCGGTCTCGATGTAGCCCGGGAAGATCGTGGTGACCTTGATCGGCGTGCGCAACAGGTCGGCACGGATACCCTCGGTCAGCGCCGCCAGGCCCGCCTTGGTGGCCGCATACGTGGTGAGGTTGCGCGGCAGGCCGCGCATCGCGCTCATCGACGAGATGCTGACCAGGTGCCCGCTGTTTTGCGCGCGGAAGATCTCCACCGCCGCTTCACATTGCGCCAGCGCCGCGATGAAGTTGGTCTGCGCCGTCTGCAGGTTGGCATCAAAGCGGCCCTTGCCAATGGGCTGGCCCTTGCCCAGGCCCGCGTTGACGATGACCCGGTCGATCTGGCCGAACTCCTGCTTGAAGGCGCGGAACACCTCGAACACCTGCTCGTGCTGGTTGACGTCCAGCGGGCGCACCAGCACCTTCACACCGGGGTACTTGGCTTCCAGCTCGGCCTTGAGTTCGACCAGCCTGTCCACCCGGCGCGCGCACAGCGCCAGGTTGCGGCCCATGGCGGCGAATTCGCGCGCCATGCCTTCGCCCAAACCTGAGCTGGCGCCGGTGATGAGGATGTTCTGTCTGCGTTGGGCCATGGTGCGTGGTGATGTCGACGATCGGATGATGGAAGGAGGCTGCCTGCCTCAGTGCGGCGCAAGGAAGGCCTTGAAGGCCTCGACTGTGGCGGTGGGGTCTTCTTCCTGCGGGACATGGCCCAGCTTGTCGAACACCACCAGTCGGCTGCCTGCGATGTCATGCTGGAACTTGTCGGCGTTGTCAGGCGTGATGAGGTGATCCTGCCCACCCCAGATGATCAGCGTGGGCTGCTTGATCTGCTTGATCTGGTCGGCATGAGCGCCCAGCGGGCTCTGGCTGAAACGTGCCGCCAGGGATTCGCGGTTGCCCTCGCGCAGCGTCAACTCGTAGTAACGGTCGATCAGCTCGGGCGTCACCTTGGACGGGTCACCGTACACGCTGCGCACGCTGGACTCGATCATGTGGCGCGGCAACATGTGCGTCATCAGCGGCTTGAGCGCCGGGATGCGCGCGATCTTGAAGCCAATGGGCATGCCCTCGGTCTTGAAGGGGTAGCCACCCGCGTCCACCAGCACCAACTTGCTGACGCGCTCGGGGTGGCCCACGGCCGTCATCCACGCGATCTCGCCACCCAGGGAGTTGCCCGCCAGCACCACCTGCTTGAGCTGCAGGTGATCCAGCACGCTGACCACGAAGTCGGCATAGTGCGGCAAATGGTAGTCGCCATCGGGCGCAGGGCCTGTCAGGCCAAAGCCAGGCAAATCCACCGTGATGACGCGGTGCTGGCCCTTGAGCGCGGCCACCCAGCCTTCCCAGGTATGCAGGCTGGCCGAGGTGCCATGCAGCAGCACGATGGGTTGCGGGTCGTCACGCGGGCCTTCATCACGCAGGTGCACCTGCATGCCATTGAGCGCCACGAAATGCGATGGCGCCGGGGCCCAGCGGGCTTTGAGCGACTCGACCGGGAGGTCTGGCGCCCAGGCCGACACGATGCCGACACCGGCCAGCGCCACCACCAATGCGAGCACACCACCTGCGATCTTGAGGGCTTTCATCCTGGCTGTTCCTTGTTGATGCGGGCTGGCGTTGCAGTTGCGGTCGTGCGTGCCGGCCCAAGCCCCGAAGTATGCGTCAGCGGTAGGTGAGCAGGGGCGGCTGGGCGCCCTCAACGTGCGCGTGTTCGTTCACCGAAATCAGGTGCAGGCCATCACGCCCAGCCTGGATCTTGGTGATGCCCACATTGGCCAGCGTCCAGTTGATGGTGAAGGCCTGCGCGTCGTTCAAGCCCAGCAGGTGCGCGCAGATCACGCTGATCGTGCCGCCCGAGGTGAACACCAGCGTGCTGCCCTTGGGTGGCGTGGCCTTGACCAGGTCTTCAAGGGCCGAGACCACACGCAGCTTGAACACCGACCAGGGCTCGTTGTACTCGTCATCGTGGTTGCCGCCCACCCAGCGCGCCACCGCGTCCTGGAAGAACTTC
This sequence comes from Aquabacterium sp. NJ1, assembly GCF_000768065.1. NCBI lineage: Bacteria > Pseudomonadati > Pseudomonadota > Betaproteobacteria > Burkholderiales > Sphaerotilaceae > Aquabacterium > Aquabacterium sp. NJ1. The sequence continues at coordinate 2,985,629 of NZ_JRKM01000001.1, read as the reverse complement.
TGGAAGGTGCGGCGCGGGTCACCTGATGCGGCCATGTCGCTCATCATCACCAGCTTGTCGACATAGCGCGGCTCGGCCACCTCGATCACGTTCTCGTGGTCGAACTCGTTGACGCCCGCGTGGTGCTGCAAGGGCAGCTCGATACCCAACTCGCCGAGCGCACCGGCGGCCGTCTCCTGATGGCGCTGCATCGTGCCGCTGATCAGCACATCGGGCTTGACGCCGCGTGCCTTCAGGGCCGAGCCCAGCACCTTGGCCTGCTGGTGCCCCACGGGCGAGAGCTGGTCGTAGTTATTGGAGCCAAACGAAGCCTGGCCGTGTCGCAGAAGGTAGATGGCGCCCATGGTGTGCTGTGTCTTTCGTGGTCGGTCAGGTGCTTGCCCGATGGCGTGGCGAGAGGCCTCAGCCCCTGGCCCGTTTGATCAGGCCCTTGCAGCGCCAGTCCAGGTAGTTGACGATGATCCAGAAGTTCTTGAAGGCCGGGTTGCGCGTCTGCTTGTGGTGGTAACGGTAGTAGATCTGCTGCGCGATCACCGCCAGACGGAACAGGCCATAGACCTCGTAGAAGGCCCAGTCCCACTGGCGATCGAGCCGGTAGCCGGTCTTGTCCAGGTAGTAGTCCACCACCTCTTCACGACGCAGCATGCCGGGCAGGTGCGTGGGCTGGCGGCGCGTGGCCATCATCAGCTTGTTGTCATCGGCCTGGATCCAGTAGGCCAGGGCATTGCCCAGGTCCATCAGCGGGTCACCCAGCGTGGCCATTTCCCAGTCGAGCACGCCGATCACTTTGGTGGGGTCGTTCTCGGCCAGGATGACGTTGTCAAAGCGCCAGTCATTGTGGATGACGACGTTGGCCACGTCCTGTGGCGTGCGCTCTTTCAACCAGGCCATCACATACTGGTAGGAAGGTACGTTCCAGGTCTTGGCCTTGGTGTAGCGTTGACTCCAGCCCTCGATCTGGCGCTGGCAGTAACCGCTGCCCTTGCCCAGGCTGTCCAAGCCGGTGGCTTTGACATCCACCTGATGCAACTCGACCAGCTTGTCCAGCACGTTGGTGCACAGCTTGCGCGTGGTGGCTGCATCGAGGTTCAGCCCACGCGGCATGTTCTTGCGCGGGATGATGCCGGCGATGCGCTCCATCACATAGAACTCGCTGCCGGTCACGGCCTCGTCCTCGCACAGCCCGATCATGGCGGGCACCACCGGGTACACAGGCTTCAAGGCCTGCTGCACACGGTATTCCCGGCCCATGTCGTGCGCGCCCTTGGCCTTGGTGCCAGCGGGTGGGCGGCGCAGGATGAAGTCGCCCCCATGCTCACCACCCGTGTACTTCAAGCGGTACGTCCAGTTGGACGCCCCGCCTGAAAACTGCGTGATCTCCGGCTGGCCCTGCAGGCTGGGCACATGGCCCTTCAGCCATGCGTCCACACCCGCCGTATTGAGCTCTTCACCAGCGCGGACTCGCCCGCCCTGGTCTTCGATGCCTTTGTTCTTCGTGTTGTCGCTCAATGTGGGCTCGCTTACTTCATCACACCATATTTCATGAGCTCCAGGCGGGCGATCATGCCCTTGTGGACCTCATCGGGGCCGTCGGCCAGACGCAGGCTGCGCGCCTGGTTGAAGAAGGCGCTCAGCGGCACATCGTGCGACACGCCCATGCCGCCGTGCATCTGGATGGCGAAGTCCACCACGTTCTGCAGCATGCTCGGCGCCACCACCTTGATGGCCGACACATCGGTCAAGGCACCCATCACGCCCATGGTGTCGATCTTCCAGGCAGCTTGCAGCGTCAGCAGGCGGGCCTGGTCAATGGCCACGCGGGCTTCGGCGATGCGCTCGCGGTTGCCACCCAGGTTGATCAGCTGCTTCCTGAAGGCCGTGCGCTCGATGCCACGCTTGATCGCCAGCTCCAGCGACTTCTCGGCCGCGCCAATACAGCGCATGCAGTGGTGGATGCGGCCTGGCCCCAGGCGGCCTTGCGCGATCTCGAAACCCTTGCCCGGCCCGGCAATGAAGTTGCTCACCGGCACGCGCACATTGTTGAAGTGCACCTCGCCGTGGCCGTGTGGCTCATCGTATTCGCCGAACACGGGCAGCATGCGCTTGATCTCGACGCCCGGCGTGTCCATGGGCACCAGCACCATCGAGTGCTGGTTGTGGCGGCCCAGATCGGGGTTGGGCGTCAGGGCCATGAAGATGCCGATCTTGCAGCGCGGGTCACCCACGCCAGACGACCACCACTTCTTGCCATTGAGCACGATCTCGTCGCCCTCGATCACGGCCGTGGCGGCCATATTGGTCGCGTCCGACGAGGCCACATCAGGCTCGGTCATGAAGAACACCGAACGCATCTCGCCGGCCAGCAGCGGCGTCAGCCATTGCTTCTTCTGCTCCTCGCTGCCGTACTTCCAGATCACCTCCATGTTGCCGGTGTCGGGTGCATTGCAGTTGAAGATCTCGGGCGCCATCATGGAGCGGCCGGTCTCTTCGGCGCTGAAGGCGTACTCCAGCACGCTCAGGCCCGCGCCCAGTTCCGGGTCGGGCAGGAACAGATTCCACAAACCTTCGGCCTTGGCCTTGGCTTTCAGGGCTTCCACACGGGGAGGGATCTTCCACTGCGTCCAGTCCCCACCATGGCGCTGGCCCAGGATGCCTTCCCAGTGTTCCTGCTCAACGGGTTCGATGTGTTCCTTGATGAAAGCGCGCACACGGGCCGCGGTTTTGGCTGCGCGTTCACTGGGCTGGAAGTCCATGCTCGTCTCCTGATGGGTGGGTCATTCGGTCAACGTCAGGGATGCTACGCCGCTTCAAGGTGTGCATCAAATGATGAATTTTCATCGCAAGTCATGCACATCCTGCATGACTTGTGGGCCACGCGTCACACGCCTTCGGCCTGGCGGGGCCCGATCACCGGGTAGCGCCACGGCAGGCCCGCCATGGCCTTGGCCAGCGCGAACATGCCCAGCAGCACCAGCATGCCGTGCACGCACACGAAGTAGGTGATGACCACCACCCAGGTCAGCGGCTGATGCCAGTCGCCCAGGGCCACCAGACCCACCGACAGGCAGACGATCAGGACCCCGCTGACAACGCTGGCCCACACTGCCTGCTTCAGGTGCTGACGCGCCAGCGGCGGTGCGCCGTCCTTGTGTTGCAGCCACAGCCACAACAGGGCGACAAAGGCCAGACCGGGCAGCACCAGCAGGTTCGTGAGGTACAGCGCCTCGGCCAGCACGGCCAGGCGCCGTCCATCGTCGCTACGCCCGAAACGGCTCATGCGGGTGTTCATGTCGGGAAGCCTCCTCAACGTGGCTGCAACAAGCCCATGGACGCGTACACGCCCTGCTGCAGGCTCTCGCGCAGCCAGGCATGCACCGGGTCCGCCTCCCGGTCGGCGTGCCAGTACATCCAGATCCCCAATGGTGGCACCGCCACCGGCAGTTCGCACACCAACAGGGGCAAGGCCCGCGTCAGCTCCAGCGCATAGGTGCGCGGCAAGGTCAGCAAAGTATCGCTGTGTGCGACCACATTCGCAGCCGCAAAGTAATGCTGGCAACGCAGGATCACGTCGCGCTGCCCCTGCCCCATCGCCGCCCAGACCGCCTGCAGCGGGTCCGGCTGCTCAGGCTGCAGCGTCACCATCACATGCTGCTGCTTCAAGTACGCGGCCAGATCCAGCTTGCGCCTGGCCAGAGGATGCCCCTGTCGCATGATCACCGCCAGCGTCTCGTCGGCCAGGTGTACCCCTTTGATGTGCCCACCGACACGCCGCTGCCGGTCGATCACCAGATCAACCTCGCCTTGCGTCAGCACCTGCTCCAGCGCATCGTGCGCGACCCGCACGCTGGCCAGCTTCGCGCGGGGCGCCACCTCGGCCAGGCGCGCCATCAGCGGCGGCAGGGTGATGGCCTCCAGCACGTCGCGCATGCCCAGGCGCAAGGTCATGTCCAGCGTCGCGGGGTCGAAGGTATCGGCCTGTCCCATCAAGGTCTGCAAGCCGCGCAGGTGCGCCTGTACCTCGCCGATCACCCGCCGCGTCAGCTCGGTGGGCACCATGCGGTTGCCCTGGCGCACAAACAGCGGGTCACCCCAGGCACGCCGCAAGCGGGTCAGGGCGTGGCTGACCGCCGGCTGGCTCAGGTGCAAGTGGCGCGCCGCGCCCGATATCCCGCCGTGCTCGTACACGGCGTCCATCACGCGAAACAGGTTGAGATCGAGTCGGGATGCAGGCAAGACCATGCCGCCACCATACACCCCGGCCGGCCGCTCGCCAGCGCGCGTTCATCAGGCCACGCATCAAGACATTCATGCCGACTTTTTGGTGCAATCTTGGTGCAACAAGCCCTGCTCGCCCGGCCAGAGCAGGCGATAATGCAAGCCTTGCCGCCATGCGGCGACTTTGGAGCGATCACCTTGGACAGTCACCCTCGGTGACCGCCCACTCCAGCCACCTGGACCCGGCCCTGCAGTCAAGGGGCACGCAAGCCAGGTGAGGCCCAGCCAGCCCATGCAACATCCGGGCGGCCGGCCAAGCGGGAGGGGGCGGCCACACCATTCACCCCGTCCCTCAACCTGTACGTTCACCCGCTGGCCTGAGCCCGGGGCCCACGTGCTGGAGACCGCATGCTCAACGTGTTCACGCTGGCCAATGGCCGGCTGTTTCAGGAAGAAATCGACAGCCTCGACGAGCTCACGCCCGCTCGTCCGGTCTGGGTCGACCTGGAAGCCCCCACCCCTGAAGAAAAAGGCTGGATCGCCGTCAAGTTCGGCCTGGTCATCCCCGCCGACATCATCGACGACGACCTGGAAGAATCCGCCCGCTTCTACGAAGAAGACGGCGCCGTGCACATCCGCTCCGACTTCCTGATCGACGACGACGAAGCCCCGCGCAACGTCCGCGTGGCCTTCATCCTGCATGAGAACGTGCTGTTCTCCGTCCACAAGGAAGACCTGCCGGTGTTCCGCCTGCTGCGCATGCGCGCGCGCCGCATCCCGGCCCTGATCGAAGACGCCAAGGACGTGCTGCTCAAGCTGTATGACGCCGATGCCGAGTACTCCGCCGACACGCTCGAAGGCATCTACGACGACCTCGAAAAGGTCAGCAAGAAGGTGCTGCAGAACGCGGTGAACGACGCCGCGGCCGCCGAGGCCCTGGCCGCCATCGCCCGCCAGGAAGACTTGAACGGCCGCATCCGCCGCAACGTGATGGACACGCGCCGCGCCGTGAGCTTCATGATGCGCGCCCGCATGCTCAACGCCGACCAGTTCGAAGAGGCCCGCCAGATCCTGCGCGACATCGACTCGCTGGACAGCCACACGGCCTTCCTGTTCGACAAGATCAACTTCCTGATGGACGCCACCGTCGGTTTCATCAACATCAACCAGAACAAGATCATCAAGATCTTCTCGGTGGCCTCGGTGGCCCTGCTGCCACCCACCCTGGTGGCCAGCGTGTACGGCATGAACCTGCGCTTCCCCGAGCTGCTGTGGCTGGGTGAGTGGAGCTACCCCTATACCGTGGCCCTGATGGTGGCCAGCGCGCTGGTGCCCATGTGGTACTTCTACAAGCGAGGATGGCTGACCTGACCTCCGCCGCCCCCAAGCTGCCCCCTGGCCTGCTGCGCGTGATGCTGGGCACCACCCTGGTGGTGCTGAGCTACAGCCTGCTCAACCCCGTGCTGGCCGTGCGCCTGCAGACCGCCGGTGCCAGCAGCACCGCCATCGGCCTGTTCGCCATGCTGCCCTTCATCAGCGTGGCCGCGCTCGTGCCGCTGGTGCCGCAGCTGTTTGCCCGCGTGGGCGTGGGCCAGGCCTACCGCGCCGGCCTGCTGCTGGAGCTCATCTCCTGCCTGGGCTACCTGCTCACCGATGACTACCGCATCTGGTGCGGCCTGGGCCTGATGGCCGGCATGGGCGCCGCCGCGGCCTGGAACGCCACCGAAGCCCTGATCGCGCACAACGTGCCGCCCAGCCACCGCGGCCGCCTCACCGGCCTTTACCAGGCCCTGCTGGGCGCGGGCATGGCGCTGGGCCCCATGCTGCCCGGCCTGCTGCGCATCGGCCCCATCGAGGCCAATGCCATCGCCGCAGGTGGCCTGGCCCTGGGCCTGCTGATCACGCTGACGCCCGCCGTCACCCAGCTCAAGGCCATGCACGACGACCACGAGCCCATGAGCCTGCTGAGCGCCTGGCGCTTTCGGCCTGGCCTGGCCTGGGCCGCCGTGGTCGGTGGGGTCTTCGAGGTTGGCCTGGGCTCCATCACCACGGCTTACGGCTCGCAGATCGGCATGAACCTGGCCGCTGCCACGTCCATCGCGGGCGCGCTGGGCATGGGCAGCTTCGTCTTCCAGTACCCCACGGGCTGGCTGGCCGACCACCTGCCCGCACGGCGCCTGTTTGCGCTGGGGGCTGGGGCGCTGGTGCTGAGCGCACTCGCCTTCGTTCAGGCCTCGACCTGGCCCACGCTGATCTGGGTGTGTGCCGCAGCCTGGGGCGGCATAGGCGGCGCGCTCTACACGCTCAGCATGATCCGCGTGGCCCACGATTTCGCCGACACCTCGGCCCTGGCGGGTACCTCGGCCATGATCGCGGGTTACACCGCTGGTGGCGCCTTGGGCCCGCTGGTCAGCGGCTGGGTGTTTGACCACTTCGGCGTGGGTGGCCAGGGCAGCTGGCTGGCGGTACTGGCGCTCAGCCTGCTGCTCATGCAAACGCGGAAGACGCCGGAGGCGCCGCCTCGCGCCACAAGCTGAACAGCATCGACTGCAGGCAATCGGCCGGCACAGGCTTGTGCAACAAAGGCAGCCCGCTGGCGTGCGCCTCACGCAGGCGCTCAGGCGCCGTGTCCCCGGTGATGATGGCAGACGGCACCATGCGCCCCATGCGCTCACGCACGGCCTGCACCGCCTGCAAGCCCGTACGGTGGCTGCGCAGCCGGTAATCGGCCAGGACCACGTCAGGCTCGAAGCGATCCAGGATGCGCAGCGCCTCCGCATCCGAGGCCGCCGGCTCGCACCAGCAGCCCCAGGTGGCCAGCAGATCGCACATGGCCGCACGCACGGTCTCATCGTCATCGATCAACAGCACCCGCAAGCCGCTGAGATCGGGCTCGTCTGTGGCCACCACGTCAGCAGGGTGCCAGGGCGACTTGCTCACCGGCAGCGCCAGGCGAAACACCGAGCCTCGCCCGGGCCTGGACTGAAGGCTGATGTCCACGCTCATCGCCCGGGCCAGGCCCTGCACGATGGCCAGCCCCAGCCCCAGGCCCTTGCGGCGGTCCCGCTCCGGGTTGCCCAACTGGTGGAACTCCCGAAAGATCGCTTCGTGCTGATCCGCCGGGATGCCCACGCCGGTGTCCCAGACTTCCAGCCAGGCCCGCGCACCGCGACGCCGGCAAGCCAGCAACAAGGCGCCCCGCTCAGTGTAGCGGATGGCATTGAGCACCAGGTTGCGCAGGATCATCTCCACCAGCGCCGGGTCCGCGTGCAGGATCACCGAGGTGTCCCGCATGCGAAACGCCAGGCCTTTTTCCTCGGCCAGTGGCGCCATCTCGCGCTCCAGCTTGCGGAACATCGGCTGCAAGGCGAAAGGCTGCATCTGCGGCTTGACCACGCCCGCATCCACCTTGGAAAAATCCATCAAGGTGTTGAGCATCTCGCCCGTGGCCGACGCCGAGGCCTGCGCCTGCTGCAGCAATTGCTGCTGGCGTTCATTGAGGCCGGCTCGCGCCAGGGCGTTGAGGAACAGGCCCATGGCATGCAGCGGCTGGCGCAGGTCGTGGCTGGCTGAAGCCAGGAACACCGTCTTGGCCCGGTTGGCCTCCTCGGCCTCGGCCAGCGCCACCTCGGCCACCTGCCGCGCCTCCAGCGCGCGCTGCGTCTGGTCACGCAAACGCCTGACCAGGCCCTCGTTTTCAAAGCCCAGCTCAATGGCCTTCAAGGCGCCCTGTGCCGCGAAGTAAGAGAACACCGTCATGGCCAGCAGGTAGAGCGCCACGGCCAACCCCATCATGAAACTGAACTCATCGCTGGAGCGCAGCAACACGGTCATCACGGGCACGATGCTGGCCACCCAGTAGCCGATGGCCACCGGCCACGACGGCGCGAACACCGCCAACCCCCCAGAGTTCATGCCCGCCGAGATGCCCAGCACGATGGCGATCGACATGGGGTTGGCCTTGTCCAGCCACAACACGCCCATCGCGCCCCAGCACAGCCCAAGGATGACAGCCATCAGGCGCACCACATGGGCATACACCGCCACGCGCGCGACATCGCTGGGCCGCGGCAGCGCATGCCGCACCGACAGGCACAACAAGGTCATCGCCATTGTGGCGCCAGCCCATGCCCAGGTCCCGGCCACATGCACCGTGCGGCTGCCGATCCATGCCGTCAACAAGGCCACCAGCGCCGAGATCACAAAGGCATAAGGCAGGTTGCGGTCCAGCAGCGTCATCTGCGCGGACAGCACGCGCGGGCTGTCAAAACGCCACGCCCGCGTCAGGAGCGCCCTCACGCTCATGGCTGCAACAAGCCTCGGGCCACCGCCTCGGCATGCGCCTGCTCACGGCTGCTGGCACCCAGCCACTCCGTCAGCCACGACACCTCGGCACGCACCTCGTTTTCGTTCATGCCCATCTGGCGGGCGATGGCTTTATTAGGCGTGCCGCGCCCCAGATAGCCCAGGATCAGCAACTGGCGCTGCGACAGATGCGGTTCGGCCTCGGCCACCTGCATCACCGGCGGCGCCACCAGGGCCTGCGGCGCACTGGCCTGGGTCAGCACCGCATACGGCACCGCGGCATAACTGGGCTGCCCAGCCAGGGCCGAGTGCACCGCGGCAAGCACCTCGGCCGCCGACGCCACCTTGGGCAAAAAGCCCGTGACCCCGGCCGCCCGCGCCTGCAGGATCTGCTGCCCACTGACATCGGCCGACATCATCAGCACCGGGCATGCCGGCGCCTTCGCCCGCAAAGCTGGCAGGTCTGCCAGGCCATGGCCATCAGGCAGGTGCACATCCAGCAAGACCAGATCCGGCGTCTCGCGCCCGAGGCTCTCCAGCGCCTGCGCCAGGTTGACGGCCTGCGTCACCCGCCCTTGTGGCCAGTGCTCCGACAGCATCAAGCCCAGGCCCGTGCGAAACAGGGCATGGTCATCAACCAGCAGGAAATGGGGATGCGGCGCACTCATGGATTCAAGACAGACAGGCTCCTGCAGTATCGCGCTTCGGCGCGCATAAAAAAGGCCGATCACTCAGGATCGGCCCCTATTCCCCTCTTAAGGGTGATATCTCAGCGCGCGCGACGCGCCTTCACGGCATCCGACAGGATCTGCAGCACTTCCGCAGAATCATCCCAACCGATACAGGCATCGGTGATGCTCTGGCCATAGACCAGCTTCGACGGGTCATCCTTGCCCGGCGTGAACTTCTGGGCACCGGCGCACAGGTGGCTTTCCACCATCACGCCGAACACCTTGTGCGAACCGCCCGACACCTGCGCAGCGATGTCCTTGGCCACCACCACCTGGCGCTCGTGCTGCTTGGAGCTGTTGGCGTGCGAGAAGTCCACCATCAGCGAAGGATGCAGCTTGGCCGCTTCCAGGTCCTTGCAGGCCGCTGCCACGCTGTCCGCGTCGTAGTTCGGGGCCTTGCCACCACGCAGGATCACGTGGCAATCGGGGTTGCCGGCCGTCTCGACAATCGCCACCTGGCCGTTCTTGTGAACCGACAGGAAGTGGTGCGGGCGTGCCGCAGCCTGGATGGCGTCGGTGGCGATCTTGATGTTGCCGTCCGTGCCGTTCTTGAAACCAATCGGGGCGCTCAAGCCCGAGGCCAGCTCGCGGTGGACCTGGCTCTCGGTGGTGCGCGCACCAATGGCGCCCCAACTGATCAGGTCACCGATGTACTGCGGCGAGACCACGTCCAGGAACTCGCTGGCGGCCGGCACGCCCAGGCGGTTGATCTCCAGCAGCAGATGACGGGCCATGCGCAGGCCTTCGTCGATCTTGAAGCTCTCGTCCATGTACGGGTCGTTGATCAGCCCCTTCCAGCCCACGGTCGTGCGCGGTTTCTCGAAGTACACGCGCATGACCACTTCCAGCGTGTCGGCGTACTGTTCGCGCAGCACACGCAGCTTGCTCGCGTATTCGACGGCGGCAGCCGGGTCATGGATCGAGCAAGGGCCGATGACGACCAGCATGCGGTCGTCCTTGCCGTGCACGATCTTGCCAATGGCCTTGCGGGTGTGCGCCACCAGCGCCTCGACCGGCGTGCCACGGATCGGGAAGAAGCGGATCAAGTGCTCGGGCGGCGGCAGCGGCGTGACGTTCTTGATGCGTTGATCGTCGGTCTGCGACGTCTTGTCGGCGGGGGGTACCCAGCCTTCTGCGGCACTGGATTTGGCGTTCATGGGGCTTCCTCTTGATGCGATGGGCGGACGAAAGTCGGAGTCGAAAAAAAACCGCCGGGGCTAGACCGGCGGTTTTCAGGATATGGTGTGGTTCGCTTATGCGTTGGCCACTCCTGCGCCGGTAACGGGCGAGAAGTAAAAGTACCAAAAGTAAAAGCGAGCGCGATTCATGATTGCTAATGTAGCACGGTTGCCTGAGCCATGGCTTGATCTGGATTGATCAGCCCGATAGTCTCGTTTACACGCAATCGCAGGCCAATCGTCGTCAATCGTCCGGTATGTGACACCTTGGCCGGCCGCAGCTCGCTAGCATGCTGCTCAGTTCAGACACCCCCGCGTTGACATGAAGACCCTCACGGACCAACTCACCCAGTACGCGACCTACCACCGCGACCGGCGCAACATCGTCACCCACTTCATCGGCATCCCGATGATCGTGGCCTCCATGTGCATCCTGCTGTCACGCCCCGCCTTGTCCGCCGATCTGCCGTGGCTCACACCTGGCGCCGTGATCTCGGCCCTGGTCACGCTCTACTACCTCAGGCTCGACGTGCGCTATGGCGTCGTCCTGGGCGCCTACCTCTGGGCCTGCCTGGCCGGCGCGCAATCCATGGCAGCCTGGTCAACAGGCGCCTGGCTGGGCATGGGTGTGTGCCTGTTCTTCCTGGGCTGGGTCATCCAGTTCGTGGGCCATTACTTCGAGGGCCGCAAACCTGCCTTCGTCGATGACCTCATCGGCCTGCTGATCGGCCCCCTGTTCATCGCCGCCGAAGCCGGCTTCCTGATGGGCCTGCGCAAGGATGTCGAAGCAGAGGTTAATGCGCGAGCCGGTGCGCCCCGCTGAAGTCTCACTCGCTCGCCACCTCACCCACCCCCAATACAAAAGGGCGATGCCGCATGTGCATCGCCCTTCTTCATTGGCGCTCGCCGCGCGCTTCAAGGCCTGATCAGGCCTGCAGCTTGCGCGCCTGAGTCAGCAGCGTCTCGGCATCGCTCACCTTGTAGCCGCCGCCCTCTTCCACGTTCAAGGCGGCCACCACGCCGTCCTTGACCAGCATGCTGTAGCGCCCTGAACGCAGGCCCAGGCCCTTGGCCGTCAGGTCCAGCGTCAGGCCGGTCGCCTTGGCGAAGTCGGCACTGCCATCGGCCATCATGCGGACCTTGCCGGCAGCCTTCAGCTCACGGCCCCAGGCGCCCATCACGAAGGCATCGTTCACCGACACGCACCAGATCTCGTCCACACCGACCGCCTTGAAGGCCTCGGCCTGAGCGATGTAGCCTGGCGCATGCTGGGCCGAGCAGGTGGGGGTGAACGCACCCGGCAACCCGAACAGCGCGATGGTCTTGCCCGCTGTGGCCTTGCCAATGTCAAAGGCATTGGGACCCAGGCTACAGCCTTCGCCTTCCACCTCGATGAACTCGAACAGCGTGCCTGCGGGCAGCTTGTCACCAACCTTGATCATGTTCGTCTCCTGAAATCAAATCAGCAATGAAAAAACCGGCCGCCAGTATGACTGGCAAGCCGGTTTTGCTTGCACCACCGAGGATTACGCCCCGGTGGCTTTGTGGCAATGTGAGTTGCCTAGGGTGTCAGCAAGGACAGATCAGACGCCTTGAGCCTTCTCGACCAGACGGGACACAACCCAGTTCTTGGTCTTGGACAGCGGGCGGCTTTCGGTGATCTCGACCACGTCGCCGATGTGGAACTCATTGTTCTCATCGTGAGCGTGGTACTTGCTCGACTTGGCCACGATCTTGCCGTAGAGCTCGTGCTTGACACGACGCTCGACCAGCACGGTCACGGTCTTGGCGCGAGCGTCGCTGACAACCTTACCCACCAGGGTACGGGTCACTTTGGTTTGAGCTTCCGTCATTGGGCGGCTCCTTTCTTCTCGGTCAGAATCGTCTTGGCGCGAGCGATGTCGCGACGAGTCTTCTTCAGAGCCGAGTGGTCATTGAGCTGCTGGGTGGCACGCTGCATACGCAGGTTGAAGTGCGACTTCAGCAAGTCCTTGATTTCGGTTTCCAGTGCGGCCACATCCTTGGCGCGCAGTTCAGAGGCTTTCGCCATAACTTTCTCCTTACGCCTTGAATTAGATGCCGAACTGGCGGCCAACGAACGTGGTGCTCAGTGGCAGCTTGGCAGCGGCCAGCGTGAACGCCTCGCGAGCGAGTTCTTCGGGCACGCCCTGGATTTCGTAGAGCACCTTGCCGGGCTGAATTTCAGCCACGTAGTACTCGACGTTACCCTTACCGTTGCCCATACGGACTTCGGCAGGCTTGTTCGAAATGGGCTTGTCCGGGAAGATGCGGATGAAGATACGACCGCCACGCTTGATGTGACGCGAAATCGCACGACGTGCGGCTTCGATCTGACGAGCCGTGATACGGCCACGTTCGGTCGCCTTCAGGCCGAAATCACCAAAGGACACATCGGCACCGCGGGTGGCGACACCCGTGTTACGGCCCTTGTGCTCCTTGCGGAACTTGCGACGATTAGGTTGCAACATGTTTATTCTCCTTTCGCCTCGGCAGCAGGAGCTGCCTTGCGAACGCGCTTGGCGTCAGCGGCGACAGCAGGCTTGTCGCTGCCATCAGACGGAGCGCCATCGGCACGAGGGGCACCACGACCAGGGCCACGACCACCAGGGCGGCGATCGCCACCGGGACGGTCGTTACGAGGGCCACGGCGGTTGCGACGGTCATCCTGGCTGTCGTCGCCCTTGAGCACAGGGGCTTCGCCATTGGCCAGACGGTCACCGCGGTAGACCCACACCTTCACGCCGATCACACCGTAGGTGGTGTGAGCTTCGGAGGTGCCGTAGTCGATGTCCGCACGCAGGGTGTGGAGAGGCACGCGGCCTTCACGGTACCACTCGGTACGAGCGATTTCGATGCCGTTGAGGCGACCCGACGACATGATCTTGATGCCCTGGGCGCCCAGACGCATGGCGTTCTGCATCGCGCGCTTCATGGCGCGGCGGAACATGATGCGCTTTTCCAGCTGCTGCGTGATCGAATCGGCGATCAGTTGAGCATCGACTTCAGGCTTGCGCACTTCTTCGATGTTCACCGAGACCGGGCAATTCAGACGCTTGGCCAGTTCGAGCTTCAGGTTTTCGATGTCTTCGCCCTTCTTGCCGATCACCACGCCCGGACGAGCCGAGAAAATGGTGATGCGTGCGCTCTTGGCGGGACGCTCGATCAAGATGCGCGACACGGCCGCGTTCTTGAGCTTCTTCTTCAGGAATTCACGGACTTCCAGGTCTTCAGCCAGCATCGAGGCAAATTGACGGTTGGTAGCGTACCAACGCGATGCCCAATTGCGGGTGACGGCCAGGCGGAAGCCGGTTGGGTGGATTTTCTGTCCCATAGTCAGCCTCTGCTTAGTTGCCCACGGTCACATAGATGTGGCAGGTCGGCTTGCTGATGCGATTGCCACGGCCCTTTGCGCGGGCGGTGAAACGCTTCAACGTGGTGCCTTGCTCCACATAGATGGTCTTGACCTTCAGTTCATCGATGTCAGCACCGTCGTTGTGCTCGGCGTTGGCGATTGCCGACTCCAGAGCCTTCTTGATGATGCCAGCGGCCTTCTTCTGGGTGAATTCCAGGATGTTCAGGGCTTGGTCAACCTTCTTGCCACGGATCATGTCTGCAACCAGACGACCCTTGTCGCAAGACAGGCGAACACCGCGAACGATTGCTTTCGTTTCCATCGTCGCTGCTCCTTATTTCTTGGCTTTCTTGTCGCCTGGGTGACCCTTGAACGTACGGGTCAGGGCGAACTCGCCGAGCTTGTGGCCAACCATCTGATCCTGGATGTACACGGGCACGTGCTGCTTACCGTTGTGCACAGCAATCGTCAGGCCGATGAACTCAGGCAGGATGGTCGAACGACGCGACCAGGTCTTGATGGGCTTTTTGTCCTTGGTTGCCACAGCCTTCTCGACCTTGGCGGCCAAGTGGTGGTCAATGAAAGGACCCTTTTTAAGAGAACGAGCCATATCAGCCTACCTCTTACTTCTTGCGACGCGACACAATGAAGGTCTGCGTGCGCTTGTTGTTGCGGGTGCGATAGCCCTTCGTCAGTGTGTTCCATGGGGACACAGGGACTTGACCTTCGCCAGTACGGCCTTCGCCACCACCGTGCGGGTGGTCCACCGGGTTCATGGCGACGCCACGAACGGTCGGGCGGATACCCTTCCAGCGGATGGCACCGGCCTTACCGTATTGACGCAGGCTGTGCTCTTCGTTGCTCACTTCACCCAGGGTGGCGCGGCATTCGATGTGCACCTTGCGAACTTCACCGGAGCGCAGGCGAACCTGAGCGTAGGTGCCTTCGCGGGCCATCAGCACAGCGGACGTACCAGCCGAACGAGCGATCTGACCGCCCTTGCCAGGCTTCAGTTCGATGTTGTGGATGGTCGAACCCACGGGGATGTTGCGGATAGGCAGCGTGTTGCCAGCCTTGATCGGGGCTTCAGAGCCGCTGATCACGGTAGCGCCAGCTTCCAGGCCACGGGGAGCGATGATGTAGCGACGCTCACCGTCGGCATAACACACCAGAGCGATGTGAGCCGTGCGGTTGGGGTCGTACTCGATGCGCTCGACCTTCGCGGGGATGCCATCCTTGTTACGGATGAAATCGACCACGCGGTAGTGGTGCTTGTGACCACCGCCCTTGTGGCGAACCGTGATGTGACCGTTGTTGTTACGGCCCGAGTTCTGCTTCTGGGGTTCCAGCAGCGAGGCTTCCGGCTTGCCCTTGTGCAGGTGCTTGTGCACCACCTTGACCACGCCACGGCGGCCAGGCGAGGTTGGTTTGACTTTAACGACGGCCATGATTACGCAGCCTCCCCGGAGAAGTTCAGCTCTTGACCTTCCTTGAGGGCCACGAAGGCCTTCTTGGCGTGGTCACGACGGCCGGTACGGCCACCGAAACGCTTGGTCTTGCCCTTCTGGTTCAGGACTTGCACCGACTTCACTTCGACCTTGAACAGCAGCTCAACAGCGGCCTTGATCTCGGGCTTGGTGGCGTCGCGCATCACCTTGAACAGCACTTGGCCGCGCTCTTCAGCAGCAGCGGTGGCCTTTTCCGAAATGATCGGAGCGACCAGCACCTTCAGCAGGCGGCTTTCATCGAATTTCAGAGTGCTCATGCGAACATCTCCTGCAGCTTGTCGATCGCGCCCTTGGTGACCAGAACCTTCTTGTAATGGACCAGGGACAGGGGATCGGCGTAACGGGGCTCAACCACCAGCACGTTGGGCAGGTTGCGAGCGGCCAGGAACAGGTTCTCGTCCACGGTGTCAGCGATGACCAGGACGTGGTCCAGGTTCATGGCCTTCAGCTTGGCAGCCAGCAACTTGGTCTTGGGGGCTTCGACCGTGATCGAATCCACCACGGCCAGGCGGCCTTCGCGGGCCAGCTGCGAGAAGATGGCGGCCATACCGGCGCGGTACATCTTCTTGTTGACCTTGTGGGTGAAGTTTTCGTCAGGGCTGTTCGGGAAGATCCGACCACCGCCACGCCACAGGGGCGAGGACGACATACCAGCACGAGCGCGACCGGTGCCCTTTTGGCGCCAGGGCTTCTTGGTGGTGTGCTTGACGGTCTCGCGGTCCTTCTGGGCGCGGGTACCTTGACGGGCATTGGCCTGGTAAGCGACGACGACCTGATGGATCAGGGCTTCGTTGTACTCACGGCCGAACACGGTGTCAGAAGCCTCAACCTTGGAGGCAGCCTGACCCTGTTCATTCAGGAGTTCCAGCTGTGCCATCAGTTGGCCCCTTTCTTGATCTTGACCTTGACGGCAGGACGCACGGTGACAAAGCCACCCTTGGCGCCAGGCACGGCACCCTTGACCAGCAGCAGTTGACGAGCTTCGTCAACGCGCACGACGTCGAGGTTTTGCGTGGTCACGGTTTCATCGCCCATGTGGCCCGTCATGCGCTTGCCAGGGAACACGCGGCCAGGATCCTGCGCCATCGAGATGGAGCCAGGAACGTTGTGCGAACGCGAGTTACCGTGCGAGGCACGTTGCGAACCGAAGTTGTGGCGCTTGATGGTGCCGGCGTAGCCCTTACCGATCGAGGTGCCTTGCACGTCAACCAGCTGGCCAGCCTGGAACAGGGTGGCGGGGGCAATGGTGGCACCGGCCTTCAGATCGGCGGCGACTTCAGGAGCGACGCGGAATTCGCGGGTGATTTCACCAGCTTCCACACCAGCTTTGGCCATATGGCCAGCTTCAGGCTTGGTCACGCGCGATGCTTTGCGCGAGCCGAACACCACTTGCACAGCGGTGTAGCCGTCAGTCTCAACGGTTTTGACCTGGGACACGCGGTTGTTGGACACGTCGAGCACAGTCACAGGCACGGCGTCGCCGTCGTCTGTGTAGATGCGCATCATGCCCACCTTGCGGCCCAGCAATCCGAGGCGATTGCTAAGACTCATGGTTTTTTCTCCAGCTCCACAATTGGGAGCCTTTTACACAAGCCCGACATCGATTGGCCGGGCCGACTCTTTCGGCGCCTGTCACTCGTACGGACATGGCAAGCGCCTTCGAATTCCTGCTCGAATGGTTGTTTGCTGCTTAAAATTTAGGCAACGCGCAATCCACCCATTACGGGAAAGCCTGCGAGTATAACAATGCACCGAACATTGCGCAAGCCGCACGCAGGCCCCGGGCATGAAAAAACCGCCCGAGAGCCGAAGCCCTGAGGCGGTTTCTCAGTTCTGCCATGCGTTCACCAGGAACGCATCACATCACTGCAGCTTGATTTCGACGTCCACGCCAGCCGGCAGGTCGAGCTTCATCAGGGCGTCAACCGTCTTATCGGTCGGGTCCACGATGTCCATCAGACGCTGGTGGGTGCGGATTTCGAACTGGTCGCGCGACGTCTTGTTGACGTGCGGCGAACGCAGGATGTCGAAACGTTGCAGGCGGGTCGGCAGGGGCACAGGGCCCTTGACGATGGCGCCGGTACGCTTGGCGGTTTCCACGATTTCAGCCGACGACTGGTCGATCAGCTTGTAGTCAAACGCCTTCAGGCGGATGCGGATCTTCTGTTGTGCCATGACACACTTCCTTTAATTAAAGAGCGATGAGACGCCCGTCAAGACCCGAAGGCCAGAGACGGGCAGGTGTCATGCAAATCAGTCGAGAATCTTGGCAACCACGCCGGCGCCAACGGTACGACCACCTTCGCGGATGGCGAAGCGCAGGCCTTCTTCCATGGCGATCGGGGCGATCAGCTTGACGGTGATCGACACGTTGTCACCAGGCATGACCATTTCCTTGTCGGCGGGCAGCTCGATGGAACCGGTCACGTCAGTCGTACGGAAGTAGAACTGAGGGCGGTAGTTGTTGAAGAACGGGGTGTGACGGCCGCCTTCGTCCTTGGACAGCACGTAGATTTCGCCGGTGAAGTGCGTGTGGGGCTTGATGGAGCCGGGCTTGCACAGCACTTGGCCGCGTTCCACGTCTTCACGCTTGGTGCCGCGCAGCAGGATACCGACGTTGTCGCCAGCTTGACCCTGGTCCAGCAGCTTGCGGAACATTTCCACGCCCGTGCAGGTGGTCTTCTGGGTGGCCTTGATACCGACGATTTCGATTTCTTCGCCGACCTTGATGATGCCGCGCTCGATACGGCCGGTCACCACGGTGCCGCGACCGGAGATCGAGAACACGTCTTCCACAGGCATCAGGAACGTGCCGTCGATGGCGCGCTCAGGCGTGGGGATGTAGGTGTCCAGGGCTTCGGCCAGCTTCATGATGGCTTGTTCGCCCAGCTCGCCGGTGTCGCCTTCCAGAGCCAGCTTGGCCGAACCCTTGATGATGGGGGTGTCGTCGCCGGGGAAGTCGTACTTGGACAGCAGCTCGCGCACTTCCATTTCCACCAGTTCCAGCAGTTCGGCGTCGTCCACCATGTCAGCCTTGTTCAGGAAGACGATGATGTAAGGCACGCCCACCTGGCGGGACAGCAGGATGTGTTCACGGGTCTGGGGCATCGGGCCGTCAGCGGCCGAGCACACCAGGATCGCGCCGTCCATCTGGGCAGCGCCGGTGATCATGTTCTTCACATAGTCGGCGTGGCCAGGGCAGTCCACGTGAGCGTAGTGGCGGTTGGCCGTTTCGTACTCGACGTGAGCGGTGTTGATGGTGATGCCGCGGGCCTTTTCTTCAGGAGCAGCGTCGATCTGGTCGTAAGCCTTGGCTTCGCCGCCAAACTTCTTCGACAGAACGGTAGCGATAGCAGCCGTCAGCGTGGTCTTGCCGTGGTCAACGTGACCGATGGTGCCCACGTTCACGTGCGGCTTGGTCCGTTCGAATTTACCTTTTGCCATTTGTTTCTCCAACAAAGAACAGTTGCCCATGCGTGTTTTAGGTCTCCAGCACAGGCTTGCCATGGGCAGCAAGCCAACCCCACAAAGGAGGCGCCGAAGACCGGCTTGAAATTGGTCCCAACAAAGGGAGGGGCCGGATGTTACCACCCGAACCCGGCACCATCAATCGACGGAGCACAAAGCACACCCTTTACGCCGCGCGCCCCCTTGAGGGGGCGCGCGAAGCGCGTAGGGGGTGGACTTTACTTGGAGCGAGCGCTGATGATGGCGTCGGCCACGTTCTTCGGAGCTTCAGCGTACTGCTTGAACTCCATCGTGTACGTGGCGCGACCTTGCGTGGCGGAACGCAGCGAGGTCGAGTAGCCGAACATTTCCGACAGCGGCACTTCGGCCTTGATGACCTTGCCACCGCCGACCATGTCGTCCATGCCCTGCACCATGCCGCGACGAGACGACAGGTCACCCATCACGGTACCGGCGTAGTCTTCCGGCGTTTCCACTTCCACGGCCATCATCGGCTCGAGGATCACGGGGCTGGCCTTGCGCATACCTTCCTTGAAGCCCATCGAAGCAGCCATCTTGAAGGCGTTTTCGTTGGAGTCCACGTCGTGGTACGAACCGAAGGTCAGGCGCACGCGCACGTCGACGACGGGGTAACCAGCCAGCACGCCGGCAGGCAGCGTGTCGATGATGCCCTTTTCCACCGCGGGGATGTATTCACGAGGAACCACACCACCCTTGATTTCGTCGACGAACTCGAAGCCCTTGCCGCCGGGTTCCAACGGCTCGACGGTCAGCACGACGTGACCGTACTGGCCCTTACCGCCCGACTGGCGAACGAACTTGCCTTCGACTTCGGTGACGGTCTTGCGGATGGTTTCGCGGTAAGCCACTTGAGGCTTGCCCACGTTGGCTTCCACGCCGAATTCGCGCTTCATGCGGTCGACGATGATTTCCAGGTGGAGCTCGCCCATGCCGGAGATGATGGTCTGGCCCGATTCTTCGTCGGTGCGCAAACGGAAGGACGGGTCTTCCTTGGCCAGACGGCTCAGGGCGATACCCATCTTTTCCTGGTCAGCCTTGGTCTTGGGCTCGACAGCCTGCGAGATCACGGGCTCAGGGAAGACCATCTTTTCCAGCGTCACGATGGCGTCCGGATCACACAGGGTCTCACCCGTGGTGACTTCCTTCAGGCCCACGCAAGCGGCGATGTCGCCAGCCAGAATTTCGGAGATTTCTTCACGCTGGTTGGCGTGCATCTGCAGAATACGGCCGATACGTTCCTTCTTGCCCTTGATCGGGTTGAAGACGGAGTCGCCCGACTTCAGCACGCCGGAGTAGACGCGCACGAAGGTCAGCTGACCGACGTACGGGTCGGTCATCAGCTTGAAGGCCAGGGCGGCGAACTTCTCGTTGTCGTCAGCACGGCGCGTGGTGGGCTGCTCGTTGTCGTCCGTGCCGGCCACGGGAGGGATGTCCACGGGCGAAGGCAGGTAGTCGATCACGGCGTCCAGCATGCGTTGCACGCCCTTGTTCTTGAACGCGGTGCCGCACAGCATGGGCTGGATCTCGCAGTTGATGGTGCGAGTGCGCAGGGCCAGCTTGATGTCTTCTTCGGAGAGGTCGCCCTCTTCGAGGTACTTGTTCATCAGATCTTCGGTGGCTTCGGCCGCCGTTTCGATCATGTTCTCGCGCCACTTCTTGGCGTCTTCCACCAGGTTCGCAGGGATGTCCTGGTAGTCGAACTTCATGCCTTGCGAGGCTTCGTCCCAGATGATGGCCTTCATCTTGAGCAGGTCGACCACGCCCACGAAGTTTTCTTCGGCGCCGATGGGGATCACCACGGGCACGGGGTTGGCCTTCAGGCGCAGCTTCATCTGGTCGTAGACCTTGAAGAAGTTGGCACCGGTACGGTCCATCTTGTTGACGAAGGCCAGGCGGGGCACCTTGTACTTGTTAGCCTGACGCCACACGGTTTCAGACTGAGGCTGCACGCCGCCCACGGCGCAGTACACCATGCAGGCGCCGTCGAGCACGCGCATGGAACGCTCCACCTCGATGGTGAAGTCCACGTGGCCCGGGGTGTCGATGATGTTGAAGCGGTGCTCGGGGTAGGACAGGTCCATGCCCTTCCAGAAGCAGGTCGTGGCAGCCGACGTGATCGTGATGCCGCGCTCTTGTTCCTGCTCCATCCAGTCCATGGTGGCAGCGCCTTCGTGCACTTCACCGATCTTGTGGTTCACGCCGGTGTAGTACAGGATGCGTTCGGTCGTGGTGGTCTTGCCGGCGTCGATGTGAGCCGAGATACCAATGTTGCGGTAACGCTCAATCGGGGTCTTGCGGGACATGGTGTCACTCCAGATTTGACAAAGCGCCGGCCGTGTCTGTCGAACACAGAATCACGGACCGGGCGCTTTTTTGCGGCCGAAGCCGCAGGTGGTGGATTAGAAGCGGAAGTGCGAGAAGGCCTTGTTGGCCTCAGCCATACGGTGGACTTCGTCACGCTTCTTCATCGCGCCGCCGCGGCCTTCAGCGGCTTCCAGCAGTTCGTTGGCCAGACGTTGGGCCATCGACTTCTCGGAACGCTTGCGCGACGATTCTTTCAACCAACGCATGGCCAGGGCCATACGACGAGCAGGGCGAACTTCAACGGGAACCTGGTAGTTCGCACCACCCACGCGGCGGGATTTCACTTCCACCACGGGCTTGATGTTGTTCAAAGCGACGTTAAAGATTTCCAGCGGATCCTTGCCGGCCTTCTTTTCGACCTGTTCCAGAGCACCGTAAATGATGCGCTCTGCAACGGCCTTCTTGCCGGATTCCATGATCACGTTCATGAACTTGGAGAGGTCCACAGATCCGAACTTGGGATCTGGGAGGATTTCACGCTTGGGTACTTCGCGACGACGAGGCATTTCGTTTCCTTTCAATGCTTCAGTTGATGCTGACTTTCGCCTGCATCTGGAGCGCCATCAAAAATGAGGCTGAACACTCCACTTACTCGGTTCATGCCGGACAACCCGGACACAACCGCCACCTCGGCCTTCTCGACAACAGCTTGCGCCCACTTGGTGACGCGCCGATGAAGATGGACCGACAAATTCTCTAGCAGGCTGATTAGGCCTTCTTCGGGCGCTTGGCGCCGTACTTGGAGCGGGACTGCTTACGGTCCTTGACGCCTTGCAGGTCAAGCGAGCCGCGCACGATGTGGTAACGCACACCAGGCAAGTCCTTCACACGACCGCCGCGAACCAGCACGACGCTGTGTTCCTGCAGGTTGTGGCCTTCACCGCCGATGTAGGAGATCACCTCGAAACCGTTGGTCAGGCGCACCTTGGCGACCTTACGCAGAGCGGAGTTAGGCTTCTTGGGCGTGGTGGTGTACACGCGGGTGCACACACCACGGCGCTGCGGGCAGTTCTGCATCGCAGGCGACTTGGATTTCGTGACCTCGACCTGACGGCCTTGGCGCACGAGCTGATTGATCGTTGGCATTGAGTTGGTTCCCGTTGAAAAAACACTTGAAAATCAAGCACTTGGTGGTGTTTGAACGAACAACCGACCACGCTTGCGACAAGCACAAATCGGCCCGCGCCATGTCTTTTCGCCACATTTCCTGTGGAGACGAAAAGGCCTGGCGCAAGCCGAAAAGCTTTCCATTGTAGCGCCACAGCCCTGGCGGGCGCAAGCACCCCAGATCAGGCGTGACTTTGTTCGCGCTTTACCCCCTCGTGCCACCCCCACCCCCGCGACAATGGGGATGCGGAAACTAACCCGATCCGGTTAAAGTGGAAACCCTCTGTGGACGAGCCTGAAACGTGTCAGGCCTCACACCATTTCATGCACAGGAGAGCGCATGTCTCTGATCAAGAAGAATCTGTTGTTGGCCCTGGCCGTGGTTGCGCCGTTGTCTGCCCACGCCACCGTTCCCAACAGCACGTTCCAGTTCTATTTTGAAGGCCCGGTCTTTGACGAAGTCAGCACCGCCCCGACGTTCGTGTCGGGTGATCTGGGCGTGACCATCCGCGCCTACAACGGTGCTGGCCAGCAGATCGACGTGGACAAGCGCTGGGATGGCATCGGCGCCAGCGGCGGCCTCCTGGAGCCGGGCGAGCTCAACAGCAGCCTGTTTGCCAACCCCGGCGAGAAGCTGGTGCTGAGCTTCAACAAGGCGGTCAAGCTGAGCAGCCTGCGTTTCTCGATGTGGGAAAACGACTACCTGTTCAATACCTTCGACCACGCCACGGTGAGCTGGGTGGGTGGCTCCAAGCTGCTGAGCAACAGCAACGACAATGGCCTGATCCTCAAGACCTTCGACCTGGGCAATGTGGTGAGCAACACCTTCACCATCCAGGCAACGGGCAACCTGAGCGCCTTCCGTCTGGCGGGCATCAATGCCGTGGCCGCTGTGCCCGAACCCGCCAGCTACGCGCTGATGGGCCTGGGCCTGGTGGGTCTGGCGCTGGTCAAGCGTCGTCGCCAGGGCTGATCGCCGCTTGCGTCGTTCAAGAAACCGCCTTCGGGCGGTTTTTTCATGGGCGATTGCCAGCCGCTCAGCAACCTAAAAAACAAAACGGCCCGGTCTGATCAGGACCGAGCCGTCTGCTCTGGAGAATCGCGTCAGCGGCAAGCCTGCCGCGCCCGCGAGATGCAAGCTGGACGCGTCAGTGGCGCTTGCCCATCAGGCCGGCAAGGGCCGCACCCACACGCAAACCGACCGAGGTGGTGGCCGCCACGGTCATGACCATGGCCAAGCCCACCAGCCATTCAGGTGCGGCGTGCGCATTGAGCACTTCCTGAACCGTCCCCACAGCCAGGGGCAAACCGGCCAGGAAACCGGCGATCACGCCGACCTTTTCCACTTCCAGTTGCTTGTGCGCCAGATCAGCCGGGCTCTGGTGCGAGACTTGATGCAGCTTGAAACCTGTCTGAGCCATGATGGGACTCCTTGTGTTCGATGGCATTCAGTCTAGGGGAAAACACTCGGTAGTGGGTAAAAACCCTAGGTAACAGAATGCAATTTTCCGGACTTTGGCGCTGGGCGTTGTTAAACGTCAACCCAATGGGGCCAACAGCGCCACGAGATCGGTTTCGCTGAACTTCACGGCCCCCTGCGCGTCCTCGCCGAGCACGCCATTGGCCAAGGCGGCCTTGCGCGCCTGCAAGGCCTGGATGCGCTCCTCGATGCTGCCGGCCACCACCAGCTTGTAAACCGTGACGGCCTGGTCCTGCCCGATGCGGTGGGCGCGGTCGGTCGCCTGTTGCTCCACGGCGGGGTTCCACCAGGGGTCCACATGGATCACCGTGTCGGCCGCCGTGAGGTTCAGGCCCACGCCGCCGGCCTTGAGGCTGACCAGCATCAGCGGCGTTTCGCGGGCCTGGAAGGTCCGGACGACCTCGGCGCGCTGTGCGGGCGGGGTTTCGCCCGTGAGCATGGCAAACGGCAGGCGCAGCTCGACCAGTTCGTCGGCGATCAGGCCCAGCATCTCGGCGAACTGGGAAAACACCAGCACGCGCCGCCCTTCTTCGACCAGGGCGGGCAGCGTGTCCACCAGCCAGGCGAGTTTGGCGCGCTCCATGGCGCGGGGCATCTTGCGGCCCTTGACCAGCCAGGGGTCGCAGCAGACCTGGCGGAGCTTGAGCAGGGCGTCCAGCACGGCAATCTGGGATCCCTCGAAGCCTTGTTTGGTCAGGGCGCGGCGCACCATCTCGTCGGCGGCCACACGCACGCTTTCATACAGGGCCTTCTGGTGGCCTTCGAGCTGGAGGTGTTGCACGACTTCGGTCTTGGGCGGCAGCTCGGCCAGCACATCGGCCTTGCGGCGGCGCAGGATGAAGGGCCGCACGCGTTGGGCCAGCAACTGGGCGCGCAGGGTTTCGCCGTTTTGCTCGATGGGGTCGCGCCATTGGCGCTGGAAGCTGCGCATGTCGCCCAGGAAACCAGGCATCAGGAAGTCGAACTGGGCCCACAGCTCGCCCAGGTGGTTCTCCAGCGGGGTGCCGGTGAGGCACAGGCGGTGGCGGGATTGCAGGCGGCGCACGGCCGCGGCGCTTTTGCTGGTGGCGTTCTTGACGGTTTGGGCTTCGTCCAGGATGACGGTGTGGAAGGGTTGGGCCGCCAGGTGATCGATGTCGCGCCACAGCAGGGGGTAGGTGGTGAGCACGATGTCGTGTTCGGCGATGCGCGGGAAGTGCGCGGCGCGGTCCGGCCCTTGCAGCACCAGCACGCGCAAGCTGGGCGCCATGCGTTGCGCTTCGGCCTGCCAGTTGAAGACGAGCGAGGTCGGCAAAACGATCAGCGCGGGGTGATCCAGCCGGCCGGCTTGCTGCTCGATCAGCAGGTGTGTGAGGGCTTGCGCGGTCTTGCCCAGGCCCATGTCGTCGGCCAGGATGCCGGCGAGTTGCTGTTCGCGCAGGTATTGCAGCCAGGCCACGCCTTGCTGTTGATAGGGGCGCAGCTGGATGCCCAGCCCCTGGGGATCAGGCACAGGCTGCGGGCTGCCGGCCGCGCGCAGGCGTTGGGCCAGGCTGCGCAAGCCGGCGTCACCTTGCAATTGCCAGCGGCCATGTTGGCCGGCGCGCGCGGCCTGGCTGTCGGCCAGCTGCTCGCGCAGTTTCTCCAGCCGCATGGCATCCCAGTCGTGCAGCTTGAGCGGGCCTTCGCGGCGGCGTGGGTCGGTCAGCAGGTCGACCATGGCGCCCACGATGGCCTTGAGT
This sequence comes from Aquabacterium sp. NJ1, assembly GCF_000768065.1. Taxonomy (NCBI): domain Bacteria; kingdom Pseudomonadati; phylum Pseudomonadota; class Betaproteobacteria; order Burkholderiales; family Sphaerotilaceae; genus Aquabacterium; species Aquabacterium sp. NJ1. The sequence goes on along the minus strand of NZ_JRKM01000001.1, from coordinate 2,960,158 downwards.
GGGGCCGCCGGGGCTTCGATGCGTTTGCCCCCGGGCGCCCTGAGGATGACGATAGCCCGGTCGTCGATGTCGGCGATGTCGCTGGCGTTGAGCCAACGCTTGTCGCGCTTGATGAGGTCCGCGATCAAGGGGGCGAGGTCGAGCTGCTGGCCATCGACCTCCACGCCCAGGGTGACCAGCCAGGAGCCTTCGCGGCGAGGGGCGCCCAGGGCCCGCACCGGCGTTGGCGGTGCGGCAATGGTGCCGACCAGCTCCTGCCCGGTGGCCTCGCCGGTTTCCGGGCTGATGACCAGGCGCCAGGCCGATACGGGCGTGCTCTGGTGCGCAAAGCCGGGCCGCACGACGATGGACCAGCCGCGGGCCTGCAAGCGGGGCAGTTGCTCGACCCAGTAGTCGGCGAACTGGTCTTCCTGGTGCAGGGACCACAAGGGCTCGTGGGCCTGGCCGGCCGCCTGGGCCAGCTGGGGGGCGCGCCATTGCAGGGTCTCGTCGGGCAAGGGGCGCAGGCCGCTGTCCAGCAAGTCGTCGAGGGCGTCCGCTTCGGCCTGCACGTCGCGCTGCAGGGTGTGCAGGCGGCCGTTGGTGTCGGGCACGTCCACGGCCAGGCCCTGGCGGACGTAGAGCACGCTGGTGGGCGCGGGCATGGCCCACCAGCTGCCTTGCGGGCCGGTGTAGGTCCAGTCCACGCGTGCCAGCGTGACCTGGGGGCCCCGCGGCCCGAAGCGCCCTTGCGCCTGCATGCCCAGCAGGCCATCGCCCCGGGTCAGGGTCTGCAAGGTCAGGCGGGGACGAAAGCGCCAGCCACTGGTTGGAGGCGGCGCCGGCTGGGAAGTGGCGGGCATGGCGAGATTGTCCAACGCCGCGGGGGTGGCTTGAGGTACAAAGCCAGCATGTCGGATGAATACCAAATCGAGATCCCACCTTCGTTCATCGCCTTGCACAGCGATGCACGCAAGCGGTTGACGATCCCCTTGTGCGAACTGCGCGACCGCTACGAGGTGTGCGAGGACCTGGCCCAGCACCTGACCGAACACTGCCGCAGCATCCATGTCGAGATCGGTGTGGACGAGCAGGAGGTGCTGGATCGCTGCCTCAAGGGCCTGTTGTCGCCCGATGGCGCGGTGCAGGAGGCCGAAGCCGTGTGGGTGGTGACGCGCCTGGCCGAACTGCTGGGCTGGCCGCATCCTGGCTTGCCCACGCCCGAAGACAGCGAGCGACGCTGAGCGGCACTGGGACGGCTTGCTGCCGCTTGCAGCGTAGCCAGCGGGGCATTCAGCGTGCCGTTTACAAGCTGCAATACCTCTTGCCTCTGCTGGTGGCCAGACCCTGATGCCATTCACATGGCAGGCGCCTATATTGCGCGGCACAACCCACGCCATGGAGGCCCTCATCATGATCAAACGACTGACCTTGAGCGCATGCAGCGCGCTGATGCTGCTTGGCAGCCCCCTATTCGCCACCGCACAAGACGCCACCACGCCCACGCTGCAGACCCGCGATGCTTACCTGATCGTCACACGCGTGGACACCCGCAAGTGCGCCTACCCGATGTGCGGCGGCTACTTCGTGAAGGCCGTCAATCAGGCCCAGACACGCTGCGCGGATGGCAGCATGCAAAGAGAGTGTCATGCTGTGCAACTGAACGCCAATGCACTGGGCTGGACAAGTGAACAGCGCGCCGCGTTTGACGCCGAGTTCGCGCAAGGCCACGCACTGGTCCGCGGCCTGCTGGAGCCCGCACCGGCAGGCTTCTACACGGCCGATCAGCTGACCATCACCGAGGCCTGGCAAGGCCAGGGCCTGCGCAACAAGCCTTTGGGCAGCTTCTACGGCGTCAAGAGCACGGGCATCGTGTGCATCACGGCCCCCTGCCCTTCGCTGGCGGCCACCAAGCTCAATGTGATCGCGCCGGTGCTCAACCCCGATCTGGACTTGAGCCTGACTGGCGCCAGCGACAAGCAGATTCAGGCCGGTTATGAGGCACTGGGCAGCACGGGCATCCTGGCGGCAGGCGCCATCGTGCCGGTGCGCCTGCATGCGCTGGATGGCGGCACACGCAAGGGCAGCAAGCTGCTGGCCAGCGAGTTCTACCTGCCGGCCAAGCCCTGAAACCTCGAATGCCCCTGACGCATCAGGCCGCCTGCTGCACCTTGTGGATCTGCGTCAGGGCCGGTGCCGGCCAGCCGGCTTCGGCGCAGACCTTGACGATGGCCTCGTTGGTGGCGAAGTACACCTGCCAGTAGTTGGCGTTGGCCGTGTAGGGGCGCACCGCAATCTGCGGGCCTTCCAGCTTCATGTCCAGCAGGTTGATCTCGGGTGCGGGGGACTGCGCCACGTTGGGGATCTGGGCCACGGCGGCCTGCAGGCGCGCGATCGCGTCCAGCGGGTCCACGCCATTGGCCAGCTGGGCGATGCGGTCCACCCGGCGCACGGGCAGCGCATCAAAGTTCTGGATGGTCTCGCCAAAGATCTTGCCGTTGCCCACCACGGTGAGCACGTTGTCCGGCGTGACGATGGTGGTGCCGAACAAACCCAGTTCGTGCACCGTGCCGACCACGCCCCCGATGGACACGAAATCCCCCACCTTGAAGGGGCGCAGCACCAGCATGAAGGCGCCCGCCGCGAAGTTGCCCAGCAAGCCGCTCCAGGCCGCGCCAATGGCCACCCCCGCGCCGGCCAGCATGGCCGCAAACGAGGTGGTCTGGATGCCGAAGTAGCCCAGGATGCCCAGCACCAAGGCGATGTTGAGGGCCACGGCCACGATGGAGCCCAGGTACTTGGTCAGCGTCGGGTCCACATGGTTGCGGCTCATCGTCATCGACATGATGGCGATCACCTTGCTGATCAACCATCGCCCGATGACCCAGAACAGGATGGCGGCCACCACCTTGATGGCCAGCTCCGTCACCGTGGTGCTGAGAAACAGCTGTATCGCGTGCATGTCCATCTGCTCACCTCTTTTGATCAGGGGCGGGCACCGCCCATGGCGCCCGCACGCCACACTCTAGTCAGCGCCAGGCCATACCCCGTGACAAAGCCCGAGCATTCCACAAGGTTTAGCCTTGCTTGCACCATGTCGCCAACAAAGGAGGCCTGCATGAACGAGCACCCGCCACCCGCACCGTGGGACTTGCGTGACTACGCCACCACCATGGCACGCTACAACCGCTGGATGAACGAGAAGCTGTACGCTGCGGCCGACTCGCTGGCGGACGAGCAGCGCAAGGCCGATCGAGGCGCCTTTTTCCGCTCCATCCACGGCACGCTCAACCACCTGCTGCTGACCGATGAGGCCTGGATGCAGCGCCTGCACGGCCAGGCCGTCACGATGACATCCCCGGATCAGGAGCTGCACAGTGAGTTCACCGCCTTGCGCGCCGACCGGCCAGGCCATGGACCAGCGCCTGATGGACTGGGCAGAGGGCCTGCAGGCCGAGACGCCGTCCCGGCTGCTGAGCTTCTTCAGCGTGAGCTACCAGAAGCAGATCACCATGCCCTACGTGGTCGCCGTGATGCACCTGTTCAACCACCAGACGCACCACCGAGGCCAGATCACGACCCTGCTCACCCAGCTGGGCGCCGACATCGGCCCGACCGACCTGCCTGTGATGCCGGGCTGGCAGTGAGGTGGCGACCCGGCTGCCATTTTCTGACGCCAAAGCGCGACAGGAACGGCACTGGACCTTGCGCCGTTTTTGGCGCAAAGTGTTGCGGTGACTAACTAGGGACGACAAGGCGGAAGTTGCGCTCCTTGCGGGAACGGCAATGCGCCCATCACCACGCCCGGACTGGTATCGACACAAGATCAGCGATGAACAGCTGGACATGGTCTGGACCCATGCTCGGCTTGGCATGGTTGTGGCCACTGCATTTGCGGTGGCGCTGGCCGTGGCCCTGCGTGGTGTCGTCGCGCCCAAGACAATGGTGGATGCCTGGCTGGCCCTGAAGCTGGCGATCTCGGGCTTTCGCTTCGTCCAGGGCTGGCTGTATGCCCGCCGCGCGACCCACCCGCCCGCCTGGGCCACCGGCACCCTGGTCGCCTTGATCGCCGACGGCGCCGTCTGGGGTGTGGCCGGCTTTTACGTGATCAACATGGCGCCCTGGCCCATGGCCTCCTTTTTTGCGGCCGTGCTGGCCTGCATCTCCTGCGTGGCGACCTTCGGGCTGCAGGTCAGCGCCCGCTTCACCATGGGTTACGCCGCGCCGATCATGGCGCCGGCCGCGCTGGGGCTGTTCATGCGGGGCGAGATCTACGGCGAGCTCGGTGGCATCGGCTTGCTGCTGTTGCTGGTACTGCAGATGGCCACGGCCGCACGCACCGAAAAGCGGATCCAGGAAGGCATCCAGCTGCGGCTTCAAGCCGAGGCGCTGGCCCAGGACAAGGCCGAAGCCCTGAAGGTGGCGATGCGCCAGAGCGCGGTTCGCACGCAGTTCCTGGCCAACATCAGCCACGAGCTGCGCACCCCGCTGCACGGCATCCTGGGGGTGGCCAGGCTCTTGCGCGATGCCGTGCCGGAACCCGCACTGAGCCGCCGCGTCGAGCTGATCGAGACCTCGGGTGCCCACCTGCTCAACCTGATCAACGACTTGCTGGACATCTCCCGCATCGAATCAGGCCAGTTCCTGATCCGCAGCGAGCGCAACGATCTGGCGGCACAGATCGAGCAGATCGCCGGTGTCTACACGGTGCGCTGCGAAGAAAAGGGGCTCAGCTTTCAACTGCAGGATGACTTGCCCAAGCCCTGCTGGGTGCTGGTGGACCCCGGGCGATTCCGGCAGGTCCTGCACAACCTGCTGGGCAATGCCGTCAAGTTCACACGGCACGGTGGCGTGACCCTGAGCATCAGCCGCGACGAGGCCACGGGCATGGTGCAAGCTGAGGTGCGCGACACCGGCCCGGGCATTCCTCCCGCCGATCTGAGCCGGATCTTCGAGGCCTTCCAGCAATCAGAGGCGAGCAATGGCAACACCGAAGGCGCCGGCCTGGGCCTGACCATTGCCCGCGACATCGCCCGCGCCATGGGCGGCGATGTGGTCGCGCGCAGCGTGCCCGGAGAAGGCAGCACCTTGACCTTCACGGCCAGGCTGCCACAGGCCACGGCGGCAGGCCCTCATCCAGCGGCATCGCCTGCCGCACAGCCCAGCGCCCCCACCCCTTGCAAGGCCCTGCTGGCCGAAGACAACGACGTCAGCGCCCTGGTGGCCATGAACTTTCTGGAGATCCTGGGCATGCAGGCGGTCCGGGCCAAGGATGGCGCCGAGGCCCTGCATCAAGCCCTTGCCGGCGAGCATCGTCCCGACCTCATCCTCATGGACTGCCAGATGCCGGTGATGAGCGGTTACCAGGCTTCGCGCATGATCCGCGAGCAAGAGCGGGCGCTAGGGCTGCCGCGGGTGCCCATCGTGGCCCTGACCGCCACGGCCACCGATTCCGAACGCCAGGACTGCCTGGATGCCGGCATGGACGACTTCCTGCCCAAGCCCTGCACGCTCGAAGAGTTGTCCGCGACCATTGCGCGCTGGAGCGGTCCCGGCGTCAAGCCACCAAAGCCCGCGACGGCGAAGCCACAGCAGGCTGAGGCTTGAGGCCGAAGTCGGGCATGTCCCGCAGCGACAGGTCCATCATGAAACCCAGCAGGCGGTGACCTGACTGGCGCCAGGCGGGCTCGGCACCTTGCACATCCATCGTGAAGATGTAGTGCGGCAGGTTGCCCGCATAAGCCAGGGGCATCATCTGCCCGGGTGCCAGAAAGTCCTTGAAGCCCAGGCCCCGGTAGGCGCGGCCCAGCGCATCGTTGCGGGCGGCGATGACCAGCCAGTCGATGCCCTTGGCCAGGCAGTAGTGGTACACCGCCTTCATCAGGCACAGTTTGACCAGGCCATGGGCGCCGGGCAGCACCGCCAGGCGCGTCACCTCGGCACGCAGCCGTGAGGTGATCTGGCGAGGCAGGATCACATGGCGCTCAATGAGCAGGGCATGGGCTTCATGGCCCACATTGATGCGCGCCGTGCCGACCGCCTCACCCGTCAGCTTGTCGCGGCACAGCAGCACCACCGTACCGGGTGTGCGGTCCAGCGCTTCGACGGACGAGAACCCCGCCACCGCTTCGTCGCCGAGATGGTGGCCATAAGCCACCTTGCGCACGATACAGGCCTGCGTCAGTTCGGCCTCCGTGCTGGCGATACAAACCTCGAAGTTATGGGCAAGAGAGCTCATGAAGCGACACACCTGTGATGAATGGGATGCGTCGAAAGATATGAGAGGCCACCCTGGCTTCATGGGCAGAAAAACCGGCTCTTTCCAGCCGCTTGTGAACAGCGCGTGCAACCAGCTTTGATGAGCGTGACGAATTGCACGGCTCACGCCCGAACAAAGAAAAAGCGCCAGCACCCTTTCGGGCCTGGCGCTTGGCGATCGCTTGAAAAGCGGTCAGAACAACTGGCGATTACTCGGCAGCGGCACCACCTTCAGCGGGTGCGGCGGCATCGGCACCATCGTCGTCACCATCCAGGGCAGCCAGTTCGAGCGCAGCGCGCTCCTGGGCTTCCTGCATGGCGATGGCGCGGCGTTCGCTGTCGTCCATCTCTTCCTTGGCCTTGCGAGCCTGGTGGAAGGCCATGCCGGTACCAGCGGGGATCAGGCGACCCACGATGACGTTTTCCTTCAGGCCGCGCAGCTCGTCGCGCTTGCCCATGATGGCAGCCTCGGTCAGCACGCGGGTCGTTTCCTGGAAGGAAGCGGCCGAGATGAAGGAGTCGGTCGACAGCGAAGCCTTGGTGATACCCAGCAGCACATCGCTGTGCGTGGCGATCATCTTGCCCTCGGCGCGCATGCGGTCGTTGGTGTCCAGCAGTTCCGAACGTTCCACCTGTTCGCCAACGATGTAGTTGGTGTCACCGGCATTGGTGATCTGAACACGACGCAGCATCTGGCGAACGATCACCTGGATGTGCTTGTCGTTGATCTTCACGCCTTGCAAACGGTAGACGTCCTGCACTTCGTCGACGATGTAGCGGGCCAGCTCTTCGATACCCAGCAGACGCAGGATGTCCTGCGGATCGGCCGGGCCGTCGACGATGGATTCGCCCTTGTTGACCACCTGGCCTTCGTGCACCAGGATGTTCTTTTCCTTCGGAACCAGGTCTTCCCAGACCTTGCCTTCGGGGTCGGTGATCTGCAAGCGAACCTTGCCCTTGGTTTCCTTACCGAAGGACACGGTACCCGTGATCTCGGCCAGCGAACCCTTGTCCTTGGGCGAACGGGCTTCGAACAGCTCGGCCACACGCGGCAGACCGCCGGTAATGTCGCGGGTCTTCTGACCTTCGATTGGGATACGGGCCAGCACTTCACCAGGCGACAGATCCTGGCCGTCGCGCACCTGAATCAGCGCGCCAACCTGGAAGCCGATGGTCACGGCGTGGTCGGTACCGGGGATCTTCACTTCGGCGCCAGAGGCGTCGAGCAGCTTGACCTGAGGACGGATGACCTTGGCAGCGCCACGGCGCTTGGGGTCGATCACGACCAGGGTCGACAGACCGGTCACTTCGTCCACCTGCTTGGCCACGGTCACGCCTTCTTCGACGTTCTCGAACTTGGCCTTACCGGCGAACTCGGTGATGATCGGACGGGTCAGCGGATCCCAGGTTGCCAGGATCAGGCCAGCCTTGACGGTCTGGTCGGCCTTGACGTTGAGCTGCGCGCCATACGGCACCTTGTGGCGCTCACGCTCACGGCCGTGCTGGTCGGCGATGATGATTTCGCCGGAACGCGAAATCACCACCAGATCGCCCTTGCCGTTCGTGACGTAACGCATCGTGGCATTGAAGCCGATGATGCCGTCCGACTTGGCTTCCACGCTCGAAGCGATGGCGGCACGCGAAGCGGCACCACCGATGTGGAAGGTACGCATCGTCAACTGCGTGCCGGGTTCACCGATGGACTGCGCAGCGATCACGCCGACAGCTTCACCGGAGTTCACCAGGCCACCGCGGCCCAGGTCGCGGCCGTAGCACTTGGCGCACAGGCCGAAGCGTGTGGCGCAAGTCAGCGGCGTGCGGACCTTGACTTCGTCGACGCCAGCGGCTTCGAGGATGTCCAGGGCGTCTTCGTCCAGCATGGTGCCGGCGGTGATGACGACCTGTTGGGTCTCGGGGTGCAGCACGTCGATCGCGGGCACGCGGCCCAGGATACGGTCGCGCAGCGATTCGATGACTTCACCGCCTTCAACCAGGGCGCGCGTGGCGATACCCTGGTCGGTGCCGCAATCTTCCTCGGTCACAACCAAGTCCTGCGTCACGTCCACCAGACGACGGGTCAGGTAACCGGAGTTCGCGGTCTTCAACGCCGTGTCGGCCAGACCCTTACGGGCGCCGTGGGTCGAGATGAAGTACTGCAACACGTTCAGACCTTCACGGAAGTTAGCCGTGATGGGGGTCTCGATGATGGAGCCGTCAGGCTTGGCCATCAGGCCCCGCATACCGGCCAGCTGGCGGATCTGAGCGGCAGAACCACGGGCACCGGAGTCAGCCATCATGTAAATCGAGTTGAACGATTCCTGATCGACTTCCACGCCGTTGCGGTCGATGGTCTTTTGCTTGGACAGCTGCGACATCATGACCTTGCCGACTTCGTCGCCGGTCTTGCCCCAGATGTCCACCACCTTGTTGTATCGCTCGCCAGCCGTCACCAGACCGGAGACGTACTGCTGTTCGATTTCCTTGACTTCCTTTTCGGCGCGCTCGATCAGGCCGTACTTTTCCTTCGGCACGAGCATGTCGTCGATGCCGATGGAGATGCCAGCGCGGGTCGCCAGACGGAAGCCGTTTTGCAGCAGCTTGTCAGCCAGCACCACCGTTTCCTTCAGACCGCACTTGCGGAACGAAGTATTGATGAGGCGGGAGATTTCCTTCTTCTTGAGCGCCTTGTTGATGTTCGCAAAAGGCAGGCCCTTGGGCAGGATCTCGGACAGCAGCGCACGACCGACGGTCGTTTCCACCAGCTTGGTCTCGGGGACGAACTCGCCCGTGTCCTTGTTCTTGGTGTACTCGGTCAGACGGATGTTGATGCGGGCAGTGATCTCGACCACACCGTTATCCAGCGCGCGTTGCAGCTCGGGGATATCGGAGAAGACCATGCCTTCGCCCTTGCCGTTGATGCGCTCGCGGGTGGCGTAGTAAAGACCCAGCACCACGTCTTGCGACGGCACAATGGAAGGTTCGCCGTTGGCAGGGAACAGCACGTTGTTGGAGGCCAGCATCAGGGTGCGGGCTTCCATCTGGGCTTCGATCGACAGCGGCACGTGAACGGCCATCTGGTCACCGTCGAAGTCGGCGTTGAAGGCCGCGCAAACGAGGGGGTGCAGCTGGATGGCCTTGCCTTCGATCAGCACAGGCTCGAACGCCTGGATGCCGAGACGGTGCAGCGTAGGCGCACGGTTCAGCATCACGGGGTGTTCCTTGATCACTTCTTCAAGGATGTCCCACACCACAGGGGTGCCGGATTCGACTTCCTTCTTGGCAGCCTTGATCGTGGTGGCGATACCCATGGCTTCCAGGCGCGCGAAGATGAAGGGCTTGAACAGTTCAAGCGCCATCAGCTTGGGCAGACCGCACTGGTGCAGCTTCAGGGTCGGGCCCACGGTGATCACGGAACGACCGGAGTAGTCGACGCGCTTACCCAGCAAGTTCTGACGGAAGCGACCGCTCTTACCCTTGATCATGTCGGCCAGCGACTTCAGGGCACGCTTGTTCGCACCGGTCATGGCCTTGCCACGACGGCCGTTGTCCAGCAGCGAGTCAACCGATTCCTGCAGCATGCGCTTTTCGTTGCGCACGATGATTTCTGGCGCCTTCAGTTCGAGCAAGCGGGCCAGACGGTTGTTACGGTTGATGACGCGGCGGTACAGGTCGTTCAGGTCGGATGTCGCGAAACGACCGCCGTCCAGCGGCACCAGCGGACGCAGATCGGGCGGCAGCACGGGCAGCACGTCCATCACCATCCAGTTGGGCTTGATGCCGGACTTCTTGAACGCTTCCATCACCTTCAGGCGCTTGGCGTTCTTCTTGATCTTCAGCTCGCTGCCCGTCATGTCGTTGCGCAGCTTGTCGATCTCGACGTCCAGGTCCATCTCTTCGAGCAACTTCTTGATGCCTTCGGCGCCCATCAGGGCTTCGAATTCATCGCCGTACTCGATGCGCTTGGCGTCGTAATCGTCCTCGGACATGATGCTGAACTTCTTCAGCGGGGTCATGCCGGGGTCCACCACCACGTAGGCTTCAAAGTACAGCACGCGCTCGATGTCGCGCAGCGTCATGTCCAGGACCAGGCCCAGACGCGAAGGCAGCGACTTCAGGAACCAGATGTGGGCGCAAGGCGCAGCCAGTTCGATGTGGCCCATGCGGTCACGACGGACCTTGGTCTGGGTCACTTCGACGCCGCACTTCTCACAGATCACGCCGCGGTGCTTCAGGCGCTTGTACTTGCCGCACAGGCACTCGTAATCCTTGATCGGGCCAAAGATCTTGGCGCAGAACAGGCCATCACGCTCAGGCTTGAACGTACGGTAGTTGATGGTTTCGGGCTTCTTCACTTCGCCGAACGACCACGACCGAATCTTCTCGGGCGAGGCCAGGCCGATCTTGATGGCATCGAAGTGCTCATCAGGGGTGAATTGCTTAAAGAGGTCCAGCAAGCCTTTCATGGCTTTCTCCTAAATATTTCAGTTGGGTACCGTGTCGACGTGGCAACGAATCTGAGGGGTCCATGGCAGGCCAGGCAAGGCGGGCGGGAGGGCGGCATAGCAGCGCTATGCAACCGACCGACCAACGCCGCATGGCGTGGCATGGGGCACTCAGATCAGTTTTTCTCCAGTTCGATGTCAATACCCAGGGACCGGATTTCTTTCACGAGCACGTTGAACGACTCCGGCATACCAGCGTCGATCGAGTGCTCGCCCTTGACGATGTTCTCGTAGACCTTGGTACGACCATTGACGTCGTCGGACTTGACCGTGAGCATTTCCTGCAGCACATAGGACGCGCCGTACGCTTCCAGTGCCCACACTTCCATTTCACCGAAGCGCTGACCACCGAACTGTGCCTTACCGCCCAGAGGCTGCTGGGTGACCAGCGAGTAAGGACCAGTCGAGCGGGCGTGCATCTTGTCGTCGACCAAGTGGTGCAGCTTCAGCACGTGCATGTAGCCGACGGTGACAGGACGCTCGAAGGCTTCACCGGTGCGACCGTCATGCAGGATGGCCTGCGTGCGGGTCGGGGTGAGGCCCTTGGCCTTGGCGATGTCAGCGGGGTAAGCCAGCTGCAACATGGCGCGGATTTCTTCTTCCTTGGCACCATCGAACACCGGCGTGGCGAACGGCACACCCTTGGACAGGTTGCCGGCCATCTCGATGATCTCGGTGTCGCTGAAGGAGTCGATGTCTTCCTTCTTGCCGCCGGACTTGTTGTACAGCTCGTCGAAGAACTTGCGCAGCTCGGCCGCGGCCGCTTCCTGCTGCAGCATGTTGCCGATGCGCTGACCAATGCCCTTGGCAGCCCAGCCCAAGTGCACTTCCAGCACCTGACCCACGTTCATACGCGAAGGCACACCCAGGGGGTTCAGCACGATGTCGGCAGGGGTGCCGTCGGCCATGTAAGGCATGTCTTCGATCGGGACGATCTTGGAGACCACACCCTTGTTACCGTGACGGCCGGCCATCTTGTCGCCAGGCTGCAAGCGACGCTTCACAGCTAGGTGCACCTTGACCATCTTCAGCACGCCAGCGGGCAGCTCGTCGCCTTGGGTCAGCTTCTTGCGCTTTTCTTCAAAAGCCAGGTCGAAGCTGTGGCGGGTCTGCTCCAGCGAGTTCTTGATGGATTCCAGCTGGTTGGCCAGTTCGTCTTCGGCAGGACGGATGTCGAACCAGTGGAACTTGTCAACCGACGACAGGTAAGCGTCGTCCAGGGTCGTGCCCTTGGCCAGCTTGTTGGGGCCACCGTTGGCGACCTTGCCGATCAGCAGCTTCTTGATACGGTCGAAGGCGTCAGCCTCCACAATACGCAACTGGTCGTTCAGGTCCAGGCGGAAGCGCTTGAGTTCATCGTCGATGATCTGCTGGGCGCGCTTGTCACGCTGGATGCCTTCGCGGGTGAAGACCTGCACGTCGATCACGGTACCGGAGGTGCCCTGGTCCACCCGCAGCGAGGTGTCCTTCACATCCGAAGCCTTCTCGCCGAAGATGGCGCGCAGCAGCTTCTCTTCAGGCGTCAGCGTGGTTTCGCCCTTCGGCGTCACCTTGCCGACCAGCACGTCGCCGGGGCCAACTTCTGCACCGATGAACACGATGCCGGATTCGTCCAGACGAGCCAGTTGGTTCTCGGACAGGTTCGGGATGTCGCGCGTGATTTCTTCAGAGCCCAGCTTGGTGTCGCGGGCCATCACGACGAGTTCTTCGATGTGGATCGAGGTGTAGCGGTCTTCGGCCACCACACGCTCCGAGATCATGATCGAGTCTTCGAAGTTGTAGCCGTTCCAGGGCATGAAGGCCACGAGCATGTTCTGACCCAGAGCGAGTTCGCCCAGGTCGGTCGATGCGCCGTCGGCCACCACGTCACCCTTGCCCACCTTGTCGCCACGCTTGACGATGGCGCGCTGGTGGATGTTGGTGTTCTGGTTGGAACGCTGGTACTTGATCAGGTTGTAGATGTCGACGCCGACTTCACCGGCCACCGTTTCCGCGTCGTTCACACGGATCACGATACGGTTGGTGTCGACATAGTCCACCACGCCACCGCGCTTGGCGGTCACGACGGTACCCGAGTCAACCGCAGCCACACGCTCGACGCCCGTACCAACCACGGCCTTTTCAGGACGCAGCACAGGCACAGCCTGACGCTGCATGTTGGCGCCCATCAACGCGCGGTTCGCGTCGTCGTGCTCCAGGAAGGGCACGAGCGAGGCAGCGACCGACACGATCTGCGTCGGGGCCACGTCCATGTACTGGATGCGCTCGGGCGAGGTCAGCACGGATTCGCCGTTTTCACGGGCAGACACCAGCTCGTCGGTCAGACGGCCGTCCTTGTCCAGCGAGGCGTTGGCCTGCGCGATCACGTACTTGCCTTCTTCGATGGCCGACAGGTAGTCGATCTGCATCGTGGTCTGGCCATCGTTCACGCGACGATAAGGCGTCTCCAGGAAGCCGTATTCGTTCAGGCGGGCGTACAGCGCCAGCGAGTTGATCAGACCGATGTTCGGGCCTTCAGGCGTTTCGATCGGGCACACACGACCGTAGTGGGTCGGGTGCACGTCACGCACTTCGAAGCCGGCACGTTCGCGGGTCAGACCACCCGGGCCCAGAGCGGAAACGCGACGCTTGTGCGTGATTTCCGACAGGGGGTTGGTCTGGTCCATGAACTGCGACAGCTGCGACGCACCGAAGAACTCCTTCAAGGCAGCCGAGATCGGCTTGGAGTTGATCAGGTCGTGCGGCATCAGGGCTTCGGTTTCAGCCTGACCCAGACGTTCCTTCACGGCCTTTTCGATACGAGCCAGGCCCGAGCGGTACTGGTTCTCGGCCAGTTCGCCCACGCAACGCACGCGGCGGTTGCCCAGGTGGTCGATGTCATCGACTTCGCCGCGACCATTGCGCAGCTCGACCAGGATCTTCACGACGGCCAGGATGTCGTCGTTGGACAGCACCATCGGGCCCGTGCCCTCGTCGCGGCCCACGCGGGCGTTGAACTTCATGCGGCCCACGCGCGACAGGTCGTACGTGTCTTCGTTGTAGAAGAGGCGACCGAACAGCGCCTGCACGGCATCTTCGGTGGGCGGCTCGCCAGGGCGCATCATGCGGTAGATGGCCACGCGTGCAGCCAGCTCATCGGCGGTTTCGTCGGTGGCCAGCGTTTGCGAGATGTAGGCGCCCTGGTCCAGTTCATTGGTGAACAGGACTTCGATGTCGAGGATCTTGGCCGCGCGCAGCTTCTTGAGCAGGGCTTCGGTCAGCTCTTCGTTGGCCTTGGCGATGATTTCGCCGGTGTCAGGGTCGATCTGGTTCTTGGCCAGCACGCGGCCCAGCAGGTAGTCCTCGGGCACGCTCAGGTGCGTGGTGCCGGACTGTTCCAGTTGGCGGGTGTGGCGCGCGGTGATGCGCTTGTCCTTCTCGACGATGACCGAACCAGACTTGTCGGTGATGTCGAAACGGGCGATTTCACCCTTGACGCGCTCAGGCACGTAGGCCATCTGCGCGCCGGAATCCATCAGCTTGAAGTGGTCATTCTGGAAGAACGTCGAGAGGATCTGCTCGTTGTTCATGCCGATGGCCTTCAGCAGGGTCGTCACCGGCATCTTGCGGCGACGGTCCACGCGGAAGTACAGCAGGTCCTTCGGATCGAATTCGAAGTCCAGCCAGGAGCCACGGTAAGGGATGATGCGGGCGCTGAACAGCAGCTTGCCCGACGAGTGCGTCTTGCCCTTGTCGTGCTCGAAGAACACGCCAGGCGAACGGTGCAGCTGCGACACGATGACGCGCTCGGTACCGTTGATGATGAAGGAGCCGTAGTCGGTCATCAGGGGCACTTCGCCCATGTAGACCTCTTGTTCCTTCACTTCCTTGACCACCTTGGACTGGGACGTGGACGTCTCACGGTCATAGATGATCATCTGCAGGCGCGCACGCACGGCAGAAGCGAAAGTCAGCCCCCGCAGCTGGCACTCACGCTCATCGAACGCCGGCTTGGCGATGTTGTACTCGATGAACTTCATCTCGACGAAACCATTGTGCGAAACAATGGGGAACGCCGAAATGAAAGCGGCTTGCAGGCCTTCGGGTTTGCGTTGTTGCGGCGGCACTTCCTTTTGCAGGAAGGCGACGTACGAGTCCTTCTGCATCGTCAGCAGATAAGGCACGTTCAATACGCTGCCGCGCTTGCCAAAGCTCTTGCGGATCCGCTTGCGCTCGGTGTAGCTATAGGGGGTTGCTTGCGCCATAAACTCTCCGTTTCGGGCACCATCAGCGATGCACCGTTTCGAATTCAGCCCGCTCCCTGGCCGTGGGGGCGCGCTGTTGTTCGGCGACTGGCCATTCGGACCTTGCGTCCGAGGCTTGGTGGTTGGCCACTACCAACCGCTGGCAGACAACCCGCGCATTGCACACAGGCTCGACCAAACCGGTTCTCCGCAGTCGGTTCAGAGAACACTCGAAAAGCCCTCCAGTGTACTACCGGATGGCTTTTCGGCTGCTCTCAGGGATTTTCACCCCTGAAAAGCCGAAAGCCGCCCTCACGAGGAGGGCAGCTCATCGTCTTCCGACGCCCGCCAGAAGGCGGGCAGGGAATCACTTCATTTCGGCAGTAGCGCCAGCTTCAACCAGCTTCTTCACAGCGGCTTCAGCGTCAGCCTTGGCAATGCCTTCCTTGACGTTCTTGGGAGCGCCGTCAACCAGGTCCTTGGCTTCCTTCAGACCCAGGCCGGTGATTTCGCGCACGGCCTTGATCACGCCAACCTTGTTGGCGCCGGCGCCGGTCAGCACCACGTTGAATTCAGTCTTCTCTTCAGCAGCAGCAGCGCCACCGCCAGCAGCGCCGCCAGCAGCGGGAGCAGCCATTGCAGCGGCGGACACGCCGAACTTCTCTTCGATGGCCTTGACCAGCTCGTTGAGCTCCATCACGGACATGCTGTCCAGGGCGGTCAGGAATGCGTCTTTATCGAATGCCATTTTGGGTTCCTAAAATCGGTAAAAGTTGAATGCGGTACGGTTGATTGCTCGGTGAGCAGATCAAGCAGCGGGAGCTTCGGCAGGAGCTGCCTCGGCAGCAGGAGCGCCACCACCCTTTTGCTCGGACACTGCAGCCAGCACGCGGGCGAAGCCCGAGATCGGCGATTGCAGCAGACCGCAAATTTGGGCCAGCAGAACTTCCTTGCTGGGGATCGATGCCAAGGACTTGACGCCATTGGCGTCCAGAGCCTTGCCAGCGTATGCACCAGCCTTGATGACCAGCTTGTCATTGCCCTTGGCAAAGTCAGCGATCACCTTTGCTGCAGCCACGGCGTCTTCAGAGAAGCCGTAGATCAGCGGGCCGCTCATGCTCTCGGCGGCGACTTCGAACGGGGTGCCGGCAACAGCGCGACGAGCCAGGGTGTTCTTCAGCACGTGAAGATACACACCTTGGGCGCGTGCGGTTTTGCGCAGCTGATCCAGTTGAGCCACCGTGAGACCGCGGTACTCAGCCAGTGCAAGCGTCTGCGACTTGCCCGCCTGGGCAGCCACTTCCGCAATGACGGCTTCTTTTTCGTTGCGATTGAGACTCAAGGTCTACTCCTTAAAACATGTCCTTGGGCACCCACCCCATCGGGAGCGGACACCTGGGGACACACCCAGTTTCAGCGACCTTCTGCCTCGGAACCCATGCCATCCAGACCCCGAAGGGCTGCACGACACGGACACTTCAACAGCGGGTACGCCATCTGCGTAGGCTGGACGATTAAGCCTCGGAGCACCTGTACAAGCACGCTCTTTGACGCCTACGGTCTTTGATAGCCTGGGACTCGACTTGCGTCGGACCCCAGCCCACCAATCTTGTTCAGATACACCGCACCAGACTCGCGCGGGATCCGGTCAACTCAGGCCTTGCGACCCGAGCCGACAATGTCTGTTGCCTATCAGGCGCCCGTGATGCTGTTGACGTCCACGCGCACGCCCACACCCATGGTGGACGACACGGCGACCTTCTTCAGGTACACGCCCTTGCTCGAAGCAGGCTTGAGCTTGTTCAGCGCGTCCAGCAGAGCAGCCAGGTTGCCCTTGAGCTTGTCGGCGTCGAACGAACGGCGACCGATGGTGCCGTGGATGATGCCGGCCTTGTCAACGCGGAACTGGACTTGACCAGCCTTGGCGTTCTTGACAGCGGTGGCGACGTCAGGCGTCACGGTGCCGACCTTGGGGTTAGGCATCAGGCCGCGAGGACCCAGCACCGTACCCAGGGTACCGACGATACGCATCGTGTCAGGGGAGGCGATCACCACGTCGAAGTTGATGTTGCCAGCCTTGACTTGCTCAGCCAGGTCTTCCATGCCGACGACGTCAGCACCGGCGGCCTTGGCTTCTTCAGCCTTGGCACCTTGGGCGAACACGGCCACGCGCTTGGTCTTGCCGGTGCCGTTGGGCATCACGACAGCGCCACGAACCACTTGGTCCGACTTCTTGGCGTCCACGCCCAGTTGCACGGCCACGTCGATGGATTCATCGAACTTGGCAACGGCGGCTTCCTTGATCAGGCTCAGGGCGTCGTCGAAGGCGTACAGCTTGGTGGTGTCCACCTTGCCAGCGAAAGCCTTTTGGCGTTTGGTCAGCTTAGCCATGATTAAACACCTTCCACGATGATGCCCATCGAACGAGCCGAACCGGCGATCGTGCGAACAGCAGCGTCCAAGTCAGCAGCGGTCAGGTCCTTCTGCTTGGTCTTGGCGATTTCTTCCAGTTGCTCACGGGTCAGCTTGCCGACCTTGTCAGACTGAGGACGGGGCGAACCCTTGTCGATCTTGGCAGCCTTCTTCAGCAGCACCGTTGCGGGCGGTGTCTTGATGATGAAGGTGAAGGACTTGTCTGCGTAGGCAGTGATCACCACGGGCAGCTTCAGACCGGGCTCGACGCCTTGGGTCTGGGCGTTGAACGCCTTGCAGAATTCCATGATGTTCAGACCGCGCTGACCCAGTGCGGGACCGACTGGAGGCGAAGGGTTTGCCTTGCCAGCCGGAATTTGCAGCTTGATGAAGCCGACAATTTTCTTGGCCATGTATTTCTCCTAGAACCGCCTGGCGGCCACGCCAGTACGGTTGAGTCAAACGCCAGGCTTGTTCACAACGAACTTCCTGGCTCCTCTTGACGCGGTCTCGTTCGCGCCTGGTACGGCAGGTGGATGCAGCCTTGCGACTGCGGCCTCACCTGCAAGGCCTGAATCTGCCCGGTTAGATCTTCTCGACCTGACCGAAGTCCAGCTCGACGGGGGTGGCACGACCGAAGATCGTGACAGACACGCGCAGCTTGGATTTTTCGTAGTTCACGTCTTCGATCGAGCCGTTGAAGTCCGTGAACGGGCCTTCCTTGACACGAACGACTTCGCCGTTTTCCCACTCAACCTTGGGACGCGGCTTCTCGATGCCCTCTTGCATCTGGTTGACGATCTTCATGACTTCGTCTTCCGAGATGGGCACCGGACGGTTCTTGGCGCCGCCCACAAAACCCGTCACCTTGGAGGTGTTCTTGACCAGGTGCCAGGTGTCGTCGCTCATGACCATTTCGACCAGCACGTAGCCGGGGAAGAAACGGCGCTCGGTCACGGACTTCTTGCCGTTCTTGACTTCGACGACTTCTTCGGTCGGCACCAGGATGCGACCGAACTGGTCTTGCATGCCGGCGCGGTCAATGCGCTCGCGCAGGTTGCGTTCGACGGCCTTTTCCATGCCGGAATAGGCGTGCACCACATACCAGCGCAGCGGTGCGGCAGCGGTGGCGGGGGTGGTTTGAACGTCAGTCATGGGATCAACCTCGCTTCGATGTGTCTGCTTGCAGAAATCAGTGCTTCCAGCCCAGGATCAGGCCGTAGATCACCCACTCCAGCGTCTTGTCGGTCAGCCACAGGAAGAGCGCCATGATCACCACGAAGGCGAACACATAGGCGGTCATCTGGGTGGCTTCAGGGCGGCTGGGCCACACGACCTTGCGCAGCTCCTTGGCAGAGTCCTGACCAAAAGCGATCAGTTCCTTGCCTTGCGCGGAGGTGAAGAACACGCCCACGGCCGCGGCAATCAGGACCAGCAGAGCCAGGACACGAACCCACAGGTCCTGCTTGCCCAGCAGGTAGAACACGGCCACGGCGCCCACGACCAGCAGGCCTGTGACGGCCAGCTTGGCTTTGTCGGCACTTGTCGTGACGGTTTCGATTTGCGTAGTAGCCATGAACGAAATGTTTGAGGCAGCAAAGCCCGCGGACCTCTCGGTCTGCGGGCTGCTGTGATACAGCGACAGTGTCTTTGTTCAGTGTCTGGCAGGGGCAGTAGGAATCGAACCTACAACCTTCGGTTTTGGAGACCGACGCTCTGCCAATTGAGCTATACCCCTACTGGCCAAAAACTGAACTGCGTATTTTAGTCGAGAATCTTGGCAACCACACCGGCGCCAACGGTACGACCACCTTCGCGGATGGCGAAGCGCAGGCCTTCTTCCATGGCGATCGGGGCGATCAGCTTGACGGTGATCGACACGTTGTCACCAGGCATGACCATTTCCTTGTCGGCGGGCAGCTCGATGGAACCGGTCACGTCAGTCGTACGGAAGTAGAACTGAGGGCGGTAGTTGTTGAAGAACGGGGTGTGACGGCCGCCTTCGTCCTTGGACAGCACGTAGATTTCGCCGGTGAAGTGCGTGTGGGGCTTGATGGAGCCGGGCTTGCACAGCACTTGGCCGCGTTCCACGTCTTCACGCTTGGTGCCGCGCAGCAGGATACCGACGTTGTCGCCAGCTTGACCCTGGTCCAGCAGCTTGCGGAACATTTCCACGCCCGTGCAGGTGGTCTTCTGGGTGGCCTTGATACCGACGATTTCGATTTCTTCGCCGACCTTGATGATGCCGCGCTCGATACGGCCGGTCACCACGGTGCCGCGACCGGAGATCGAGAACACGTCTTCCACAGGCATCAGGAACGTGCCGTCGATGGCGCGCTCAGGCGTGGGGATGTAGGTGTCCAGGGCTTCGGCCAGCTTCATGATGGCTTGTTCGCCCAGCTCGCCGGTGTCGCCTTCCAGAGCCAGCTTGGCCGAACCCTTGATGATGGGGGTGTCGTCGCCGGGGAAGTCGTACTTGGACAGCAGCTCGCGCACTTCCATTTCCACCAGTTCCAGCAGTTCGGCGTCGTCCACCATGTCAGCCTTGTTCAGGAAGACGATGATGTAAGGCACGCCCACCTGGCGGGACAGCAGGATGTGTTCACGGGTCTGGGGCATCGGGCCGTCAGCGGCCGAGCACACCAGGATCGCGCCGTCCATCTGGGCAGCGCCGGTGATCATGTTCTTCACATAGTCGGCGTGGCCAGGGCAGTCCACGTGAGCGTAGTGGCGGTTGGCCGTTTCGTACTCGACGTGAGCGGTGTTGATGGTGATGCCGCGGGCCTTTTCTTCAGGAGCAGCGTCGATCTGGTCGTAAGCCTTGGCTTCGCCGCCAAACTTCTTCGACAGAACGGTAGCGATAGCAGCCGTCAGCGTGGTCTTGCCGTGGTCAACGTGACCGATGGTGCCCACGTTCACGTGCGGCTTGGTCCGTTCAAACTTACCTTTTGCCATGTTTCTCGCTCCTGGCGCCCTGATTGGCCCGAATGAAAAGCCGAATGAAAAGAAAAAAAGGGATGGGGTGTGTGGTGCCCATGGGCAGGATCGAACTGCCGACCTCCCCCTTACCAAGGGGGTGCTCTACCACTGAGCCACATGGGCATCGACACAGGTTTGAATTCCGCCACCAGGGCCTGAACGCAAACCAGTGCCGACCTGACACTTTTGCACCCTTCGCATTACCGTGCGAAGACCGCGACTGTAGCACGCCTGCAGTGACAGAACCGTGACCTTGGAGCGGGAGACGGGAATCGAACCCGCGTCATTAGCTTGGAAGGCTAAGGTTCTACCATTGAACTACTCCCGCTCGGGAGCCTTCACATGGCCATCAACCCACCTTCGGCGAGCCAACCAACCCTGGTCTGACGTTCAGCATGTACGAATTAGGTTTCCCTGGTGGAGGAGGCTGGATTCGAACCAGCGTAGGCGTAAGCCAACAGATTTACAGTCTGCCCCCTTTAGCCACTCGGGCACCCCTCCAGGGAAGCCCTAGACTTTAGCACAGCTTTTCAGGCCTTGCCAAGGTTTTGTGGTTTTTTGTGCGATTTCACCGGAGGCGCCAGGGGCGCAGCCAGATGGCCATGCTCAGCAGGCAGGCCACCCCGGCGGCGGCGGCTTCAGCCAGTTGCCACCATGCATCCGAACTCAGCCAGGGCCTGAGCCCCCACCACGCGAGCACCAACCACGCAGCAGACGCCAAGGCCTGGGGCCACAAGCCCAGCCCCTGCTGAAGACCGGGTGCACGCAGCAAACGGTGCCCCGTCAACAAGGTGCCCGCCAGGAGGGCCCAGACGATGCCCAAAGAGCCAGATACCCACGCAAGGGGCGCCAGCGCCAAGGCCTGCAGCAGGCTACCCCGCAGTTCGGCCACAACCGGGCCGCGCGTGTCGCCTTCGGCGTAGTGGTATCTCGCCAGCAAGGTGTTCCAGCTGGCCAGGACCAGGACAGCGGCATAACCGGCCAGCAGCGGCACCACCACCGCCGTGCCCTGCACCTTGGGAAACAGCATGCCAACCAAGGCCGGCGCGCCCAGCATCAAGCCCACCGCCGCCGGCAGGGACACCACCGTGACCGCGGCCAGGCCCCTCTTCAGCAAGACAAGCCGCTCGTTTTCGCTGCGGCTCATCAGGCTCAGGAGCACCTGGTTGAGGCTTTGCAGCGCAATCAAGGGCAGGTTGATGAGTTTGCGCGCCAGGTTGACCGCCGTGACGACGCCCTCGCCCAGGTAGGACGCCACGATGCGCTCCAGCAAGGTCAGGCCCTGGCCCGCCAGGGCGCTGCCCAGCAAGGGCGCCAACTTGTGCCCCAGTTCGACCATGGTGGCGCGACTGCCCCGCAAGGACACCGGGCGCAGGCCACTTTGCACGGCCGATGGCAGCATGATCAGGCCCATGGCCAGGCTGCCGCCGACGAAGGCCCATGACAGCATGGCCTCTTGCGATTGCTGGCGCTGCCACGCCAGGTAGAGCATGGCGGGCAGGTTGTAGAGCAGGGAGCCCATGCCGGCGAGCAGGAAGTGACCGGCGGCCTGCCTGGGCACCGCCCACCAGGCCTGCAGCACCAGCCCGGGCAGGCTCCAGGCGAGGATGCGCAAAGCGCCCACGGTATCGGCTTGCTGCGCCGCCGTCAGCCCCGGCCCCATGAGGTGAACCAGCCCGGGTGACGCCAGACTGATCAACGCAGCCAGGGCCACGCTCCCCAGACCCAGCACCATGCTGAGCTGGCTGAACCAGTGTGACCGCTGAACGGGCGTTCGCCCTTGCCACAAGGCCAATGCGGACGAGGTCAGCAAACCGGCCGCCAGCATGCTGCGGATGGCCTCGGGCAGGAACATGGCGATCACAAAGGCATCGGTGCGTGCGCCCGCGCCCCAGTTGGCGACCAGCAGCCATTCACGCGCAAAGCCCGCCACCAAGCCAGCCAGCGTGACCAAGGTCAGCAGGGATGCCGAGCCCAGCACGTTGCGGACCGGTCAGTGGAACAAGGTGAACAGGCCTTTGCCGCCCACCTTGTAGTTGAGGCCACGCACGCGCTCACCCATCACTTTGGGCCCCTCTCCACCCACGATGGTGTAGGGCTCAACGGCACGCGCCACCACCGTGTTGGCGGCCACCACGGCGCCTTCGCCAATGTAGGCACCTGTGAGCAAGATCACGCGGGTGGTGATCCAGGCGTAGTCCTCGATGACGATGGGGCCACCCACGGCCCAGAACTCGGGCGCCTTCATGTCATGGCCGCCAGCGATCATGAGCGTGTGGGACGCGATGGTCACGTGGTTGCCGATGCGCAGACCACCCCGGGCATCGATCTGGCAGTGCCAGCCTATGCAGGTGTCGTCACCGATCTGCAGCCCCTCGATGCCCAGCACCTCGGTGTTGCGCCACAAGGTCGAGCCCTTGCCGATCTTGGCGCCACCGATGCGCAACCAGGCCAGGCGGATGGTGTGGCTGGGGATCTTGTTGATCAGCATGTTGTAGACCTGCTCCCAGGCTCGGCGCCAACGGTCCACCAGGGTGGGCCAGTTGATGCCGTACAGGGGCACGAAGCCCGCCGGGATCTCGTCGCGCAACATGGCATAGAAGCGCCGCGCCAGCGGATGCTCGATGCGCTTTTCGATGTTGACGTAAGCGATGTAGGTCTGCGTCACGCCACCGCGACCTGGCTGCTCGAAGGCCACATCGTGGGTGCACATCCAGTCAAAGGCCTCGGCCAGCGCGGGCAGATCCACGTTCAGGCGCGCGACGTAGTCGGCCAGGCGTTCGCGCAGGTTGTTGCTGTGAAGGATGCGGTGTTTCATGACGGTGTCGTTTCGCGAACAGGCTGCGGCAAGGGGCGCGAGGCCTGCAGGCTGATGGCCATGGTCAGCCAGAACAAGGCGATCAAAACCTGGGTGAAGCTGAAGTAGTGATCGATGAAGCCTGTCAGGAGCGCAGCAAGCATCGCGCCAACGCTGCCCACGTGCAGGGCCTGGTCGGCCTTCATCTTGGAGAGGTCGCCCGTCAGGCGGACTTCTCGCCACCAGGCCACGGTCAAGGCGATGAAGAACAGCATGCCGGGCAGGCCCAGCTTGTACCAGTAGTTGAGCCAGAGGTTGGAGATGCCGTACACGCCACCGCCGGTGGCCGGGGTTTCGACCTTGAAGCCCAGGCCCAGCGGGTAGCGTTCGACCGCACGGTGGAAGTTGCGATATTCATCAAAACGGACACTGGTGCTGGCGTCTTGCGAGCCTTGGGTCAGCGAGACCAGGCGTTCACGCGCTGGCGGGTAGGCCACCAGCATCGTGGCCGCCAGCAAGGTACCGATCAACAGGGCGCGACCGGCCATGGGCACGCGGCGCCAGGCCAGCCAGACCACGAGTGCGGCCAGGCACAACAAGGCCCCCCGCGAGCCGCTGAACACGATGCCGGCCGAACCCGCCAGCGCCACGAACAGGCTCAGGGCTCGCCGCCAACCTGTTTGCGACACGCCATAAAACGCGGCCAAGGGCACCCCCAGCAGCAGCACCCCACCGGTGGAGTTGGGGTGCACCCAGGGCGAGGCCATGCGGTTGTACATGGACGAGAAGATGTCCATCAGGGCCTCGGGGTGCGCATAGTGCAGGCTGGCCAACACCGGGATCATGGTGCGGGCGTCGGGGCTCTTGATGAACACACCCAAGGACAAGGCCAGCATGGCCGTGAAGCCGATCACCAGGCAATCCATCATGCGTTGGCGCAAGGCTGGTGTCGGGGTGAGGATGGGGACGAGCAACAGCGTGGACACGTTGAGCAGCCAGCGCACCCAGTTGACCGGGCCATTGCCCTCTTCATGAACCATGTACTGGCCCGCCACCAGCGGCACGATGCTCCAGGCCATGAGCCACAGCATGCGCCGCTCGGTGGGGCCCGCCTTCCACGAAGGCAAACGCCCCATGAGCCACTGTGTGAAAACGCCTGCCCATGTCAGCGCCAGCAGGGCCTCGGAGACCGTCATGCGGATGCCAATGGTGACCGTCGTCCAGGGCACGAAGGGGGCGATCAGGCAAAACAGCAGCAGGCCACGCACGGGCCGGGTCAGGATGGCCACCACTGTGAGCACGGCGACCAATGCGCCCACCAAGGCGGGCGGGCCGCCCAGCAGCATCAAACTGCCAAACAGCAGCCCGGCCAGCACGGGCAGCAGAGTGGACGCGCTCAGTTGCAAACGGGGCAGCAGGCTCATGCCAGCTCCCGCAAGAGTTCGTCGACGCGACTGGCGTAAGTGGGCAGGTCATAACGTTGCGCCCATTGATGCAAGGCACCCAGCGACTCATCCTCGCTGCGGCCCTGCCGTGCCACGCGGTGCATCAGCTGGACCAGGCCCACGCTGTCCTCGGGGTCGAAACGCGGGGCGCCATGTGGCGTGACTTCATCCAGCGACGAGCCGCGGGCTGTGGCCACGGGCGTGCCGCAAGCCGCCGCTTCGAGCACGGGCAGGCCAAAGCCTTCGGCCAGCGAGGGATGCCACAGGCGCTCGGCCTGGCGGTACCAGTTGCCCAGTTGCGCATCGTTGATGCCATGCACGAAACGCACCTGGGAGGGTGCGTCGGGCACATCGCGTGGGTGGCCGATGACCACCAGTTGCGGGATCAGGTCCGGCCAGGTGTCGCGGGCTTGTTGCCAGGCCTGCAGGAACCAGGCGATGTTCTTGCGCGGTGCGTGCGTGCCCACCATCAACCAGTAACGCGGCGGCGCGAAGACATCCTGCTGCAGGCATTGCCAGGCCTCAAAAGGCACCGCACCAGGCAGGAGGCGGATGCGTTGCCGCGTGTCAGGAAACAGATCAACCAGGGCCTGCGCGGTGTAGGTGGACGGCACCCAGATGGCATCGGCCAGACGAGTGGCATGGCCGATGCTCCAGCGGTCACACCAGCGATGAAACAGCGCCTTCACGCCCGTTTGCTGCGGGTCGCGCTGCGTGATCTGAAAGACATCGTGCAGCTGCAGCACCCAGCGTGTGCGCTGGCGGCGCACATCACTCAGGCCGATGGGCAGGCCCATGTTGCCCGTGGCCACGTACACATCAATGGCCAGGGCGCTGAGTGCGTCAGGCAGGAAGTCGCGCTCGAAGCGCAGGCGCTCGCGCGGGCTGCGCAGGCCCTCGATGGCGGCGGGGCGCTGCGGCGCACAGGCCCAGGTGCGGTGCTGGTGCGTCAAGGGCGCGTTGGTGAACGGCACGACCTCGGTGTCTGCACGCAGGCGCACGGTGTTGTATAGCGCCAGGGCCTGGCGGCCCACACCGGAGTAAGGCGCCGCGGTCAAGGGGCGGATGTCCAGCCCTACGCGCATGCTGGCTCCCTTCTGTCATCGGCCAGCAAGGCAGCGTAGGCCGCTTCGAGTTGCGTGGCACAGGCCTGCCAGTCAAAGCGCGCGGTAACGTGTGCGCGTGCGCGCAGGCCCATCTGCACCGCCTGCTCGGGGTGATCGAGCAAGTGAGACACAGCCTGGGCAATGGCCTCGGCGTTGTCGGCCACCATGGCTTGCTCGCCCGCTTTCACCCCCAGGCCGGAGAGCCCTTCGGTGGTGCTGACCACGGGCAGGCCAGCTGCCAGGGCTTCCAGCACCTTGAGCTTGGAGCCGCCACCAAAGCGCAGCGCCGCCAGGAACACCGCCGACTGCGACTGCACCGAGGGCAGGTGGTCGACATAACCGCGCCATTCGATGCGCGGGTCGGCCCAGCGCTGGCGCCAGGCCGGTGGCAAGGCGTGGCCGCACACCACGAAGCGCGCGTCAGGCTGCAAGGCCCACAGGCGCGGCCAGATGGCCTCCATGGCCCACTCGATGGCGTCCACATTGGGTGCGTATTCGTAGTTGCCCACGAACAGCACGCGCTTGCTGGCCAGATCAGGCTTGACGCTGGCAAAACCCTGGATGTCCGCGCCATTGGTGACGACATGCGGCGGGCGGCGCGTCCAGGCCCCCAGCTTGCGCGCATCCGATTCGGTGACGGCCACGACCAGGCTGGCCTGACCCAGCACATGCCGTTCCCAGCGTCGGCCACGCCATTGGTCGTAACGCGCAAAGGGCTTGGCCCACGCGGGCCACTTGCCGTAGGTGGCCGCCCCGAGTTCGGACTCCACGTTGTGCTCAACGAGCACAAAGGGCTGACGATGGCGACTCAACACGGCCTCGAAAGGCTGGTAGCCATAGCTGTGCTCGATCTGGACGATGTCCCAATGCTGGCGCTGGAGCAGCTGCTCGAACTGGCGGGTCAAGGCCGGTGCATGGCCGTTGACCGTGGTCAGCAGGGGCAAGGGCGAGAAGGCCGCACGCCACAAGGTACGCGGGTCCTTCAGGGCGCGACGCGGCAAGACGATGAGTTCTTTGACCCATGGGGCCAGCGCCGCTTTCACATCGGCATCGGCCTCTGTCTTGGCTTGCACGAGCAGGGTGATGTCATGGCCACGCTGCGCCATCGCACGCAGCAGGTGATATTGGCGCGCCTTGCCCCCGCTGGTGATGGGCCAGGGCAGATAAGGCATGGTCAGCAAGATGCGCAAAGGCTTCATGCGTACACCAGCATCTGAAGATCGGTGCCGATGTCCAGCACCAGGCCTTGTGCATCCGCCTTGAGCGCGCGCTGTGTGCCGCGCTGTGGGTCGTGCCAGACGCCGGCCTTGACGTCGGGCAGGGTCACGCGCATGGGCTCGTGCGCCCAGGCCATCCACAGGCGCTTGCCATCGCCGCGTTGCCACTGGATGCTGACCAGCCCTTCAGGCTTGCCCTCGGCCAGTCGCATCAGCGGGGCAGGCTCCAGGCGTGCCCCGCTGATGGACAGGAAGCGTTGCAAGGCCGTGTAGACCGGCTTGGGCTGGCCATTGGCGCGCAGCAGGCCGTAGCGCTTGTCGCGTGGGCCAACGCGAGGGTCATCCAGATCGGCCAGGGTGAACAGGAAGACGCGGTCGAAGTCCTGCGTGGCCATGAGGGCCAGGCGCTTGAGCGTGTAGCTGGCCTGGCCGTCTTCGCCCACCAGGGGCTGCTCTTCCACCGGGCCGTCGTAACTGGACCAGCCCCACTCGGTGGCCCATATCTGTTTGACGCCATAGGCACGCAAGCCCTTGTTCAGGAAGGGCACGTGCGTGAGCAGATCACGCGAGCCGTCGTCAGCGCCTTCGGGCTCGGCGGTGTAGGGGTGGTAGCAGGCAATCAGCTTGAGCTGGTAGGCGCCCAGCTTGCCCATGGCATCGAGCATCAGGCCATCGCGGCCGGCCATCTGGCTGTAATAGGCCATGCCTGCCATGGCCACAGGCTTGTCAGGCGCGGCCTGGCGCAAGGCGGCCACGGCCGGTTGCAGCAGGCGGCCATAGCCTTCGGGGTCGATGCGAGGTTGCCAGAAGGCAGGGATGTTGGGCTCGTTCCAGACCTGCCAGACGTCCACATTGGGGTAGCGCTTGACCAGACCCTGCAAGCGCTGCGCGTACACGCCCGGGTCTTTGGGTGGGTACTTGTCGCTGTAGGGTGCGCCGGCGGGCGCCGAACTGGCAAAGCGGGGTGTCCCCACCACATAGGTCAGGCTGTGCAGGCCGGCCTGCTTGACCAGGCTCATCATGCGGTCGGTGGTGTCGAGCTGCCACTTGCCGGCTTCAGGCTCGATCAGCATCCAGTGCAAGGCCAGCCGAACCCAGTTCAAACCCAGGGCCTTGAGGCGCTCGACCTGCAGGCGCGCCACATCGGGCGGGAACCACTGAAACTGCGCATTGACGCCGAGAAAGTCCTGCCACACAACCGGGCGCATGGGTATCAATGCCAAGGCAGGCGGCTTCTTGCGGGGCCACATCGACCACCCGGCCAGGGCCCGACCACCCGAGCCGATCCCGACGGCACCGAGCGCCAGCGCGCCACCGAGGCGCAGCTGCTGGCGCCGGGTGGCGGCCGGCAGGGTCACAGGGATTCCTTTTGCGACCACACCGATGCGGGGCCGCTGCTGGACACGCCACGCGCACGCGGCGCACGGGCCACGGCCCGCTGGAAGTGGCCGACAAAACGCTGGCCGGTCATGGGCCAGGCGCGCTCCTGGGCCAGCGCGCTGGCGCGGTCGGCCCATTGCGACAGGATCTCGGGCTTGTTGAGCACGCCTTCGATCTGCGCGGCCAAGGCCGCCACGTCGCCCTGGCGATAGGACGAACCGTTGCCATGGCTGATCTCTTCAGCAAACGCGCGGGCATCCGAGGTGATGGCGCCGCGGCCGCAGGCGATGGCCCAGGCCAGCGAGCCACTGGTGCCGCGCATCTGCCCGAGCAAGGCCAGCTTGCGCGACTCGCGGTAAGGCAGCACCATCAAATGGTGACGCTGGATGAGGTAAGGGATGTCACGCTCGTCGACATCGAGCTCCCAGTCGACCTGGGGCGTGAGGCCGCGTCGCTCGACACGGGCGCGCAACTGGTCCAGGTAGCTGCCTTGCGCGCCAAACGCGATGTCGGGGGACGTGCCGCCCGCAATCGTCAAGCGCAGACGCGAAGCGAGTTCAGGCTGTTGCGCCTTGACCTTGCCCACCGCGTCGATCAGGTCCTCGATGCCCTTGCCGCTGTAGATGAAACCGAAGTACAGCAGGCGGATCGGGTCCAGCGGCGGCAGCGGCTTGTGCGGCAGGGTCAGGGCGCCATGCGAGATGACGCTGACGCGGTCGACCGGCAGCTTCATGCGCTTGACCAGGCGGCTCGCGCCGGTCTGGGTCAAGGTGACCAGGCCATCCAGCTGACGCGCCAGCTTGCGTTCGGCCATCAGCGTGGCGGGGTCGGACAGCAAGGCCACGGCCTGCTTGGCCGTGCGTGGCATGGCCGACATGCCGTTGACCATGGACCACACGCGGTTGACGGGCTTCCAGATCAGGCGTTCGGGATCGTGCACGGTGGCCGACAAGGCCGGCCGATTCGGCAGACTGGCCAGGGCGCACAAGGTGAGAAATTCGCTTTGACGACCGCCCCCTAGCTCGGCATGGACCACGTCCACACGGCGCCAGTCGCGCTCGGCCACCCAGGCGCGCGCAGCAGCCAGGGACTCGATCGGACGCTGCCCTGCCAGCGGCGTGAGCACATCGACCCCCGCCTGGTTGAGCGAGGTGCGGAAATGGGCCGCGTAATCGGCGATCCCGTTTTGTTCAGGTGGCAAAGGCGACAACAAGGCCAGACGCATAACGCCCCTCAACGTTGCAGCCAGCGAAGCACCTTCGGGGGAAGTTCGAATCGCCGGCGGTTGACAATGACGCCGTCCACTTTGCGGAAGGCGGTGCGCAAGACACCCAGCGCATTGTCCACCACGGGGATGGTGCTGGCGCGTGCTTCCACCACCAAGACGATGAGATTGGCCTGACTGAGTCGCACAAATGCCTCACGGTTGCTGTGCAAACCCGAAGCTTCAAGCAAAACGACCTCACCCGGTGCGGCTTTGGCGACATCGGGGTTGACACGTACCGCCACCTCCTGCGCATCCAGCAAGGCTTTCAGGTGGGCGACGATGAAGCTCACCCCTTCGCCGGCACGCGCCGAGGCCAGGCCCAGGACGAGGCCTTCCTGCTTGATGCGCGCCAGTGGCAGCGTGCCGTAGATGCGGTAGAGGCTGGCATGGAAGTCGTTGTCCGGCCCGCCTTCGGTGATGTCCTTCACGGTGGACCACAACGGCACGCCAAAGCGCTCCTCGAAGCGACCACCATCGTGGATGCGCTGGTCAAACAGCGAGCACAGGTACACCACCAGCAGCCCGACCATGCCACCGGCCGGCAAGGCCATCAGGATCAGCAACAAGCTCTTGGGCGAGCTGCGGGTCGGGTTGAACGTGGGCTCCTGGATCTCGGCGATGTTGTTGATGCGCTGGTCGTCCAGGGCCTGGTCGATGCGCGCCTTCTCCAGGCTGTCCAGGTACAGGCCACGGCTCTTCTCCGCCACCGACAGCACCTGCTCGAGCCGCGCCAGCTCGGGCTCATGCTCCAGCACCTTGCGGCGCGTGGCTTGCAGATCGTTGATCTCCTTGTCGAAGGCGGCGTACAGGGTGTTGAGCTCCTGCAGGCGCACCGACTTCTCCAGCTGGTTGCGCTCCATGCTCACATTGAGCTCATTGGGCGTGCGCTTCTCGGAACGCTGCACCACACGGTCTTCGGCCTTGAGTTGCGACGCCAGCGTGCTGATGCTTTCGTTGAGGGCGAGGATGGTGGGCGCGGTGTCCTTGAACACGCGCAGCGCATCGGCGCGCTGGCGCTTGAGCTCGGCCAGTTGCGCACTCAGCGCCTGCCAGCTGGCGCTCTGGCTCAGGTCACGCTCGGACACGGACTCCTTGGGCAGGGCGCGCGCGCGGCCCGCTGCGAAGCTGATGCCGTTCTGCAAGGCATTGCGCTCGGCCACGATCTCGGCCAGGCGGGTGCGCAGGTCATTGAGCCGCTTGCCCAGGTTGTCCAGGCGCTCCTGCGCACTGGTGCCGTCGATCTCTTCGAGACGCGTACGCAGCAGGGACTTGGCGGATTCGATCTGCTGATCCACATCACGCACCTTGCCCTCATAGAACAGGACCAGGCCCTTGCGGCCCAATGCGGCCGTGCGTTGATCCATGTAGACACGCACCCAGGTCTGCAGCACGCGCTGCGCCTGTTGCGGATCGCTCCAGGTGAAGCTCAACTCCATCACATTGGAGCCCGGCCCGTGGCTGACCTGAAAGCGCGCCGCCAGCAACTCGGCCAGAGCCTCTTCTTCGCTTTGGACCTCGGCCAGGCCGATGAAGGACAGCCCCTCGGCGACGGCCTTGCCCACGGCGCGCCTGGCGGCCTTCAGCCCACCCTTGATCGACGCGAACACGCCGTCCCTGGGCTTCTCGGCGCTCATCTCGTTCAGGTACAGCCGCGCCACCTCCATCAACACGGGGCGGCCCGTGATCATCTTCTCCTCGTCAATGATCGGGTCACGCGTGGTGCTCTGCGGGTAGATGGTCTGACGGTCGCCCGCATCAATGGGCACGGTCATGTTCTCGCGCCCAGGCTTGACCAGCAGGCGCGCATCCGAGACGTATTTGTGCGGCAGCAGGAAGGCGCCGAGCACGGCCAGCACCACCGTCGTCACGAAGGCCAGGCGGAACTGAGGGTTGAAGATGTAGAACAGGCGAATCAGATCGCGCAAAGAACGAATATCGATCATGTAAAGAGCGCGATCAGTGATTCAGATTGACATTGCCGTTGAGGCCCACACCCACGGAGCGCGAGAACGGCAGCAGCTGATTGAAATACAAGTCCACCCCATCGGCCTTGCCCCCGGCCGTGGACTTGGGCACGAACACGATGTCGCCGCGCTGCAGCGCAATCGACGTGCGCCCATCGCCGGCTTGTTGCAGCACGTTGCTGAAGTTGACGTAGTAGACCTGGTAGCGGTCCTTGTCATCCAGGCGCAGCAGGGCCACGCGGCTGGGGTCGGCCGACACGGCCAGCCCGCCCGCGGCGAACATGGCCTGCTCCAGGTTGGCCACGGCATTGAGGTCGATGGTCAGGGGGTTGCGCACCGCGCCACCGATCACCACCTTGCTGGAAGGCGAAGACACGATGTTGACCGTCACGCCGGGCTCGCGGTAGTAGGTGTCGAGCTTGCTGCGCAACAGGGTGGCCAGTTCATCAGGCGTCTTGCCCGCGGCTTCGACGGTGCCCGCGTAACGGAACGAGAACGTGCCATCGGAACGCACCACGTAAAGCTGTGTCTGGCTGTCTTCCACCAGGTTGCGCAAGTCCAGCGAGGCCGAATCCTGCGCGTCGCGCACGATGCGCAAGGTGTCCCCCGCGTGGATGCGCGTCGGCGCCTTGGGCATGGCGGCCAGCTGGGCGGTCGACAAGGTGATCACCTGGAGCGACGCTTCGTCCGGCGTCTCGAGGACGCTCATGGGCGTGCAGGCACACAGGCTGCATACCGCAAGCACAAAGGTCAGCAGGCGCACTAGGTACATCTTCATGAAACACAGACAGGGCTCGGCACGAGCGAACGCCCGTGCGCGGATGATAAGAGGTCGAAACCCGGCAGGCTACCCGCATGGCGGGGCTCACCCCCCATGTTGTGGCTTCGTGATGTGCGCCGCTGCGCCGATCGAGTGCTGCCAGCGCACCAGCGCCGCGGCCATGCGGTTGCGCGAAGGGCGCCGCACCCAGGGCACTCCGAACTTGGCGAAAAAGCGCGCCATGCTGCGCAGGTGGGTCTTGCCCGAACGCGACAGGATGCCGGCGCCGCTGGCACGTTGGTGGTCATGCACCAGTTCGACCTCGGGCACGGCCAGCACACGCCAGCCGTAAGCCCACATGCGGGCGCACAAATCCACCTCCTCGAAATACAGGAAGTAGCCTTCGTCCATGCGGCCCACCATGTCGAAGGCGCTGCGGCGCACGATGAAGCCCGTGCCCATGACCCAGTCCGCCTCGAAAGGCTCGTCGCGCCATTTGCGAGTCAGCAGGTGCGAGCGCTCCAGCTTGCGCATGGGCGCCAGGCGGCCCAACGGCGTGCGCCGCGCCAGGATGTCGGGCAAGGAATAGAAGCGGCGGGCCGAATACTGCAGGCTGCCATCGGGGTTGATGAGCTTGAGGCCCACCACACCCAGCCGGGGACGCTGGTCGAACAGGCGGCGCACCACGTCCATGTTGTTGCGCAGGAAGTGGGTGTCCGGGTTGAGCACCAGCACCAGATCGGTTTTCAGGGCCGCGACGCCCAGGTTCACGCCCGCACCGAAACCCCCATTGACCTTGGACAAGACGCGCACCACGCCCTCAGGCAGACTCTGGTTCAGCCGCTGGCCCGAGCCATCCGGCGAATCGTTGTCGACCACGACGATGTGCTGCGGCAGGGCAATGTGGTGCTCCAGCAAGGACGCCACGCACTGCATGGTCAGGTCGTAGGTCTGGTAGTTGACGATGACCACACCCAGGCTGCTGGAGGGTGCCTGCTGGCCAGAAAACTGGTTTTCGGTCATGGTGAGGGTCCCTCTGAAGCACTGCCAGGTACACACGAAGCAGAGAAGCACGTACGCGGGCTATCGGAAAATGGATGCATTCAGTTTTCGCTGAACGATATGCAGGATTTTCCAATGTTTCCGGTCGAATCAGGGTGAACCCTAGGCCCCGCAAACAGGTGGTACTTGTACGCACCCGTTTCAATAGCCGCGAATTTAACGCTTCGCGTTACAATACATGTCGGCATTTCTGCCCTGATGTTGTGCATGCGTCACACGCGGGCATGCGCGCGGCAGACGCCGATCAGCTCAGCGACCAGTCCAGCTCGGCGCCCTTTTCTTGCCAGAACGCACAGGCCTGGCTGAAATGGCCATTGCCCACGAATGGCACCGGCCCGCGCGTGGCGGACAAAGGCGATGGATGGTTGCTCTGCAGGATCAGGTGCCTGGCCTCGTCGCCCGGCTGCGCAGCGGCCTGCGCGATCAAGGGTGCCTTGCGTTGCGCATGCGCGCCCCAGAGCATGAAAACCTTGGGCCCGGCATCGGCCGCCACCGCGGCGATGAGCGCATCGGTCAAGGCTTCCCAGCCCCAACCCGCATGGCTGGCGGCCTCGCCGGATTTGACCGTCAGCACCGTGTTGAGCAGCAGCACGCCCCGCTCGGCCCAGGCTTGCAGGCAACCGTGCACCGGTGGCGTCAAACCCAGATCACGCAGGATCTCTTTGCGGATGTTGCGCAGGCTGGGCGGGATGGCCACGCCAGGACGCACCGAAAACGCCAGGCCGTGAGCCTGGCCCGGCCCGTGATACGGGTCTTGCCCGAGGATGACCACCTTGATCTGCGCACGACGCGTCAGGCGCAGGGCGGCAAACACATCTTGCGGAAAGAGGGCCTCACCCGCCTGGCGAGCGGCCTCGACCCTGGTGACCAGCGCTGCGCCCAGCGGGCTGGCGCGAAAGGCCGCCGTGAGCGGCTGCCAGTCGGGCGGCACCTCATCGAACAATTGCCCCAAGGGGCGGTCGAGTTGGTGGCCCCCCAATGCGCCAAGTGGGGCGTCAAGTGGGGCATCAACTTGCAGGCCCTGCGTTCCGGCCATCGAGCCGGTCGCTGCGGTTGCCCCATCATCAAACAAGGCTTGCTGGCTGCCCATGCGTGCCCCGCCTGATCAGGCGAACAGCGTGGCCAGCGCCACACCCGGGTCAGGCTGGCGCATGAAGGCCTCGCCCACCAGGAAGGCATGCACGTTGGCATCGCGCATGCGCTGCACATCGGCGGCGCCCAGGATGCCCGACTCGGTCACCAGCAGGCGGTCAGCCGGCACGCGTGGCAGCAAGCCCAGCGTGGTATCCAGCGTGACCTCGAAGGTGCGCAGGTTGCGGTTGTTGATGCCCACCAGCGGCGTCTTGAGCTTGAGCGCGCGGTCCAGCTCGGCGCCGTCATGCACCTCGACCAGCACGGCCATGCCCAGGTCCATCGCGCAGGCTTCGAGATCGGCCATCTGCGCGTCGTCCAGGCAGGCTGCGATCAGCAAGATGCAGTCGGCGCCCATGGCACGGGCTTCGTAGACTTGGTAGGCGTCCACCATGAAGTCCTTGCGCAGCACGGGCAAGGTGCAGGCAGCGCGGGCCTCCTGCAGGTAGCGCTCGCAGCCCTGGAAGAACTGCGCATCGGTCAACACGCTCAGGCAGGCGGCACCGTGGCTGGCGTAGCTCGCCGCGATCTCGGCGGGCACGAAGTGCTCGCGCAGCACGCCCTTGCTGGGGCTGGCCTTCTTGACTTCAGCGATGACACCGGCCCGGCCCGCCGCGATCTTGGTGCGCAAGGCGCCAACAAAGTCACGCACATCGGCCAGATCGCGGTTGCGCGCCTCGGCTTGTGCCCGCACCTGGCTCAATGATGTGTGCTGAAGAGCGGCGGCGATTTCTTCGTGCTTGACGGCAACGATCTTGTTGAGGATGTCGGACATGGGCGAGCCTGGTTTCGGTCAGACCCGGATTATCCGCGTTTGGCACGCCCCGCGTGAAAGGCGACCGTTTGGCGCACCTTGATGCCTGCAATTGTGCCGGCACGCGCCGATAAACCATGATGCCCCGTTCGGGAGTTTGCGTTTTGGCCTGGGCCACTGTTCACCGTTTCCTGATTCGCTTGTTGGCCCTCACCTTGCTGAGCGGGCTGGCCACCGGCGTGCTCGCCGACACGATCACGCTGAACGACCGCTTCAGCAGCGACGCCATCGGTCGCCACCTGCGTGTGCTGGAAGACCGCAGCGGGCGCATGGGCCTGCAGGAGGTGGCAGCCACCACCCAAAGCAGCCACTGGGAAGATCGCCGCAGCGAGAACCTGAACTTCGGCTACAGCAAATCGGCGCTGTGGCTGCATGGCGAGCTGCTCAACCAGAGCCAGCAAACAGACTGGCTGCTGGGCATGCGCTACCCCTTGCTGGACTACGTCGACATCTACGTGGTGTGGCCGGACGGGCGCGTTCAGCACCACGCCAGCGGTGACCGCCGCCCCTTCAACACGCGCGACCTGGACGATCGCAACTTCTACTTCAAGCTCAAGCTGCAACCGGGCGAGCGCGTCCAGCTGTATGCGCGCATTGCCGGCCAAGGTTCACTGCAGGCCCCGCTGGAGATCACCACACCCCGCGCCTATGCGCAGCAGTCACGCCAGGAGCAACTGCTGCTGGGCATCTACAGCGGCGCCCTGCTGGCCATGCTGCTCTACAACCTGCTGCTGTGCATCTCGCTGCGCGACAAGGCCTATGTCGACTATGTGATCTACATCGGCGCGTTCGGCATGACGCAGCTCACGCTCAGTGGCCTGGCGTTCGAGCACCTGTGGCCCAACCACCCGAACTGGGGCAATGAAGCGGCGCCCGTGTTCATGGGCCTGACGGGCTGGTCGCTGGTGTTGTTCAGCCGCCAATTCCTGGGCCTGGACAAGCACTGGCCACGTGCCGACCTGGCCATGCGGGTGCTGCAATGGTTGTTCCTGGCTGCCGTACCCGAGACCTATGTGCTGCCATATGGGATACCGATCAAGATCGTGACCCTGGCCACCGTCGTCACACCCGTCTTGCTGCTGGTCATCACCATCGGCCTGTTGCGCAAGGGTGTGCGCCAAGCCAGCTACTTCCTGGCCGCTTTCACCGTGCTGCTGCTGGGCGTGTTGCTGACCGCCCTGCACATGTTCGGCATCGTGCAACGCAACTTCCTGACCGAGTACAGCATGCAGATCGGCTCGATGCTGGAGTTCTCGCTGCTCTCGTTCGCGCTGGCCCACCGTGTCAAGCTGGCGCGCGAAGAAAACGAACGCCTGCAACAAGCGCATGCCGCCGAGCTGGAAGCCCGCGTGCTGGCGCGCACCCAGCAGCTCGACAAGGCCATGAGCGAGCTGACGCAGGCCAACGAGCGCCTGCACACCCTGACTGAGCAGGACGCGCTGACCGGCCTGAAGAACCGCATGTTCCTGAGCGAGCGCATGCCCGAGATGTGGCGCCAGGCCCAGCGCTGGCACACACCCATCTCGGTCTTGATGATCGACGTGGATTACTTCAAGCAGGTCAACGACCGCCATGGCCACCTGGCCGGTGACGAGGCGCTGAAACAGGTGGCCAACGTCATCGCCCACACCGTGCAGCGGCCCGGCGACCACGCCGTGCGCTACGGTGGCGAAGAGTTCCTGGTGATCCTGCCGCAGACCAACACCGTGGGTGCCGCCCACATTGCCGAGACCATCCGCCTGGGCGTGCAGTCACTCGTGTTCCGTTGGGGTGAGCAGCAGATCCCGCTGACCGTCAGCATCGGCCTGGCCAGTGTGGTGCCCACCGTGGACCTGCCGCCGCAGGCCCTGCTCAATGCCGCAGACCGCCTGCTCTACCAGGCCAAGCAGGAAGGGCGCAACCGCTGCGCCCTCATCCCCGAGGCCCTGGCCACGCTACCGCGCAAGGCCAAGTCGGGCTCCGCCGACAAGCCGCTCAAGCCTGGGCAGCCAAGCCCTGCGTCGTCTGAATGAAGTTGAACAGCGCCTCGCCGGCCTTGCCGCTGGCGATGGCGTCACGGGCACGCTCGATGCCATCGCCCAATGAATCGGCCACGCTGGCCGCATAAAGCGCCGCACCGGCATTGAGCAGCACGATGTCGCGCGCCGGGCCGGGTTCGTTGTCGAACACGCGGCGCATGATGGCCACGGACATCTCGCGGTTGGGCGCCTTCAACATGGCGCCGTCGTGCTCGGCCAGGCCGAACTGGCCGGGGTTGATTCGGTACTCGCGCACGTCGCCGTCTTTCAGCTCGGCCACCAGCGTGTCGCCGGCCAAGGTGATCTCATCGAGCCCGTCGCAACCGTGCACGACCAGCACGTGATCCGAGCCCAGGCGCTGCAGCACGCGGGCCATGATGCCCACCAGATCGGCATGGAACACGCCCATCAGCTGGTTGGGCGCGCCAGCCGGGTTGGTCAGCGGGCCCAGGATATTGAACAGGGTGCGCACACCCAGCTCCTTGCGCACCGGCGCGGCGTGTTTCATGGCGCCATGGTGATTGGGCGCGAACATGAAGCCCACATTGCTGGCCGCCAGGCTCTGCGCCACCT
The DNA here is from genome assembly GCF_000768065.1 of Aquabacterium sp. NJ1. Taxonomy (NCBI): domain Bacteria; kingdom Pseudomonadati; phylum Pseudomonadota; class Betaproteobacteria; order Burkholderiales; family Sphaerotilaceae; genus Aquabacterium; species Aquabacterium sp. NJ1. The sequence goes on along the minus strand of NZ_JRKM01000001.1, from coordinate 2,922,271 downwards.
GCTCGGGCGTGAGGTTGATGGCCGCCCCCAGGGCTTCCAGCGCATCGGCACTGCCCGTGCTCGACGACACGCTGCGCCCGCCATGCTTGGCCACACGGGCACCTGCAGCCGCCGCCACGAACATCGCCGTGGTCGAGATGTTGAAGGTGTGCTGGCCATCACCGCCCGTGCCGCAGAGGTCCACCAGGTGCAGCCTGTTGGAGACGTGCACCGGCGTGGCAAACTCGCGCATCACCTGGGCCGCTGCCGTGATCTCGCCGACCGTCTCCTTCTTGACGCGCAAGCCCGTGATGAAGGCCGCCATGGTGACCGGCGACATCTCGCCACGCATGATGCGGCGCATGAGGCCCAGCATCTCGTCGTGGAAGATCTCGCGGTGCTCGATGACGCGCTGCAGGGCCTGTTGATCGCTCAGCTGGGACATGTCGACGACCTCGATTACATCTTCAGGAAGTTGGCCAGCATGGCATGGCCATGCTCGGTCAGGATGGACTCAGGATGGAACTGCACGCCTTCGAGTGGCGCGAAGCTCTTGTCCGTCTGCGGGCCCTTGTGGCGCACGCCCATGATCTCGCCGTCGTCCGTCCAGGAGGTGATCTCCAGGCAATCAGGCAGGCTCTCGCGCTCGATGGCCAGCGAGTGGTAGCGGATCACGGTGAACTGGCGCGGCAGGCCGGCGTACACACCCTGCTCATCGGTGGTGATGATGCTGGTCTTGCCGTGCATCTGCTCGTGCGCCCGAATGACCTTGCCACCCAGGGCCGCGCCAATGCTCTGGTGGCCCAGGCACACACCCAGGATGGGCAGCTGGCCGGTGAAGCGCTGCAGGGCGGGCACACAGATGCCGGCTTCGGCAGGCGAGCAAGGGCCGGGCGACAGCACCAGGCGATCGGGCTTGAGCGCGGCGATCTGGTCGAGGGTGATCTCGTCGTTGCGGTAGACCTTGACCTCTTCACCCAGCTCGCAGAAGTACTGCACCAGGTTGAAGGTGAAACTGTCGTAGTTGTCGATCATGAGCAGCATGGCACTATCCTGATTCGGGATGTGAGGCATGGGATGGTCTTGCACCATCCCTCAGAAGATTCCCCCTCGGAGACCCTTTGGAGCAAGGGCGCACAGGGGCTTGTGCGCGCGCAGGGTCGAGCAGTGTCTGGCTGGCGTCACCGCCACCAGCGTACGTCAAGGCGAGAGAAGTCCGAGGGTTGCTGCATCGCATCGATTCTACATGGCTGTCATTTGACTTTTCCCACTTGACCACACACCCGCCCCCCTGGCAACGGGGTGGGCTCTTCAACGTTTGCCGCCTAAGATGCCGGCCACCCAAGAACACACTCACAGGGAGATGGCGCATGGCCAATTTGTACAAAGCGACGGCGATCGGCCTGATAGCTTGCCTGATCCTGCAAGCTTGTGGCGGTGGCGGTGGCGGTGGCAGCACGCCACCAGACACCAAGGTTGACGCCTTAAACATGGCAGATGGCCTAGGTAACGAAGGCCATATATCTGGTACGGTGATTGTGGGCAACGAAGCCCGCGCCAATGATGCGCTGATGGCAGCCTCATCAGTTGCCATTACCTTGCACGATGATGACTCGGGGTTGATCGCATGGTTAGTCGCAGCGGACGCCCAGCACAGTGAAGCGCTGACAGCCAGGCTGTCGCCCAACGGCACTTGGCAGACACCAAGCAAGCTGCAGCAAGTCAGTGTCTCACCCACGGCATCGACACTGCACCTGCGCCGCAACAGTATGGGTGATGCGGTGCTTGGATGGGTCGACACAGCAACCGGCAATTGGGGTCGCACGCTCAGATGGCAACACACAACCCAAAACTGGGACCCCACACCCAGCGACTTCAGCACAGGCGCGTTGGCGAACGGGCACGACCACGGCTGGGATTTGGCCTTGAACAACGATCTGACCATCATGTCGAGCGCGACAGCCAAGAACTCCACCCCTTACCAGACGGGCATCTGGCTGATGGATGTGCAAGGACATGAAACCTTCCGCCCCACCGGCATCAATGCAGGCGACACGACCTTCGCTCGCCTTGATCCGCAGAGTGATGGCGTATTCAATTTCTACAGCACCAGCACGCCGACAGGCTCGAACCTTTGGGTTCGACATGAATCCCCTGTGGCGGGCGCTCAATTCGCGGGCGTGCCCTTGCTGCAGAACAAGACCATCTGCAGCGACTACTACAGGATCAGCGGCTTGCACGCCGCGGCGAGCAAATCGGTCTCAGCCGTCGCGGCAGTGCTAACAGATGAAGCTGGAGGCACATGCCGCGCTCCCCGGCTGAACCTCATCCGCGTGGATGCCCTGGGCACTTTTACCATCACGCCTATGGAGGCCAACGCACCACAAACGATCTTCGACAGTGAGCCTCAAGTGGCCATTGATGATCAGGGACGGGCTCTTGCCGTTTGGTGCGAATCCACGCGTGATGTCTATGGCTACCCTGCCAATCCCCAATGCAAATGGTCTAAGTCCTTACCCGGACAAAACTGGTCGACACCAGCCAATCTGGTCACAAGCCAGGATCCGCCGACCAAGTACAGCTCTTACTTCGGCCCCGTGCTGGCCATGAATGCAAAGGGCCAGGCTGTCACGGCCATCAAGGTCAGTTCAGCTGACACAACGTACAACCCCCGCATCATGGTGGCTCGGTTCGACTTTGACGGCGGCTGGCAATCCTGGTTCACCGCCGCCAACAAATTCGAACCCTTGGCCCCCGCTGTGGCCATCAATAGCAAAGGCACGGCCTTGTTGGCTTATTCAGCCCTGGATGTACCCAGGCAAAATGGGCGAGCACCCAACGGCTACGGCTATACGGCCAACGAGGCACCTTACCGTCGTGTTTTCGCCGTTCGCTTCTGACCTGGATACGCCATGATCAAGGGGGTAGCCACCGCACCCGGTCATGCCAAGATGTGGGCCAATGCCCATACCGTCCACTCTTTCCCGTCAAACTACACACAATCTGCTCGGCCTGGAGTTGCTGCGGTTTGCCTGCGCGGTGTCGGTGCTGGTCTGGCATTACCAGCACTTCTATTTCGTGGGGGCGGCGCCCGTCGGTTTCGTGCCGTCACAGCAACCGCTGTATGCCCTGCTCAAGCCCTTTTATGAAGCCGGCTGGCTGGGCGTGCAGGCCTTCTGGGCGCTGTCGGGCTTCATCTTCTTCTGGAAATACGCCCGGCCGGTGGCGCAAGGTCAGGTGAGCGCGCAGCGCTTCGCCGTGCTGCGCTTTTCGCGCCTGTACCCGCTGCATGTGCTGACCTTGCTGATCGTGGCGGGGCTGGCATGGTGGTACCGGCAGTTGCACGGTGTCGACTATGTCTACGCGCACAACGACTGGTATCACTTCGCCTTGCAACTGGCCATGGCCAGTGACTGGCCGGGGCGCAGCGAGTGGTCGTTCAACGGCCCCATCTGGAGCATCTCCATCGAGGTGCTGGTCTATGCGCTGTTCTTCGTGCTGTGCAGGCTGGGCCTGACGCGCTGGTGGCAGGCGCTGGGCATCATCGGTGCGGCCGCCGTGGTCTATGCGTTGAAGCTCACGCCCCACCCCATCGTGCTGTGCGTGTTCTTCTTCTACCTGGGTGCGCTCACACACCTCGCGCACGAGGCCTTGCTCAAGCAGCCACGTGGGCCACAACGCGCGGTGCACATCATTGGCCTGCTGGCGGTGGCGGCGGGCACGGCCCTGGTGGCCAGCGGCAAGTTACGCCCCATGTTCTACGTGGCCTTGCTGACCCCGGTGGCCTTGCTGGCCCTGCTGGACTGGGTGCAGCCCACCTCAAAGGCCGCAGTGCGCTGGATCAACACACTCGGCAACACGACTTATGCGAGCTACTTGCTGCACTTCCCGCTGCAATTGCTGCTGGCCTGCCTGAGCAGTGCGCTGGGCTGGCACTTGCCGCTGCATGAGCCTGCATGGCTGCTGGCCTATCTGCTGACCGTGTTCGGCCTGGCCTCGCTGGTGTACCAGGCGGTGGAGGTACCCGCCCAGACCTGGCTGCGCCAGCGCCTGGGCCCGCGCTGAGCCGCCCGGCCCCTCACAAGGCCGTCACCAGCCCATCACAAACCCTGCTCGACCATCTCGGCCGCACGCACCACGGCGCGGGCCTTGGCCTCGGTCTCCTTCCATTCCAGCTCGGGCACGGAGTCAGCCACCACGCCGGCACCCGCCTGCACATACAAGGTCTGGTCCTTGATGACGCCGGTGCGGATGGCAATGGCCACGTCCATGTCACCAGCAAAGCTCAGGTAGCCCACGGCACCGCCGTAGACGCCACGCTGCACGGGCTCCAGCTCGTCGATGATCTCCATCGCGCGGATCTTGGGTGCACCGCTGAGCGTACCGGCCGGGAAGCTGGCACGCAGCACGTCCAGCCCGGTCATCCCGTCCTTCAAGGCACCTTCGACATTGCTGACGATGTGCATCACGTGCGAGTAGCGCTCGATGCCGAACTGCTCGGTCACCTTGACCGAACCGGTCTTGGCGATGCGGCCGATGTCGTTGCGGGCCAGATCGATCAGCATGACGTGCTCGGCGCGCTCCTTCGGGTCGGCCAGCAGCTCGCGCTCGTTGGCCGCATCCAGTTCGGGCGTGGTGCCTCGTGGGCGCGTGCCGGCAATCGGGCGGATGGTGACCGTCTCGCCACCGTCCTTGTTCTTTTCCTGGCGCACCAGGATCTCGGGCGAAGAGCCCACGACATGGTGATCGCCCATGTCGTAGTAATACATGTAGGGGCTCGGGTTGAGCGAGCGCAGCGCACGGTACAGGTTCAGGGGCGACGCGGTATAGCGTTTTTGCAGGCGCTGGCCGATCACGATCTGCATGCAGTCACCCGCAGCGATGTAGTCCTTGCACTTGAGCACCGCTGCTTCGAAGTCGGCCTTGGCGAAATGGCGCTCCACCGGGTAGGACTCGCTGGGCGTGATCGGCGGCACCGGCACGACCTCGTTGAGCTGTGCCTGCAGTTGCGCGATGCGCGTGGCCGCCTTGGCATAAGCGCCTGGCTGCGATGGGTCGGCATACACGATCAGGAAGAGGCGATCGGCCAGGTTGTCGATCACGGCCAGCTCTTCGCACTGCAGCAGCAGGATGTCGGGCGTGCCGATGCCACCGGGTTTGTGTGTCTTGGCCAGGCGGTGCTCGATGTGGCGCACCGTGTCGTAACCAAAGTAGCCCGCCAGGCCGCCACAGAAACGCGGCAGGCCTTGCGGCACGGCCACCTTGAAGCGCTGCTGGTAGCTGGCGATGAAGTCCAGCGGGTTGCCCTCGAACGTTTCGACCACTGCGCCGTCGGTCACGACCTCGACATGGCGGCCCGTCGAGCGCACCAGCGTGTGCGCCGGCAGGCCCACGAAGGAGTAACGCCCGAAGCGTTCGCCGCCCACGACGGACTCCAGCAGGAAGCTCAGCGGCTGGCCCTTGGTCAGCTTGAGGTAGAGCGACAGGGGGGTGTCCAGATCGGCCAGCGCCTGCGCGACCAGGGGGATGCGGTTGTGGCCTTCTGCGGCCAGGGCATTGAATGCTTGTTCAGTGATCATGGTGGGGGCCTCCGAGCCCGATGGCGCAACCTGCAGTCTGGTTTGCGCCACATATGTCATCCTGTGAAACACCCCCTGAGGGGTGGAACAGACCCGACCGTTAACGCCCGCTTACCGTTGTGACGTCAACGGATGCTTGCCGCCGGAGCGCGCCGCTATGATCGCGTCGCACTGAGCGGCAAGATAAAAAAGGGAGTCAGCGTCGCCAGGGCCATGCCCCCCGGTCGTGCGAACCTTTGGTCTGTTTGCGCGAGATGAACATCAAAACAGTGTAGCAGGGCAGTCTTTACAAAGCTTGGCGCCCCATGACCAGAAAACACCCCCCTTGAGTGAGCCATGGCGGCAAGGGCAAACCCAGATTGCGATTCGCGTTGAGCGGGTAACAATCTCTTACCAGTACAGTTCATGTCTGGCTTGAATCGGCCTTGATTGAGGCTGGTTTGGCCACACAGGACACACCCAAAGTATTCGTATGTTGTTGACTCTCGCTGGAATGGCCCGCATCGGGCGCAACGCCCTGATTAGCGCAGGCATGACGCTGTTGATCGGTTTGCCACACCTGGCACACGCTCAAAGCGCCGATGTGGTGGGCGTGCACTACCCTCCCACCATCAAGGTGGAAGGCAACAACCTGACGCTCAACGGCAGCGGCATCAGCTACCGTGCGGTGGCCAAGCTCTACACGGTCGGCCTGTACGTGCCGCAAAAGGCCAGCAAGTCGGACGCCATCTTCGCCACGGGCGGCCCCAAGCAACTGCGCTTCGTGATGCTGCAAGGCATGCGCGTGGACGAACTGGGCAAGGTCATCACCAAGGGCATCGAGAACAACAGCAGCCGCGAAGAGTTCTTCAAGCTGATCCCCTCCATCCGCATGATGGGCGAGGAGTTCTCGCGCATCAGACGCATGAACGCCGGTGACGTCTTCACCATCGAGTTCGTGCCCAAGCGCGGCACCATGTTCTTCGTCAACGGCCAGCCTGCCGGCCTGCCGCTGGAAGATGCAGGCTTCTTCCCGGCCGTGCTGCGCACCTGGCTGGGCAACCGCCCCGTCACGCAGGACCTGAAGGATGCCCTGCTGGATTACAAGGCACCGCCGGTGCTGGACGCGCTGCAGTAAGCCGCCACACCTGGCGACTCACCGCCAGCAACCGATCACACTCAATTGGCCTGCCCTAACACGGCAGGCCAATTCACTTGATCCAGACGCGGCACGTGGGCCACGGCCGGCACCTCCTGGATCGGGTGGCCATGGTTGTAGCCATAGGTCACCAGCAGGACTTCGCAACCCGCGGCACGCGCGGCCTGTGCATCGTTGCTGGAGTCCCCGACCATCAGCGTCTGAGCCGTGCTCGCACCCAGGGCCTCGCAGGTCTTGATCAAGGGCAGCGGGTCGGGCTTCTTGCGCTCGAAGGCATCACCGCCAAACACCTGGTCGAAATAAGGCAGCAGGCCCTTGCGCTCAAGCAGTTGCCTGGCAAAGGCCGTGGGCTTGTTGGTCAGGCAGGCGAGCTGAACACCCAGCTCGCGCAACTGGCGCAGGCCTTCGGCCACACCGGGAAAGACATCCGAAGCCTCGCCATTGAGGCGCGGGTAATGTTCGTGATAGTGGTGCAGCGCCTCAGGCATGGCCTCGGCCACCTCGGCGGCTTCGGGCGTGAGGCCCCAGGCTTGCGCCAGGCTGCGCCGCAGCAGGTCCTCGGTGCCCTTGCCCACGGTCAGCGAGATGAAAGCGCGGTCCACGCGCGCGATCTCGACCGGGTGGCAACCCAGATCGGCCAGCGTGTGCTGCAGGACAACGACAAAGTCACCGATGGTGTCGACCATGGTGCCGTCAAGATCAATGATGGCGGCTTGGAAGGGCATGTGGTGCATCAGAAAAAGGTGACCGCAAAATCGCGCCGCCTATTCTGACCGGGCTGCCGCCAAGCCGCCACGCGTGTTTCTCTGAGCCCCCATACGGGGTAGGCGATCTCTGCGCCTTACACTGCGCCACTGCCCGCTTTACCTTGACCTCGCCATGTGCGCAGCCCCACTTCACCGGATTCACTGGACCGGCCCCGATGGCCAAGCCGCCAGCGCCCTGTGGCGCTCCGAAGCCGGTGTGGCCGCGCATCAGAAGGTGGTGCTGGCCGATGACACGATGCCAGCCAACACCGCCTACAAGCTGGCTTGCGAAGGCACAGCCCTGCTTTGGCAAGGCGACTTCCAGAACGCGCGCCACCTGCTGCAGGCCTTGACCCGGCGGCTGGAGCCTGCGGCGGGCCGTGCGGGCGGCAAGGGGCAAGGCAAGCGCCCCAAGCATCAAGAAGCCAACAGTGCCGGCCAGGCCTTCAACCAGCACCGCCAGAAGCTGGCCCACCGCGCCCGCATCCTGGGCATGTTGTTGATCCCTTTCGAGGCCGACCACACCATCCCCTTGCGCCGCGCCCCCGATGTGAAGCAGGCCTGCGAAGAAGCCTATGGGGCCGGCACGGAACCTTATGTGGCCTCGCTGCGCGAGCTGCTGGGCCTGATCGGCGCGCACGAGTGGCGCAAGAAGGGCGTGGAAGTCCCGGCGATCCGCGGCCGCATCCATGCGCACTACGGCGTGTTCTCACCCGTGCGTGGTGAGTATGTGGACCTGGTGGCCAAGGCGCCGCTGCCCCCAGGCGCGCAGCTGGCGTTCGACATCGGCACCGGCTCGGGCGTGCTGGCCGCGGTGCTGGCACGGCGCGGCATCGCCCAGGTGATCGCCACGGATCAGGACCCACGCGCCCTGGCCTGCGCCCACGACAACCTGCGCCAGCTCAAGCTCGACAAGCAGGTGCAAGTGATCGAGGCCGACCTGTTCCCGCCGGGGCAAGCGCCGCTGATCGTGTGCAACCCGCCGTGGCTGCCCGCACGCCCAAGTTCACCCATCGAGTACGCGGTGTACGACCCGGACAGCCGCATGCTGCGCGGCTTCCTGGCAGGCTTGCGCGCCCACCTTTCGCCTCAAGGCGAAGGCTGGCTGATCATGTCCGACCTGGCCGAGCACCTGGGCTTGCGTGGCCCCGATGAGCTGCAAGGCTGGATCAAGGAAGCGGGCTTGCAGATCGTGGGCAAGCTCGATGCCCGGCCCCACCACCCTAAAACGCAGGACGCCTCAGACCCGCTGCATCAGGCCCGCGCGGCCGAGGTGACGTCCTTGTGGCGACTGGCTGCGGCATGACATGAAGCTGGTCGCCTGCACACCCGAGCGCCATGCCGAGGCGATCCTGGCCATCCTCAACGAGGCCATCATGCATTCGACCGCGCTGTACGACTACCAGCCGCGCAGCATGGCCCAGATGGCCACCTGGTTCGACACCAAGCAGCAGCACGGCTGGCCTGTCATCGGCATGGAAGACGAGGCCGGCACCTTGCTGGGCTTTGCGAGCTACGGCAGCTTTCGCAACTTCCCGGCCTACAAATACAGCGTGGAGCATTCGGTCTATGTGCACCAGGCCCACCGTGGCCAGGGCATTGGCCGCGCGCTGATGCAGGCCCTCATCGAGGCGGCGTGCGCGCAAGGCCTGCACATGCTGGTCGGTGTGATCGACAGCGCCAATGCGGGCAGCAAGCAGCTGCACGCCGAGCTGGGTTTCGTGCATGGCGGCACGCTCAGGCAAGCGGGCTTCAAGTTCGGCCGCTGGCTGGACATCGACTTCTACCAGCTCATCCTCGACACGCCGCTTGAGCCGGTGGATGGCTGAAACGCGGCACGCCAGCCAGCTCATCAGCCAATCGTCAGGCGCCTGACAAACCAGCAAAACCCCTTACCCAGGCGCTCCCTCGGGCAAGGGGTTTGGCGTATTTCTGACGCTTTTGCACCCTCTGCCACGGCCGTTGACGCAACAACGCCCCATGTCAGCCGGTGGCCGATCACGATAATCAATTCGCACCAGGCCACCCACCACCACCATGCACAGCCCTCAGGACGAGCTCACCCGCCCCGCACCGCCGCAGGTCATGCCCGCGCGGCGCTATGGTGGCCTGTCCGCCCAGGAGCGACGCGACCTGCGGCGCCGCAAGCTGCTGGATGCGGCGGTGCATGTCTTTGGCACCCTGGGCCTGCGCCGCGCCACGATCCGCGACATCTGCAACGAGGCGCGCATCACCGAGCGCTACTTCTCCGAGCACTTCGCCAGCATCTCGGATGCCTATGAGGCCGCCTTCAAACTGATCAGCGAGCAGGCCTTGCTGGCCACCGGCCGCGCCATGTTGCAAGCCCGGCTGGACACCCTGGAGCTGGCCCGAGCCGGCCTGCAGGCCTTCCTGGGCTTTGTGCAGGAAGACCCCCGCCGTGCGCAAATCCTGCTGGTGGACGCCTCCAGCTACTGGCGCAATGCAACGAGCAAGAACAACAACGAGCTCAAGCGGCATGCGCAGGCCATGCGTTTTTTCTGCAAGCGCATCTACCCGGACCTGCCGGACCACATTGATCTGGACATCATCGGGGCCTCGCTGGTGGGAGCCTCGCTGCAAGCCTGCCTGACCTGGGCCCAGAGCGATTTCAGGCAACCCGCCGAACTGATCGTGTCCCACCTGATGTACGCGTGGGAAGGCCTGGACCGGTGGTTCCGCAGCGAGATCGAAACCCATCGCCTGGCGCCCTTGGGCCATTCGGCGCGCTGACCACGCCCTGCAAGCAAAGCAAGGCAAAAAAAAAACCGACCGGCCAAAACCGATCGGTTTGATCACCACGGATACGTTGCCCGCAGCTTCTCCTCCCTGCAATCCCGCCATGTCTAAGTGCTTGCGGTGATGACAGCGTTTTTCCCTGTAACCCTTGTTGTTCTATCCACCCTTTGGTTTTTGTTCTCTATCTCGGCGCGATCTGCAAATCCGCCGTCGATGGGGAGGACTATACGGACTCTGTCTGGCAAGGCCGTCCCCCCTGAAGAGGGCTCTATGTAAGCAAAAGCAAGCCATGGGCTAGCATGGGCGGCTGAATCAACAAGGCGTGACATGACCCTCATCCAGGGCAACCTTCACCGAGTGCACCATTGAAAACACCACCAAGACTGCTCCCCCTGCTGGAAGAGGGCCTGATCGACTCGGTCGTGCGCCAGCTCATGAGCGGCAAGGAGGCCATGGTGTTCGTCGTGCGCATTGGCGATGAAACCCGCTGCGCCAAGATCTACAAGGAAGCCACCCAACGCAGCTTCCGCCAGGCGGTGGACTACACCGAGAACCGCAAGACCAAGAACTCGCGTGAAGCCCGCGCCATGGCCAAGGGCACCAAGTTTGGCCGGCAAGCCCAGGAAGCGGCCTGGCAAAGCGCCGAGGTGGATGCCTTGTACCGGCTGGCCGCAGCCGGTGTGCGGGTGCCCAAGCCCTACAACTTCCTCGATGGCGTCTTGCTGATGGAGCTGGTGGCCGACGAACACGGTGATGCGGCGCCGCGCCTCAACGATGTGCTCTTCACGGCCGAAGAAGCTCGCACCCACCACCAGACGCTGCTGAAGGAAGTGGTGCGCATGCTGTGCGCCGGCATCGTGCATGGCGACCTGTCGGAGTTCAACATCCTGATGGCGGCCGATGGCCCCGTGATCATCGATCTGCCTCAGGCGGTCGATGCAGCCGGCAACAACCATGCGCAACGCATGTTGCTGCGTGATGTCGAGAACCTGCGCAACTTCTTTGGCGGCTTTGCACCTGATCTGCTGAACAGCCAATATGGCCCCGAGATCTGGTCACTGTACGAGCAAGGCCTGCTGAGCAACGACACGGTGCTCACAGGCCAGTTCAAGCGCCAGCACAAGGCCGTGGACCTGGAGGGCGTGATCCGCGAGATCGATGATGCCGTGGACGAAGAACACGCCCGCCGCCTTCGGATGCAGCAAGGCTCGTGAAGCAGCCGCACTGATCCACCAAAACCAGTTAGGATGGCTGCGGGCCGCACCCCATCGTGCGGTCACGTCGCTCGGACGGTTCCGGGCGCTCACGTGAAAGACTCTCAGCATGTCCTCATCTGCAGGCAAGCGCCGCTTTGCGCGCATCGATCGCCTCCCCCCCTACGTCTTCAACATCACGGCCGAACTCAAGCTGGCCGCCCGCCGCCGCGGGGAAGACATCATCGACATGAGCATGGGCAACCCCGACGGGGCCACGCCGCCGCACATCGTCGCCAAGCTCACCGAAGTTGCGCAACGGCCTGATACCCACGGCTACTCGGCTTCCAAGGGCATCCCGCGCCTGCGCCGGGCGATCTCGCATTGGTACAAGGACCGCTACCAGGTCGACATCGACCCGGACAAGGAAGCCATCGTCACCATCGGTTCGAAAGAGGGCCTGGCCCACCTGATGCTGGCCACGCTGGACCGTGGTGACACCGTGCTGGTGCCGGACCCTTCGTATCCGATCCACATCTATGGTGCGGTGATCGCGGGCGCGGACATCCGCTCCGTGCCGCTGGTGCCGGGCGTGGACTTCTTTGCCGAGCTGGAAAAGGCCATCCGCGGCAGCTACCCCAAGCCCAAGATGATGGTGCTGGGCTTCCCCTCCAACCCCACGGCCCAATGCGTGGAGCTGGACTTCTTCGAGCGTGTGGTGGCGCTGGCCAAGAAGCACGACATCTTCGTGGTGCATGACCTGGCTTACGCCGACATCGTGTTCGATGGCTGGAAGGCACCGTCCATCATGCAGGTGCCGGGCGCCAAGGACATCGCGGTCGAGTTCTTCACGCTCAGCAAGAGCTACAACATGGCCGGCTGGCGCGTGGGCTTCATGGTGGGTAACCCAGATCTGGTGGCCGCGCTGGCCCGCATCAAGAGTTACCACGATTACGGCACCTTCACGCCGCTGCAGGTGGCCGCCATCGCGGCGCTGGAGGGCGATCAACAATGCGTGCAAGAGATTGCCGCCAAGTACCAGAGCCGGCGCGACGTGCTGGTCAAGGGCCTGCGCGAGGCCGGCTGGATGGTGGAGTGCCCCAAGGCCTCCATGTACATCTGGGCCAGGATCCCCGATCACTACAAGGACCTGGGCTCGCTGGAGTTCGCGAAGCAGTTGATGGAGAAAGCCAAGGTGTGCGTGTCACCCGGCATCGGCTTTGGCGACCATGGGGATGACCACGTGCGCTTTGCCCTGATCGAAAACGAGCCCCGCATCCGGCAGGCGGTGCGGGGCATCAAGGCGATGTTCAAGGCGGATGGGGTGATGCCCCCCGCCTGAAGACCCAACTGAAGGGCCCAAGCTGGCAGCAGGCATCGCGCTGCGGCCAGCTGCCAAGCCAGATTCAATGGCTCACTGGCGCTGGCCCTGGTAGGTGCCGCCGCCTGTGAGGCCGGTTTGCGGCAGGTAGGTCCAGGTGCCGCTGAGTGCACCTGTCTGTCCATTGACGGTGCCACTGAAGGTGGCGATGCCAGCCTGGCCCTGGGCCGCGTTCAAGGACACCGCACCCGCTGCACTGACCTGGCCGCTCACGCCGAATGAGCCATTCCCCTGCGTGGACACACCCGAGCCGGCAATCATCCCGTTGCTCCCAATCGCCACGGTGAAGTTGCCCTTGTCCAGCCCCGTATAGGTGCCCACATAGGTGCCCTGGTAAGAGGCCAGTGCAGCGCCCTGCAAGTCAATGCGCAGGCACTGCGATGACGCGCCATCCTGCGCAGTGGCCTGCACCACAACCTGGTCGCTGACGGCCGCTGGCGCGTAGCTGAAGGCGGTCAACTGGCTCAGCGCATTGCGCTTGACCTGGATGCTGAACTGGCCCGATGCGTTGGTCATCGCCGTGCCGCTACCCAGGTAATCGCCACCCACGCTGACCACGGTCAGGCCGGCCCCCACCCGAGCGCCGCTGAGGTCTTGCACGCAACCCGTCAGGGTCACGGTGTCATAGGGCTTGTCGGCGTTCCAGGTGCTGAAGTGCTGCACCGTGGCTTCGTAGTAAGACGGCGCGCCGGACCCATCTGGCTTCAAGGTAGCAACACCCTCGTCTTGCCAATAACCCGTCTGCTCGTTGAAGTGGTAGAGCGGCACGGAAGCCGGCATCGTGGCGGAAAGGCTGGCCTTGACGGCCGGAATGCGGATCACAGCCGTCTGACCTGCCTTGAGGTTGACCACGCTGCCATCGGCGTCACGCAGGGTGAACTGGATCGCGCCATACGACTCGATGGGCTGCGTGCCCGATGCCGTTTTCGCCAGATAGTTGCCGGGCATCAAGCCCAGATCGGCCTTGGGGTCGATGACGGTCAGGCGCGCCGTGACGGGGCCTGTGGGCGCGGCGCCATCGGCACGCACCAGTGCATCACCACCAAACTCGACAATGGGTTTGACCGAAGTCGGCAGGCTGAAGGACTGCGCCGTGGCCAGGTTGGCGATCGCCACGTTCAAGCCCAGCTTTTGCAGCGTGGCGTTCACACGCACGCCGTTGCCACCAGCAGGGAAATCCGACACGCCGGTTTGCAGCGCATAACCATCCCGCTCGAACTGCACCACGGTGCGGTTGCCGCTCAGGGGCACGTTCAACTGGTAGTTGCCTTTGGCGTCGGTGCTCGCCTGCAAGCCGGCAGACGTGACCTTCACACCTTGAACGGGCTGCCCAGCCTCATCTCGAACCAGGCCAAATACCACCGCCTGCTGTTCGACCTGGGTCGACTGGGGCTTCGCGTCATTCGAGTTGCCCCCACCGCCACAAGCGGCCAGGACACACGAGAACAATACCAATGCAGCTGCACGCCATTTCATGGCAGATCCTTCCTGTTGATGTTTGTGGGCGCGAGTGTAGGCGTTTCCCACGCCCCCGCACTTCCCCGGCATGGGGGGAGCACAGAGGCATCACGTGCCGCGCCAAAACAAAAGCGCCGCGACAAGCGCGGCGCTTCAAACCATCAACAGGCGCGTGATCAGCGCTGCGCCACCCGTGCCATGGCCTGGTCACCCGCCAGCCCACCGATGCCGGTCGTGCCTGCACCCGTTGTCTTGCCCGATGTCTTGGCCCCGCCGCACTTCACGAAGTTGTAGTCGCCTTCATTGACGGTGCGGGTCTCCAGCCAGTAGCGCCAGGTGGACTTGGGCCAGATGGCGAAGTTGATGCCGTCTGCCGTCTGGTACCAGCTCTTGCAGCCCGAGCTCCACACGGTGCCTTGCAGGGCTTGCGTCATCTCGCCGAGGAAACGGGTCATGGCCTGGGGCTTGACGTCGATGTAGTCCACGCCCTTTTCCTTGACCTTCTTCATGCACTGGATGATGTACTCGGCCTGTGCCTCGATCATGAAGATGATGGAGTTGTGACCCAGGCCGGTGTGCGGGCCGACCAGCTGGTACATGTTCGGGTAGTTGGACGTGGTGATGCCCAGGTAGGACGTCGGGCTGACCTTCCAGTCTTCCTGCACGGTGTGGCCGCCCAGGCCGCGCATCTCGAAGCTCTTCATGTAGATGCGAGGGTCCACGATGAAGCCGGTGCCCAGGATGATGCAGTCCAGCTTGCGCTCCTTGCCATCGCTGGTGATGATGCCGTCGGGCGTGATCTCGCGGATGCCGTCGGTGACCAGCTCCACATTGGGGCGGTTGAAGGTCGGGTACCACTTGTTGGAGATCAGGATGCGCTTGCAGCCCAGGGTGTAGTCCGGCGTGAGCTTCTTGACCAGGGCGGGGTCCTTCACCTGGTAGGAGATGAACTTCTTGAGCAGGCCTTCACCGATGCGGGCCATCCAGGGGTTCAGGATGGGCCACACGCGTGATTCGTTGGTCCAGTAGCAGCGCCAGCGGTGCAGCGTGCGGGTGAAGGGCAAGGCCTTGAAGGTCCACTTGCGGAAGGCCGAGTAGCTGCGCTCGTCACGCGGGATCACCCACGCCGGTGTGCGCTGGAACACGTGCATCTTGCCGACCTTGGGCGCGATTTCGGGCACGTACTGGATGGCCGAACCGCCGGTGCCGATGGAGGCGACCTTCTTGCCGCTCAGGTCGTAGCTGTGGTCCCAATCGGCCGAGTGCATCACCTTGCCCTTGAAATCCTTCAAGCCCTTGATGTCGGGGATGGCAGGCACGTGCAGCGGGCCGGAAGCCAGCACCCAGTGGCGCGCCATGATGGTTTCGCCGCCGACCGTCTTGATGACCCACTTGCCCGTGCCTTCGTTGAACACGGCGCTGACCACTTCCTGGTTGAAGTGGATGTGCGGGCGCAGGTTGTACTTCTTGACGGTGTCCAGGATGTACTGCTGGATCTCGTTCCAGGGCGCGTAGCGCTTGGTCCAGTCGGCCTTGGTCTCGAACGAGTACGAGTACATGTGCGATTGCACATCGCATGCGGCACCGGGGTAGTGGTTGTCGCGCCAGGCGCCGCCCACTTCGCTCTTCTTTTCCAGGATCAGGAAATCGTTGATGCCGTTCTTTTGCAGCTGGATGGCCATGCAGATGCCACCGAAGCCGGCACCGGCAATGGCGACCTCCACTTCGCGGACGGGGGAAGAAGAAACGGTTTGATCTGTCATGGCGGCCCTCTGTGGGTGTGTGGGTCTGTGATGGAACGGTTTGTCTCCGAACGTGTTGCCATGTTGGCGGGCGGTGTCCGCTCACGCCATGCTCAACTTCAACGAGAAATTGATCGTTTCGGCCAGCCCATGTGGCAGAGTGCCCAGCGCCGCGGTTTGCTTGATTCAGGTCAAAAGGGTTTACCCGGGGGTCACCGCCCCGCTTGAGGCTGCGCGCCACCCAGACCGGATTCGGGCGCAGCGGCCGCTTCGCGTGCTGGCTTGCGGCATGTCACGAACTCATAGTCGGACTCACGCACACGCAGCGTCTCCAGCCAGTACTTCCAGGTGGACTTGGGCCAGATGGCGAAATTGATGCCGTCCGCCGTCTGGTACCAGCTCTTGCAACCCGAGGTCCACACCGTGCCCTTGAGCGCCTCGGTCATCTCGCCCAGGAAGCGCTGCATGGCCTGTGGCTTCACATCGATGTAATCGGCGCCCTTGGCCTTGACCAGCTTCATGCACTTGATGATGTAGTTCACCTGGGCCTCGATCATGAAGATGATGGAGTTGTGGCCCAGGCCCGTGTGCGGCCCCACCAGCTGGAACAGATTCGGGTAGTTGGCCGTGGTGACGCCGTAGTAGCTGGTCGGGCTGGTCTTCCAGTCCTCGGCCAGGGTGTGGCCGCCGCGGCCCTTGAGCTCGAAGTGCTTCATGTAGATGCGTGGGTCCACCACGAAGCCGGTGCCCAGGATGATGCAGTCGGCCTGGCGCTCCTTGCCGTCTTTCGTGACGATGCCGGTAGGCGTGATCTCCTGGATCGCATCGGTCACCAGCTCCACATTGGGCCGGTTGAACATCGGGTACCACTTGTTGGAGATCAGGATGCGTTTGCAACCCAGGCGGTAGTCGGGTGTGAGCTTCTTTTGCACGGCCGGGTCTTTCACGGCGCGGCCAATGAACCTGGTGGTCAGCAGGTGCTCGACGCGCGCGCCCAGCCTGGGCTGGAAGATGGGCCACACGCGCACCTCGTTGGTCCAGTAGTGCTGCCAGCGGTGCAGGGTGCGCACAAAGGGCAGCAGCTTGAACACCGTCTTGTTGAAGTCCGTATAGGTGCGCTCGTCACGCGGTACCACCCAGGCGGGCGAACGCTGGTAGATGTAGAGCTGCTTGACCTGCCTGGCGATCTCGGGTGCGTACTGGATGGCGCTGCCGCCCGTGCCGATGGACACCACCGTCTTGCCCGTCAGGTCGTAGCCGTGATCCCATTGGGCGGAGTGCATGACCTTGCCTTTGAAGTCGGCCAGGCCTTTGATGTCAGGGATGGCAGGCACGTGCAAGGGGCCTGTGGCCAGCACCCAGTAACGCGCGCGGTAGGTTTCACCGGACGCGGTCTTGATCATCCAGCGGCCAGTGGTCTCGTCGAAGGCCGCGCCCACCACCTCCTGATTGCAGCGAATCAAAGGCGCCAGCTTGAACCTGGCGATGACATCGAAGATGTACTGCTTGATTTCATGCCAGGGCGCATAGCGCTGTGACCAGTCAGGCTTGGTGGCGAAAGAGTAGGAGTACATGTGCGACTGCACATCGCAGGCTGCACCGGGGTAGTGGTTGTCGCGCCAGGCACCGCCGGGCTCGGCGGCTTTCTCCAGGATCACGACATCCTGGATGCCGGCCTTGCGCAGTTGCGCAGCCATGCACAGGCCACCAAAGCCCGCGCCAGTGATGAGCACGTCGACCTGGCGAACGAACTTCTGCGCGGAAGATGAAAGCGACGAAGGAAGGGATGGAGAGGAAGCGGGCATGCAACACCTTTTGTCTCGTTGTGTCTCGTGGTCCTTGTGACGTCTGACGCGTCGTGTCGGATGGTGCGCATGCGCGGCCCTGCGGGCCATGCTAAATTCGGCACTCGATTGATTTTTTCGGCCAGGCTGCCTGTCTCCCTGGCCATGTCGGTCACCGCCTGATCCACATCAACACCGCATGACCACCCGCTCTATCCTGGGTTTGATCTACATGGTCCAGGGCCTCAAGCAACTGGGCGAGGACCCGGAGCCCGTGCTGCAACGCCATGGCTTGTCCGGCGACAAGCTGGACCCGACGACGCGCATCGAGCGGGCGCGCGAGTTGCGCATCTATGCGGAATGGGCCGAAACCCTGCACGACCCGCTGATCGGGCTGAAGATGGGCAGCTTCTTTGGTCTGGCGGGTTATGGGCCACTGGTCATGCTGTTGATGACCTGCCCGACCGCCTACGAGGCCATCCAGACGGGCATCCGCTACCAGCGCCTGACCTACCTGTATGGCACCTTGCGGCTGGAGCCTGGCGAACGCCTGAGCGCCCTGATCCTCGACCCCATGATGATGCCAACCAAGGCCTTCCGCTTCCGGGTCGATGGCGAGGCCTCGGGCACCTACAAGATGCTACGCGACATGCAGGCCACCATGGGCCTGAACCTGCGCCCCGAGCGGCTGGACATGCCCTACCCCAAGCCGCCTGAAGCCCTGGCTTATGAAGAACACTTCGGCTGCCCTGTGCGCTGGGGCGAGCACGAGGTGCGCTTCTGGCTGCGCAACGAGTACCTGCAGATCAAGCTGCCCACGGCCGACGCCAACGCGCACGCCATGTACCGCACCATGTGCGACCAGCAGCTCAAGCAGCAGGAAGCCACCAGTGATTCGCTGGCTGACCGCGTGCTCAACCACCTGGGCATGTTCAATGGCCACTTTCCTTCCGCAGAGGATGTGGCCAAGTCCTTTGACATGTCCGAGCGCAGCCTGCGCCGCCAGCTCAGCGAAGACGGCCGCAGCTTCCGCGACCTGCTGGCCGACGCACGTTATGCCAAGGCACGTTATCTGCTCAAGAACACCAGGCTGCCAATCGAAGACATCGCCGCGCAGATCGGCTATGCCGAGTCCGCCGCCTTCATCCACGCGTTTCGGCGCTGGGCCGGCATGACGCCGGGCGAGTTCCGCGAGCAATGAACAGCGGCTTGTCCACGCCTACAATCGCGCCCCTGCCCCGCATTACCCTGATACCGCCTCCCCGCCCATGAGCTATTGCGCCATCGACTTCGGCACCTCCAACTCGGCCATTGCCATCGCGCGCGCCGCCACCGACAGCGCGGGCCCCGGCATGCGCCTGGTGCCGCTGGAAGGCGAGCACCTGACCATGCCCACGGCCGTCTTCTACTGCACGGACGCCGATGACCTGCCACCCGGCACCTGGCGCGGCAGCAGCTTCGATGACAACCTGCCACGCACCTTCGGGCGTGCTGCCGTGCAGGCCTACATCGACGGCTACGAAGGCCGCCTGATGCGCTCCATGAAAAGCATCCTGGGCACCGCCCTGGTGGACCAGACCACCGAGGTCGGCCACGGCTTTGGCGTGAAGTACCTGGATGTGATCACCGGCTACCTGCGCCACCTGCGCACGCAAGCCGAGAAGGCAGGCGGCCAGAACCTGGACAGCGTGGTCATGGGCCGCCCCGTGTTCTTCGTGGACGACGAGCCCGAGCGCGACAAGGCCGCGCAAGCCTCACTGGAAGCCGCCGCGCGCGCCGTGGGCTTCAAGGACGTGTCCTTCCAGTTCGAACCGATTGCCGCGGCCTTCGACTATGAGCAGCACATCAGCAAGGAAGAGCTGGTGCTGGTGGCCGACATCGGCGGCGGTACGTCCGACTTCTCCGTGGTGCGCGTGGGCCCGCAGCGCGCCAAGCGGCTGGACCGCCGCGAAGACATCCTGGCCAACCACGGCGTGCACATCGCCGGTACCGACTTCGACCGCCACATCTCGCTGGCCAGCGTGATGCCGCCCTTGGGCTATGGCGGCTTCGGGCCCAGCATCAAGGGCGCCGACCCGCGCCCCGTGCCCAGCCGCGTCTACTTCGACCTGACCACCTGGCACCTGATCAACACGGTGTACCAGCCCCAGCGCGTGGCCGAGCTGCGCGCCATGGCGGATTTCTATGGCGACCCGGTGCAGCACCAGCGCCTGATCAAGGTCGTGATGGAGCGCCTGGGCCACGCCCTGGTGGGCCGCGCCGAAGCCGCCAAGATCGCGGTGGCGCAAGGTGGCGACACGGACATCGACCTCACCTTGATTGAAAAGGGCCTGCACAGCCCCTTGAATGCCGCACAGGTGGACAAGGCGCTCAACCCCGACCTGGGCCGCATCGTGGCCTGCGCGCGCGACACGGTGGCGCAAGCGGGCGTGCAGCCTGGCGACATCCACGCCCTGTACTTCACCGGCGGTTCAACCGGCCTGAAGCTGCTGACGGATCAACTGGAAGCGGCCTTCCCTGAGGCCAAGGCCGTGCGCGGCGACCGCCTGGCCTCGGTAGCCACGGGCCTGGGCCTGCATGCGGCGCGCCTGTATGGCAGCCAGGCCTGAAAGACTGGTGTGATCAGGCTGGTCTGATCCACTGATCTCGCCAGCCCGATCTCGCACCAGCCTCCGCGGATCATCGCGCCTTTGATCAGCGCGCGGTACGGGCCCGGCTTTTGCCACCACGCCCGAACACCAGCCACACCATGCCGTGGGCAGCCAGGCCGATGCCCCAGCCCCAGGCCACGATGCCGGCCCAGTCGTACTGGCTGCTGGTGGTGGCATTGATGCGCCACAAGCCCACCATCACCATCACGTACACCATCGCGTGGATCGCGAAACTCAGTTGCAAACCTTTGCTGCCTGCGGCCATGTCTTGTCTCCGAATGCTGTGAACTACGAGCCGCGATCTTGACAAGCTGTGGCCAACAAGACTTGCCCGTGTGCGCCAAGACTTGACCCGGCACCCCAGGCTGTCGCGTTTACATCCCGTTCCACCTGACGGCCTTGTTATCGCATCTGGTTACAGGATCGCGCCTCGTATCAGGGCAAGCCCGAAGAGGCGATTCGGACAGGCTTGGCCAGAATGGCCCAGGCCATATTTGTGACTTCCATCACGATTTTTTCGGTGCTCCTCTTCGGAACAATGAGGCGGGCTCCCCATGGCACGCCTCACCGGCGTCACGGTGACTTTGTCATTGCAACCCATACCGATACCGAGGAGACCCCATCATGGCCATGAAGCGCCTTTTCATCGCGTCCAGCATGCTGGCCCTGGCGGCCACCAGCACCTTGCTGAGTGGCTGCGGCGATGACAACACCCCTGCGAGCACCAACGCCTCGCCCAGCAGCGAAACGCCCGGCACCGCCACCACGGCCAGTTACCTGGCTGCTGTGCGCAACACCACCACGCCAGGCAATGGCGGCGGCGAAGACACCGTGACCTCGGTACTGAGCCTGGTCGACGACACCACGGGCACCGAAGTCACCACCACCCCCGTTGACGCCTACGGCAGCCCCAAGCTGGCGCAAGCCTTCACCGTGTCCGCCGACGGCAAGAGCTATGTGGCTGGCCGCCAGACCAAGGCCTATTACGTCTACCAGCACAAGCTCTATGAAATCTCGCTGGAGCACGCCAGCAATGTGCTGAGCAAGCCAGTGGCGCGCCAGGTGTCCGCCGAGGCCAATGCCTGCGAGGTGCGCCGGGTTGTGGAACGTGACGGCAACGCCGAGACCAGCTACTTGAGCTACACAACGGCCGGCGCCGATGGCAAGTGCAACACACCGGATGACGCCCCCAAGACCACGCTCTCGTCGGTGCAGGCCGCTGTCACGGCCTCTACCCCGGCCTTGCTGGACGTCCAACGTGACGGCAGTGGCTCGGTCACCGGCCTCCTCGGCAACGACATCGACAACCACAAGCTGGTGATCGTCAATGCGGCCCAGCTGGACGCCGGCAAAATTGAAACCACCGATGTGGTGAACGGTGCACTCACAGGTTCGACCAGCACCGATACCACCACGGGCCCGTCCACCACCAGCTACCCCACCGTTTCGGTGTTCAGCAAGGTCGCGGGCACCACCAGCAAGCTCTACCTGCGCGTAGGCGCTGACGTGCGCGTGCTGGATTGGGCCACGGCCACGCTGGCTACCAGCCCGGTGGCCACGCTCAACCTCGATCAGGTGCCACTGGTGCACACGGATGAGACGGCCACGTACTTCGTGGATGCGGCGAAGGTACCGCCTGCCAACGCTGCCGAAAGCGCCCAGTTTGAACTGGCCCTGTGGCGCATGAAACCCGCACAAAGCAGCGCGGAAAAAGTCGCAAGCCTGGACATCGTGCCAACCGCCGAACAACTGCCCCAAGTTGCGACCAGTGCCATGACCCCGAGCTCGCTGGCCATGGTGGTCCGCCGTGACAGCGGCGACACCCTGACCATCGTCAAGAAGGATGGCGCAAAACGTGAGGTGGCCTTGAGCGGCCCGACCTCACGCGTGGGCATCCAGGCCCATGCCGGCGAAGTGCTGGTGATCAGCCAACAACTCGACACCAGTGCAGACACCTCGGCCTTGACCCGCGTGGACCTGGGTAACAGCGACAGCCTGGCCACGCTGAGCAACTCGGCCAGCCTGGTCACCGTCATCAATGACACCAGCACCACCATCGGCGGCGAAGTGCCCAGCAGCTACCTGCTGTGGAACGAGAGCGGTACCGTGCGCAGCCACAACCTGGCGGGCGACAAGACCCAGATCATCGCCAACAGCAGCACGCTGGCAGGTTGGAATGGTGGCACCTTGAGTGCGGCGGTCTCGAACCTCACCGTGGGCCTGCTGCGTGGCCTCACCACCACCACACCCAACGCCGAGACCCTGTGGCTGTTCAATGCCGCCAAGGCCGTCGGCGCCAACTGAGTTACTTCCAATCCTCTTCCGACCTGGTGCTGCACTCCTGGTCGGAAGGGTTCACATGGCAGCGGATGCGTTTGATGACGCGCAAGCCCCGCTTGTCATACAGGCCTTGCTGCGCCAGTTCGATGCGGGCCTCGCGCAGCATGAGCGTGTACTTGACGGCCTCCTCGGGGCCGATGTCGATCCACTGGGCGGGCGGGATGGACGCGTCCCCCGTCTTGACCAGTTGCAGCACCCGGTCGAACTGGGCCAGCCAGTAGGCGCGTGAGGCGTCGCCAAAACCTTCGGGGAAGCGGCTGCGCCGGAAGATGGCCTGGTAGGTCACCACCATGATGGGGAAGCGCGCCACGCCGCCCCTGGTGCCCAGCCCCTTTTGCAGCTCCAGCGGCTTGTAGGCCAGCGTGGGCACGGCAATCATGTCCACCAGGCCGTTGTTGAACTTGGTGTGCAGGTTGCTCACATCGGCTGACACGGGGTGCGCGCCAATGCGCTGGATCATCACCGCTTGTGCCTTGTCGTAGTCGAAGGCGGCGATGCGCTTGCCGGCCAAAGCCTCGACCGAGCTCAGCTTGCGGTCATTGACGAAGGGGTAGGCCGGCCCGATGGGCAGGATGCCACCGACCTCGTAGTCGCCCTGCACCATCAGCTTGGTGACCAGCGGGGAGGGCGTGGCGTAGGTCTGGATCAGCTTGCGCAGCACCTCGTAGGTGCCGGCCATGTCGATGGTGCCCTTGCGCAAGATGGTGGTGGCGCCCAGCGAATCGCTGGAGGCGGCCACCGGGTTGAACTGGCGCGTGCGAAACGCGGTGGCCATGACGGCGTCACACACCCCGGCGCGAAAGTCCTCGGTGGCCACGGCCTCGCTGGTATAGGCCTTGAGTTCGAAGTCCACACCCATGCGCTGCATGGCCACGGCGTAGTCCTTGGACATGCCGTAGGCATCCCCCGAGGTCCCCAGGAAATCAAAAACACACAGCTTCTGCGCGGCCATGGCCGACGCGGCCGCCAGGGCCAACGTTGACGCGGTCAGCAAACGCGCGGGTCGGTTCATATCGGGCTCCCTGTCAAACACGCTGCACCCAGGCAGCAGAGGAAGCCCGAATTATTGATGCTCGTTAAATGCCGGCGACTCACCAGAAACCCTCTGATCCCCTCTGGATGCAGGGGGCTCGTCTTGGGGGCACCGCCTCGGTGGCTTACTTCCAGTCCTCTTCCGACTTGGTCGCGCACTCCGGGTCTGCCGGGTTCACATGGCAGCGGATGCGCTTGATCACCTTGAGGCCACGCTTGTCATACAGGCCCTGCTGGGCCAGCTGGATGCGGGACTCGCGCAACAACAGCGTGTACTTGACGGCGTCCTCGGGCTCGATGTCGATCCAGGCCATGGGCGGGATGGTGGAGTCGGCCGTGCGGATGATCTGCAGCACGCGGTCGAACTGGCTCATCCAGAATTCGCGCGACTTCTCGCCGAAGCCTTCGGGGAACTTGTCGCGCTTGAAGACCATCTGGTAGGACACGATCAGCAGCGGGAAGCGCGTGACCCCACCCTTGTTGCCCATGCCCTTTTGCAGCTCCAGCGGCTTGTAGGCCATGGTGGGCGCGGCCATCATGTCGAGTTGGCCGGCATTGAACTTGAGGTGGAAGTTGGAGATGTCCGTGGACACGGGCACCGCGTGGATGCGCTGGATCATCGCCGCCTGGGCCTTGTCGTAATCGAAGGCCGAGATGCGCTTGCCAGCCAGGGCCTCGACCGAGCTGAGCCTGCGGTCATTGACAAAGGGGTAGGCTGCACCGGCAGGGGCAATGCCACCAACTTCATACTCGCCATTGGTCATCAGCTTGGTGACCTGGGGCGAGGGCGCCGCATACGTCTGGATCAGCTTGCGCAGCACCTCGTAGGTGCCGGCCATGTCCACCTTGCCATTGCGCAAGATGGTGGTCGAGCCCAGCGAATCGACCGAAGCCGCCACCGAGTTGAACTGGCGCGTGCGAAAGGCCGTGGCCACCAAGGCATCACAGCTGCCCTTGCGGAACTCTTCGGTAGCCAACGCTTCGTTGTTGAAGCCGCGCAGCTCGAAGTCCACCCCATAACGCTGCATGGCCACGGCGTAGTCCTTGGCCAGGTTGAACATGTCCCCCGAGGCGCCCAGGAAGTCGAACACGCAGAACTTCTGGGCGGCGGCATGGGCAGGCTGCGCCAGGGTGGCCAGCATGCAGGCCGAGGCGGCAAAACGAAGAACAGCTTTCATGGCTTGGATGCGTCCCTGAAATGACCGGAGTCAGGCATTCTCAGGGCACACGCCCCTGGCCTCACCCCGATCAGCGCAAGGGATGTAACGGATTGCGTCCCACGTGCAGATTCATGTTGTGCGTCAAGCTGGTACGTCGCCTCGGGGCCACAACGGGCTCACAGCTTGATCAGCCGCTCCAGCGCCTGCTCCAGCGTGGCCGCCGACTTGGCAAAGCAGAAGCGGATCACGCCATGGTCGTCGCCATTCGGGTAGAAGGCCGACACGGGGATCGCCGCCACGCCATGCTCACGCGTGAGGCGCTCGACAAAGGCACGGTCGCCCTCGTTGCTGATGGCGCTGTACTTCACGCACTGGAAGTAGGTGCCCTGGCAAGGCAACAGCTCGAAACGCGAGCCGCCCAGCGCCTGCCGGAAGATGTCGCGTTTGCCCTGGTACAGGGCCTTGAGCTGCTCGTACCAGCCCGGGCGCTTCATGAACTCGGCCAGCGCGTACTGCGAGGGCGCATGCACCGTGAACACGATGAACTGGTGCGCCTTGCGGAACTCGGCCATGAGCTCGCGCGGGGCCAGGCAGTAGGCCACCTTCCAGCCGGTGATGTGATAGGTCTTGCCGAAGCTGGAGACCACGAAGCTGCGCTCGGCCAGGCCGGGGTAGCGCAACACGCTCTCATGCCGTGCGTTGTCGAACACCATGTGCTCGTAGACCTCGTCGCTGACGATAACGATGTCGGTGCCCTTGACCAGGGCTTCGAGCGCGGCCATGTCATCGGCCGACCACACCGCGCCGGTGGGGTTGTGCGGCGAGTTGATGATGATCATGCGCGTGCGCGGCGTGATCAGTGCCTGGACCTGGGCCCAGTCAGGCTGGTAATCGGGCAGGCTCAGATCGGCATAGACCACCTTGCCACCTTGCAGCTCGATGGCGGGGCCATAGCTGTCGTACACGGGCGTGAACACGATGACCTCGTCACCCGGGTGCACCATGGCGGCCACAGCCGTGAAGATGGCCTGCGTGGCACCGGCCGTGACCGTGATCTCGTCGGCCACGTCGTAGCTGGCGCCGTACAACGCGTTGACCTTGGCCGCGATCGCCTCGCGCAGCACCGGCACACCGGCCATGGGCGCGTACTGGTTGTGGCCGGCCTTGGTCGCCTCGTTCAACAGGGCCAGCAGGTCGGCGGGCGCGTCGAAGTCCGGGAAGCCTTGCGACAGGTTGATGGCGCCGTGCTGCTGCGCCAGGGCCGACATCACCGTGAAGATGGTGGTGCCGACCTGGGGCAGGCGGGAGGTGAACTGGATGGGACTGGCAGGCATCCGCAAAGGATAGCGTCAATGCGGCTGACCCAGCCCGCTTCCCGCCGTGGCGCCGCGCGTCGAAACAACCGGTTTCCGATTAACGTTCAGGCAGGCGCTAGCATCTCCACTCCAATAAACCAAAGGGAGAAACCCATGCGCACCATCGTCGCAGGCGCCGTCATGGCCATCGTCAGCCTTTCGGCTCAAGCTTACGAATTCGATTTCACAGCCCGCGTCACCTACACGGACGGCAGCCTCAGTGGCGTCAGCAGTGGCACCGTGTTCAGCGGCCACTTTCTGGGCAACGACCCGGTCAATGACTACGGGGGCTTGCCCGCGCCCTACGACACCATGATGGCCGAATACGCATTCGGCTCGGGCGGCGTCACGGCCAACATTGGTGGCCACAGCGTGAGCGCACAGAACCCGTCTGTCCGCATCTACGACAACATGGGCGGCAATGTGGAAGACGGCTTCAGCATGAGCAGTGGCTACACCATGTCTGTGGATGGCGTGACCTATGACTCGGGGGCTTTTGGCTTCAACCTGACCACCAAGCCCGGCAACACCGGTGTGATCAACGGCATGGGCCTGCCCGGCAGCGTTGATGTCAGCGCCTTTGATGGCCACTCGTCGCTGACCTATGGCTTCATGCAGCGCGATGGCTCGCAGACCGGGGCCATCCTGGGCTTCGAGGTGCTGTCCGTGAGCGTGGTGCCCGAGCCTTCATCCATGGCCTTGATGGGCCTGGGCGTGGCGGCACTGGTGGCCGCGGCCCGTCGCCGTCAGCGTCGGGGCTGAGACCTCAGTCTGCCCTTGATCCGTCTGGATCCGAACGGGCCCCGCGGGGCCCGTTTTTATTTGGCCAGCTCTTCGCGCATCGCGTCGATCACGCCCTTGTAGCTGGGCTGGCCGAAGATGGCGCTGCCGGCCACGAAGGTGTCCACACCGGCATCGGCCACGCGGCGGATGTTGTCCACCTTGATGCCACCGTCGATCTCTAGGCGGATGTCGCGGCCCGAGGCATCAATGAGCTTGCGCACCTTCTCGGCCTTGCGCAGCGCGCTGTCGATGAAGCTCTGGCCGCCAAAGCCGGGGTTCACGCTCATCAAGAGCACCACGTCCACCTTGTCGATCACCCACTCCAGCACGTCGATGGGCATGGCGGGGTTGAACACCAGGCCGGCCTGGCAGCCTTCGGCCTTGATCAGCTGCAGCGTGCGGTCCACGTGGGCGCTGGCGTCGGGGTGGAAGGTGATGATGTCCGCGCCGGACTTGGCAAAGGCCTGGGCCAGGGCGTCCACCGGCTGCACCATCAGGTGCACGTCGATGGGCACCTTGGTGCCGTCGGCCTTGACCGAGTGCTTGCGCAGCGCCTGGCACACCATGGGCCCGAAGGTCAGGTTGGGCACATAGTGGTTGTCCATCACGTCGAAGTGGATCCAGTCCGCGCCGGCGTCGATCACGTTGCGAACCTCCTCGCCCAGGCGGGCAAAGTCGGCGGACAGGATGCTGGGGGCGATGCGGAAGGTGCGCGACATGGAGAGGTGCCTTGTGTCAGTTGGTGGGCAAAAGCCAGACCGTGATTCTATTGACACCGGCCCGCCCCTGCCCACATGGGGTCAGCCCCACGTTTATCGCGAACCGTAGGGATCCCCCCGGTTTGCGCCAGCTGCAAAGTGTGGCGAATCGCGCCATCTGCATGGCCGCAGGGCCGAACCGGGGGAAAACACGCGCAACCTGACCTGGCACCCCAGGCGTTAATGAGGGCATGACACGCGCACACCGTTTCACCCATTCTTGCAGGGCGTTTTTTCACATGCTGCTGGCCTGCATGCTGCTGACGCCCTTCATGGCCCGGGCGGACCAGAGCGTGTGGACGCTGGACGGCGACAGCAATGGCATTGCGATCTACACCCGCCAGTTGCCCGGCAACCCGCTCAAGGACTTCAAGGGCGTGATGGAGATCAACGCGCCCATCAAGCAGGTGGTGGCCACACTGGCCGACGTGTCCACCATGCACGAGTGGTTCTTCCTGCTGCGCGAGGCCCGCTTCCTGCAGGGCCAGGGGCCCAATGATGCCTATGTGTACATGGCCATCAACGGCATCTGGCCGGTGCGCTCGCGCGATGTGGTGGCGCACGTGAAGGTTCGGCAAGACCCCGACACCCTGGCCATCTACGTGGACGTTGAAAGCAAGGACGGCATCCTGCCGCCTCAGGCCGAGCATGTGCGCATGCCCAACCTGAAGTCCTCATGGACGCTGCGCCCCTTGTCGCCCACGCGCACGGCTGTCGAGCTGGAAGGCCATGGTGACCCGGGTGGCGCCATCCCCACGGGGCTGGCCAATATGGTGGTGACCACGGTGCCGCGCCAGTCCATGGACAAGATGCGCCAGTACGTGATGAAGGCGCATTACGTGGACCCTGAAAAGCTGTACGCCCAGAGCCCGCCGCTGCGCCAGCTGGGCAAGCGCCTGGTGTTCCCGTCCTGACGTCTGCGCCGGGGGCGATGCGTGCCCTCAGGTGACGCGTTCAGGTGACGCGCTCAGGTGATCAACACGGCGCGAAAGTCGTTCACGTTGGTGAACGTGGGGCCGGGCAGCACGCGGTCGCCCAGCACCTCGAAGAAGCGGCCGGAATCATGCGTTTGCAGCATGGCGCGGGCATCCAGGCCTTGTGCTTGTGCGCGCGCCAAGGTGTCCGGGGTGATGAAAGCGCCGGCGGCCTCGCTGTGGCCGTCGATGCCATCGGTGTCGGCCGCCAGCATGAAGACGCCCGACTCACCTTGCAAAGCCAGCGCGGCACTGAGCATCAGCTCCGAGCACCGCCCGCCACTGCCGGTTTGCTGCGCGATGGCGTCCAGCGTGACCGTGGCCTCACCACCCGAGAGCAGCACGCAAGGCGGCTTGAAGGGCTGTTGATGGCGCGCCACCTGCATGGCCAGGGCGGCGTGCACCTGGCCCACGGCGCGGGCCTCGCCTTCCATGCGGTCGCTCAGGATGTGGGCCTGCAAACCGGCCTCACGCGCAGCTTGCGCGGCGGCTTCCAGCATGTCCTGGGGGGTGGCAATCAAACGGGCACGGTGGTGCGCAAACAGGGTGTCACCCGGCTTGGGCGTTTCCAGCTCACCACGCCGTAATTGACCGATGAGGGCGGCGGGCAGGGCCAGGCCATAACGGTCGATCACCGCGAGGGCATCGGCACAGGTGGAAGGATCGGGCACGGTAGGGCCGCTGGCGATGTCCGCCAGGCGGTCGCCCGGCACATCCGAGATGGCCAGGGTCAGCATGGGTGCGGGCCCGCACAGCGCGGCCAGACGCCCACCCTTGATGGCCGACAAGTGGCGGCGCACCGTGTTCATGTCGGCGATGGGCGCACCGCAACGCAAGAGCTGGCGGTGCAGGTCCTGCTCGTCCATCAAGGCCCAGCCGGGCAGCGGCAGCGTGAGCAGGGCCGAACCACCACCGGACATCAAGGCGATCACCAGGTCATCGGCCGTGAGGCCTTGCAAGGCGGCCACGATGGCGTGTGTGGCGTGCAAGCCGGCCTCGTCCGGCACGGGGTGGGCGGCCTCCAGCACGGTGATGCGGGCTGGTGCCCCTTCGTTGGGCGGCACATGCCCATACCGCGTGACCACCACGCCACTCAGCGACCGGTCTGCAGGCCAGGCCGCATCAAGCGCACGCGCCATGGCCCCACTGGCCTTGCCCGCCCCGATCACCACCGTGCGGCCCTTGGGCGGCGAGGGCAAATGCGCGGGCAGCACCACCGCCGGGTGCGCGCGGGCCACGGCCACGCTGTAGAGATGCCGCAGCAAGTCGGGCGGGTTCTTGCCGGGCGAGCTCATGCCGCCCCCGGCTGCTGGGCCTGCACCTGCGTGGCGCGTTCACGCAGATGCTGCGCCACCTGCTCGGCCAGGCGCGCTGCCAGGCGCTGCTGCGCTTGCTCGCTGGCCCAGGCCACATGCGGCGTCAGCAAGAGGTTGGGCGTGCCTGGCGCCAGCAAAGGGTGATCGGGTGGCGGGGGCTCAACCTCCAGCACGTCGATGGCGGCACCGGCCAGGCGCTGTGCGCGCAAGGCGGCCACCAGCGCATGCGGGTCCACCAGGGCACCACGGCCGGTGTTGATCAACACGGCATCGGGCTTCATCAAGGCCAGGCGGCGGGTGTCGATCAAGCCACGTGTATCGGGTGTGAGTGGCACATGCAGGCTGATGGCATCGCACTGCGCCAGCAAGTCATCCAGCGGGCGCTCGTCTTCAGCGGCCTCGCGACCAGGGCGCTGCGCAAACAGCACCCGCATGCCCAGGCCTTGCGCCAGCCGCGCCGTGGCCTGCCCGATGCGCCCGCGCCCGACGATGCCCAGCGTCGAGCCGCCCACCGGCAGGATGCGCGGCCCATGCCAGCAAAAGTGCGGCGAGGCCGACCAACGCCCATCCGTGGCCGCCGCGCTGTACGTGGCCAGGTGCCGGCACAAGGCCAGCAGCGTGGCCAGCACATGCTCGGCCACCGAGTCGCTGCCATAGTCCGGCACGTTGTGCACCGTGATGCCCAGGCTGCGTGCGGCCTGCAGGTCCACGTTGTCCATGCCGGCCGCCGCAATGCAGATGCGCTTGAGCCTGGGCGCCTGTGCCAGCAACTCGGCACCCAGGCGCACCTTGTTGGTCACCACCACCTCGGCCTGGGCCACGCGCGCGGCCACCTCGGCCGGGGCCGTACGCTCATGGGCCTGGTAGGCCAGCTGGCTCAACAGCGGCGCGTCCAGGTACTGGTCAAAAGGCAAGCCGCAGGGCAAGGTGCCGGCGTCCAGGAACACGACCTGGCAGGCTGGTACGGAGGGGCGAGGCATGGTGGGGCGTCTCCAGATGGAAACGTATTTCACCATGGCCATGCCTGCGCGGTGGTGCGATGATTCGGCATCCAGCGCGCAAGCAGCACGCAAGCATCACCACCAGCCAGACCCCCATCAAAGGACCCGACATGAAAGCCATCTGGAACGGCGTGACCGTGGCCGAAAGCGATGACATCGTCACCGTGGAAGGCAACCACTACTTCCCCGAGCATGCGCTCAAAAAGGAATACACCACCTTCAGCAACCACCGCACCAGCTGCGTGTGGAAGGGCCAGGCGCATTACATGAGCCTGCTGGTCAACGGCGACATGAAGCCCGACGCCATCTGGCACTACCCCGAGCCCACCGAGGCCGCGCAGGAGATCAAAGGCCGCGTGGCCTTCGGCCCCGGCGTGCAGATCGTGGAGTGAACGGGCTCGCCAGACGCGTCAACGCTCACGCCTCATTGAACCGCGGGCACTTGGGGATGATGTCGCTTTGCACGAAGGCGTTGAAGTCATCCGAGAAGCTGTCTTGCTCGGTCGCCCAGAAGGTTCTGAGGTACAGGTAGTTCGAGAACTGTTTGGTCATCGACTTGACGATCGAGTCCCAGAAGGGTTCGGGCAGGATGGGCCAGATGCAGGCGAAACGCGCATGCCTGTAGCGGTAGGCCTCCTCAAACAGGTTGACGTAGGCCACCGCAATGAAATGGGCCTTGGTGCGATTGGTCTGCGCCTTGGCATAGGCGAGTTTCAGCTCTTCATGCGCGTCCTGCACATCGGCAAACTTGAACAGCAGTGATTGCCAGCGCGCATACAGCTGGTTGCAGACCGTGACCCGCATGGACAGCATGGCCGCGAAGATCCCGATCAAGCTCATCAGGCTGATGATGCTGACCACCAGCTTCACCAGCTCCAGCTTGTCCTTGTCAATTGCAAAATGGCCAAAGACGTCGCACATGGGGCCTCCTGCGGATGGCCGTGTTGCCATCTATTTGCGTACGGCATGCACCGCATCCAGGCGCACCGCCATGGGCACCATGTCTGCGGCCTTGACCCGGGCGCGATAAGCCACCACCGCGTTGGGCGCCAGGGTGTCAAGGCAATCCGAATTGCCCCACCGCACGCCACGGGCGAGTGCCGAGGTCTTGGTGTTGAGCGAGATCGTGCAGACGTCCTTGCCCTCGCGGCTCAAGGTGACGTCCAGCGTGCCCACCTTGTCGGCCACCTCGGAGGCCTCGACGTGAAACCTGAAGTTCAGCAGCCGCCCCACGCGTGAGGGCTCCGGGCCCCAGGTGGCATCGTTCATCAGCGAGGCGTTCACCACGATGGTGCCCAGCGCACCGGGCTCAGGCTCCAGCTTGGCCTGGGGCACCCCTGCGGCTGGCGGTTCCAGCGGCTCGGGGATCACGCCGGATCGGGCCGCCACCTGCGCGCTTTTGGGCGCGGCGCCGAAGATCGTGCGCGCCCCTTCGACCCACATCGACACATACGTGTTCTGCGTCTGGTTGTTCGAGTTGACGGTGCTGCCCACCATGGCCGTGTTGCCATTGCCAGGCTGGCTCACCGTGGGAATGGAACGCAACGCGGTGATCACCGGTGGCACGATCCCGATGAGGGAGCCGGCCACGCCCACGACCGCCAGCCAGACCTTGGTGTGGGACTTGGATTTACCCGGAGGGGACGTGTCTGTGTTCACGATGTCGCTCCTGTTGTTCATCCCACCTCGCTGAGGTGCGGCCAATTGCAATCGAAATCAGGTGTGCCGGCTATCCCTAGTCTGGGATGCAGCCAGCAAGGGCACATCAGGCAGCTTGCGCGACAACTCGCCCACATCGTCGTGTGCGAGCAGCGCCTGCACCACCACAGGCAAGGGCTCGGCCCAGATCTCGGGCAGGTCGCGCTCCATCGGGTCTTGCAGGGTAAAAGCCAGGGCCTCCTGCGGGGGCGTGAACTGCGCGTTGACGCCGGGTTTGTTGCCACGCGCATCCACCCGGTACCAGCCGAACTTGGGCAGGTAAACGGCATTGAGGCCATGCAGGCAATACGGCGCGCCCTGGTCGCCCACAGACAGGCGCTGGTAACACAGGCCCGTGGGGATGCCATTGGCGCGCAACAGGGCGGCC
Source organism: Aquabacterium sp. NJ1 (assembly GCF_000768065.1). NCBI lineage: Bacteria > Pseudomonadati > Pseudomonadota > Betaproteobacteria > Burkholderiales > Sphaerotilaceae > Aquabacterium > Aquabacterium sp. NJ1. The sequence goes on along the minus strand of NZ_JRKM01000001.1, from coordinate 2,889,058 downwards.
AGCAAATGGCTCTTGGCGTAGCAATAGCCGGTGCGGTGCTGGAGCACATCCGAGGCTTTGCAGGTCACCGGGTTGCGCATGGCGTCCCCGCTGTGCTGAATCTCGTCGCGCACGAACTCGAAGCAGCGTTTGACCAGGGCCAGTGGCGCGCGCTGCAGGCCCTCGGCCAAGGCCGCAGCCTGGGCGGCCACGGTGGGGTGATCAAAGTCGATGTAGGTGCTGGGGGCCAGATAGGGTTGCATGCCTGACTTGTTCTAGGTGTGGAGCACGATGGTAACCAGCGCCGTGGCGTCCTCCAGCCCGACCAGCCCATGGCGCACACCGCCAGCCAGGTACAGCATCTCGCCGGCAGACAGCACCTGCTCACGCTCGCTGCCCTCATCCCCCATGGTGAAACTGATCGCGCCCCGCAGGCATTGCACCGTGATGTCGCCCGCCACCTTGTGCGGCGGGAAGGCCTTGGCCGTGGGCAGCACCAGGCGAATCACCTCCAGGTGCTCGGTCTTGAACAGGGCCACCGTCTGGGCCGATGTGGTGTCGCCCGGCGAGGGGATGAGCGGAACGACTTGACCCGAAGCGACGTGCGGGATGGCCATGGCGGGCTCCTGTGGCTGCTGAGAACCCATTTTGCGCCAACGCAACGCAAGCGGCCACCAAAGACCAGATTTGGGATTGCGGACAGCTTGACGGGATGGTGCAATGCACCCAGCTTGTGCACAATGCATGATGAGGCCATGCCCCAGGGAGTATCGACATGCCGAATGCGGAGCCCTTCAGATCGATGACCGAAGCGGCGCCGCCATCGCCCCCCAGTGATGTACGGCACAGCCACCAGGTCCCCGATTTCATGCACATGCTGGTGGACCACGTGCCCGCCATGCTGGCCTACTGGGGCGCCGACCTGCGCTGCCGCTTTGCCAACAAGGCCTACAAGACATGGTTTGGCGTGGACCCGGCAGGCCTGATCGGCACCCACATCAAAGACCTGCTTGGCCCTGAACTGTTCGCGCTCAACGAGCCCTACATCCGGGGCGCCTTGCGTGGCGAGGAGCAGCTCTTCGAGCGGGTCGTACCGGGGAAGGACGGCGTGCAGCGCCACAGCCTGGCCACCTACATCCCCGACATGGTCGACGGCAAGGCTGTCGGCTTCATGAGCCACGTCACCGAGGTCACCAAACTGAAAGAGGCCGAAGCCGCCTTGCGCGCCCAGGTCGCCGAACGCGAGCACGCCTACGAATGCCTGCGCCAGAGCGAAACCGCCCTGCGTGAGGCGCAGCAACTGGGCCAGATCGGCAGCTGGGAGCTGGATCTCGACACCAATGCGCCGAGGTGGTCTGACGAGATGTACCGCATCTTCGGCCTTGACCCCTCCCAGCCGCTGCCCCCCTACACCGAACGCGCACACCTCTACCCCCCCGAGAGCTGGGCACGCCTGACCCGGCAGATCGAGCACACCACCCGGACTGGTGAGCCCTACCTGATCGAGCTGGCGTACTTCAAGCCTGGCGGCGGCATCGGGTGGGTCGAAGCTCGCGGCATGGCTGTGCGCAACCCGCAAGGCCACATCTTCAAACTGGCCGGCACCCTGATGGAGGTCACCGAGCGGCACCACGTGGAAGAGGCGCGTGTGCAACGCGACGTGGCCCTCGCCGCCAACCGCAACAAGACGATGCTGCTCTCACGCGTGAGCCACGAATTGCGCACACCGCTCAACGGCATCATGGGTTATGCCCAGCTCAACCTGATGCAACCCGGCCTGGACGCCACGCAGCGGCAACGCAACGAGATCATCCTGCAATGCGGCCAGCACATGGTCGAACTGGTGGACGACATGCTGGACTTGTCCGGTGCGGAGCTGGGGCGCATCACCGTTCAACGCGCGGCCCTGGACCTGGCGCCACTTGTGGAAGCCAGCCTGCTGCACTTCGGCCCCCTGGCCGATGCCATGCGGGTGGAACTGGTCAACCGCCTGGTGCCGCATGAAGCCTTTCATGCCATGGCTGACCCGATGAGGGCCCAGCAGGTCATCAACCACCTGGTGTCCAACGCCATCAAGTACAACCGCCCCGAAGGCCGCGTGACCGTGTCAGCCCACCGCAGCGACACGCACATCGACATCCGCGTGGAAGACACCGGCGTCGGGCTGACCGCCCAGCAGCTAGCACGGCTGTTCACCCCGTTTGACCGCCTGGGCGCCGAAGCCACGAGCGTGGAAGGCACCGGCGTGGGCCTGGCCCTGAGCAAGGTGCTGGTGGACTTGATGGGCGGCGAGCTGCTGGTGGAAAGCCAGCCCGGCAAGGGCTCGGCCTTCACGCTCAGGCTGGCACGCAGCGCGGCCACCAACCACTGAAGCCTATTGCCCGGCTGGTGAGGCCATCACGGCCGATGCGGCCTTTTCCGCTGCGGAGGCCGCACTGACAGCGGCGCTGGCTGCCACAGCAGCCGAGTTGGCGGCCGCGGCCGCATCCCCATTGGCGGGCTGAGCCAAGGTCCCGTCGCACACAAATGGCAATTGGTTGATCAACCAAAGGCGCTTGTCCCCATCGGGGTCCTTGTCTTGCGCGTAGTCACCCACGCCATAAAGGCTTTGCAGCTTCCACAAGCTGGCCTTGCGTTCCTGCAACTCGGTGACCTTGCGGGTGGAGTCATCCGTGAAGGTTTCGGTCCACGGGGCCACCAGCGAACCGCCACTGGTTGAAGATGCGCCAAAGCCCGTCAACACGACCTTCGCCGGCGTGTAGGCCGCCACGCTGCCTATCAGCACGGACAAGGCGCCCCAGGTGGATGACTGGTTCTTCTGCACCTTGAGATGAGAAATGTCGTACTCATCCTTGGCGAAACGCTGGCGGCAATAAGAAAGCGACCTGACAAACTGCTCTTGCAGATCGGTGTTCAGCTGGCGCTTGACGTCACTGCCAGCACCCGACTTGTTCAGCAAAAAGGTCTGATACGTCGTGGAACGGGTGGTCTTGAGCGACTCCGTTGCGGTCGCCAGACTGGTATCGATCTTGTCCCCGATCGTGGAACAAGCTGAAAGCAAAACACCCGCCGAGACGAGTGGAATGACAACGGTGGTGGTGGTGCGCAGCATGACCGCTCCTTGCATGCATGGGTTTGAATTCAATGGGGGTGCAATGACCCCGAAACCAGCATATGCAAGCCACTTGGGCGCTGTCTACTCAACCGAATGCCTAAACCGACTCGATGGGCACCGGGCCGCATAGCAGGCCCACGTCAACAGATGGCGAGCCCTCAGGGCTGCGTGCGGAAGGCCTTGATGGTGGCCAACTCACCCACGGTGACGCAGCTTTCAGCCGGGTCCACGATGATGTTGCCGCATTGGCAGGAGGCCGATGCCACCGGCGCCGAAGGCACCACCTCGCCACAGCTGCCGCACTCATAGGCAATGTGCGGCCCCGTGGGATAGGGGCCGATGTGCGTCAGCTCGATGTAGCGCCTGGGGGTCGATTTCATGCGGCTGGGGACCCTGGTTGACTTATGCGGAGGTGAATCAATGTTCACGCTGAACATTTTGACAGATTTAACGGGCAGGATCCATTTCGCGACAATCAGGCCTGCTTGATCAGGCGCACCACCACCAGCAGCACCACGGCACCGATCGTCGCCACGACGATGCTGCCGATCAGCCCCCCGCCGGCCGAGGCCCCCAGCGCGTTGAAGAGGAACCCGCCGATGAAGGCGCCAACGACACCCACGGCCAGGTCGCCCACCAGCCCAAAACCGCCACCCCTGACCAATTTGCCAGCCAACCAGCCAGCGACCACGCCGACGATAAGAAACCAGAGCAGACTCATGGGAACCTCCAAAGTTGAGGGGTTAGGCGCGTGCTTTGGCGTGAGGCCAGACGCAACGCCAACCCGTGGTCACTTTTCAAAGAAGCCCAGTTTGGCAGATCCTTCGATCAGGATCTGTTTCCCGACAATTTGCGGGGTCCGCGGCCACACGGAATGTGGTGAACTTCAATGCGCCGGGCCTGGAGGTGTTCAACCCGTTTGGTGCAGTGCAGGCCTGAGGGGCATAGATGCAACCCAGGTTGTATCGGGCTGAGGCGTAGCCCGCTTCGGCTGATTGGCGATACCCGACGCCGAAGCACGAAGGGCACCGCGGCAGGCCATGAGCATGCCAAAGACAAGGCCATTCTGACATCCGCGTTGGGTGGGCAAGACTCGCGAGTTTCGCTAGAATGATTGAAAGTGATTAGGAGTGATTCATGCCCTCGCCGGACACCCGCGTAATGACGGCCCACGTGCCACTGCCACTGGCAGAACAAGTCGACCAGCTTGCTACCAGGCTGGATCGTTCCAGGGGTTGGGTGCTCAAGCAAGCGCTGGCCGCCTTCGTGGACCGCGAGGCAGAGCGCTACCGCATGACCTTGGAGGCCATGGATGACGTGGATGCCAAGCGTGGGTTAAGCCACCAAGACGTGAAGGCGTGGGCCGCAACGTTGGGTACTGACGAGCAGGGGCCATTGCCTGAATGACGATCAACTGGACCAGCGCAGCCCACGGGGATCTGGTGCGGTTGTATGAATTCTTGCGCCCGGTGAACCAGCAAGCAGCAGCGCGAGTGGTACGCAGGTTGACCGAGGGGCCAGACCTGCTGCTTTCCCAACCAAGGATCGGCACGAGGCTGACGGAATTCGAACCTCGGGAGGTGCGGTATATCCTCGTTGGCGACTATGAAATGCGGTACGAAATATCTGCCAACGGGGATATCTGGATCTTGCGCTTGTGGCACACGCGAGCGCTTCGTTGATGCCAACGTTTTGCATGGTTTCGGCGCGTCGCTACTTGAGCTTGCTGTTGCCCATGCTCACTGCACGTTCAAGACGTATTCGATGTCTTGCACCATGCGCCCATAGTCCGCCGATTCGCGGTTGTACCGGCCACCGAACTTGAGCGTGTGCCGGCCGGGCGGCAAGGGGTTCAACAGCAGCCAGAAGCCATCGGTGGCCGAAGGGAAGGCCTTGTACGGGTGCAAGGCGGCGGGCACGCGCGCAAACACGTCGAAGCACTCGCTGGACGTGATGCGGTAGCGCTTGAGATCGTTGATGGGCGTGCCGTCCAGCTCCGCGAACAGGTCAAGGGCCGTGTCGTTGTTGAGCGCGGCGGATGCCTTGGTGCCAGCGCAGGTGATGGCGCGTGCGCCCCGGGCAGGCCAGTACACCATGTTGATGAGCGGGAAGAACAGCTGCTTGCCTGCGGGGACCGAACAGGTTCGCTGGATCTTGGACGAACCGAAACCGCCCGCCAGGAACCATGTATCGCCCTGCTGGTTCACGGCGCAGCGGGCACCGGTTGTGTCGGCCACCGGGCTGTCTTCTTCGCTGGTGGACATGGCCCATTGCCACCACTCTGCGGTGAGCTGGGCCGGTGCGGATGCGGCAACGGGGTCAGCCAGGGCTGGAAAGGACAAGAACGCAAGGAGCAGCGTGGCGGTGATGAGTCGAAAGGCGCGCATGGGTGTGTCCATCAGCGCTGGTTCACGACCTTTTGGGTCACAGGCTGATGCGTGGCCTCATCCTCGATCCACACGGTCGAATCGTGTTGGGACAGCCTGCCGACCACCTTGTAGCGCTTGTCGGCTTGCGGGTTGAAATCGACCACGCCTTCCACTTCGAAGAAGGTGCCTGCGGCTCGGCTCGCCAGCTCGTGAATGGGGGCGTCGGTGGCATGGCTGCCGCGAATCTTCACCTTCATCGCATGCGCGGGAACTTGCCGTTCGGTGATTTCCAAGCGCAACGTGGCACCTTGGCCATAACTGGCCTGGTGGCTGGTGCCGAAGCTGTCGCGAATGCCATGGCCATCGATTTCAGTGAGGGCGAAGATTTGGGCCTTGGTGGAATCTTCAGATTGGCCGCTGTCGGCGACCGTGGCAATCGGGCCGGCGTAGTTCTCGGGGATGGGCTTGTAGGTTGCGCAGCCGGCGAGGGTTGCGATGGCGAGGGATAGGAGGAGCTTCTTCATTTTGAACTGGACTGGATTGATGAGGGGCGAGCGGGTGGTAATGACGTGGGTAGCATGATCACAATGCTTTTCCCGAGCGATCTTGAAACTCCATGAGCAACCGACGAAGCAGCATCGGACTATCGATACCCGGAATGGGGGCTCGTGGATTGCCTGCGCCGGAGATGATCAAGGTGCCGAAGTCAAAGATCCGCCCGAATATGCCTTGGCTGACTTGAAGGCTTTCTACCTTCGAAAGGTAGATTTCAACGGTATGGCGGCTGATGAAACCAAATTTCGCGATCACACGCTTGTTCGTGAACGCCAATTCAGTCTTCTTGTATCGAATCAATGCCATGAGCAGAACGATCAACCCCAAACCCCAGCGGGCACAAGCAGAAGGCCAAGGACGATCAAGGGCGTGAGAGACCAAACGCTGATCTTCGCTTCGTAGATGACCTTCTCGTCAGCAGTCAGGGGCTTTTGGATATAACTCCCCATGCCGTGCTCCCGATTTGATGTGATGCTGTTTGGTATGTTAGTGCATAACGAATATTCAGGGTGCTTGTTTGCAGAAAACCTAATGCCCTAGTTAACCCGCGCCGTAGTGTGAAGCGCGGAGGGCGCCAACACAGGCCATGCTTTCGGCATTTTCATGGCCAGTGTCGGTGCCCGCGTTGAACGACGAGTTAGGCATCACTGGTGGCTTGGTGAAGATATTTTTTTGTTGCTGCAGAGTTTTCTAAGAGAGTTTTGAAGCGTTCCAACAGGTCAAGCACGTCTTGTAGCAGTTCTTCTATTGGAACGTCTTCGCGGTCAGTGCGGCCGGTGTGAGCAATAGAGTTTCTCGTTGCCAAAAGCGCGGTGTCTATCGTGCGCTGCTTATCTTCAAAGTCCTCCCAAGCCTCTGGCTGACCAATACAAAGCAATATGTTGCGCAAAACGGATGATGACAAATTGCTTTCGGTATCAATCAATTGAATATTTGGCAAGCGATACCGATCATCATGATGATGAATTATGTAATCAACTGTTTGGACATAAGGCAATAGTTGCTTTGAGCCAGAGCAAGAGCGAATGGCGGAAAGCGATGCCAACGCGAGAAATGAGACGTGCAAATCTTTGCGCAGGTGGCGTTGCCGCTCAACATATCGAAGATATGTTTCAGCCATGTCCTTAATACCGCCCTCCCAGTGAGCGTAAGTTAAAAGCAATGAAGATTTAACCAGGGGAACAAGTGGTGCTTTTTGATCTCGAAAAAAGCTCTGCAGATTTTTGAGTTCGTGCTTCCGCCAAGAAATCAGGCTTGCTAATGCCTCACTGAATTCACTGAGCGACCGCAACTTCATCTAAAGTGCTCCCGTGCTATTGGGAGCGTTTGAGCCATTCGTTGAGAAGATCTCATTCCAATGCTGCGAATTAGATTGTTTGCCCAAAGATTCCGGACCCTTTGGGTGAGCCAATCATCATCGTGCTGACGCACGTTTTCGATATTTATTGCCACCCCAATCGCTATTACTTCAAAAGCGGCAAGAAGGAATGGCCCAATAAATCGATTCTTTTCTACATTGAATCTACGGAATATATTGTCTTCAAAAATCCGTGAAAGGCGGTCAAAAACATCTTTAAACTTCTGCTCTTCGACGAGGCGATCGAAAGTGGCATCATCAGCGATTCTCAATATTTTATCATTTAAATATGTCTCAAGATCATCAATATTGCGAGCTTCTTCCGGTGATGTGGATTGCAATACTAGGAATCGAGTTAACAATTCGAATCTGTACTGCTCTTCGATTTGACGGTCGGTTAGCGGAGTGGTATCGATGAAAGCGGGATAGTTAACAAGGTGCTCCAGCCACTCGAACAGCCTTGTATCCTTCATTAAAATCAAGCAATTGCGAACTTCTGCAGGTGTGGCTGGGCTACCGCCCGTATTCAGTCGATCAAATAGCTCATATTTGCTCAACTCATTACTTTTGGGTAGAATAATTTTTACATCGATTCGCGACTTGCGGAATTTTAGTTTAAGGTTTTCAGGAAAAGCCAATGGGTCATTTTCTTGGCTTGGCTTCCAATAAGTACCCAAAAGAGAGGGAAGGTACTTTGTTGAAGTTAGAGTGAGAGGGGTGACAAGATTACCTTGCTTATCTTTCAATTCTCCAACAAACTGAAGAACGGTCGAAATGCGCTGAAGTCCGTCGATTAACTCCCAGGTGCCTGATGGTTTCTGGTAGACGAAAATTGGAGGGACAGGCAAGCCAAGAAGGAATGATTCTATCAGTCGTGATTTTGCAAAATCACTCCATCGAAAGACTCTTTGAAAGGCCGGATTAATTTCGACCTCACCATTCTTGTAAGAAGAGATCAACTCTCCGATCGACATTGAGTAGGAGTCTGTGGACAAGCTCTGCTCGGCGATTGATAGTTCCTGTTCGATTTTGCTCATATGTGATTATTGCTTTGAATTGTGAGGTCTAACGCCCAAGGTAAGCGGTGCCGCAGGCCGTCAGGGCGGAGGGCGCTACCGACACTAGCCATGGCCAGTGTTGGCGACCGCTTGACCGACCAGTTAGCCATCAGTGGCCTCTATTGCCATCTTTCGGATAACAAGATTTTCTAACTTTGCCACCACTGGTGAACTGTTGTCTACATTGTTGCGCACGTGCAGTCCTTCGTTATAAATGATGACCAGCAAGAAGGCTGTTTCCGGAACTTTCACTCCAATTGACCTCGCATACTCTAGTTTATTGCGAGTTTTGTTCGTGTTAATGAATTCGGTTTGGTGTGCCGGGTCCGCGATTTTGTTGTATGCGATTTCTTCCAATTTGACCCGAACAAAGCAGCAGATGGCGAACGGATCATATTCCGGCTCATTTCGCTTGTACTTCTCCCATTCTCCCAATGTATATGCACGAAAATTCTGGGATTTCCCCAGCGACTGCTTTAACCCTAAGGCCAAGAACTCGGCCTGCAAATCCACATCGTCCGGGTGGTAGTGAATAAAGTGGCGCTCTACGTCAGCCTTGATGGCTGGATCCTCGCGTTTGAGGATTATTTTTTTGAAGTGCTCATTTATTGACTGCGTTCGCTTGTCAATAAAGTACACTTTTTGATCGTTAAATGCGTAATTCTTGAAATATATTGGGTTGAGGTGCGTAAATATTAGGGGGTATATTCTATTGCCGCTCACCTTCATCGACTCTATGAGGTTGGAGATGTAATATTGCACCGCCGTTAGGTTTGCGTCATCCAAGTAGTCGAAGACCTCATCTATTATAAGAATTGCATCTCGCTTCCCAACTCTGCCTTTAATGCGTTGGGTCATTGCGGCAAATGTTAGCGAGTCTCTCTGCCCGTTAGAGATATGCATCGCGCCTGGAAAATCAACTACAAGTTGCCCCTTTTGCTCTTTGGGTTTTACGTCTTTCCATGTTGTATCGAAAGAGGATATGACTTGCTTATACGTTTCTTTGTCGGCGCTGTATTGCGCGTATATGCACGCACTTTTGAATTCCGCTGGATTCAATGAATAGAGCACGCACATTTGATATGCACACAGCACTGCCTCTACTTGGGACTTTATTTCCCGGGTGTGCTCTAGAAAAATGCGGGCCACTATTTCCAAGCACTGGATTTGCCTTAGCTCCGCGAGGCAATTTATCTCAATCCATTGTTTAATTGCTGCAGCGTCGCCGTTTTGCTGATTGATTGAATGAATGATTGCTTTGAGCTTTTCTTGTATTCTTGCGCCGGAAATTTTAGCCAGCAGCTGACATTCTTCGAATAGCTCTGCCAGAGCCGCCGAATTCTTGAATATGAATTCGATGTTTGTTAGGCACTTTCCGTTTACCCCAAAGGTTCTTCTTAAATCCGCGACTCTGTAGTTGAAATATGCAGTTTTTGGTATTTTTTCAACCAAAACCACTTCGCCGATTTTTAATGAGGCAGAGGCTGTCGTAAAGCGACCCATATTTCGCTTTATGGCTTTTGCCTCTAGTCTGCTGTTTATGACGAAAACGTCAATTTTGCCGGCCAACTCATTTTTACCGTCATCCGCAACAAGGGTAATGATGCCGCCCGCCGGATTCTGCAATTCAATGGTTAACTTAGGACGATTGTTTGCGCTACCACAATGTAGGTGGTCGTCCTCCAGCTTTAACCTTGAAGGAATTAGGCTGCTGAATGCGGCTGTAATAGAACTTTTCCCGAATCCGTTAGGCGCAACCAGCAGTGATGGTTTATTCGGAATGATGTTTGCGACGATGTCATGGCACTTGGCGCCCTTAACATTTTCGACTTTGATGCGGCATATTGTCATTTTCTGTATGTCTAACGCTCAGGTTAACCTGAAAAAATGCGGCGCATTTTTGTCCGCGTTGAACCTACAGTTAGGCTGTGGCGCAAAGGCGCGGCTTTGGAAATTGAAGCAACGACTTGGCGCAAACATGCTCGCATTCGAAAAGAATGCTTCACTTGCTCTTCCCAAAAAGATAGCCGAGAGAAAGGGTGATTATTGGCGCGAAGACGGACCAAACATCTTTAATATCTGCAAGAGCAGTAGAGCCTCCCTTTGCAAGAGCGATCACGACGACCGCAACCGAGAGCGCCCCACCGGCGATGAATGACCACAAAATTGTGCGGTAAACGATCGAGTTTTGGGCATGTTCACCTGATCCAATTTGCTGCGTAAGTGTTCCTGGTATGGCTGTGGAGATTGATCTGTCCCCAATGTCCCCTGTAGGAACCTTGATCACGCCCTCGACATCTCCCTGAGATATAGGATCGTTCATGCCGCATCTCCAACCATAAAGGTGTAATGCACAACCTTTGAGCTCTGAGGGGTAAGGGCGTAAATCATGAACGACAGGAACAGCTTTCTTTGGTTAAGCGTTCCAATTTCAATCGGTATCGTGGTGCCAGAACCAAGCGAGTTGTTAAAGTTATATAGCGGAAGAGTTAGAGACGATCCTTCCGCAAAAACTGAGCCGAATCTAGGTGATTCGCCGTCGGTCTCGAATTTGAGAACGACAATCAGGTCTGCCAAATAGAACTCTAAGCTCTTGTTGTCTGCCGTGATCGCAGTACCAGATACAACTACATCTCGCCCCCCCGTCTTGATGCGAAGGGGCGCATATGGATGCCCAATAGCTGGGCCTCCGTTTAGGATGAAGGACATCAATTTCCCTTAGTAGATTTGGAAGCCTAACTGCAATTTAGAGAGCACAAATGTCGCGAATTCCGTTAGACGCCAAAAGTATCTCCCACATCTGCCAGCACGCACAACCGCACCCCAATAAACGCCCAAGCATATCCACCCACCATCAACAAATCCTTAATAAAAACTAAAAAGGCCGGGGATCAACCCGGCCCTTTGCCTCCTCGCCACGAATTTATTCGCCGCGTCCTTATTCCTTATCCTCCATCAATACCCGCTCGTACTCTGCGCCATCAACCAGGGCAGCGACATGTACTTGCGCTGCCGTGCCACGCATTTACGCGCCACGGCCGGGTCGTTCACGCTCTTGTCCACGGCGTAGGCCACCCATTCGGCATAACTGTCGGTCAGCTCCAGGGTGGAGTAACCCTGCTGGTTGCTGTTGAAGTATTGAATATGCGGGTTATTCAGGCGCACGGCCGGGGCGGCCAGGCCTTGCATCAGCAGGGTGCGTTGCTGGGCGGTGAGTTTGCTGCCGATCATTTCGCCCAGGTTGGCCGAGGTCACCGAGGGGGTCATGAATTCGGCGCCCACGAAGTTGTCAAAGTCCAGCGGGTTGAGGTTGCCGTAGTCGTGCTTGGTGTTGCTGGCCATGAAGGTGTGCAGGTCGCCCGTCACCACGAGGTAGTTGCGCACCTTGGCGTCGCGCAGGGCGCCGGTCAGGGCGCGGCGTTCGGCGTTGAAGCCGTCCCAGGCGTCCACGTCCAGCGGCGCCAGCTCGGCGCCCAGGAAGGTCACGGCCAGGCGGCCGAAGAAGGTCTGGTTGCCCATGAGCTTCCAGGTGGCGCGCGATTGGGTCAGCCCCTCCACCAGCCAGTTGTGCTGGGTGGCGCCCAGCAGGGTCTGCTCGGGGCTGTTGTACTTGGTGCAGCCAATGGGCAGGTAACGGCCCAGAGCGTCTTTCTCGCCGCAGGGGTGGGGGCTGCGGTAGGTGCGGTTCTCGATCATGAACAGATCAAGGAAGCTGCCAAACGCAAAGCGGCGGTACACCTTGAGGGCCTCGAACGGGTGCGTGGCCAGCGGGTTGTAGGCCACGCGGGCGGGCACGTATTCGGTCCAGGCGCGTTGCGAGTCCAGCTTGAGTTGCTTGAGCAAGGCCGGGCTGTTGCCGTATTTCGGGTCGGTGGTGTAGGGGTGGTCGGGCGCGCCCAGGGTGTCGCGGGCGTAGTCCCAGTAGCTGTCGTTGGCGGTTTCGTGGTCGTCGGGCACGCAGATGAAGGTGTGGCGCTCCATCGCGGCTTGCAGGTTGGGGTCGCTGCGGTACTTGCGGTAGATGGTGCGGTAGTCGGCCAGGTCCATGGCGACGATGCCACCTGATGGCAGCACCAGCATGCGGTCGGCAAAGGGCAGGCTCTGGAAGCGTGGGTCACCGGCGGATTCATAAATGAAGTCACCCAGGTGCAGCACGAAGTCCAGGCTGTCGTCCTTGGCCACGTGGCTCAGGGCACCGTAGTAGCCGTTGGTGTAGTCCTGGCAGGTCAGCAGGCCGAACTTCAGGTGCTTCAAGCCATTGCCGGCAGATGACAGCGTGCGGCAGCGGCCGGTGCGGCTGAGCGTGCGGTCATAAATGAAGCGGTAGAAGTAAGGCCCCCCTGAGTTGGTGGCGGGTAATTGCCCATCGAGGTCGATCTTGATGGTGTGGTCGCGCTCGGGCGTGATGTCTTGCGGCGCGATCTGGGCCTGCATCAGCATGGTCTGGAAGTTGGCATCCAGCGCCACTTGCAGGTAGAGCGGCTCGTTGGCTTTGATGGCGTCGGGGTTGATGTGCGTCCACAGGATCACGCCGGTCAGCGTCGGGTCTGCAGAAGACACAGAGAGGTCGAACACGCGGGCCGAGTCGGTGCGCATGCCGGATGTGTCCAGCGGGGCCGTGCCCAGGTTGAGCCAGTCTGTGGCCTGGGCTTGCCAGGTCACCAGCAAGCCACCACCCATGGCACCCAGTGCCGACAAGAAACGACGACGATCCATGAAATGAACTCCCTTACAGCAACTTGATGACGACGCAATGCGTCAGTAAACAGGACGCCGCATGGTGCCGCCAAGTGGTGACATCCCCATGACTTGCTGGGGTATGCAAAGGGCTATCTGGCGCCATTTGCCTAGAATGGGCCGCATGAGCCAAGCCCAATTCACGTGCGCCGTGGCGCCGCAGTACCTGGAAGACCAGAGCAACCCCGCGCGGCACGAGTACGTGTTCGCGTACACCGTCACCATCGTCAACTCGGGCACGGTGCCTGCGCAGTTGATTGGCCGCCATTGGGTGATCACCGATGCAACCGGCAAGACCGAAGAGGTGCGCGGCCTGGGCGTGGTGGGCAACCAGCCCATGTTGAAACCGGGTGAAAGGTTTGAATACACCTCCTGGACGCGGCTGGACACACCGCATGGCATCATGCAAGGCACTTACTTCTGCATGACTGAGGACGCCCATTGGTTTGAGGCCCCGATCCCCGCCTTCACTTTGGCGAGGTCGCAGTCGCTGCATTGATGCCATTGATTTCAAGACGCTTTCATCCGCTCAAGCGGCAGACCTGGTGGCCACGGCCCGGTAATGGTTTCGAGCTGAGCGAGCTGCTGGACCAGGCCGATGACCAGGCCCCTTTGGTGGAGCGGCACATCTGGCTGATCCGCCTGCTGGACTGGATACGGCGCGGCGAGCCGGTGAGCGGCACGCAAAACGTGGTGCGCCTGTTGCAGCAGGATGCCGCACGGCGCGCGAAGGTGGTGGCCTTGCTGGCCGCCTTCTGGCGCGACATGGACGTGGCCGCCTTGCTGGCTGACTTTGGCTTCTCGCCGCGTTCGTCTTTCTTGAACGAATTTGGTGAGCGGCTGCGCCGGCAGGCCTTGCCGATGAGCCCCGACACGGCGGACCTGGCCGCGCTGTTCAACCTGCTGTTTGACGACCCCGATGACGCGGCCTGGCTGCAGGCGCTGGATGACGCCACGCTGGAAGGGGTGGCCAGCTTGTGGGCCGAGGCCCTGGCTTTGCAGGCCCCGGGCAATGGTGCGCATGCCGACCATTCGGCCCTGGCCTGGCGCGAGCCTTTTTATGACGCCATGCACTACCTGGCCACCCAGGTGCGCGCAGCGGGCTTTTCGCCGGCCTTCCGCTCACGCGTGGGCACGCGGGTGGATGTGGACTTTGATGCCGCCGATGACACGGCGGTTGAGGCCCCCCTTGAAGCCGACGCCGGCAAGGGCAGCGCACGCCTGGCCTTCAGGCAGTTGACGCGCGTGATCGAGCGCCTGCACGAGCTGGCGCTGGCGCATGCACGCAGTGGGGCCACGGGTGCGCCCTGGCCCGCCCCCTTGCTGCATGAAGCCCAGTACCTGCGCGTGTTGCTGGACCATTGCGCCGAAGCCGCACGCGGCCTGCATGGCCACCTGGAGGTGCAGGGCATCTCGGTGGACCTCGTCTTCCAGATCGACCAGTTGTGCGAGCGCTGCGACCGCATCGCGCAGTTGCTGGATGTGGTGCTGGCCGAGCAGGCCACGCCGGGCATGCGCGAGCTGGTGGTGGGCCTGGTCAAGACCGGGCAGCGCCGCCGCAGTGTGCGCGCCTTGTTCACGCAGCATTACGCCTTGCTGGCGCGCAAAGTGGCCGAGCGCAGCGCCGAAACGGGCGAGCACTACATCACCCGCAGCAAGGCCGAGTATGTGGACATGCTCAAGCGTGCCGCTGGTGGCGGGGCGGTGCTGGCCGGCACCACCTTCTTGAAGTTCGTGGTGCTGGCCATTGGCCTGTCGCCTTTCTGGGCGGGCATGGGCGCGGGCGTGAACTACGCGATCAGCTTCGTGATCGTGCAACTGCTGCACTGGACGGTGGCCACCAAGCAGCCCGCCATGACGGCACCGGCCATGGCTGCGAAGTTGTCCAACACGAAGGACGATGCGGCCATTGAAGCCTTTGTGGACGAAGTGGCCCACCTGATCCGATCCCAGACGGCGGGCATCGTGGGCAACCTGCTGGTGGTGGCGCCCTTGGTGCTGTTGATGCAGGGTGCGGCCTGGCTGGCCTTGGGCAAGCCCTTGATCGGCGAGCATTCGGCGCACCATGTGCTGGAGACCTTGACCCTGCTGGGCCCCACGGCCTGGTACGCGGCCTTCACGGGCGTGCTGCTGTTCGTGTCCAGCCTGATGGCGGGCTGGGTGGAGAACTGGTTCGTGCTGCACAAGCTGGACAGCGCCATGCGCTGGAACCCGCACATCCGCGCCTGGGTGGGGGTGGCGCGTGCGGCGCGCTGGGCCACCTGGTGGCGCGCCAACATCTCGGGGCTGGCGGCCAATGTGTCGCTGGGCCTGATGCTGGGCCTGGTGCCGGTGATCGCCGGCTTCATGGCGCTGCCGCTGGATGTGCGCCACGTGACCTTGTCCACCGGCCAGTTGATGGCCGCCCTGGGCACGCTGGGGCCTGGCGCCTTGCATGACCCGGTGTTCTGGTGGTGTGCCGCTGCCCTGCCGGTGACGGGCCTGCTCAATGTGGGCGTCAGCTTCGGGCTGGCCCTGCTGGTGGCCTTGCGTTCACGCAGCGTGCGTGTGAAAGACCGCGCCCGCTTGCGCGCGGCCATCTGGCGCCGTGTGCGCCGTCAACCCTTGAGCTTCTTGTTGCCGCCCCGCTCTGCATCCTGAAGCTCGGGCGGCAGCTCGCCACCGCGACGCCCTGAAAACATCGTCCACCACACCACGAAGATCAGGACGGCCAGGGCCGCCACCGCTTCCAGCACAATCAGCCACATGAGTTTTTGTCCGTTTCCGAATTGGCGTGTCGATCTGGCGGCACGCAGTGCCCGTGTCCTGATCACCGGTTTCATTGTAGGCAGCCTGAGCGCCTGCGGCATGCTGCCCTGGGTTCACACCCAAGGCGGCAATGCGCCCATTGTGAGCGCAGCCCGCCTGCCCGCGCCTGGCACCATCACGCCCCAACCCGATGGCAGCGGCGGCCTGCTGCGGCCCAAGGCCCACTGGATGCCCGCGCAATGGAGCGAGCTGCCCGGCTGGAACGACGACCGCGTCAGCGAGTGGTGGCCCGCCTTGTGGAAGAGCTGCATCAAGCCTGCGACGGGCTGGGCCAGCGTGTGCGCCGATGTGAAGAAGCTGGGCGCCAGCTGGGGCCAGGAAGTGGACGACGGCTTTGTGCGCCAATGGGTGCAAAGCCAGCTCAAGCCCTGGCGCGTGACCACGCTGGACGGCGGCAACACCGGCTTGATGACGGGCTACTTCGAGCCCCTGCTCGATGGCCGCCGCCAGCCGGATGCGCGCTTCCAGTACCCGCTGTACCGCGCGCCGCTGGACCTGGGCCAGCGCAAGCCTTATTTCAGCCGCAACGAGCTGGAGACCTCGCCCGATGGCAAGGCCGCCGTGGCCGGGCGTGAGCTGGTTTACCTGGCTGACCCGCTGGATGTGTTGCTGATCCAGGTGCAGGGCTCGGGCCGCATCCGCCTGCAAGATGAGCTGGATGCACGCGGCCAGCCTCGCGTGGTGCGCCTGGCCTTTGCGGGCCACAATGACCAGCCCTACCAATCGGTGGCGCGCTGGCTGGTGGACCAGGGCGCCTTCACGCTGGAGCAGGCCTCGTGGCCCGCCATCCGCGCCTGGGCGCAGGCCAACCCGGCCCGCGTGCCCGAGATGATGCGCGCCAACCCCCGCGTCGTCTTCTTCAAGGAAGAGCCCCTGGCCGACCCCGAAGCCGGCCCGCTGGGCGCGCAAGGTGTGCCCCTGACCCCGGGCCGCTCCGTGGCAGTGGACCGCGACAGCATCCCCCTGGGCACGCCGGTGTGGCTGGACACCACGCAGCCGCAGGCCTGGTCCGCCACGCCGGTAGTGGCGCAACCCCTGCAACGCCTGGTGATGGCGCAGGACACGGGTGGTGCCATCCTGGGTGCGGTGCGCGCGGACTTCTTCTGGGGCTGGGGTGACGAGGCCCTGGCGCAGGCAGGGCGCACCAAGCAGCAATTGGCGCTGTGGGTGCTGTGGCCAAGGAACGGCAACCCCTGAGCACATGGGGGCCGTACGGGCCATCGACACGGCCCACCTGTTTGCCTAAGATGATTTCATCATTCGCAACAGAGGGACCCCACCATGCCCAGCAACCAGCCCAGCCTGCGCGTCGATGTCATCTACCCGGCCAATCTGAAGGAGGGCGACGCGCCGCCTTCGCCCACCGACCCCAATTACAACTGGCACTTTCTGGCCGAGGGGGACTCGTGGTTCACCATCGGCGCGGTGCCATCCTCCAACCTGCTGTTCGAGTTGCGGCTGGCCAAGTGGACGCGGGTGCTGAACCTGGCCTACCCGGGCGACACCATCCTGCACATCTCGGATCTGGCCGCCAACAAGGACCTCAAAGCCTTCTTGGCCAAGCGCAACTTCAACTACCCGTTTGATGCCCTGCTGCTCAGTGGTGGTGGCAACGATGTGATCGATGCCGCCAAGGACCTGATTGACGTGAGCGGCTACAAGCCTGCCAAGCGCGACCCCGAGGCCTACATCAACCGCAAGAAGCTGGAGGCCTTGCTCACATCCATTCAGGAGGGCTACGCGGCCATCATCGGCCTGCGTGATGCCAGCAACAGCCAGAGCAAGGGCCGCCCGGCCTTCGTGCACACCTACGATTACCCCACGCCCCGCGACGCGCCCGCGCGCTTTGTGGGCACCTTCAAGCTGCTGGGCCCCTGGCTGTACAAGGTGTTCAAGGGCAGCGCCATGGACGTGCAGCTGCAGCAGTTGATCGTCAACCGCATCATGGACGCCCTGGCCGAAAGCCTGCTGGAGCTGGACTGCGAACACGGCAAGCCTGGCAAGCAGTTGCCCGCCCTGCATGTCATCGACACCCGCAACACCCTGGTCATGGCCAACCCGGGCGAGGTGGGCAACAGCAATGACTGGCTCAACGAGATCCACCCCAATCTGGATGGCTACCGCAAGATTGCGGACAGGCTGTCTGCCCGGATCAACGAGGTCATGCTGGGCTGAACAGGCCCAATTGAGCACGAATACCGCGACTCATGCAGCGATAAGGGTCTCGGAAATTGAGACAAAGTGGGGCGTCCACATTTGTGCGCAGGACGCCCCATGTCTGTGTTGTCCCCATTTTTCGTCTGGCAGACCGACCCCAGCCTGCTGCTGTACGGCAGCTATGACCCCTGGCTGGTCGCGCTGGCGCTGGCCGTGTCGGTGTTCTCGTCGACCATGGGCCTGCAGGCAGCGGCCCAGGCCGGCGAGATGCCCACGCGGAGCATGCGCCAGCTGACGCTGCTGGCCGGCTCGCTGGCACTGGGTTGCGGCGTGTGGGCCATGCACTTCATCGGCATGCTGTCGTTCAAGTTGTGCACCACCGTGCACTACGACGCGCAGCTCACCATGTTGTCCATCGTGCCCAGCGCGGTGGCCTCCTGGGTGGCGCTGGACCTGCTCAGCCGCGCACGAGTGAGCAAGGCCCAGCTGTGGCTGGGCGGCACCCTCGTGGGCGCGGGCATCGGCACCATGCACTACATGGGCATGGCCGCCATGCAGATGCCCATTGCCTTGCGCTATGACCCGCTGATGTTCGCGCTGTCCATCGTGGTGGCGGTGAGCCTGGCCGTGCTGGCCCTGTGGGTGCGCTTTGGCGTGAAGGATTCGGTGCTGGGCATGCAGTCGCGGCTGGTGCAGTCCATGATCAGTGGCAGCGTCATGGGCCTGGCCATCTCGGGCATGCACTTCACGGGCATGGCCGCGGCGCGCTTCATTGGCAAGCCACTAGGCAACGGCAGCAACGCGCTGCAAGACCCGGTGGCCATCGCCTTGTCCATCACGCTGGTGACCATGGTGGCCACGGTGCTGGTGGCCGGTGCCACCGGCCTGTCGCGCTACCGCCAGCTCATCGAACGCCTGGAAAGCCAGGGCGCCCGCCTGCGCGCCATCTCCAACTCGGCGCTGGACGGCATCATCGTGTTCGACAGCCAGGGCACCATCCAGGACTTCAACCCGGGTGCGCAGCGCATCTATGGCTGGGCGGCCCATGAGCTCATCGGCCAGCACGTGTCCCGGTTGATGCCGCCCAAACGCAAGGCCCTGGCCGAAACCGACTTCGATGCCTTCCTGCGCGAAGCCAGCCGCTTCATCGACGAAGAACGCGACACCGAAGGCTGGCACCGCGATGGCCACCTGATCCCCATCCGCCTGGTGATGGCCCGCATGCGCATCACCGGTGCCAACCTGTATGTGGCCTTCGTGTCGGACATCACCGAGCGCATGCGCATGGCGCGTGAGCTGCAAGACAGCGAAGAGCAGTTCCGCACGCTGATTGCCAACATCCCCGGCATCTCGTACCGCTGCCGCATGGAGCCGGGCTGGCCCATGGTCTTCATCAGCGACGCGGTGGAGAAGATCACCGGCTTCCCGGCGGGCGACTTTCTGGGGCCCATGGCCAGCGTGCGCTTCACCGACCTGGTGCCCGAGGAGGATGTGGCCCGCATCGCCGCCGTGGTGCGCGAGTCCTTGAGACAGAACCGCCACTTCGTGCTGGAGTTCCAGCTGCGCCACCGTGACGGCAGCCTGCGCTGGATGTGGGGCAACGGCAGTGTAGTGGGCAGCAAGGACGGCACCGTGGACTGGATCGACGGCGTGCTGCTGGACATCACCGAGCGCCGCCAGATGGAAGAGGACCTGCGCGTGGCCAAGGAACGCGCCGAAGCCGCTGCCCAGGCCCGCAGCACCTTCCTGGCCAACATGAGCCACGAGATCCGCACCCCGATGAACGCCATCATGGGCTTCACGGACGTGGTGCTGTCGGGTGACCTGCAAGCCGAGCAACGCAAGCGCCTGGAGACGGTGCACAAATCGGCCCGCAGCCTGCTGCACCTGCTCAACGACATCCTGGACACCTCCAAGCTGGAGCACGGCGCCGTTGAACTCGAGCACCTCGACTTCTCGCTGACCGACCTGGTGCAGCAGCTGTGCGCCGAGCAATCCGTCCAGGCCAAGCGCAAGCACCTGAGCCTGCACGGCGAGGTGGACGCCAGCGTGGGCGACTACGTCAAGGGTGACCCGCACCGCCTGCGCCAGATCCTGCTCAACCTGGTGGGCAATGCCATCAAGTTCACCGAAGCCGGTCGCGTGAGCGTGCGTGCGCAACGCGAAGCCGAGGGCGTGCACTTCATGGTGCAGGACACCGGCATCGGCATTGCGCCGGATCGCCTGCCGCACATCTTCGATGCCTTCACACAGGCCGATGCCTCCATGAGCCGCCGCTTTGGCGGCACCGGCCTGGGCACCACCATCAGCAAACAGTTGACCGAGCTCATGCATGGCCGCATCTGGGCCACCAGCGAGCCGGGGCAAGGCAGCGTGTTCCATGTGCTGATCCCGCTGGAGCCGGGTGACGCGGCGCGGGCACAAGGCCTGACCCACCCCGCCATCAACATGGCGCTACCGCCCATGCGTGTGCTGGCCGTGGACGACGTCGAGCAGAACCTGGAATTGATCACCGTGCTGTTGAGCAAGCAGGGCCACAGCGTGACGACCGCCAGCAATGGTGAACAGGCCCTGGCCTGCGCGGCGCAAGGTGAGTTCGACCTCATCCTCATGGACGTGCAGATGCCCGTGATGGACGGCCTCAGCGCCTGCCGGGCCTTGCGCCAGCGCGAGCTGCAGCAAGGCGCGCGGCGCACGCCGGTGCTGGCGCTGTCAGCCAGCGTGCTGCAGGAAGACCGCCAGGCCACCATCGACGCGGGCATGGACGGCTTTGCCACCAAGCCCATCGAGATGGGCGAGCTGATGGCCGAGATGGCCCGTGTGACCGGCCTGACCTTGATCCCCATCCAGGCTGCTGCGCCGACGGCGGCGGGCGTCCAGGCCGATGCGGCCATCGTTGACCTGCCACGCGGCCTCCAGCTGTGGCAGGCCTGGCCGGCTTATCTGCAAGCCCTGCAACGCTTTGCCAGCGATCGCAGCAGCTGGCTGGCCGCGCAACAGCAGGCCCCCGTGCCCGACAACGAAGTGGCGTTCAGCGAAGCCCACCGACTCAAGGGCGCCGCGGGCAACCTGGGCCTGATCCAGATCGAGCAGGCCGCCTTGCAGGTGGAAACGCTGGCGCGTCAACCAGCGGGTGAAGCCTTGGCAAGCGCCTGGCAAGCGCTGTTGAACAGCCTGGCTGCCGCCACGCAGGAAATCGCCCACCTGGCCGCGCAGTCGCCAGGCCCGAACCTCGCCACCCCGCCCGCCGTCGAGATGGACGTGGCCACGCTGCACCGCAAGCTGGGCCAGCTCAAGGCCGCCTTCCAGCGCGGTGAATGCCTGGACAACCTGCTGACCAAGGTCCAACAGGCTTGTGCCCCTTACGCCGATGCCAGCAAGCTGAGCGCTTTGGCTGAGGCCGTGGAGGCTTTCGATTTCGACGCCGCTGCAAGGTGCACGCAGGACATCGCCGATGGCCTGCTGCAACTGGAGACCCCCGATGCCCCACTCTGACCGCGAAGTGCGCCCTACCATCCTGGTGGTGGACGACGAGCCGACCAATCTCCAGGTGCTGCGCCAGATCCTGCAGGACGACTACCGCCTGCTGTTCGCCCGCGATGGCCACAAGGCGCTGGAACTGGCCGCCGCTGAAAAGCCACAGCTGATCCTGCTGGACGTGATGATGCCGGGCATGACCGGCCACGACACCTGCCTGGCGATCAAGCGCAACCCGCCCACGGCCCACATCCCCGTGATCTTCGTGACGGCCTTGTCGGACGTGGCCGACGAGACACGCGGCTTCGAGCTGGGCGCGGTGGACTACATCACCAAGCCGGTGAGCCCGCCCATCGTCAAGGCCCGCGTGCGCAACCACCTCTCGCTGGTGCGCATCGACGAGCTGCGCGAAAGCCGCCTGCAGATCATCCAGCGCCTGGGCCTGGCCGCCGAGTACAAGGACAACGAGACGGGCCTGCATGTGATCCGCATGAGCCACTACTCGAAGACCCTGGCCCTGGCCGCCGGCTGGACCGCGGCCTCCGCCGAGGAGCTGCTGACAGCCGCGCCCATGCACGACATCGGCAAGATCGGCATCCCCGATCACATCCTGCTCAAGCCCGGCCCATTGACGCCGGAAGAATGGGACGTGATGAAGCGCCACCCCATCATTGGCGCCGAGATCATTGGCGAGCACAGCTCATCGCTGCTCAAGCTGGCGCGGCAGATTGCGTTGTGCCACCACGAGAAGTGGAACGGCGCGGGCTACCCCAATGGCCTGATGGGCGAGGACATCCCCATCGAGGCGCGCATCGTGGCCGTGGCCGATGTGTTCGACGCGCTCACGACCGAACGGCCCTACAAGAAGGCCTGGACGGTGGAGGCCGCGCTGGAGGTGCTGCACAAGGACGCAGGCCAGCACTTCGACCCCAAGCTCGTCGAGTTGTTCGTGCAGGTGCTGCCGCAGATCCTGGAGATCAAGGAGCGCTGGGCCGAGCACACCCGCGCCAAGCTGGTGGCAGACCCGGTCTCGGATGCGTCGGCAACGGGTGGGTGATGAGCAGGGCTGAGTCCTGCGCGGCTTGGCGGGGGAGCGCGAGGCGGGGGCTGAGCCGGTAGCGGGCGGAGCTTCATTGTGGACGGTCCCGCCCGCTACCGGCTCAGCCCTTTTCCGACTCGCTTGTGCCATGCACAGACCGCAGGCTCTGCGCGGCCCCCACCATCTTGGCGGCACACCAGCGGGGCGATCAAAGGCCGAGGTGGCCTGCGGCGGGGCGCCTTGGGGACGCCGAGACGCGCAGTGGCGAGGTGGGCACGCGCAGCGTGCTTCGTCATCTGACTGGCCCGATATGTTTGAGCGCAGCGGCGCAGCCGCGTAGCGAGTTGAAGGGCCCCACCTCGTCACGAGCATCGCAGGGTAGTCCTGCCAAGGGCAGGACCGTCAACATGAAGCCCTGACGCAGGCCACCTCGGCCGCGCCCCGCGCTCCCCCGACAGAGCACCACGGACAAAGCACCAAAGATCAATACGTCTTGTAAGGCAGGAACTTGCCCGACATGGTGATGCTCACGCGGTCGCCCTTGGGGTCGGGCTCGCGCTGCAGGTCCATCTTGAAGTCGATGGCGCTCATGATGCCGTCACCAAACTCTTCATGGATCAGCGCCTTGAACGTGGTGCCGTACACGCTGATCAGCTCGTAGAAGCGATAGATCAAAGGATCAGTCGGCACCGAAGTGGGCAGCGAGCCCTTGTAAGGCACCTCCTGCAGCCACAACCTGGCCTCATCCGGCAGATCAAAGATGTCGCCGATCACCGCCGCCTGCTCGGTTGTCAGCGTCATCTGCCCCAGGCAGGCCGCCGTCACCCATTCCTTGCTCAGGCCCACCTTGCTGGCCACATCCGCCCACTTCAGGCCCTTCTTGACCTTGGCCTGCACGATCAGGTCGGTCACGTCTTCTCGGTTCATGCTCAGCTCCATGTTGATTCACAAGAGCCTCATGCCCAGCAAGGATCGTACCGACCTGCCCCCGGCTCAATCCACCAGCGCGTGCTTGATGGCGGCGGCCATGGCCTTGTGCAGCTCCAGCGCTTCGGGCAAAAAGCGCCCCATGTTGATGAAGTCGTGGATGACGCCCGGCCACTCGCGCACCTCGACGGGCACGCCGGCATCACGCAGCTTTTGCGCGTACTGATGGCCTTCATCGGTCAGCGCATCGCACTCGGCCAGGCCGATCCAGGCGGGTGCCACGCCACGGTGGTCAGGCGCATGCAGCGGCTCGCGGTGCCAGTCGTGGTCCAGCGAATCACCCATGGTCTGCCGCTCGAACCAGTTCATCAGTTCGGCGCTGAGCAAGGTGTCCTGCGAGAAGGCCTTGAAGGATTCGGTCACGCTGCGTGTCTGCACCGAGGGGTAGACCAGAGCCTGCAGGGCCAGCGGCAGGCCGGCATCACGCGCCATCAGGGCCACGGCGGCCGACAAGGTGCCGCCCGCGCTGTCGCCGCCCACGGCGATGCGCTGGCCGTTGAGCCCCATGCTGCGGCCATGCTCGACCAACCAGGTGAAGGCCGCCCAGCAGTCTTGCAGGCCGGCGGGGTATTTGTGCTCGGGCGCCAGGCGGTAGTCGATCGCCACCACGGCCGCGCCGCTTTGCACCGCGATCTGGCGGCACATGGATTCACAGGTCTCGATGCTGCCGATCACGAAGCCGCCGCCGTGCAGGTACAGCAGCACGGGCTGCTCGGGCTCATGGCTGTTGGCCCACAGGCGCGCGCGGATGGGGCCGGCCGGCCCGGGGATGTGGAAGTCTTCCACCCGTGCCAGGGGCGCATGCGGCAACTCGGAGGCCGCCACGCCGGCTTGATACGCCAGGCGGGCCTGCTGCACCGGCAGCTTGTGGATGGGCGTGAAGCCCGCGCGCTTGACGTTGTCCAGCAGCAGCCGGGTCAGGCGCGAAAAACGGGCAGCATGAGGGTTGGCTTGCGGCTTGTCTTGTTCGGCGGGCACTTGGCTTGTCTTTCGTACAAGGGTGAGTCCAGGACTCGGTTCAGGGCGGGGTTCAGCGCTTGATTCACGGCGCCGTGATGCGGATTTCCAGCTGCTCGGACTGGCTGTCATCCAGGTCACGGGTCGACAGGCTACCCGATTGCTGGCGTTGCACGCGCCCACCGCTGCGCGCCACCACCGCCCATTGCCCCAGCGGCACGGACAAGGTGCTGGCCACCTCGATGCGGCGGGTCTGGCCGTCCGGGTCGATCTGGCCACCGTAGACGCCGCCCATCTGTGAGCCCAGTTGCGCGGGCTGGCGGGCCTGTGCCTCCAGCTCGACGATGACGGGCGCGTGGCCACCCGCCCAGCGCGGCCGCACATTGAGGCCCTGGCCCAGGTCGATCCACACGGTCTGGGGCACCATGTTGACTGGATAGTTGCCTGCCTGGCCATTGCCACCGGCAGGCGTGTTGCCCGAGGCCCCGGCCGTGGCGCCCCCCGCGTTGGTACCCGCATTGTTCGCCTGCGGCCCGATCACACCCAGGCCCCCGCCGCCCTGGCCCGTCCAGGCCCACTGCCACACGGTATAGGGCTGGCTCTTGCCCACGAACAACCGGGCCTTGCCGCCGTTGAGCACCTGCACCTGTTGCACCGTGTCGGTCTGGCTTTCGGTCTGGATCGTCTCCATGCCGATGCTGGTGCGCCCGACCACGCCGCCACGGCTGTCCACGATGATCTGCCCGGTGCGGATGCCCTGGTTGCGCTGCTGGGTCTGGCCCTGGCCACCCATGCGCCATTCCACCAGCAGGTTGCGCTGGGGCAGGCCGCCCTGGCCTTCTGCCCATGCCGCCTGGCCCGTCTGCCCCACCAGGCAGGCCCCCAGCACCAGTGCAGACAGCCGCCCGCCGGGCAAACCACTTCGGGTGCCCATGGCTTTCAATGTTTCTCGCATCGTGACATCCTTCACACCGATGAAGCCGTTTCCAAGCTTGCAACAAAGGGCAAGCCGTGCTTTATTTCCATCGCTCGAAATATCTTTTCATCGGCGATGCTCAAGTCGTTCCCGAAAGGGACGATATGCGATCAATCTGCCACAAACCCAGTACGCGTTCGCGCAGGATTTCGGCAGAACCGACTGGTTTTAATCGAGATGGAGGCTGGCAAACATGCAGCTCGAAGCCCTGTTCAAGCAACCCCAGGCCCTTCCGGCCATCCCCAAGATCGTCCACGAGCTGATTGACAGCTTCAACAGCGACGACGTGTCGATCGACGAGATCGCCAAGAAGCTGGCGGCCGATCCGGTGCTGTCCGCGCGCTTGCTGCGCCTGGCCAACTCGGCTTACTACCATGTGTCACGCAGCGTGGGCACCGTCAACGACGCCTTGTCCATGCTGGGCTTCGTCACCGTGCGCACCCTGGTGATCAGCTCCGGCCTGACCGGCGGCTACAAATCCATGCCCGGCATGGACCTGTCGCAGTTCTGGCGCTACAGCATGCACACCGCGGCCGTGTCCGGCTGGCTGGCCAAGAAGGCCTCGGTCAATGTGGACCAGGCTTTCACCGTGGGCCTGATGCACGCCATCGGCCAACTGGTGATGCACGCCGCCATGCCCGAGCAGATGCTGCATCTGGACAAGCTGGCCTCGCCGATGGACCCACGCCGCATCGACATGGAGACCACCTCCTTTGGCTACAGCTTCGCCAATGTCGGCGCCGAGCTGGCCCGCCAATGGCGCTTCCCCGTGACTTTCGTGGACGCCATCAGCAAGTTCCCCGCGCCGCTGGCCGCTGCGCCTTTCGACCCGGTCGCCGGTGTGATCCACCTGGCCGTGTGGCGCGCCCGTGCCGAGCACAACCAGCTGTCCGCCGAAGAGTTGGCCTCGACCATCCCCGCAGATGTCTGCCAGAAGCTGGGCCTCAAGCCCGACGTGCTGCTCAAGGACATGCCGCCCATGTCCGAGCTGGCCGAAGGCCTGGAAGCCATGATCAGCTAAATCGACAGCGGATCCACATCCACCGCCCAGCGGATCAAACCGCTGCGGCGGTTTTTTTGCGCCAGCGCCAGCCACACGGCCTGCGACTGGCTCAAAAAGCGCTGCAGGGCCGGCCGCGAGGGCGACTCGACCATCAGCTGCGCCCGCTCGACATTGGCCACGCGCTGCACGGGCGTAGGTACCGGCGGGTACAGGGTGATGCCGCCCAGTGCCTCGGCCAGGTGGGCCACGGCCTCGATGGCTTCGTTCAGGAAGGCCACGGCGGCCTCCTGCGTCTTGGCTTCGGCGCGCAGCATGGCCAGGCTGGCGTAGGGCGGCAGGCCGGCCATCTCGCGCTCCTTGAGCTGCTGCGCGGCGAAATCGGCGTAGTCATAACGGCTCAGCGCCTGGTAGAGCGGGTGCGTGGGGTGCCAGGTCTGCACCCACATCTCGCTGTGGCCGGCCACATCGGCATCGCGCCCGGCCCGGCCTGCGGCCTGCAGCAAGAGCGCGAACTGGCGCTCGGCCGCGCGGAAGTCGCTGGCGAACAAGGCCGCGTCCGGGTTCACCGCCGCCACCAGGGTGATGCGCCGGAAATCGTGGCCCTTGGCCACCATCTGCGTGCCCACCAGCACGTCCACTTCGCCGGCGTGCACAGTGGCCAGGCGTTCTTCGAGCGCACCCTTGTGTTTGGTGACATCGGCGTCAATGCGCCCCACACGCGCGCCCGGCAGGGCCTCGGCGAGCTGCTCTTCCAGGCGCTCGGTGCCCCGGCCCACGGGGTGGATGTCGGTGTTGCCGCAGTCCGGGCAGGCACGCGGCACGCGTTCGGTGAAGCCGCAGTGGTGGCAGCGCAGGGTGCGGTCCACCTTGTGGAACACGCGCCAGGCGCTGCAATGCGGGCAGCCGCTCTTCCAGCCACAGTCACTGCAATGCAGCACGGGCGCGTAACCCCGCCGGTTGAGCAGCACCAGGCTTTGCTCGCCCTGTTCGATGCGCTGGGTGATGGCGGCGAGCAGCTCACGCGCCACCGGGGGCGGCTCCTGCCCGCGCGGCAGCTTGGGGGCGCGCGACAAGTCCAGCACGCGCACACGCGGCATGTCGCCATCGCCCACCCGGGCCGGCATGGCCAGGCGCACGTAGCGGCCCGCGCCGCCTTCGGCCTCGGGCAAGGCGTTGTACCAACTCTCCAGGCTCGGCGTGGCCGAGCCCAGGATGACGGGCACCTTCTCCAGCCGGGCGCGGTAGACGGCCAGGTCCCGGGCGGAGTAGCGGGCGCCATCTTGCTGCTTGTAGCTGGGGTCGTGCTCTTCGTCGACCACGATCAGGCCCAGCCGGGGCAGCGGCGTGAACACCGACAGGCGCGTGCCCAGGATGAGGTCGGCATGCCCGTAGTGCGCCATCAGCCAGTTGCGCAGGCGCTGGGCCGGCGTCAGGCCGCTGTGCAAGGACACGATGTGGCGCCCGGCAAAGCGTTCGGCCACGCGCGCCTCCAGCTGCGGCGTGAGGTTGATCTCGGGCACCATCATCAGCACCTGGCGGCCCTCGTCCAGGGCGCGCTGGGCCTGGCGCAGGTAGACCTCGGTCTTGCCGCTGCCGGTGCTGCCCCACAGCAGGAAGGGCTTGTCCCCAGGCGGGCCCCCTGCGATGGCCAGTTGCGCCAGGGCCTGCGCCTGCTGCTCGGTCAGGACCGGCAGCGGCACGGGCGGAAGGGGAACCGCCGCCGAGGCGGGCGGCTCC
Source organism: Aquabacterium sp. NJ1 (assembly GCF_000768065.1). NCBI lineage: Bacteria > Pseudomonadati > Pseudomonadota > Betaproteobacteria > Burkholderiales > Sphaerotilaceae > Aquabacterium > Aquabacterium sp. NJ1. Next base: position 2,860,747 of record NZ_JRKM01000001.1, on the reverse strand, counting down.
TGCGTACAGGCCGGCTCGGGGGGCACCTCCGCGGATGCCTTGCGCCGCCGCTTGGGCGTGGCCTCGGGCGGCGAGATCACCTTGTCCAGGCGCTTGAGCCGGCGCCCCCACTGCAGGGCATCCAGCTGACGCAACTCGGGTGGCAGCACCATGAGCGCCATTTCACCGAGGCTACGCTGGTAGTAAGCGCTCGCAAACTTGACAAGCTGCCGCCAGGCATCGGGCAGCGGTGGCAGGCCATCAAGCACCTCGATCACGGCCTTGAGATCCTGTTCGGCCACCTCGCCCGCCGCGCTGTCAGCCCCCGCTTGCCACACCACACCCGTCACCACCCGGCGGCCCAACGGCACCCGCACCAGGGTGCCCGGCTGCAGCGGCTGCGTGCTCAGGTAGTCCAGCGCCCCCCACAGGCCGCTGTGCTGAGGCGCCTCCACCACCACCGCGACGCGGGATGGCGAGGGGGGATGAGCTGACATGCGTTCTTGTCTCCGAAATTCTTACAAGGATATGAACTGATGCAGGCAAGTGCTTGATTCGATTGGGCTTCACCCTTATCCACGGGGACTGTGGATAACTTTGTGGGAAAGCTTTGTAAACGCGCGCTAAATGCTTGTCAGACGGTCGTTTGGATCAAATTGCCTCAAGATGAGGCAATCAAGGGCGTTCTATATAAATCAACAACTTAGCATCGATTGTCGGGCATCTGACCGTTCTGCCGGCTTTGCCCCATCTGTGTGCACATGGGTTCGCATTCATGGGGATAAGTGTGGTATCGCCTGTCAATTTCGAGGGTAATCCCTAGTTGCTCAAAGCCTTACACACTTTGTCAGACACTGTGACATTGTTCACGGACTGAACAGGGTTGCCCGGCCGATTCTTTCATGCACTTTTGGCCGAGCACGCCAATTTGGCGCCCGAGGCCCCGGCGCGAACGGCCACTTGCTGAAAACTATCAAAGTCAGACGGAAGCAGTGCCCGCTAAGTGCTTGATTTGTTTACATCTGAACTTGTGCACCGTTTCTGTGGATAACTTTGTGGGAAACCTATGCACACCCGCGCTAACTGCTTGTCCGCCTGGGGTTTATCCTGATCTGCACCAAGAACAGGCAAAGTCAAAGTTTCTTTCAAAATCAAGCACTTAAGACGTATGCCCGTGATTTGCGCAGGGGCCTCCGTCAAAGCGGACAAGGGCCTTGTCGTTCGCCCTTTTTTGGGGATAAGTCAGGTGGGTTAACACAAAAATTGCGCCGCTCCCGTGCCGCAATCGCGCGGAATTTGTGTTACCGCAAGCCGTGTTCAGGGCAAGGGCCACACCACACACACGCTTCAGGGGCAGGAAAATCCCGCCCTGGCCGCAAACACCCGTTTGAAGCTTGTTATGCTTGAGGATGCGCCCAAAGCAGGTCGCCTGCAGACATGCTGGGTGCGCTTATCTGAGTCAACCCATCATCCTTAGAGAGACAACCATGAGCTTCTCGATCGAATCCAAACTCGGCGACCTGCTGGACAACGAAGCCACCAAGGCCATCCTGGAAAAGCACATGCCCGGCATTTCCACCCACCCGCAAATCGGCATGGGCAAGGGCTTCGCCCTGTCGATGGTCGCCAAGTTCTCCGGTGGCCTGATCACCGAAGAAATGCTGCAGAAGGTCGGCGCCGACCTGGCTGCCCTGGGCTGATCGGTTTCCGGTCCCCCACCAAAGAGCCTCCTGCGGGAGGCTTTTTTCATGGGGTTGGACGCGTCCAGCCTGGCGACACCGGTCGCCCCCCGGACATCATTAAAAACTCAAGGAGAAACAGATGACCTCATGGTTCAAGCCCAGCTTTGCAGCATCCATGTTCATGGGCATCGGACTGGCTCACGCCACCTCCGTGACCATCCCAAGCGGCACCGAATACCAGGGCATCGCCTTTGGTGGCGGGGCGCTCAACATGGACTTTTACATTGACTTGCTGCAAACATGGGACAGCACCAAAGCCACCCTGAGCAGCTACGGCGCCGCCAGTGCCACCGTGACCAAGGACTCGGATGGCTTTTACGAAAGCGCGGGTTTCAGCGCCCCCCTCACCTCGCTGACCATCGATGACCACACCAACGAGGTGCTGTCTCTGGCCACAACAGGGGGGATCACCGTGCAGTCACCCCAACTTTTTGGCATGTCCACAGGGGGCTCCTTGACGGTGACCGACCTGAACATCGACCTTGCCAACAAGAAGGTCTATGCCAACCTGATTGGGGGCAATGGTGTGGGCGCCCTCAACAACGTCTATCTGTGGGACATCGGCAGCGTGACAGGCCTCACCAATCCAACCGGTCCTGGCACTACCGTGGCCAGCATGACGGGGCTGAAGATCACCGCAACAGGCTACGCGGTACTCGAAAAATCCCTGGGGCTGATGATCTTGGGCAGACAACTCTACCAATACACAACCGACTACGGCACGCTCACGGCCACCGTGGTACCCGAGCCCACCAGCAGCACGCTGATGGGCCTGGGCCTGGCCGGCCTGCTGATCAGCAAGCGGCGCAGGCAGGGCGCTTGACGGTGGTTCCCGATACCCGCATCAAGAAGCCTCCTATGGGAGACTTTTTTCATGGGCGCGCCGCTACAGCGGTCGTGAATTGCGCCGTCTTCTAGGCGGGGGCCGTGCTTGCCCCAATGCCTGCCTGATTCAGGCGCTGCTACCTTGATGGCATCGGACTACGTCGTCCCCCATCAAAAATCAGGTGAAGCTCATGAGATTGCGATTCAAGCAGGGCGTGGTTGCGTCCATGTTCCTGGCTGCTGGCCTGGCCAGTGCCGCCAGTGTGACGGTCCCCACGAACACCCTTTACAACGGCTTCTACCTTGAGCCCCAGGCCGCCAGGCTGGACTTCAGTGTCGACTTGCTGGCCGCATTGGACACCAGCAAGACGAACGTCGTGGGCTATGGTGCTGCCACGGCCACGGTGTTGAAGGACTCAGACGGTTTCTACACAGAGGCAACCGACGCGGCCCCCATCACGTCGCTGACCATTGATACGGGCACCCAACAGGTGCTGTCTTTTTCCACAACGGGTGGCGTCACCATGACCGCACCCGTGCTCAAGAGTGTGTCTTCCGGCGGCTCGCTGACCGTGACGGATTTGAATATCGACCTGGCCAACAAGAAGATCTACGCCACCCTCATCGGCGGCAATGGCGTGGGCACGTTGAACAACGTCTACTTGTGGGACATTGGCTCCATCACCGGCTCCACCAGCACCCAGAACTCAGGCACCTACATCACCACCCTGACGGGGCTGTCCATCACCACGGAGGGCTTCAACAAAGTCATGACGTCCTTAGGCCTGTTTAACTTTGGCGAGAGTGCGCTGACAGGGGTCACGGACTTCGGCACGATCACCGTTGTGGCGGTGCCCGAGCCCGGCACCCCGGCCTTGATGGGCCTGGGCCTGGCGGGTCTGCTGATCAGCAAGCGGCGCAGGCAGGGCGCTTGACGGCGCCCGATCCCCGCATCAAGAAGCCTCCTGCGGGAGGCATTTTTCATGGGCGCGCAGCCGCAACGGTCGTGAATTACGCCGTCTTCGAAACGGGGGCCGTGCTTGCCCCAATGCTGGCCTGAAGAGCGCGCCGCAAACTTGGCCACACCGGACAGCATCGTCCACCAGTCCAAAATCAGGTGCCCCCCCCATGAAACCAATCTTCAAATCAGGCCTGGCTGCGTCCATGTTCATGGCCGTTGGCCTGGCGCACGCCAGTTCCGTGACGATACCAGCCGGTGCGCAGTACTACGGCGCACCCTACTACGGCACAAGCATCAACGGGGTGAGCACGCTGAGCTTGAGTCCCGATGTGCTGATGACGCTGGACATTATCCAAACGAGCGTGACGAGCTATGGGGCCGCCGCGGCGAGCGTGATGAAGGATAGCGACGGCTTTTACACGCAGGTGTCTGTTGCTGCGCCCATCACCTCGGTGAGTCTTGACACCCAGAGCACCGACATCGTGTCGGTGGCCACAGCCGGTGGCATCGTCATGACGGCCCCTGCGCGCAAGAGCGTCGGCTCCGGTGGCTCGCTGACCGTGACAGATCTGAACGTCGACCTGGCCAACAAGCAGGTCTACGCCACGCTCATTGGCGGCAACGGCGTGGGCACCTTGAACAACATCGCGCTGTGGAACGTGGGCAGCGTCACCAGCAGCGGGCTGATCACCGGCTACGACAGCCATTGCGGCTTCTACAACGATTGCCTCTACGTCGCGCCTGGCATGACGCTGTCCGGCTTGCGCCTCACCGCCGACGGTTTCAACAAGGTTGCTCAATCACTGGGCTTGTTGAGCCTGGGCAAGTCGGCGCTCACGGGCATCACCGATTTCGGCACCATCACCATGGGCGCGGTGCCCGAGCCCAGCACCCCGGCCTTGATGGGCCTGGGCCTGGCGGGCCTGCTGATCAGCAAGCGGCGCAGGCAGCGCGCTTGACGGCGCCCGATCCCCGCATCAAGAAGCCTCCTGCGGGAGGCATTTTTCATGGGCGCGCAGCCGCAACGGTCGTGAATTACGCCGTCTTCGAAACGGGGGCCGTGCTTGCCCCAATGCTGGCCTGAAGGGCGCACCGCAAACTTGGCCACACCGGACAGCATCGTCCGGCGGTTCCATTCCTAAATCAGGTGAAGCACATGACACAGCAATTCAAATGGGGCCTGGTGGCCTCCATGCTGATGGCAACGGGTCTGGCCCATGCCACCAGTGTGACGATACCGGCCGGTACGCCCTACTACGGCACCCCCTTCTACGGCGCGACAGTCAGCGGGGTTGCCAACCTGAGCCTCAGCTCGGACATGCTCGCCACGTTGGACACCGTCCGGGCGAGTATGGGCGCTTACGGTGCCGCCGTCGGCACGGTACAGAAAGACACCGATGGCTATTACACACAGGCATCGGTGGCGATGCCGGTGAGTTCACTGACCATCGACACGGTGGCCATTGCACCTCTGGGCGTGACCACAGCAGGTGGCTTGACCCTGAGCATGCCCGCGCTCAAGAGCATCTCGTCCGGCGGCTCGCTGACCGTGACGGACCTGAACATCGATCTGGCCAACAAGAAGGTCTACGCCACCCTCATCGGCAGCAACGGCCTGGGCACCGTGAAAAACGCCTACCTGTGGGACATCGGCAGCGTGACGGGCCCCGAGTTGATCACAGGCTTTGACAGCCACTGCGGCGCCTACAACGATTGCCAATATCTGGCGCCGGGCATGACGCTGACGGGCCTGCGCTTCACCTCTGGAAGCTACACGCAGTTTTCACAGGCCCTGGGCCTGTCGCAACTGGGCTGGGCCGCGTTCGATGGTCCCGCCGATTTCGGCACCATCACCATGGGCGTGGTGCCCGAGCCCGGCACCCCGGCCCTGATGGGCCTGGGCCTGGCCGGCCTGCTGATCGGCAAGCGGCGCAGGCAGGGCGCCTGACGGGCGCTTACCAGGTCTCGGTCGGCTGGCTGCAGTCGGGGGCAGAAGGGTTCACGTCACAGCGGATGCGCTTGATGATCTTCAAGCCCTTCTTGTCGTAGAAGCCCTTCTCGGCCATGTCGATGCGGCCATCACGCATCAGGTTGACATAGCGCTCGGCATCGGCCTCGGTCGGGTCCAGCCAGAACTTGGCCGGGATGGTGGCGTCCGCACGCTTGATCAGCTCGACCACGTTGTCGAAGCGGCCCGCCCAGGCTTCACGCGACTTCTGGCCGAAGCCTTCGGGGAACTTGTCGCGCTTGAAGATCATCTGGTAGGTCAGGATGGTCATGGGGAAGCGGTGCACCGCGCCCTTGGTGCCCATGCCCTTGTACAGCTCCAGCGGCTTGAAGGCGATGGAAGGCGCCATCACCACGTCCACATTGCCGTTGTTGAACATGGTGCCGAAGTTGGTCACGTCCGCGGCCACGGGGCGGGCGCCCACGCGCTGGATCAGCTGGGACTGGGCCTTGTCGTAATCGAAGGCAGCCACACGCTTGCCGCTGGCAGCTTCGAGGTTGCTGATCTGGCGGTCATTGACGAAGGCATAGGCCGCGCCCAGGGGCACGATGCCGCCCACTTCATATGCACCTTGCACCATCAGCGAGGCAGCCTTGGGGCTGGAGAAGGTCTGGATGGTCTTGCGCACCACTTCCAGGCTGGCGTTCATGTCCAGCTTGCCGTTGCGCACCACCGTGGAGGCGCCCACCGAGTCCAGCGCGGCGGTCAGGGCATTGAAGGCACGCGTGCGCAGGGCCGTGGCCATGACGGCGTCACACTGGCCCGTGCGGAAGTCTTCCACCGCCACACGCTCGTCCACATAGGCCTTGAGCTCCATGTCGGTGCCGAACTTCTGCATCTCGATGGCGTAGTCCTTGGCCGAGTTGTAGCCGTCGCCGCCGGTGCCGAGGATGTCGAAGATGCACACATGCTGCTTGGCCGCCATCACAGGGCTGGATGCCACCAGGGCCGCCACGGCAGCCCATTGCCATTTCTTGTTCACTGAGTCTCTCCAGGGTGGGCGCATGAAGGCGCCGGTTTGAATCGCGGCGGATTTTGCGACAGTTCGCGATAACCCTCGCAAGCAGATGTGTCCGGTCATGAATTGCCCCCCTCGTTTACGCGGTTGATCCGCGTCAACCCTGATGGTCAGCTGGAACGCCGCCGTTAATCTGACGCCATGGTGCTTGTCATCACTGACCAGCCAGTCGCCAACACGGGCAGCACGTGCCACCCCCAGAGAGCAAGAGGAAACAATATGAAACTGACATTCAAGCAAATCGCCGCCGCCACCCTGTTCGTTGCAGCTGGTGCTGCCCAGGCAGCCTCCGTCACCATCAACGTCGGCGGCAGCTGGAACGGCCTGACCGCCACGGGCTCGGCCACGCTGAGCTTCAGCGCCGACCTGCTGGGTGCCCTGGACACCGGCAAGATCGCCCTGGCCAACTATGGTGCAGCCGTCTCCAACATCACCAAGGACACCGACGGGTACTACGTCAGCGCCTCCGCCGCTGCCCCTGGCACCGCCATCACCTTTGACGACACCACCCTGAACGTGCTGGGCGTGGCCACCACCGGCGGCATGACGCTGACCGCCCCCGTGGTCAAGAGCGTGTCCAGCGGCGGTTCGCTGACCGTGACCGACCTGAGCGCCAACCTGACCAACAACACCATCTACGCCACCATCATCGGCGGCAATGGCGTGGGCACGATCACCAACTTCGCGCTGTGGAACTTCGCCACGCTGACCGGTGGCACCACCATCGCAGGCCCTGGCACCTACAACAACTCCATCACCGGCCTGAGCCTGACGACGGACGGCTTCAACAAGTTCTCGCAAGCCCTGGGCCTGTTGAGCCTGGGCAAGGCGGCCATGCAGGGCATCACCGACTACGGCACGATCAGCTCGACCATCGTCGCCACGGCCGTGCCTGAGCCTTCGACCTACGCCCTGATGGGCCTGGGCCTGATCGGCGTGGCCGTTGCCAAGCGCCGCCGCGCTGCCTGATCACGCTTTGATCAACCCGCCAGGCTTGAGAGCCTGGCCAAACCCCCGGGTGCGCCCCTGCATGCGGGGGTTTTTTGTTTCTGCGTGTTGCATGGCGGCGCGCCGCACAGGCAAACCCGGTTGTGGTGGTGGCAGCCAAGCGCCACCGTTCGGCTTGAACCGCCCTTCACGTCGGTACACCACCACATCAAGCCAACCAAAAAAGAGAGGACCCACTCATGAAATGGAACATCCCACACGTTCTGGCTGCCGCACTGCTGACCGCAGCAGGCGCCTCGCAGGCCGCCACGGTCACGGCCCAGACCTGGGACCTCTATATCAGAGGCACCGCCACGTTGTCCTTCAGTGCCGACCTGCTGTCGGCGCTGGACACCGGCAAAGTCAGCGTTGCCGGCTACGGATATGCCGACCCGCCCATCGTGCAACAGGACACTGACGGCTTCTACAACGCAGTGTCTGTCACGGCCCCGGTCAGCACCCTCACGTACGACAACGTGTCCACGGCCTTGCTGGGGATAGGCACGGTAGGGGGCGTGACCTTGACGGCGCCCGTGCGCAAGAGCGTGTCCAGCGGCGGGCAGCTCACGGTGACCGATTTGAACGCGGACTTGAGCACCCGGACCATCTACGCCGACATCATCGGCGCCAATGGTGTGGGCACGCTGTCACACCTCGCCCTGTGGCATGTCGCGAGCATCACCGGCAGCACCAACTTCTACGGTACGTATGGCGGCCCCGCGATCACCACTTTTTCTGGCTTGTCGTTGACCAGCGAAGGCCTCGACGCCTTCACGCAGTCTCTGGGCTTGCTGACGCTGGGCCAGTCGGCGCTGATGGGGGTGACGAACTTCGGCACCTTAACCGCATACGTCAACACCGAGCCCCCTCTGTTGTCGCACCCTCCCTTAACGCCCCCCTGGTATGTCAGCCCCACACCCGAGCCCTCGACCTACGCCCTCATGGGCCTGGGGCTGATCGGCGTGGCCGTTGCCAAGCGCCGCCGCGCTGCCTGATCGCGCTTTGATCAACCCGCCAGGTTTGAGAGCCTGGCCAAACCCCCGGGTGCGCCCCTGCATCCGGGGGTTTTTGTTTCTGCGTGTTGCATGGCGGCGCGCCGCACAGGCAAACCCGGTTGGCGAGCCGGGCTGGTTGCCTATGCTGTCTGTCCATAAACAAATTCACAGAGAGGCAGAGCCATGAAACGCGCCATTCAATTTCGAGACATCGCCACCGCATCGGCTCTGTTGCTGGGCCTGGCCACAGCCCAGGCGAGTGTGATCACCACGCCAATCGACCAGATTCCCCTGTCGGGTGCAGCGTCGCTGAGCTTCAGCGGCGACCTGCTGGGTGCACTGGATACGGGCAAGGTCTCCGTGACGGCGTATGGTGCTGCGATATCAACCATCACCAAGGACAACGACGGTTTCTACACAGGCGGAACGGTATCGGCCCCGCTGACCACGCTCACCTACGATCCCGCCAACTTCGAAATCTTCGGCATGGGCTCCACCGGTGGCCTCACCATGACGGCACCCATCCTCAAAAACGTGTCGTCTGGCGGGTCGCTGACGGTGACGGATCTGCGCGCTGATCTGAGTGCCCAGACCATCTATGCCACCGTGATCGGCGGTAATGGGGTCGGCACCATCAGCGACATGGCCTTGTGGCACTTCAGCGGGCTCAGCAGCCAGCGATACACCCGCTACCAGACCATCGACACGTCCTTCAGCGGGCTGTCCGTCGCGATCACCGGGCTGACCATCACGCAGCAGGGTTTCAACGCCTTCACCCAGTCGCTGGGCTTGTTGACCTTGGGCAAGTCAGCGCTGATGGGTGTCACGGATTACGGCACGATCACCTCGACCATTGAGATGATGGATGCGCCAAACTTTCCATGGTCCGTGACCAGCGTGCCTGAACCATCAACCTACGCTCTGATGGGCCTGGGCCTCGCAGGCCTGGTGATGGCAGCCAAGCGCCGCCGTTCGGCGTGAGCGTCGCACTACTTCGTCACACCCGGCATCAAGCCCATCAACAGGAGAGGAACACCCCATGAAATGGAACACGCAACACATTCTGGCCGCGGCACTGCTGGCCGCAACAGGCGCCACACAGGCCGCCACGGTCACCGCTCAGGCCTGGGACCTTGAAATTGCCGGCAGCGCCACGCTGTCCTTCAGCGCCGCCTTGCTGGGGGCCCTGGACACCGGCAAAGTGACCATCGCCAGCTACGGCTACGCCACGCCGCCCATCGTTCACCAGGACACCGACGGTTTCTACACCGAGGTGCAGGCCGTCGCGCCGATCAGCACCATCACGTATGACAACGTGTCCAACGCCTTGCTGGGGATGGGCTCGGTGGGTGGCGTGACACTGACAGCGCCCGTGCTCAAGAGCGTGTCCAGTGGCGGGCAGCTCACCGTGACCGACCTGAACGCAGACCTGAGCACCCACACGGTCTATGCCAAGGTCATCGGCGGCAACAATGTGGGCACGCTGGATCACCTGGCGCTGTGGCATTTCTCGGGTGTCACGGGCAGCACCAGTGTCCTGGTCAGCTCCCTGTCGACCACGCTGACAGGCTTGTCGCTGACCACCGAAGGCTTCAATGCCTTTTCGCAATCGCTGGGCTTGCTGAACCTGGGCAAGTCGGCACTGTTGGGCGTCACCGACTTTGGCACCATCACGGCGACCACCGTCCACATGTTGATGGACGGCGACAACATGACGCCTCCGCCCTGGTATGTCGGCCAGGTACCCGAGCCCTCGACCTATGCCCTGATGGGCCTGGGCCTTGCTGGCCTGGTGATGGCCCGCCGTCGTCAGGCGCGCTGATCAAGCCGCCATGGACGCCGCCCCGCCGTCGTCCAGCTGACCCACCACGGGCTGCATCGCGCGGCCCGTTTGCTTTTGGGGGCCGATGTGGCGTGCCAGCACGGCGTGCAGGTCTTCGCGCTTGAAGGGCTTGCCCAGGTAGTCGTTCATGCCAGCTTCCTGGCAACGGTGACGCTCGGCCGGGAACACGTTGGCGGTCAGGGCCACGATGGGCACGGGGGCGATGCCCAGTTGCATCTCCTGCACGCGGATCTGGCGGGCGGCCTCGAAGCCGTCCATGACGGGCATCTGGCAGTCCATCAGCACCAGGTCAGGCCGGTGGCGCGCCAGCCAGTCCAGCGCCTTGCGCCCGTCGTCCAGCGTGTGCACGTCCAGGCCGATCTTGCGCAGGGCGGCCTCGGCCACCAGGGCGTTGATGGGGTTGTCCTCGACCAGCAGCACCAGGCCCACGGCGCCCGTGTGTCCGGTGGGCTCGGCGTGGGTGGGCACCGGCGCCCGCTCGGCGCTGGCAGGCAGCGGCAGCACGCACTCGAAGGTGGAGCCCATGCCCCGCTGGCTGATGCAACGCAGGTCGCCGCCCATGGCGCGGCACAGCTGGCGCGAGATCGTGAGCCCCAGGCCGGTGCCGCCGTGGCGCTTGCCCAGCCCGTTGTCGACCTGGTGGAAGGCGTCGAAGATGTGCTGCTGCTCCTCCACCGACATGCCGATGCCGGTGTCGTGCACCAGGAAGGACACCTGCTGCCCGTCCTCCAGCAGCAGCACACTGAGGGTGACGCTGCCCTGGTCGGTGAACTTGATGGCGTTGCCCAGCAGGTTGTGCAGCACCTGCCTCAGGCGCATGGCGTCACCCAGCACGGCATGGCTGTCGGGCAACTCGGAGCGCACGCGCAGTTGCAGGCCCTTGCGGTTGGCGGTCACGGTGGACACGCCCGCCACCTCGTCCACCAGTTGGTTCAGGTCGAAGCAGCTGTGGTCGATGTGGACGTGGCCGGCTTCGATCTTGGAGACATCCAACACGTCGTTGATGACGGTGAGCAGGTGGTCGCCCGAGCGCTCCAGCAGTTCCAGGCGGCGCAGGGCCACGGGGCGGATCTCGTCATCACGCAGCAGGCGGCTCAGGCCCAGGATGCCGTGCAGCGGGGTGCGCATCTCGTGGCTCATGGAGGCCAGGAAGCGGCTCTTGGCCTCGCTGTGGTGCTGCGCCAGGGCCAGCGCATGTTCACGCTCCTGCAGCACACGCTCGTGCTCAAAACGCAGGGTCAGCAATTCAACCAGCCGCACATAGGCCCGATGGGCTTCGAGCAGCAGCAAGGCGGTGAAAGCGGTGAGGCTCAGTGCGCCAAAGAGCCCGTAGGAATCATGCCGGGTGAGGCTGTAGACCGCGCAGGGCAACAACATGAACAGCACGTGGCAGGCCGTGGCGACCACATCGGCGTGCAGGATGAAGGCCGACAGCGAGGCCACGCCCAGGATGGCGGTGAGCGTGATGGCGGTGAGGTCAAGACGGTCCACAGGCACCAGCCACCACCAGGCCGCGCCCCACAGCAGGCCGTCGAGCATGACCAGCGCCACAAAGCTCCTGTACCAGGCCCGGTTGGTCTTGTCCTCGGAACGCATGTAGTAGTGCGCGTGCACCACCCGCGTCAGCACCACGATCAGGCGCACGCCGAACCACCACGCGATCTTGGTGGGGGGCACCTGGTCGTGCAGCAGCCAGCCGAGCGCGAGCGCAAAGCCCACAGCCATCGTCATGACGGTGGGCACGTGCACACACAGCATGCGGACCCGCTCGGACCACAACTGGGTCTGGAGATCGGCCTGGTCCCTGGTTTGTTGTGTGGCGCGGTCTGCTTGTGACAGGCTGCTGGGGTTCATGGTGGTTGTGCTTGGATGCACCCCAAGTATCGGCGGGCGTTCAAGCCCGGCCCATCTGGGTTTGCGCTTGATGGCGCTTGCACAGGGCGCGTTTTCGCCCGCCCCCTGGCGAGAACAGGGGGGGCCCAGCGGCCACGCGCCAGGGTTAGGCCTTACAGGCGGCCAATGCAGTTGGGAGCGCCACAGCAGCAGCGCAGGCGCCCGGCGTGGTGGGTTTCGCCATAACGCGCGGTCAGCTCTTCACCGGCGTCGATGTCGCGCAGGGCATAAAAGGCCACGCGCCCTTGCTGCACCTTGAGCACCATATTGGGCATGCAGGAATGGTTGGCAAAGCGAAGCGGGTCGGTGGAATGGGTGGCGTCCACGGCGCGTTTGTCCGAAATGGCCACCATGAAGATGCGGCCTGTGCTGCGCTCGGCCTCGCGGGCGCGTGCACGGGCGGTGGCCATGTCGATGAACTCACCACGGATCTCGCCGATCTTGCGGCGCGCCGGGATGGGCTCGCCCGCGAAGGCGCCTTGCCCGTCGATGGCACTGGGGCCTACGTCAACCTTGAACTTTTGCGGATTGGCGGGTTGGCCCTTGGCCGGCCCAGACGAGTCGGCACCTGCGGCACCCTGGGTCTCGCCCAAGGCGGTGGTGTCGGGAGAGGTGGCAGGAGCAAGCGGGCGCAGGGTCGGCATGCCCTGATTGTCGCGCACAGGCCGTCAGGCGCCGAGCTGATCGGTGTCGCAGCTCCATTCGAGGATCTGCCAGGCCGTGCGGGCTGGGCCTTGTTGCACCTGGGCATGGTGCTCGTCCACGCGTTGCACACCCCAGCCCAGGATCTGGCCTTCGCGTTCGGGCAGGGTCGAGCGCTCGATGGCCCACTGGCCTTGCCCGAGCCGCCCGAAGGAGACCTCGCAGGCCAGCCAGTCCAGCGCCTGGTCCGGGCTGTGCAGCAGCACGTCGGTGAGGGTGTAGCCGGGGTTCATGCCACGTGGCCAGCGTGCTGCGCGAGGGCGCACAGCCATCATGTAGTCGCCTGCCACCAGGATGCGTGCGCCGGTGTCGCGCCCGTCCTGGGCCAGTTCGGCCAGGGTGAGGAAACGCCCGACGGAGTCCGGCAGGCGCTCCCAGATCTCGTTGTAGCTGTCGTGCACGCCGATTTCGATGAGCCGGTCCGGCCGATCGAAAATCAGCCAGCCGGCGTCGGGCTGCAAGGCCGGGGGTTGGTAGTCGGTACGGCGCAGCCAGTTGCAGATCTGGCCTTCGGGCAGGTTGTCCAACTGGGTGACGCCGGCAAAGCCCTGCTGGGCCGCCAGGGCCGCAAGCTGCACGGGGCTGAGCTGGTTCAGGGGCAGGGCTTCGCGGCCTTCCAGGGCGCTTTGGGGCACGCGCAGGTCGGCATGCCACAAGCTGGTCTGCATCCAACGGACCCAGCTGCTGTCGTCCTCCTGCGGGGCCTCGTCGGCATCGGTGCCTGTTTGCAGCAAGGTGCGGCGCCACACGCCCCGGACATCGTCCGGGACAGCTCGGTGCGTGGTGCTGGAGGGAGGGTCCGCGTTCATGGGGGTTTTAGGTGCAACGAACCAAGCGCCAGGCAACACACGCGCTGGCACCCGACTCGCATAAATGATCACACTACATGGTGCCCGATACAGTTGAAAAAAGTCATCTGCACAGCCCGTGTAATTGAATTAGGGATAGGCAGATAGAGGCTGTTTGTGGCCAGATGAGAAACTGACATATTTCTATCTCAGGAGTTCCTATGCAATTCAAAATCGCTTCCAAGCGCCTGGCAGTGGCGCTCGCACTGACGGTTGCCGGTCTGGCTCAGGCTGCTTCTTTCAGCAATGCGGTCGACGTGTCGTTGTTGGCACCCGGAGGGACCACCGATGGCGTCACCCTCAATGCCACGCCGCTTGCCCTTCAGCAGTCGGTCAGCCCCTCCGGGCAGATTCTGCCCGGCGACGGGACGGACATCGGTGGGTTCATGCTGCCGCTAGAGTCGGTTACGCTCAGCGGCACCAGCATTCTGGTGAGCATTGCGCAGGGCGCCAGCAACGGCACCACCGGTTATCTGGGGGCTGGCGGTCAGCATGCCAGCTATGTCTTTGACAACCTGAACGTAGCGGGTTCGGTGATCACCGGCGTCACCTACACACCATTCGACAATTTTGGTGCCAGCGGCTTTGTCGGGGTGTCCAACCTGGCAACGCTGAGCAGCCACAATTTCATTCGCCTGGCCTCCAGCCACAGCGTGGTGATGGACCTCGATGAAATCCAGTTTGCAGATCGTGGTCAGGGTGACTCCAATAATTTCGCCAACTTCCGCATCAACGTCCAGACGGCTCCCGTACCAGAGCCTGCTGTCAGCGCATTGGTGCTTGCAGGGTTGATGGCCCTGGGGCTGACACGCAAACTGCGCCAGTCCTGAGGCAGGAGCGCGTCATGGGGACACCCTTTCTGGGCGAAATCCGTCAAACCAGTTTTGGGTTTGCGCCCAAGGGCTGGGCCTTGTGCAATGGACAGTTGCTGCCGATCTCGCAGAATCAGGCGCTGTTTGCCATTCTGGGCACAACATACGGAGGCAATGGTCAGACCACCTTTGCCTTGCCTGACCTGCGTGGTCGCAGCCCGGCTCACGCCGGTGGAACCATGACGCTGGGAGAAAGCGTCGGTGCTGAGGCTCATACGCTGACAGTCAACGAAATCCCTGCGCATGCTCATGGCCTGCAAGGTAGCACCGACCTGGCCAACAACACCTCGCCGGAGGGCAACTTGCTCGCAGCCAAGGGGCGAGGTGGCAAGGACATCTATGCGCCAGGGGCCTCGACCCTCCAGCCCATGAGCCCGCAAGCGATCGCGCCAAGCGGCGCCAGCCAGCCGCACGAAAACATGCAGCCGTTTCTGACGCTCAACTTCATCATTGCCCTGACCGGCATCTTTCCCTCACGCAACTGAGTACGGAGACCTCATGGCTGAACCCTATGTTGGCGAGATACGCTTGTTTGCGGGTAATTTCGCTCCTGTTGGCTGGTCTTTCTGTGACGGCAGCATGTTGTCGATCGCTGAAAATGAGGTGTTGTTCAATCTGATAGGCACCACTTATGGCGGAGACGGTCAAACGACCTTTGCGCTGCCCGACATGCGTGGTCGCGTGCCCTTGCACCAGGGCACAGGGTTGAATTTGAGCCCGCGCGTGATGGGGCAGTCAGCGGGGGTGGAGCAGGTCACCCTGACCCCGAGCCAGATGCCCAGCCACAACCACGTGCTCAATGCCACGACGACGCCCGCCAGCACGGCCAATGGCGTGGCCGGCAGCCTCACCGGCGCGGCCGCGAGCACCAACTTCTACGGCAGCACGCCCGGTGGCGGTGCCCTGGCGCCCCAGGCCCTGATGGCCACCGGCGGCAACCAGCCGCACAACAACATGGCGCCCTTCCTGGGCCTGAACTTCATCATCTCCTTGTTCGGCATCTTCCCGTCACAAGGCTGAAAGGACTCCAGATGAGTGATGCTTTTGTCGGCGAGATCAGGCTGTTTGCAGGCAACTTTGCCCCGACTGGCTGGGCCTTGTGCAACGGGCAGTTGCTGCCCATCTCCCAGAACACAGCCTTGTTTTCTCTTCTGGGCACCACGTATGGCGGCGACGGCAAGAGCACCTTCGCCTTGCCCAATCTGCAAGGCCGGATGCCGCTAGGGGCCGGTAGTGGCCCTGGACTGACGTCGCGCGATCTGGGTGAGGCGAGCGGCGAAGCCCAACATACCTTGACGCTGTCCGAGATGCCCCAGCATAACCACGCCGTGCAAAGCGCAGTTGCACCGGACAGCAAACAACCCAGCCCTCAATCCATGTGGGCGCGCAGCAGCGACAACACCGCGCTGTATCACGCGCAGGGCAACGCAGCCCCGATGGCCGGCACCGCGGTGCAGGGCAATGGTGCAGGCTGGGCGCACAACAACCAGCATCCCGCGCTGGTGCTCAACTTCATCATCGCGATGCAAGGGATCTACCCGCCTCGCCAGTGATGATGAAGGAAGACGCCAGCCTGATCACGCAGCTGCTGTCGTCTCTGACGGGCGACTGGCGCTGCACCCGGGCCACGCAGGCCGATCAGGCCGTGTTGCGCGAGGTGTTTGCCAGCACGCGCCAGATCGAACTGAGCCTGCTGCCACCCGACCAGGTGCAGCGCGACGTGTTCATCGCCGTGCAGATGCAAGCCCAGCGCCGCTCGGTGGCCGCGCATTACCCGGGCGCTGTGGAACTGCTGATCCACCATCAAGGCCAGGTCGCCGGCCGCTTGTGGCTGCATGAAGACGAGGCCGGGGTGCGTGTGCTGGACATCACCGTGCTGCCCGCCTTCCAGCGTCAAGGCGGGGCGCGCACCTGCCTGCACACCCTGCTGCATCTGGCCGATGCGATGGGCCGCGCCACCCACCTGCACGTGATGATCGACAACCCCGTGCGCCATTGGTATGCCCGCCTGGGCTTTGACACCCAGGGCGCGGCAGGCCTCTACCAGGCCATGACCCGACTACCGACTGTTGTGATGGAGACCCAACATGAACAAGCGTGACTTTCTCGTCCATGGCGGGGGTGTGCTGCTGAGCGGCGCCACCATGGGCGCAGCCTGGGCGGCACGGGCCCCGGCCAATGCCACCCCATATGAAGGCGCCCTCACCACAATGCCCCAGCTCGCCCGATGGCAGACGCTGCAAGGCCTGCGCTTTGACTGCCGCACCACACTGGGCCGGCCCGTGGCACTGATGTTGAGCGATGTCATCGAAAGCGCACACGCTGCGCCGCACACTGGCATCGAGCAGTTCACCTTGTCTTTCGAAGGCCCCCGGGCGCTGCCTTTGCGGCCCGGCCTGTACACGCTGCAGCACGCGCAGACCGGCGATGTGGCCATGTACCTGGAGCCCGTCAGGCACGGTGAACACATCAGCTACGCCGCCCACTTCAGCCTGCTGACCTGAGCGAGCCCAACTCAGAGGATGACCCATGCCCACCTTGAGCGCCGCCCTTCGCGCCGAATACCAGCAGCTGTTTGACACCTGCCAGATCAACCCTGACGTCGCGTCCGTGGTGAACAAGCAGGCCAGCCAGATCATGGGCAGCGAAGCCCGTTACCGCGGTGTGGCCGACCCCATCGGCGTGCCCTGGTATGTGGTGGGGGTGATCCATGCCATGGAGGCGGGGCTGGACTTCAAATGCCATCTGCACAATGGCGACCCGCTGACCCGGCGCACCGTCAACGTGCCCGCGGGGCGGCCCAAGACCGGCCAGCCGCCCTTCAGCTGGGAAGACAGCGCCAACGACGCCCTCGCGTTCGACCGCTACCCGCAGTGGACGGACTGGAGCATCCCCGGCATCCTGTTCAAGTGGGAGTCGTACAACGGCTGGGGCTACCGCACCTACCACCCCGAGGTGAAGTCGCCCTACCTGTGGGCCAGCACCAACCAGTACAAGTGCGGCAAGTATGTGAAGGACGGTCTCTGGTCGCCCACCGCCGTGTCCAAACAGATCGGGGCCGCGGCCTTGTTGCGCCGACTCGCCGAAAAGGGTGCGGTGGACGCGGCCTCGCACACGACGCAACCCAAGCTGGCCGATGCCATTGCCGGGCCGGGTGCGGCGCTGCGCTACAACCCCAAGGTGGTGGCCCCCGGCGGCATCGCCTTGCAGCACTTCCTCAACCAGTTCCCCGGCGTCTTCCTGCGCGAAGACGGCAAGCTGGGTGACCTGACATCTGCCGCCTACAAACAGGTGTTCGGCCACTACCTGCTGGGTGACCCACGCGCCGCCTGAGCCCGCCATGCCCACAGACCACACGCCCACCGGCCACGCCCCCAGTGCACATGAGGAAGTCAGCCGGGCCCGGGCCCGGCGTACGGCACTGGGCATTGTTCGCCCCGAAGCGCCGCACCCTGAGCGCGGCGACGAGGCCACCTGGGATGCGCCCACGCCTGCGCCGGCTTCACACGCGCCCGGTGCGCAATGGGCCCTGGCCCTGTCGGGCGGCGGCATCCGCAGCGCCACCTTCTGCCTGGGCGTGCTGCAGGCCCTGGCCAAGACCGAAGACCCGGCCGGTGCCCAGCCCGCTCAGCCGCGCTGGCCCTTGCTGGCGCAGTTCGACTTCTTGAGCACGGTCAGTGGCGGGGGCTACATCGGTGGTTTCTTCAGCAGCCTGTTCGTGCGCGGGCGCCTGTCAGGCACGCACCATGAAACGGCGCTGGAGACGACGCAACGCGCCTATGAAGCCCTGAAGGAAGAACCGCCCGGTCGCATCCACCGCAGCAGCCAGTACGAGCCCCGGCACCCGGGCCGCACGGCGCTGGCCTGGCTGCGCGACAACGGCCGCTACATGGCGCCCAGTGGCACCGGCGACCTGTTCTACGGCATCACCATTGCCGTGCGCAACTGGTTTGCCACGCAGTATGTGGTGGCCTCGGTGCTGCTCGTCGTGCTGGCCTTGCTCCAGGCCGTGCGCTGGGCGCTGGCCACCTACTGGCTGCCCTTCAATGACCTGGAGGCGCAACTGCTCAACCAGGCCCAAGGCAGCGACACCCTGATCTGGTGGAGCCCCACCTGGGCCCTGTGCGGCGTGGTCTTGCTGCTGGCGGGGCTCCCGCTGGGCATGGCCTACTGGTACTCGCACCCGACACCGGGACGCACGGGTGCCATGCGCATCGTCAACCGGCTCAATGTGATGAGTTCGCGTGAACAAGGCAACCGCGCCGGCGATGCCGAGTTGCACGACCACCTGGCCTCGCCGCCGCAGTACTGGAGCTGGGCTTCCGTGCTGGGCCTGCTGCTCGGCGTGGTGCTGCTGGGGCTGGCCGGCGTGGTGAAGCAGGGCCATTCCTCATGGCCACCTCTCGCCGCCGTGCTGCTCGTACTGGGTGCGAGCACGGTCTTGTCGATTGGCTGGTACATGGTCTCGACGCGGCGCGCGCGCCATTCGCCGCAAGGCTCCATCTCGCTGCAACGCGTGCTGCTGACCCGCTGGCTGAGCACCAGCCTCATGGTGGCGCTGGCCGTGGCGGCGCTGGCCGGCGTCGAGACGATCGCGCAGACGGCCTGGCTGTGGCTGTCCTACAAGCACGCGGCGCTGGTATCGGCCTTGATGGCGGGCCTGGTGTGGCTGCTCAAGGCCGGCGCGCAACAGCTGGGTGACGAGCAGAAAGCCGGCAAGGGCGGGCTGCTCCAGAAGCTGCCCGTGCCCTTGATCGCTGGCGCGGTGGGTGGCCTGTTGTGGCTGACCCTGGCTGCTTCGCTGGACATCGCCCTGCTCAAGGTCACCTGGCCGAACGGGCAGGTCAACCCCAATGTGTTCTGGAACGCCGCGCTGGCGCGCCAGGCCATGGTGTATGCACTGGGCGCCCTGGGCCTGTTCAGCTTGATGGCCGTGGTGGTGGGGCGCTTCCCTGGTTTCCTGAACCTGTCCACGCTGCAAAGCCTCTACAGCTCGCGCATCACGCGCGCTTACCTGGGTGCCACCAACCATACCCGCTTTGCGCCGGATGCCGGGCACGAAGCCCGGGACGTGGCCGAGCCCATCAAGGGCGACAGCCTGTCCACCGCCGAGATCCACCGCAACCCGCTGGCACCCATCCACTACGTCAATGTGTGCGTCAACCAGAGCGTGAGCCCCGGTGAGCAACTGGTGCAGCGTGACCGCAAGGGCAAGCCCCTGGTGGTGGCGCCCGGTGGCATCTACATGGACCAGGATGCCTACCCGCTGGGCAATGGCAGCGACGAGTCCGAGCTGGCCTTCCCCCTGTCGTTTGGTGAATGGCTGGGCGTGTCGGGCGCGGCGTTTTCAACCGGGCTGGGGCGGGGCACCGATCTGGGCATCTCGCTGGCGATGGGTTTTGCCAATGTGCGCCTGGGCCGCTGGTGGAAGGGCCTGCCGCCCACGCCCGCCATGCAGGAGAGCGGGTGGCGCAAGGCCTTCCCCACCCAGACCTACCTGTTCGACGAACTGCGTGGCCTGTTCTATGGCGACCACCGGCCCTACCAGTACCTGTCGGACGGCGGGCACTTCGAGAACCTGGCCATCTACGAGTTGCTGCGCACCGATCGCCCCAGGCAGGTTCGCCTGATCGTGGTGGCCGACTGCGGCTGCGACCCGGACTACCAGTTCGAAGACCTGGCCAACCTCACGCGTCTGGTGCGCATCGACCATGGGCTGGAGATCCGCGTGCACAAACGCGCGCATGGCGAGGCCCTGCTCAACCAGGTGTTTGCGCGCCCCGAAGACTTCAAGCGCGGCGCCGATGGCCAGCTGCCCGAACGCAGTGGCCGTTGCGCCATCCTGCTGGACGTGCTGGGGACCGAGCGCAGTGCGGATCGCGGTGTGGCGCCGGGCGCCCTGTTTGCCCGCATCATCCTGATCAAGCCCACGCTGCTGGCCCATGTGGGGGTGGACATCGAGCAGTACCACGACACGCACGCGCGCTTCCCGCAAGAGACCACGATGGACCAGTTCTTCGACGAAGCCCAGTGGGAGAGCTACCGGCAGCTGGGCCTGCGCATCGGCCAGCGCGTGTTCACGGCCGATGGCATGGCGGGCTACCCGGAAAAGCTCTGGCAGGTGGTGATGGACGGGCTGCCCGGCTGAAGCCGGCTCAGCGCGGTTCAGGGCGGATCAGGGCGCTTCTTCCACCGCCAGCTCACGCGAATCCGCCCGGCCCTGATCGTCCACCACGCGCAGCGTGTAGCGCCGGGGCTGAGGTGGCACCCAGCTCACGGACTCACCAGGCAACACGCGCGCAATCAAGGCGTCATCGGCAAACCAGTACAAGGCCTTGACGCCGGCCGCGCCATCGGCCCGCAAGGTCAGGGCTTGTGGGTGGCTGGCCCGCAGCACATAACTCACCCCGCGCAAGGGCGAGGTGATGCTGGGGGCACTGCCTGCAGCGGCATTCGGGTCATCACCCTGGCAGCCGTTGACGGGCGCCTGGCGCCGCGGCAAGCCGGCCTGCCTGAACAGGCGCCGCATGTCGCTGCCCCATTGCTCGATCAGGATCTGCTTGGCGTGGGGCTGTTGCTCGGGATGCGGGCCGCACAAGGCCTGGCCGGTGCGCTCGTCCACCCACACGGCCTTGTGCAGCGTGCTCTGGAGGATGGGCGACTTGCCGGCAATGAACCAGGTCTTGCTACGCACCGGGCACAAGGCATCGGGCAGGCCGCCGGTGTCGGTGCAGACCTCGACCTCGCGCAAGTTGGGGCTGATACGGTGCGCCGTCTCACCCGGGTCCAGGCCCTCGGCACGCAAGGCATCCACGATGCGCAGGAACAGCGGGGCAGCGGCCTGGATGCCGATGTAGGCGGGGTTGCTGGCGCCATCGAAGCGCCCGATCCACACCACCAGCACATGGCGGCCGAACACACCGGCTGTCCAGGCATCCCGAAAGCCCCATGAGGTGCCGGTCTTCCAGGCGATGGCGGGGCGAGCGGGCAGGCCGCTGTCGGGGCGGGGTGACTGGCGCAGCATGTCCAGCGTGATGAAGGCGGCTTCGGGGCTCAAGACCTGCAAGAGCTCCTGTTTGCGCAGGGCGGCGTCGTGCTCGGCGGCTTGTTCCGTGGTGTAGGCCAGCGGGCGCATCAAGCCGTCATTGGGCAGCAAGGCGTACAGGCGGGCCAGCTCTTCCATGGTCACTTCGCCGCCGCCGAGCACCAAGGCCAGGCCGTAGTGCGACTCGCTTTCGAGCTTGCTGATCTGGTTGAGCTGCAAGAAGCCATACAGATTGGGCTTGCTCAACTTGGCAGCCACGGCCACGGCGGGGATGTTGCGGCTGCGGATCAGCGCATCCTGCGCGCTCAAAGGCCCCACGAACTGGCCGTCGAAGTTTTCGGGTGTGAACGGCCCAAAGGAGGTGGGCGCGTCCTTGAGCATGGTGCGCGGGTGCAGCAGGCCCTGGTCCAGCGCCAGCGCGTAGATGAAGGGCTTGAGCGTGGAGCCCGGCGAGCGTTTGGCCAGTGTGCCGTTGACCTGGCCTTCGATGGCCGCATCGCGGTAGTCGGCCGAGCCGACCATGGCGCGCACCTCCATGGTCTGCGCGTCCACCAGCATGGCGCTGGCATTGCGGATGCCGATGTCCTCGTGCGAACGGATGTAGGCCTTGATGACCCGCTCGACCGTGCGTTGCATGCGCAGGTCCGCGGTGGTGTGGACCTCGGTGACGCCGCTGGCCGTCTGGGCCAGCAGCATGTCGGTGAGGTGCGGGGCCAGGAAAGGCAGGCTGGCTCGGCCTTGGGCGGGCAGGGCCAGCAGGGCTTCGGGCGCGTGCGGGCGTGCATCCTGCGGGTGCAGTTGCTGCCAGATGCCCCACAAGCGGTCGCGGGCGCCTTGCAGCGCTGCATTGCGCCCGCGGCTGGCCACGCGCTTGACCGGGTTCTGCGGGATGACGGCCAGCGTCAGGGCCTCGGGCATGGTGAGCGCCTGGGCCGATTTGTGGAAGTAGATGAGGCTGGCGGCCTCGACGCCTTCGATGTTGGCGCCATAGGGCGCGGTGTTGAGGTAGGCCTCCAGGATCTCGTCCTTGCTGTAGCGGGCTTCGAGCCACAGCGCGGCGGCGATCTGCCGCAGCTTGCCCGGCACATGGCGCGTGTCCAGCCGGTACAGGCGGCGCGCCAGTTGCATCGTCAAGGTGGAGCCGCCTTCGCGGCGTGCACCGGTGAAGGTGCGCCAGGTGCTGCGCAGCAAGGCCGCCGGGTTGACGCCGGGGTGCCAGCGAAAACGCCGGTCTTCGTACAGCAGCACGCTGTCCACCAGGATGGGCGAGATGCGCTGCAAGGGCACCCACAAGCGGTATTGCTGATCGGGGGCCAGCGTCAGGCGCATGAGCGTGCCGTCGCGGGCCAGCACGGCCACCGAGCCGCCGACCTGCTGGCTCAAGGGCTCATGCGGCCACCAGCGCAGGCCGGCCAGCAAGGCCAGCATGGCCAGCGCCCAGGACCAGATGGGGTGCCTGGCCCACCGGCGCATGCCACGCAGACCGTGCAGACCGCGCAACCCGTGCAGAAACCTCAAACGATCCACATCCGGCCCTCGTACTGCGCCCACCCCATCCTGCCTGGCACCTTACTTGGGCGCCACCGGCTTGACGGTGAAACGGCCCCCCGCCGAGCGGGCAAACAGCCGGCGCTCGTACATGGCTTCACCATAGGCGGCCGGCATCGTGAACTCACCGGTGTTGGTGGCTCGGGCCTTGTAGCTGATCTCCATCATCGACTTGTTGACCGTGCCAAAGAACAGCACGCGGTCCTCACGGATGTCGGCGAAGTCCAGACTCCAGTTGCCGCTGCCGCCCAGCCGGCGACGCCACAGCGGCTCGTCGGTCTGCTCGGTGGCGTCCACCGGGTTCTGCACGGGCTCCAGGCCACCGGGCAGCACGTCCACCAGAGCGACCTGCGGGATGCTGGCACGGTCCAGGCTGCGCACGCGCACGCGCACGGTCACCTCGTCACCCAGGCGGGCTTCGGTGATGACCTGCCCCTTGTCGTTGAGCACCTCGTGGATGATCTCCATGCCCTGGCTCAAGGGCTTGTCGGGCACACCACGCTCGAAGCCGGACTCGGCCCAGGCGTAGAACAAGGGCAGGCTGCCACCGGTGCTGAGCTTGAGTTTGGCACTGCCCTGCGGCACCGTGGTGCGGGCCATGGGCTGCAGCTCACCCAGGGTGAGGGGCTGGGCCACACCTTGTGCATTGAGCGCGCTGACCTTGATCTGGCCCTTGGCTGATTGCGCCGCTGCGCTGGCATAGGCATCCACCGCCCAGATCGTGCTGGCCGAGGAGGCGCTGTTGTACCAGCCGGCGCGGATCATGCGGGCCAGCACTTCCCAGGTGTCGGTCGGCAAGCTGCCCAGACGCTTGGGGAAGTGGCGGGCCACCAGGTAAATCAGCGTGCTGTCATGCACCAGCGGGTCGTAGTAACCGTCCCAGACCTGGCGCGACTGGCGGGTCTTCATGCGCTCGAGCAACTCGTTCCAGACGGGGTCCAGCAACTCGTTGGCGGCCGCATCCTGCTTGAGCAACTGGTAGCTGGCCGCCAGGTACACGGCACCCAGGTCCTTGTTGAGGCGGGCGTCCGAGCCCCACTTGGCACGCAGGCCTTCACGCAGATTGGCCAGCGCCGCCGGCACCAGCACGCCCTGGCGGGTCAGCAGGTAGGCACTCTGGGCGCGGCCACGCCAGGCCCAGCTGTAGTTGCCGCCACCGGAACCAAGCTGGCCCTGCAGGTAATCAGAGGCCTTGCTCAGCATGTCGGCCGGCACCGCCAGCTTGCGCTCGCGGGCCTCCAGCAGCACCTGCATGGCCTGCACCGTCGCGTACACATCCGAGCCGCTGCCCGGCCAGGCGCCCATGCCGCCGTCGCCGTTCTGGCGCGACCGCAGCTGCGTCAGGTAATTGCGCCAGCTCTTTTGCGGGTCAATGGCCGCCACTTCGGCGGCAGAGCGGCCACGCGCCACTTCCTTGGCCAGCTCGGGGCGGCTGAGCATCAACACGGCCGGCACGGTGCGGCTGGAGATCTGCTCGGTGCAGCCATAGGGGTATTGCTCCAGGTACTGCATGAGCCCCGAGGCAAAGGCCCAGGGCGAGGCCGACACGGCCAGCTCGCTGTGCGCCAGCTGCGGGTAGACCGTGGCTTTCGACTTGAGCTCGCCACTGCCCACCAGGGTGCCGCTTTGCACCAGGGTGACATGGGCCGAGGCCGGGCGCACGCTCACATCCGTGCTCAAGCGGGCGTTGCTGCCACCGCGCTGCGCCGTGAAGATCACGCTGGCCGAACCCAGCTGCGCCTGGGCATCGGCACGCGCGCGGACGCGGAACACGGTGGACGCTTCATCACGCTCGCTGATGTTGAGCGTGCGGCTGCTGTCGCCCACCACCTCCAGGCCACCGTTGACCGCCAGGTTGAGCTTGATGGCCGCGTTCTTGCCGGAGCCGGCGATGTTGTTGGCCAGGCCCACGCCCACCTCCACCACGTCGCCCGGGCTGATGGCCAGCGGCACATTGGGCAGCAGGATCAGGTCACCACGCACCGTGGCCTTGGTGGTGGCCACAGCGGCCGCGTCGTCGTTGACGGCCACGGCGATCACCCGCAAGGCGCCATTGAAGCTTTCCGGCACCGTGTAGCTGAACTCGCGGCTGCCTTGCACATCGACCAGGCCGGACCAGTACGCCACCGGCTTGTCGCGCTTGCGCTTGAAGGGGTTGAGGTGCTTGCCCAAGGCGCCTTCGCCGTCACCACCGGGGGCTGCGCCCTGCATGAGCTTCTTGAACTCGGGCAGGATCAGGTCGAGCGTCTGCAAGGTTGAAACCTCCAGGGCACGCTTGTCGAAGAAGTGCTTGAGTGGGTCGGGGTTGTTGTAGCGGGCCACCTGCAGGATGCCCTCGTCCACCGCGAACACGAAGGCCTTGGTCGGCTTGTCCGATTGCAGGGTCATCTTCAGGGTCTCGCCCGGCTTGAGCAACTCGTTGCTGCTGAGCTTGATGTTGGCCGTGCGCTTGGCCAGGCTGGTGGCAAACGGCACCACGCCATAACTCAAGGGGCTGGTGTAGATCTCGTCAGAGGCCGGGTCGCGGATGAAATGCACGCTCACATAACCATTGCCCTCGAAGTCCTTGGGCAGGGTGATCTTCTGCACCGACGCGGTCTTGTCGGTCTTGAACCAGGTGTGCGTGTAGACCTTGTCGCGCTCGATGGTGATCAGGCCGGCGCCGGTGTAGGGCGCCTGGATGCTCAGCTCGATGTCTTCACCGGGGTTGTAGTCCTTCTTGTTGAGCTTGATCTGCAGCTCGGCGTTGCGGTCCAGCGAGCGGCTGAGGTTGGCCGCACCGGCCACGCTGTACTCGACACGCGCCAGCACCAGGCCGTTTTCATCACGGAGCTGGTAGGCGAAGTTGCCCGGCGTGGCCGTGTTCAGGCGCAGCTTGTTGCCCTTGGCCCCAATGGCATAGGGCAGCTCTTCCAGCGTCACGTCCTTGGCGCGGGACTCATAACGGTACAGCCCGCTGCCTTGCTTGACCAGCACGGACAAGGTGCGGTGCTCCAGGCGCACCAGCTTCAGGCCCGAGACGGCCATGAGCTTGACACGCGGGTCGATGGCAATCACGTCCACATCGCGCACGGCGTTGCGGGTCACGTAGCTCAGGTCCGCCTGGGCCTTGGTGCCCACGAGATACGGGCGGTCGCTGACCAGCGTGCGCACCTCCGCGGCCACGCTGCGGCCGCCTTCCGGCTCGAAGGCCTTGACCAGCACATGCGCCTGGTAGGTGGCCGACTCGAAGCGCTCCAGGCGCAGATCGAAGGTGGCCGCACCCTGGGCGTCACTCTCCTGATCGCCGAGTTCGTCCACATGGGTCTGGCGCGCGCTCAGGTCGTCATAGAAGCTGTAGTCCGGGTAGGCGCGGAAGGAGGGGTAGGCCGGCCGCAAGGTCAGCGTGCCGCTCACGCGACGGTGCTGTGCCGGCGTGCCAAACAGGTTCTGCACCGACACCATGGCCTTGAGGCCATCCGGGCTCACCCAGCCGTCTGCCGATTCGCTCGACAACTTGGCCGTGACCTTGGTGCGATCCGGCAGGAACTCCTGCACCTTCACCGAGGTGCTGCCCAGCTGCAGCGCGGGCACCTCGGGCGCACCGGGGCTGCTTTGCCTGGGCAGGCTCAGGTTGATGCTGTAGTTGCCCGTCGGTGAGCTGTCTTGCGTGGTGTGGGCCAGTTCGGCCACCCCGCCGGCGTCCAGCTTGATCACTTCACGGCGCACCACCATGCCGCGCGCATCGACCACCTCGGCCTCCACGGGCATGTCCTTGAGCGAGGTGGCCCAGTTGCCGGCCTTGACGATGATGCCGATGTGCAGGGTGTCACCGGGGCGGTAAATGCCGCGGTCACTGAACAGGTAGGCCGTCATCTGATTGGGCACACCGGCGCTCTGGATGCCGCCGACGTCAAAGCGGGACACGTCGAGGTTGCGGTCATGGCGGTTGAAGGGCAGGAAGCTCAGGTCGCCCTCCTTGCGCACCACCAGCATCACCGGCGTCTTTTCACGCTGGAAGCCCGCCAGATTGGGTACGCGGACATGGCCCGTGGCATCCGTGGTCTGGCTCACGAGGACCAGGCCGTTGCGGCCCCAGACCTCGACCGTGGCCTGCCCCACGGGCAAACCGGTGCTGATGGATTGCACGTACACGTCGCGCGAACCGTCGATGGTGCGCTTGGCCAGC
Organism: Aquabacterium sp. NJ1; assembly: GCF_000768065.1. Lineage (NCBI taxonomy): Bacteria > Pseudomonadati > Pseudomonadota > Betaproteobacteria > Burkholderiales > Sphaerotilaceae > Aquabacterium > Aquabacterium sp. NJ1. Next base: position 2,833,313 of record NZ_JRKM01000001.1, on the reverse strand, counting down.
AGCCCAAGGTCGGTGACCAGCACCAGGCGCTTGTCCTCCATGGACTCGGGGTTAGGCATGTCGCTGCCTTCGGCACCTTCGCCTTCATAACGACCGCCGTAGCTGCCCTCGTCTTGCTGCTGGTCGCTTTGATCAACCACCGGGGCGTTCGTGTCGTTCTTGGGGTCGTAGCCCTTGACCGTCAACAGGAAGATGCCCCGGCGCTCGCCGCCATCGGTCTTGAGGTACTCGCCAAAATCCACGGTTTCGTAGTGCGAGCGACCGGGTTTGAGCTTGAGCGGGATCTTGCGCTCGAAGCGTTCGGCCAGGTGGTCGGGCGTGACGCCCTGGTAGAAGTTGGGCTTGCTGAAATCGCCCGAGGACTGGCTCATCAGCATGTGCAACTGCTGCGGCAGCATGCGCGCGATCTCCACCTGCACGCCGGGCAGGTCCCGCACGAGGATGGGCAGCTTCTTGTCACCCGACAGGGCGAGCAGCGAGCCCTGGCTGACGATGCTCAGCTCCGGCGCAAAGGTCTTGAGCTGCATGACATCGGCGCGCTCGGTGCCCAGCAGGTAGCCACCGGGGGTCTTGAGGCCTTTGGCCACCTTCACGTAGATGAAGCGGCCGCCTTCGGCCTGCGGCATGCGGAAGGACAGGCCCTCGCTGACCTCGCGCTCGCCCGCGATGGGCTCGAGCTTGAGGGGCGTGGCACGCTGCAGCACGGCCGGCGTCACCTCATTGGGGTCACTCCAGACCGTGGGCTCGCCGCCCGGCTTGTCGGATTCGGGCAGCACCCAGGCGCTGACCACGCGCGCCAGTTCGCGCTCGTGCACGGCCATGCTGGTGCCCACGTGCAGCACGTGCTCGGGGTCACCCGTCTGGTTGCTCACCACGCTGGCGCTGATGTCGGCGATGGCCAGGCTGTACAGCCCCGGCACATCCACGGACTGCACCACGTCCTTGTCGGTGCCTGGGCCACCGCGCTGTGCGGTCACGCCAGCCGCCACCGTCAGGCGCATGGACTGGGTCTGATCCGGAATGGGCAGGGGCTCGGACATGACCGTGGCCTGCAGCTTGAACTTGTCGTAGCTGACCACGAACTTGCGGCTCGCCGCCTGGCCGATGCCCAGGAAGGGCTTGTCGGGGTCGCCCAAGTCCAGACGCAGGTTGGCTTCCAGCTTCTGCGTGTTGACGGGGTGGCTGAAGCGCAGCTGGTAGACCACCCGGCGCAGGTTCACCTGGACCGGGTCCTGGTAGAACTCGCCGCTGTCGACCGTGATCTCGAACGCGGGCGCACTGAAACTGAACTCACGCTCCTTGAGCTTGACGTTGGCCGCCAGCGCCTTGCGGCCCAGCTTGACGGTGTAGCGCTGCCCGACGGGCCAGTCCTCCTTGGGCTGGAAGCTGAGGTGATCGGCGTCGGACCAGGTCCATTGGCCCGCGGCGGGCGGGTCCATCTCGATGTCGGTGGCCGGCTTGCCGACCTTGATCAAGGGGGCCGCGTGGCCGGAGAAGCTGACCACCAGCGGCTCGGGCGGCAGTTGGTCCTCGATGCGCGTGCGGCTGGGCTCGTGCACCTTGAAGCTGAGTTCGGCCGTGGCGCCCTGGTCGGGAATCAGGCCCTGCCACCAGCGCTTGAGCAAGGGGAGGTTGAACCAGATGGCCGCACCCAAGGCCAGCAGGATGAGCACCTGTGCGCCGTGCCAGCGGCACCAGTTGAGCACCGCCGCCAGGGCCCGGCCCACCAGACGCAACCAGGCCGGCGCACGCCACTCGCCCAAGGCAAACTGCAATGCCGCACGCAGCACCAACAGCAAGGGCCCTGCCACACGCGCCAACGCCGTCGCGCAAGCACCCCACAACGCACCGATCTTCTGGTTCACGACGGTCAACATGACCCATCTCCCTGTTCATTTTCTGTGGCCTGTTTGCAGGCCATCCGCTATGGTGCCTGATCTTTGGCGGCCGGCGCCCGTCTACACAGTGGCCTCACCCGTATAGGGGAGAGGCCACCGGGTCGCATTCAGGCGTCCATCGCAGCGGGCGGCAGCCGGTCATCCCGCCCGCGCATCTGGCCGACCAGCTCATACCAGTCCAGCTTGCGGGTGCTGATCATCACCACCGCCAGCACCACAAACAGCAGCACGGAGCCAAGCATCAGGGCGCGCTGCTCCATCTGCAGCAGGGCGTAGAGCGTGCCAAACAGGCCGGCGATGCCGCCCCCAAAGCCCAGGCCCGCCCGCCAGCCTTGCAGCACGAAGCTGCCATAGAAGGCCAGCAAGACGGTGCAGGCCAGGCTGGCCGCGGCATAGGCATAAGCAAACAGCATGTGTTCCGACAAGCTCACCAGCAGCAGGAAGAACACCGCCAGCGCTGCGCCCACCAGCAGGTACTGGATCGGGTGCACACGCAGTTGGCGCAAGACCTCGACCAGGCCCACGCCCACGAAAGTCAGCACGATGAACAGCAGGCCGTACTTGGTGGCCCGGTCGCTCAGGACATAAGGGTTGACCGGGTCCATGAAGTCCACGCCGAAGGACTCGATACAGCCTGTCTGTTTGATCTCACCGTTGTCACCTCGGGTGGCGTAGGTCTGGTCCCCGCCGCTCATGCTGGGGCACAAGGGCGCGTCCTTGACCCATTCCTGCTGGGCGGTGCTGGCCAGCGACGTGACCTTCCAGGTGGCGTCAAAGCCTTGTTCGCCGATCTGCCGTTCGCTGGGCAAGAAGCGCCCACCAAAGGAAGGATGGGGCCAGTCAGCTCGCATGTGCACCAGGGTGGTGTTGGCCACCGGTGCCAGCGACAAGGCCTGGGTGCCCACCAGTTCCAGCGTCAGTTGAACGGACACCGCACCTGTACCGGGCCAGCTGTCGCCCTCCAGGCGAGCCTGGAAGCCACGAGGCTGATGCGCCAGGCCGCTGCCTGGCTGCACCGGCACCAGCTGGCCATTGGCCATCAACTCGGCCACGCGGATGCCGCGTGCATCGCTCAGCGCCACCGACAGGACCGGGGCCTCGCAGGTCACCTTGCCCGAGGCGTTCTGCGGCCGCACGGTCAGCAAGGCCGCGTCACTCCATTGCGCGGCGATCTGGGATTTCATGCCGTAGCCATTGACCTTGAACATGCCGCGGTAACGCGGTGTCATGTCCACCTGGGCATCCAGCTTGAGCTGGTTGGCCGGCAGCCTGACGCTGTAGGTCTTGCTGTCCATGATGGGCCTGGGCTCGGGGCCTGCCGTCTGGCCCGCCACCCAGGTCTCCGTGCAGGTACGGGTCAGCACCGGCCCCATCAGGGTCTGGCTTTCGGCCAGGCTGTTGGCCACGCTGCGCTGCGCTTCGTTCTGGCGCTGCTGGCGCTCGTGCACGATGGACTGCACCGACCACAGCGCCCACAGCAGGCCCAGCACGACGGCGGCCAGCGCCATCGCCTTGCTCAAGAGGGGAAATTTCATCTTCAGGCTCCCGTTGGAAATGTCAACGGGGCCACTGTGCTCACGCCTTGTGAGGCCTTGATGAGCTGTGTGAAGTGGGTGTGAAGTCGGGGCTGGGCCACCACAGTTGCACACACAGGCCTGGCTCGGCCGGCTCGATGTGCAGGCGCCCACCGTGCAGGGCCATGATCTGGCGCACGATGGCCAGCCCCAGGCCGGAGCCCTTGCGCAGGACTTCACCTTGCTGCGCGGGGCGGGCCGTGGAATAGAAACGCTCACCCAGACGCGCCAGGGCAAAGTCAGGCACACCAGGGCCATGGTCGCGGATCTGCAGCATCGCCTGACCTGTGGTCATGGACAGCGTGATCACGATGCGGCCCCCTCTGGGCGAAAACGCCACCGCGTTGTCCAGCAGGTTGTTGATGGCCATGTCCAGCAGGTCCGGCTCACCTTTGACCATGACCGGGTCACCCAGCTCCAGGTCCAGCTGAATCTGGCGTTGTTGCAGCCGGGGCCGCATGCCTTCCACCACGCGCCGAACGCAGTCACGCAGATCCAGCCGCACCTGGTGATCCAGGCTGTGGCGGTGCTCCAGCTTGGACAGCTCCAGCAGCCGCTCGACCAGTTCACGCAGGCGGTCTGCCTGGTCCTTGATCTGGCTGGTGAAGCGCTGCCGGTCGGCATCGGGCAGCGCATCCTGCAGCAGCTCGGCGGCGCCTTCGATGGCGGTCAAGGGGCTCTTGAGCTCATGCGTCAAGGCGCGCACCAGTTGCTCGACATGCTCGTGGCCATCCAGCCGATCACGCATGGCCTCCATGGCCAGGGCCAGTTCACCCAGCTCACCCGACAAGACCGGCGGCGGTTGCCGCTGGCCGAACTGCACGTGCTGGGCATAGTGGCGCAAGCGCCGCACGGACCAGACGATCCAGCCCGTCACCAGCACGCCCACGGCCAGCGAGGCACCCAGCAACCACAGGCCCTTGACGAGGATGTCGCGCTCGGCCCGGTCCACGAACTTCTGCACCGCGCTCATTGGCTTGGCCACGGTGAGCACGCCCAGGATGCGCTCGCCTTGCTTGACGGGCGCCGCCACATACATCACGGCCGAGCTGTCGTCCTTGAGCACGTAGCGGGTGGCCCGGGCACCATATTGACCTGACAAGGTTCGCGCCACATCCCGCCATTGCGAGTAGTCCTGCCCGACCGCGTTGCCCCCTTGCGGCAAGCCCGTGTCGAACACCACCCGGCCCTGCTCGTTGGTGACGTACACGCGGTAATCCAGCGAGCGCTTGCTCAGGCCCCAGATTTGCGCGTCGATGGGGCGCGCCGCGTAATCCAGCACGCGCCGGGCAAAACGGCTTTGCTGCAGATCGCCCGTGGGCGGCATGGCGGCCAGGTCGTCCTGCGCCAGCTCGGCCAGGATGTTGGCCGTGTCGACCATCATGTCTTCCATGACCTCGCGCACGCTGGGCCGCACCTCGAACACGAAGACACGCATCACGAAGAAGGCCGCGATGCCCGTGATCAGGAAGAAGCCCAGCAGGAGACGCAGGCCGAGCTTCACAGCAGCGCGGGGTCCAGGGCGTAGCCCAGGCCTCGGTGGGTAACGATGAGGTCGGTGTGCGCGCCGGCATCACGCAGTTTGGCGCGCAGCGTCTTGATGTGGGTATCCACCGTGCGGTCGGTGCTGTCGGCGTCCTGCCCCCAGACGGCGTCCAGCAAGGCCTCGCGCGGCCAGACACGGCCGGGCGACTTCAAGAGCAGCATCAGCAGGCCCAGCTCACGGCGGGTCAGCGCCAGCCACTGCTCGCCGTAGCGGATGCGCTGGCCGGGCTCGTCACAGACCAGGCGTGGCCCGGCCGCTGCCGCGGGCACCGCCGGCACAGCTTGTGATGCCGTGAGTCTGGCGCGGCGCAGCAAGGCCCGCACCCGCGCGCACAGCTCACGGGGGCTGAAGGGTTTGGTGAGGTAGTCGTCGGCGCCCAGCTCCAGGCCCAGCACACGGTCGATCTCTTCGCTGCGCGCGGTCAGCATCAGCACCGGCAAAGCCGCCTGTGGCCCGCCCGCCTGCCGCAAGGCCTGGCAGAGATCCAGGCCATTGCCATCGGGCAGCCCCACGTCCAGGATGGCTGCGGCGAAAGCAAGTTCGCCCGGCATGAGCTGGCTGCGCGCCTGGCTCACCAGCATCACGTGCTCGACATCGAAGCCCTCACGGGTCAAGGCATACACCACGGTCTGCGCGATGGCCGGATCGTCTTCCAGCAGCAGCAGACGCGGGCGCACAGGCAGGCTGTCCATCACTCAAGCCGGCAGCAGCCCATCCGCCTTGAGCAGGCTTTCCAGGCACTGCTCGTGGATGCCGTAGAAGGCCTTGATGTCGCGGATCTGGTTGATGACCTCGTCGGGCGACTTGGCCTTGGCGCGCTTGACGGCCAGGATCATCTTGTTCTTGTTGGTGTGTTCCAGCGAGATGAACTCGAAGACCTGGGTGTCGTAACCCGCCGCGTCCAGCAGCAAGGCACGCAGGCCATCGGTCAGCATCTCGGCCTCCTGGCCCAGGTGGATGCCGTGCTGCAGGATGGGGCGCAGCGGGTGCGGGCTCAACAGCTGCGGGCGGATCTGCTTGTGGCAGCAGGGCGAGCACATGATGATCTCGGCGCCGGCGCGGATGCCCAGGTGGATGGCGTAGTCGGTGGCCACGTCGCAGGCGTGCAGGGCGATCATGACGTTGAGTGCGGCGGGGTGGTAGTCGCGCACGTCGCCTTGCTCGTAGTCCATGCCGTCAAGCTTCAGCTTGCCGATCACGCGCTGGCAGAGCTGGACCAACTCGTCGCGCAGTTCAACCCCGGTCACGCGGGCATCGCGGCCCATGCTGTGGCGCAACCAGTCGTGGATGGCAAAGGTCAGGTAACCCTTGCCGGAGCCGAAATCCACCACGTGGATTTCTTGCTGATCGGCCAGGGGTGAGCGCGCCAGTGCCGCGGCGAACACCTCGACGAACTTGTTGATCTGCTTCCACTTGCGCGACATGGCCGGGATCAGCTGGCCATTGGCATCGGTGACGCCCAGCTCGTGCAGGAAGGGGCGCGAGAGTTCGAGGAAGCGGTGCTTGTCGCGGTTGTGGCCGGCGCTGGTCGTATCCACAGGCGCCGACACGACAGCGGCCGAACCCGGGCGCCCTGCTGCAGCCGCCTCCGCACGCGCTTGCGCGGCTTCGGCGTTCGATGGTTTGCCCACGCGCACGCTGGCCTTGCCCTTCTTGCTGAAGGCCAGCTGCACCTCCTCGGTGGGCGTGTGCAGGTGGGCGTTGCGGAACGACCGGGCCTGAGCCCAGGCCATCACCTGCTGGATGCCGTTGGCCAGCGGCAGGTTCCTGGTGATGTCCTTGGTGGGGTAGCGCAGCACCAGCGACAGGTGAGGCGCGCCCTTGAGCTGCACCGGGCGTGCCAGCACGCGCTGGAGATCCGGCCCGAGCTGGGCGTCGTCACCCTGGTAGTTGGCCAGCACCAGCTTGTCGCAGCGCCCTTGCGCCAGCGCCTGGGTCAGCAGATCAGCAAAGCGCGACAGGGGCGCGGCGTTGGCCTCGTCCAGCGACATCCTCAGCCCTTGGTCTGCTCACCACCACCCTGGCCACGCGGGCCACCCTCACGGCGCCCCCCTTCACGTGGCGCGCCTTCGCGGGGGCCGCCTGCGCGGCGTTGATCGCCACGGGGGGCATCACCTCGCGGCTGGCCTTCACGGCGGGGGCCCTGGCCTTCGCGACGCGGGCCACCGTTGCCGGGGCGGCCGGGCTGTCCACCCGGTCGGCCTTGGCCTTCACGGCGGCCGTGCTCGGGGCGCCCACCATGGCCATGGTGCGGGCGTTGCGGCCTTTGCGCGTCTTCCAGTGCTTCGGCACGGGCCTGGGCCAGCAGGCCTTCCAGGGCCTCAGGTGCCACGCCTTTGAGGGCGCAGAAGTTGGCCGTGGTCAGCTTGGTGGTTTCGAAATCACGCAGCAACGAAGCGCGGTTGCGGCGCTCGGCCTGATCCTGCTCACGCCTGGCGTTGGTGAGGGTCCGGCGGCGGGCCAGCTCATCGGCGGCCACCTTGCGGTGCTCTTCGGTCAGTTCGCCTGCTGGTTGGCCGTCCAGGTCAAAGCGCTGCACGCCTTTGGAGACGGCAATCAGGTAAGACGTGGCACCGGTGTAGCGGCGGAAGAAGGCCGACAGGGCCTGCTTGCTGAACACGCCGGGGGCGCGCTCCTGGATGTCGACCTGGATGCGCAGCTTCAGCGGCTTGGGCTGGCCCTTGAACAGGGCGGGAAACAGCTCGGCCAGGCGGGCGGCCGTGGCCGCAGGCGTTTCGGCAGGCTTGTCGGCCGCACCAGCCGAACCGGGCTGCTGAGCCGCGTCAACGGGCGAGGCCACGCCATCGGCCACCGCAGGCGCAGTGAGGGCTTCGGGCGTGGTGGGTACAGCAGCTTGGTCGGCGGGCGCCGGGGAGGTCGAGGACATGAGTCAGGCGTGTGAAAACGGTAAGCCTCGATTGTCACCCCGACTGAGCCCTTAAAGATGAACAGATTGTGTCCGGAAGGCCAAAGGTGTTTGCCCCGTCCAGCGTTTGAAAGAACGCGTAAAGGCGCTTTGCTCGCTGTAGCCCAGCAGCAGGGCGATTTCAGCCAGTGACAAAGCGCGGTCGCCCAGGTACTGGCGGGCCAGTTGTTCACGCGTGCGGTCCAGCAGTTGCTGCCAGGTCATGCCGCTGTCGGCCAGGCGGCGCTGCAAGGTGCGGGTGGACTGGTGCAAGGCCTGCGCGACCTTGTCCACCGAGACCTCACCATCGGGCAGCAGGCGCACCAGCAGCTCTTGCACGGCCTTGTCGAAAACGTTCGGGTCGGGCAGCGCATCGAGCAGAGCCTGGGCCTGGCGGTCGAGCAGGGCACGCAAGCCGGGCTCGCGGTGCGGCATCGGGATGCTCATGTACGAGATCGGAAAGCGCACCCGCGTGTAGTTGGCACCAAAATCGACCGGGCAGCCGAAGAAGGCCTCGCAGGCCTGGACGCGATCACCGGGCACCTGGTGGACAAAGCCCACGCGCGAGGGCGGCGGCGGGTTGTCGATCTGCTTGCGCAGGAAGGTGACCAGGGCGGCGATGGCGGTTTCATCGGCCAGCATGCCGGTGCTGGCGCGCGATGGCCAGCGGATCTCGACCTCCTGACGGTGCATCACGACCTCGGCCAGGTCCACGCCGTAGAAGAGGCGTTCATAACGCTGGTAGGCGGCCATGGCGCCAGCCAGGTTGTCGCTGGCCAGCACGAGGTAGCCCAGCACGCCCACGTGGCGGGGCAAGACGCCTGCGCCGATCGACAGCCCCGGCGCCACCAGGTCCGGGCGCAGCGCGGCCGCTTGTGTCAGCGCCTCGCTCCAGACAGCCAGCGGCACCGCGTCGTCGGGCGCGAAGGCAGCCAGGCGCGCCCTGATCGCCGGCGCGGGCAGGCGCTGCGCATCCAGCCAATCCGTCAGCAATTGCGTCCAGGCTCCTGTGACGCGCACCAGCATGCTCATATGTCATGGATCGTTAAAAAGCCGACATCGATTGTCGATGCGAAGGGCACCCCCCGTCTTTACATTGCATGCCATCACGTCGATGGAGTCAGCCGTCATGCAAGACATTCTTCACGCATTGGGCTTCGTGCTGATCGCCGGTACGGCCTTCCTGCTCGTCATCCTGACCGAGGCCGCCTACCTGCGCCGGCAGGGCAAGCGCGACGCTTACAAGCTGCGCGAGTCGCTGGCCAACATCAGCACGGGCTTCATGTACAAGATGGTGGACGCCGCCGTGGTGGCCGTATTCATCACGCGGTTCTATGACGACGTCGTCAGGCTGGGCCTGCAGTACAAGCCGGCCAACAAGTGGGTGGGGTACGCGCTGCTGTTTGTCGCGACCGACTTCATGTTCTTCGTGGCGCACGTGCTGATGCACAAGCTGCGCTACGCCTGGTGCTCGCATGTCACCCACCACAGCTCGGTGCGCTACAACTTCTCGACGGCGCTGCGCCAGAACTTCCTGTTCGACCTCAGTGGCCTGGTGTTCGTGTGGTGCCTGCCCCTGGCCTTGATCGGCTTTGACAAGATGGCGGTGGTGACCGCGATCGAGCTGAACCTGTTCTACCAGTTCTTCATCCACACCGAGACGATCAAGCGCCTGCCGGCCTGGTACGAAGCCATCTTCAACACGCCCTCGCACCACCGCGTGCACCATGGCCGCAACCCCGCGCAAATCGACACCAACTTCGGCGGCGTGCTGATCATCTGGGACCGCCTGTTCGGCACCTTCGTGGACGAGCGTGATGCCGGCCCGATCGTGTATGGCATCAGCATGCGCCAGCCCACCACGCTCAACCCGCTGCGACTGAACCTGGACGAGTGGTTCGCCATGTGGGCCGATGTCTGGCGCCACAAAGACTTGCGCATCCTGTGGAAGCACCCCGACTGGGTGGAGGAGCAGTACCCGAGCGCGCCCGCCCCAAATAGAAACAGGGCCCAAAGGCCCTGTTGAACTGGCGGCCGCATGGTGCGGCACACACCGGCTTACTTCTTCTTGGCAGCGGCCTTCTTGGCAGCAGGCTTGGCGGCCTTCTTGGCAGGCTTGGCGGCGGGCTTGGCAGCAGCCTTGCGAGCAGCGGCCTTGGGGTCCACAGCAGCCTTGAAGGTGGCGCCAGGAGTGAACTTGGGCAGCTTGGCGGCGGCGATCTTGATCTTGGCGCCGGTGCTGGGGTTCACGCCGTTGCGCGCTGCGCGTGCGTGTTGCTTGAAAGAACCGAAACCAGGAATCACGACGGCGTCGCCCTTCTTGACACTGGCCACGACCACGTCGAGCAGGGTGTCAAGGATGCGGCCGGCTTCAGCCTTGGTCAGGGTGTGCTTGTCAGCCAGGTGCTGGATCAGATCGGTCTTGTTCATAAGTCGAAGTTCGAGTTGCACCCGCAATCGTCGGGCAAGCTATTGTGCAGTATTGATGGGCTGTTTGAGGTGTTCTGCCTCAATGTTCCTCGCCCTGTTGATCAACAGAAGTTCACGTTTGCGCATGGTCTGACGGCACAGTTTGGTGGCCATGTGCTGCGTCAGCCGCCTGCGTCAGCACCGCGTCTGCGTCTCTGCGTCGATCTGGCTGACGTGCTGGACGGCGCCTGACGACAGGGTTTCCCCGCGTCGCCCGCCATCGCCGCACATCGTCGATGGGGCCTGGTGACAGCGGGCCTCAACAGTTGCTCACAGGCAACGAAACCGCGCGGCATCTGTCACACCTCAACCCTCTGAGGACCAATGTCTCTGCTTCTTGATTGCGCAGATCGCTCGCAAGATGGGCTGCGCCAGACAAGAAAGGACGGGCTGACGTGGACGAGATCGCATCCTTGCTGGGCCGACATGGCTACCTGCCGCACGGCTACTGCTTCACCTGGCAACCCGGCCTGCTGTGGTCCATGGTGGCGTCAGACGCCCTGATCGCGCTGGCTTACTTCTCCATTCCATTGGCCTTGTGGCGTTTTGCCTTGAAGCGGCGCGACGCCTCGCTTCACGGCCTGGTGACCCTGTTTGGTGCATTCATCTTCGCGTGCGGCTTGACCCATGTGATGGACGTGTGGACCATCTGGCAACCCGACTACAGCCTGCAAGCCCTCAGCAAGATCGTGACCGCGGTGATTTCGGTCGGCACCGCCATCCTCTTGTGGAAGCTCATCCCGAAGGCGCTGACCATCCCCTCGGTGTCGCAGTTGACCGCGGTCATCGCCACGCTGGAAGCCGAGGTGGCACAACGGCGCGCGGCCGAAACCGATCTGGCAGACACCCAGGAAGCCTTGTTCATCACGCTGGCCAGCATTGATGCGGGCTTCATCGCCACAGATCGGCAAGGGCACGTCACCCGATTGAACAAGACCGCCGAAACCGTGACGGGCTGGACGCAGGCCGAAGCGCAAGGCCGTTCTTACTGGGAGGTGTTCTTCCCGCAGGAGCGCCCGGCGGGCCACACGGATCGCAACCCTGTGGATGTGCTGATCGCGCAAGGGGGCTCCATCGAGCAGGTTCACCACCTCACGCTGATCTCGCGCACCGGCAAGAAGATACCGATTGAATGCCAGGCTTCACTCATCCGCTCACCTCAAGGGGTCGAGCGGGGCATGGCCGTGGTGTTCAGAGACATGACGCGGCTGTACGAAGCCCATGCTGACAGCAACCGGCTGGCGGCCATCGTCGAGTCTTCGCACGATGCCATCATCAGCAAGACCCTGGACGGCCACATCACCAGCTGGAACAAGGGGGCGCAAGCCATCTTTGGCTACACGGCGGCCGAAGCCATCGGCCGGCCCATACAGATGTTGCTGCCACCCGACCGGGCGCTCGAAGAGATGGGCATCCTGTTTCGCATCTCGATGGGGCAGCGCATCCCGGCCTTCGACACGGTACGCCAGCGCAAGGACGGCAGCCTGGTTGACGTCTCGGTGACCATCTCGCCCATCCGCGATGCGCGGGGCCAGGTCATCGGCGCCTCCAAGATCGCCCGCGACATCACGGAGCGCAAGCAGGCCGAAGCCTTGCGTGCCCAGGGCGAGCAACTGGCGGCAGAGAACCGGCAGATCCAGGAGACCAGCCGCCTCAAGAGCGAGTTCCTGGCCAATATGTCGCACGAGTTGCGCACGCCGCTCAACGCCGTCATCGGCTTTGCCGATCTGCTGCAAACGGGTGCCGTGCCGGTGGACTCGCCCAAGTACGCCGCCTTCCTGGGCCACATCAGCACCAGCGGGCGGCACCTGCTGCAGCTGATCAATGACGTGTTGGACCTGTCCAAGGTGGAGGCGGGCAAGTTCGAGTTCCATCCCGAAGCCCTGCACCTGCCCACCTTGATCAAGGAGGTGTGCGACATCCTGGATGCATCGGCCAGCAAACAGCAGGTGAGCATCCGCACGGAACTCGACCCCGAGGTCGCCCATCTGGTGCTGGACCCGGCGCGACTCAGGCAGGTGCTCTACAACTACCTGTCCAACGCGATCAAGTTCACCCCGGCCAACGGCCTGGTCACCATCCGCGCCCTGCCCGATGGGCCTGAGCACATGCGCATTGAAGTCGAGGACACCGGCATCGGCATCGCCGCAGAGAATCTGCCCAGGCTGTTCACCGAGTTCCAGCAACTGGAGAGTGTCTACACCAAGAAGCACGCCGGCACCGGGCTGGGCCTGGCGCTGACCCGCCGACTGGTGACGGCCCAGGGCGGCCACGTGGGTGTGCGCAGTACGCCCGGGCAGGGCAGCGTGTTCCACCTGATCCTGCCGCGCGTCCACACGACCAGGCACGATGTGCACGACAAGCACAGTGTGCTGCTCATCCACGATGCAAGCCAGGAACAGGCACACATCCGCAATGCCTTGCGTGATGCCGGCTTCCTGGTGGACGCCGCCACCACCGGTGAACAGGCCCTGGCCTGCGTGCAGCAACGCCCGTATGACGCCATCACGCTGGCCCTTCGGCTACCCGATCATCATGGGCTGAACGTGCTGGGGCAGATCCGGCGCCAGGGCCTGAGCCAGCGCACGCCCGTGGTGGCCATGACCATGCCCAGCCCACCGCACGGCACGGCCAACTTCCAGATCACGGATGTGCTGTTCAAGCCCATCGAGACGGCGCAGGTGGGGCTTGCTCTCAGGCAGATCGGGCTGGGGCAACAGCCCGGCGGGCGCATCATGGTGATCGATGACGACCCCGCCGCGCTGGCCTTGATGCAAGCAACCTTGCAGCAAATCGGGCTGGAGGCCATCTGCCTGAGCGATGCCCGCCTGGCGTTGCAAGCGCTGGACCAGCACCAGCCTGACGCCATCATCCTGGACCTGATGATGCCCGAGTTCGATGGCTTCGCCGCGCTCGATGCGCTGCGCAGCATGCCACGCTGGCGCGACACGCCCGTCTTCATCTGGACCAGCATGATCCTGTCCGATGAGGAGTTCGCGCTGCTGGCGCGATCGGCGCAAGCCATCTTGAGCAAAGGGGGCGGTACGCTGCAAGCCCTGCTCGACCACCTGCGCCGCTGGCGGCCCGCGCGGCACATTGACACGGCAAGGACGGACGCACCATGAACATGCCACGTGTCCTGATCGTGGACGACAACCTCATGAACCTGGAGCTGGTGAGCTTTCTGCTCGAGGCAGACGGTATCGAGGTGGTGTCCGTGCCGGATGCCCATTCGGCCCTGCGTGACATCCGCAGCTTCCAGCCCGAGCTGATCCTGATGGACATCCAGTTGCCCGACATTGACGGGCTCACCCTCACACGCCAGCTCAAAGCCGACCCCAGCACCCGCCACATGGCGGTGGTGGCCTTCACGGCCTACGCCATGAAAGGCGACGAAGCGCGCATGCTGGAAGCGGGCTGCGATGGCTACATCGCCAAACCCATCGAAATCGGCAGCTTTACGAAGACCATCCGGAACCATCTGGCGAAAAACCGTTCCCACACCTGATCTGGCACAGGGAGACGTCAGGCTGCTGCCGTCATCATGTTGTATTGCAGCCCTGCCAGCATGGCTGCCCATCTGCCACCGCACCACGCTCCAACACAGGCCCCACACGATGTACCACGGCGAACGACTCAACAGCGTCACCCACCTGCTGGGCCTGGCCCTGGCCATCGTGGGCTCGGCCGTGCTGGTGGCCCAGGCCATCGAGGGCGGCGACCTGCTCAAGATCCTCAGCTTCAGCGTGTTCGGGCTGACGATGATCGTGCTGTACGCCGCCTCTTCCCTGTATCACAGCATCCGCGGGGCCAGCAAGGCCCTGTGGGCCAAGGTGGACCACTGCGCCATCTACCTCTTGATTGCCGGCACCTACACGCCGTTCACGCTGGTGACGCTGCATGGCCAGCTGGGCTGGAGCATCTTCGCCTTTGAATGGACGCTGGCGCTGGTGGGCATCGGCAAGGAGCTGTGGTGGGGCCGCGAGACGGTGCCCTCGGTGCCGCTGTACGTGCTGATGGGCTGGTGCGGGATCGCCGCGGCCACGCCATTGATGAACGGCCTGCGCGGCGATGGCTGGATGTGGTTGCTGGCCGGTGGCCTGCTCTACACGGTGGGCATCGTGTTCTACGTGCTGGACAAACGCCTGCGCCATGCGCACGGCATCTGGCACCTGTTCGTGCTGGGCGGCACGGCCAGCCACTTCTTCACGGTGTGGCGCTTCGTGGCTTGAAGCGCCACACTGTCATGTGTGTGCCTGCTGGATCAGAACAACTGATAGAGCTGCACCCCCACGGTATGCCCGTTGGTTTCATTGAACCGGGCCAGCCCGTTCTTGCTCTCCACCGCCTCACTGCGCATCCACAACAGCGACGGGTTGATGTAGGTTCTAGGTGCGACTTGCACCATGGCCGCCAACCCCAAGGTGTAGTCAGAATAGGCATTGATGTAGGTTGTCTCCATCTGGCGCCGGTAAGTCAAGCCAGGCGCAATGGTCACCTGACGGTTCAACGGCAGCCACACACCTGCATTCACTTTCACGCTTCGGGCCTGATCAGCATGCTCGGTTGCCGTGTATTCCAGCGCCGTATAGCCTTTGACACCTTGACCAAAGTCCCACCCGGCAGCCACGCTCAATGAAGCCGTGCTGTATGAGCTGTTGGAGAGGTTCTTGTCGGTGGCAACATCAACACCCAACTCGCCAGACAAGGTCAAGGGCGAATCCGAGCCCGTCAGGAAGCCATGTCTGACCCAGACACTGCCGCCCTGAAAGCCCTTGGCCTTGAAATCCCCCGTGTTGCCCGAGGATTCATCCAGCTGGTGCGAGCGATTCACGCCATAGCTCGTGGACAGCCCGATATGGGTGGATGCTCCCAGGCCATACCTCACCGCCGCGTCCAGCTCATTGCCTTGTGACTTGCTGCTGATGGTGCTGCCATCGGACAAAAGGGTGATGTCGCCCTTTGCAGCCCCGTGATACGTGGAAATGCGCAGGTCCAGTTGGCCGCGGTCCAGCGTATCGGTCACAAACAGCTTGTTGTCGGCATGGGCTTGAGAGGCCGACAGTCCCCACAAAACGGCCAAGCTCATCAGCGTTGAGGCACGCTGGCTCTTCGAGAAAGTCATTCGAGTTCAGTTCAATTGATGGACATCCAGGCCTGCATCCAGCGATGCAGCGGCCCTCCCCGCAGGCATTGTGTGCGCGATTGAACAAACATCACCCCCGGGAACAAGGGGTCACACCATGCGCTGCGGGCGCACCCATTCGTCGAACTCTTCGGCGGTGACGTAAGCCAGTTCCAGCGCGGCCTCGCGCAGGCTCAGGCCCTTGGCATGGGCGTATTGCGCCATGTGGGCCGCGCGCTCATAACCGATGTGCGGGCTGAGCGCGGTGACCAGCATCAGCGAGCGCCCCACCAGTTCGGCCATGCGTGCGCGGTCCGCCTCGATGCCGCGGGCGCAGTGCACATCGAAGCTGGCCATGCCATCGGCCAGCAGGCGCGCGCTTTGCAGGAAGGCATGCGCGATGAGCGGCTTGTAGACATTGAGCTCGAAGTGCCCCGATGCCGCGCCCATGCCGAGCGCCACGTCATTGCCCATGACCTGGCAGCACACCATGGTGAGCGCCTCGCACTGCGTGGGGTTGACCTTGCCGGGCATGATGGAGCTGCCGGGTTCGTTTTCCGGCAGGTGCAGCTCGCCCAGGCCACATCGCGGGCCGGAGGCCAGCCAGCGCACATCGTTGGCGATCTTGTTCAAGGCCACGGCCAGGGTCTTCAGCGCCCCATGCGCGCTCACCAGCGGTTCGTGCGAGGCCAGGGCCGCAAAGCGGTTGGGTGCCGTGTACAGCGGCCAGCCCAGCTCCTCGGCCAGCATGCTCGCCACGCGCTCACCAAACTGCGCGTGCGTGTTGAGGCCCGTGCCCACGGCGGTGCCGCCCACCGCCAGGGCATGCAGGGCATCCAGGCTGTGGGTGATGGCGGTTTGCGCGTGCGCAAGCTGCGCCACCCAGCCCGACATCTCCTGGCCCAGGGTCAGAGGCGTGGCGTCCTGCAGGTGGGTGCGGCCGATCTTGATGATGTCGGCATACGCATCGGCCTTGTCGGCCAGCGTGTCTTTCAACGCGCTCAGGGCAGGCAGCAGCGCCAGGTTCAAGGCCGAGAGCGCGGCCACGTGCATGGCCGTGGGGAAGATGTCGTTGGACGACTGGCCCAGGTTGACGTGGTCATTGGGGTGCACCAGGCGCGCCGGGCCCCGGCCGCCGCCTAGCAGCTCGGATGCGCGGTTGGCCAGCACCTCGTTCATGTTCATATTGGTCTGCGTGCCCGAACCGGTCTGCCACACCGACAAGGGGAAGGCCTCGTCATGCTGGCAGGCGAGCACCTCGTCGGCAGCCTGCACGATGGCGGCCGACACACGGGCGTCCAGCAAACCGAGCCCGGCATTGACCAGGGCGCACGCTCGCTTGATGCGGGCCAGCGCCATGATCAGGGCCATGGGCATGCGTTCGATGGAAATGGCGAAGTGCTGGAGCGAGCGCTGCGTCTGGGCGCCCCACAGGGCCGATGCGGGCACCAGGATCTCGCCCATGGCGTCGTGTTCAACGCGGGACAAAGGCTGCATGAGAGGCCTCCTGTGTGGCCACCTTGCGCGCCCCGATGGCGGCTGTCAAGGGCGTGCCCGCGCTGGCATCAGCGGTACCGCCGTGCACATGTAACGCATGCGTCGCACAGACGCCGCAAGGCGCATGCAGGCGATGTGGCCCTAAAAGGTGAGCCGCGCTTCCAGCATCAACATGCGGCCGCGGGCATCGAAGTAGCGCTCGTCGTAACCCAGCATCTGGCCCTTGCCTGCGCCGCCTTGGTTGAGCGACAAGGGCGGCTTGGTGTCAAAGATATTGACCACACCAGCCGTCAGTTGCAGGGTGCCATCGAGCTGCCAACTGGTCTGCCAGTCCCACAGGACCTGATCCGCGGCCTTGAGGCGGATCTGCTGCCCCGGCCCGGTGACCTGGCCATTGGCGTCCACGGGGTAGGCTGTGATGGGCGCGTCGTCATAGCCGGATTGGTAACGCGCCGTCAGGGTGTGTGTCCAGCCCGCACGGATCAGGCTGGTGCGCCAGTTGGCACGCCATTTCAAGGTGGCGGCGCCGTAGCGCCCGTCGTCGATCGCACTGAACCAGGGACCACCGGGGTAGACCTGGCTGTCTTCGCGCAGCATGACGGTGGCACGCATCTGGGTGTCGATCACACCAATGGCAGTGGGGCGCCGTGCGCTGGCCAACAGGTCCAGCCCCGATGACATCAGCGTGCCCAGATTGGTCGGGCGCCCTTGCAGCGCCAGTTGCGGGCCGCTGCCGGTGTCCACCGTGGTCCAGGTCGAAGCCGGCACGGCCTGAGGGTGCTCGAAGGCCACGGCTTCGTCCACCGAGCCGATGCGGTCATGGATGTGCACGGCCCACAAGTCGGCACCCAGCACATAACCGGCTGCGGGCGCCAGCCTCAAGCCCAGGTTGGCCTGCACCGACTTCTCGGGCTGCAAGTCACCATTGCCGCCGACGACCAGGGGGTAGATGGCCGCGGCACTGCAAGGCGCCGCCCCCAGAGACACCGCGACAGCCTGTAAATCGGCCGTGCAGTCATATGGTTTGCTGGTGACCCCATCGGAGCGCCCGGGCGAGCGCATCTGGTTGAGCGTGGGTGTGCGAAAACCCGTGCCGAGCGACGCGCGCCACATCAGGTTGGGCGCGGCCTGCCAGCGTGCGCTGGTCTTGCCCGTCCATGCCTGGCCCGCGAATTCATCGTGGTCGGTGCGCACGGCCGCGCCCAGGGTCAGCGCGGGGGCGACAGGTGCCTGCCATTCGCTGAGCAGGCCCCACACATAGCGAGAAGCGCTGGAAGATTGCATGGGCACGGTATCCCCCAGGCGCAGGTTGCCGGCGTCGAAGGACGAGGCCATGGTACCTGCACCGAGGTCTGACAACATGCCTTGCGCAAACAGGCTGGGCTGGAAGCGCAGGCCTTCACGCCGCAGGTTGGCGCCCACCGCCCACTTGAGCGGGCCGCCCGGCAAGGGCATCAGCTCGCGTGAAGCCAGCCATTGCAGTTCGGCCAGGGTTGAGCGCCCACTGAGCCATTCGCCGTTGTAGCTGGCGGCGCGTTGCGCAGCCAGGTCTGAAGCCGTCTGCTGGCCGGGTGCCACCACCGGGTTGACCAGGCCATCGTCAAACAGGTGCTTGGCCGCGTTGGTGCTCAGGGCGTGCTCGATGTCGCTGCGCTGGTAGCTGGCTGAATAGCTCAGGCCGGCCGACCAGGACCAGCCATGCAAACGCCCTTCCAGACGCGCAGCCAGGTGAGCCAGGTCGGAGGTGTCTTCGAAGCCGCGTCGGCCGAGGTCGACGAAGCGGTAGCTCAGATTGACGGGGTTGTCGCCCACACCCAGACCAGCAAAAGCCGGCGAGCTGCTGAGCACATCCAGCCCGTAAAAGCCCGTCGCCACTGGCGCCAGGTGAGAGGTGACCACGCTGCGTGAGAGCAAGAGGTCCAGCTGCAGCTTGTTGTCCGGCGTGAATTGCCGGGTAAAGCTGGTCATCAAGCTGTGCTGAGCTTGTTCAGGCACCAGGTCCAGATCGCCCGCGTAGTTGTAGGAGCAGAGCGGAAAAAACTGATACGAGAAAAAGGGGGCATAAGGGTTGTCATAGACATACGAACCACTTGGGCACCGCCCCGTCAGTTTCAGCATGGGGTTGGCCCAACCAAAAGTGCCGGTGAAGTCGTAGATCGTTGCAGGGGCACCCGCATCCTGCACATCCGCAAAGCGATAACGCTGCCCCTCGAAGTTGAAGTCCTTGATGGCATCACGCGCATAGTCCCGCGCCGTGGCCCGCAACGCACTGCGGCGCATGGCCGACACGCCCAGGCTCAGGTTCTGCCCGGCATCCTCCACGCTGCCCACGCTCTTGAAGGCGCTCAGCCGCCATTCACGGGCACCGCCACGCGGCCAGGTCACACCGGCCGTGGCCTCGTTGGCATCGCCATCACGCCGAGTGATGATGTTGACCACACCACCCAGGGCATCGGCGCCATACAGCGCCGAAGCGCCATCGGTCAGCACCTCGATGCGTTCGACCATGGCCAGCGGGATGGTGTTGATGTCCACACCCGACAAGGCCCCGTTGCTCAGCTGCCCACCAAAGGGCGCCACGCGCTGGCCGTTGAGCAGCACCAGCGTGTAGGCATCACCCAGGTTGTGGATGGACACGCTGGCGTAGCCACGCGAGTCATTGCCCACCACCGATGTGGTCTGCGTCATGCCCTGCATCACCGGCAGTTGCTGCAACAGCTCGGTGGTGGTGCGTGCGCCGGAACGCTCGATGTCAGCGCGGCCCAGCACGGTCACAGGCACCGCGGCGGCCTGGGCATCGGTACCACGCAAGGCCGTGCCGGTGATCTGGATGGCGGGCAGGTGGTCCGCAGGCTGATGGCCAGCCTGGTCAGCGGGCACAGGGATGGAAGCAGGGATCGGGGCAGTCTGGGCGGATGCGCCCGTGGCCAGGGTGGCGCACAGCACGGCAAGGGCCCAAGCCACCGCCGTCAAAGGGCAGGAGCGGTTCATGGGCGAGCAATTCCAGGGGGTCAAGCTGCGCCGCAGTGTAGGCGCAGCCCGGCCCTGGCCGATAGCCTGCCCGCCCTTCAGCTTAGGGGGATCCAGCCGGCACGCAACGGCGTGTCAAGCCCGCTGCCCCGCTGCAGGTCACGCCGCGGTGGCGGGCTCCAGCAAACGCGCCAGCAGCGCACCCTTGTACTGCTCGGCCAGCGGGATGCGCACGCGCAGCGGGCTGCCGGGCGCGACCTCGATGGGTGCGCCCTCCAGGTTGCGCATGGCCTCCAGCTTGACGATCTGGTTGCCGCTGGGGTGGATCACCTCGATGGTGTCGCCCACGGCGAACTTGTTCTTGACCTCTACCTCGGCCCAGCCGTCTTCGATGCCACGCACCTCGGCCACGAACTTGCTGCGCTGGAACTCGGAGTGACCGGTGATGTAGTTCTGGTACGCCTGCGCCGGGTGGCGTTGCAGGAAGCCGCCGGTGTAGCCGCGGTTGGCCATGCCTTCGAGCTGCAGCAGCAGATCGGGGTTGAAGGGCTTGCCCGCCACCGCGTCGTCAATGGCCTGGCGGTAGACCTGGGCCACGCGGGCCACGTAGTACAGCGACTTGGTGCGGCCTTCGACCTTGAGCGAATCCACCCCGATGGCGGCCAGGCGTGCCACGTGCTCCACGGCGCGCAGGTCCTTGGAGTTCATGATGTAGGTGCCGTGCTCGTCTTCCATGATGGGCATGAGCTCGCCCGGGCGCTCGGCTTCTTCCAGCAGGTAGACCTGGTCGGCAGCCGGATGGCGTTTGCCATCACCACAAGCAGAGAAAGCCTGCTCGGCCTCGGTCTGCTCGTGCGCGAAGTTGAAGTCGCCTTCCAGCTTGATGGGGATGACCTCGCCCGTGTCCGACAACTCCGAGCCGGTATGGGTCTTGTAGTCCCAGCGGCAGGCGTTGGTGCAGGTGCCCTGGTTGGGGTCGCGCCGGTTGAAGTAACCCGACAGCAGGCAACGGCCCGAGTACGCGATGCACAGGGCACCGTGCACGAACACTTCCAGTTCCATGTCCGGGCATTCCTGGCGGATCTTCTCGATCTCGTCGAGGCTCAGCTCGCGCGACAGGATGATGCGCTTGACGCCCACCTTCTCCCAGAACTTGACGGTGGCGTAGTTGGTCGTGTTGGCCTGCACGGACAGGTGCACGGCCACCTCGGGCCACTTCTCGCGCACCATCATGATCAGGCCGGGGTCCGCCATGATGATGCCGTCGGGCTTCATGGCCACCACGGGTTCGATGTCGCGCAGGTAGGTGCGCACCTTGTCGTTGTGCGCAATCAGGTTGCTGGTGACGTAGAACTTCTTGCCACGTTGCCGGGCCTCGTTGATGCCTTGCTGCAGCTGCTCCAGCTTGAACTCGTTGTTGCGCGCGCGCAGGGAGTAACGCGGCTGGCCGGCATACACGGCATCGGCGCCAAAGTCGTAAGCGGCGCGCATCTTGTCGAGCGAGCCGGCGGGCAAAAGCAGTTCGGGGGCGGGGCGGGTCATAGCCGCGTATTTTCGCGCGTTCTCGGTGGCTTGGGATGGCATTCGAACACGCGGGGCGCTTCGGGCTTAGCATCCCCGGGTGGCCGGCCGACTGCAAGCTGGCTCCACGTCTGTCACAGCCATGGCCAGCGCCCTGGCCTTCACCTGTGATCAACCTGCCTGCTGTTGCGCCTGCTGAAATGTCGACCACCGCCGCCACGCCTGAAGCCTTGAGCCACCTTGAACCCACCGCCGTGTGGGCCCACTTCGCCACCCTGTGCCGCATCCCGCGCCCCTCCAAGCAGGAGGGCCCGCTGCGTGAACACCTGCGCCAGTGGGCCGAGGGCCTGGGCCTGGCGACGCTGGTGGACCAGGCTGGCAACCTGATCGTGCGCAAACCCGCCACGCCCGGCCGCGAACACCTGCCCGGCCTGGTGCTGCAAGGCCATCTGGACATGGTCTGCCAGAAAAACAGCGATTCGAAGCACGACTTCAGCCGCGACCCGATCCAGCCCGTGCTGCAAGACGGCTGGGTGAAGGCCGAAGGCACCACCCTGGGCGCGGACAACGGCATGGGCGTGGCCATGATCCTGGCCTTGCTGGCCGACCAGAGCCTGCCGCACGGCCCCATCGAGGCCTTGTTCACCGTGGACGAAGAAGCCGGCATGGGCGGTGCGCAAGGGCTGCAACCGGGCCTGCTGCAAGGCCGCCTCATGCTCAACCTGGATACCGAGGCGTGGGGCGAGTTCTACCTCGGTTGTGCCGGCGGCATGGACGTCAACGTGGCACGCACCGGCCTGGCCGAGCCCATGCCGCCCGAGCACGATGCCTGGCGCATCAGCCTGACCGGGCTGCGTGGCGGGCACTCCGGCGTCAACATCCACGAAGAGCGGGGCAATGCCATCAAGCTGTTGGTGCGTGTGCTGCGTGGCCTGGAGGCCCTGGGTGATGTGCGCCTGGTGAGCCTGCAAGGCGGCACGGCCCGCAACGCCTTGCCACGCGAGGCCTTTGCGGTGGTCGCGGTGCCCGAGGCGCTGGCCGCTGATCTCGCCCAGGTCCTGCTGTCGTGGCAGGCCCTGTTGCAGCAGGAGCTTGAAGGGGTCGAGCCCCGCCTGGCACTGCGCGCCGAGGCCGTGCAAGCCACGCAGGTGATGGCCGCAGCCGAGCAGGACATCTGGCTGCAGAGCCTGCACGCCGCACCGCATGGCGTGCGCCGCATGAGCCAGCGCGTGCCCGGCGTGGTGGAGACCTCCAACAACCTGGGCATGGTCGAGCTCACACCCACCGGTGGCAGCTGCAACTTCATGGTGCGCTCGCTGCGCGACAGCGGCAGCCAGGCCCTGGCTGACGAGATCGTGAGCCTGTGGGCGCTGTCGGGCACCCAGGCCGAACAGAGCGGCGCCTACCCGGGCTGGACGCCCAACCCCGACTCACCCTTGCTGACGCTGTGCCAGCGCGTCTACCAGCGCGAGTTCCAGCAGGCATCGGCCACGCAGGTCATCCACGCCGGGCTGGAGTGCGGCATCATCGCGGCCAAGTACCCGGGCATGGACATCGTCTCCTTCGGCCCCACCATCCGGGGCGCTCATGCACCCGGCGAGCAGGTGGAAGTGGCCTCGGTGGCGCGCACCTGGCAGCTGTTCACGGCCATCGTGTCGGCCATCGGCACATGAACGAACCCGTCGGCATGGCGGACACCGGCAGCGCGCCCCAACGCGCGCGGTGCCCACGCTGCGAGCGGCCGCTCAAGACCTGCCTGTGCAGCTGGATCACCCCCACCGCGAACGAAACCCCGCTGTTGATCCTGCAACACCCGCTGGAGGTGCACCAGGCCAAGGGCAGCGCGCGCCTGCTGCAACTCAGCCTGCAGCGTGGCCAGACCCAGGTGGGCGAGTGCTTCGAACCGGCCGCCCTGCAAACCTGGCTGGCCCCCGCGCCAGGCGAGGCCCGGCAAGCGGTGCTGCTCTACCCCGCGCAAGCAGGCCTGCCGGCGCCATCGGCGTCCGCCAGCGAGCTGGACCCCGCCCGCACCCGCCTGGTCGTGCTGGACGGCACCTGGCGCAAAAGCCTGCGCATGCTGCACCTCAACCCCTTGCTGCAAGCCCTGCCCCGGCTCGCGCTGCAGCCGGATGCACCTTCGCGCTACCTGATTCGCAAGGCCCACCGCCCCGATCAGCTGTCGACACTGGAGGCCTGCTGCATGGCGCTGGCCGAACTGGAGCAGGCACCTGCGCGCTATGCGCCGCTGCTGGCCGCCTTTGATGCCTTCGTGGCCGATCAGGCGCGCTTCAACCCCAGGCCGTGACGGGCCTTACCCCTGCACCGGTCGAGGTCAAGAAAGCGGTTCATGCACCAGGCGCTTGTGGTCTACTGAGGGCTGCCGACCTTGCTGTTCGTCGTCTTGCATGTTGTACCGCCCACCTGGCTGCGTTCCGCATCGCCGGGTGCCAGATAACCAAGCATCCAACACGCCATGTCCGACCTGCTCACCTGGAGCAACGGTGACATCGCAAAGAAATCAGGGCCCACCGTTCAGACCAGTGTCGCTCCAGGCGCCATCTGGCGAATCCGCACGAACCTGGCGTTGCTGATCCTTGCGTGCCTGCTGCCCGGCATCCTGCTGTCGGCCTGGTTCATTGTGTCCGACTACCGGCAGCACAAGGCGCAGGCCATCGAGCGTGCCATCTCGGTGGCACGCGCGGCCGCGGCCGGCCTGGACCGGGAAATCGTCAGCGTGACGGCGGGCCTGCGTGTGCTGGCCACCACCAGTTCGCTCCAGGCCGATGACCTGGCCGATTTCTACACCCAGGCCCAAAGCGCACTGCCCTTTCAGAACATTTCCAGCTATGTGCTGATTGACGAGGCTGGCCGCCAGCAGGTCAACACCCTCGTGGCCTGGGGCGCCCCGCTGCCACTGGTGGGCGGCCCACCCCAGCTCAAGCGCATCTTCGAGCAGGGCGAGCCGGTGCTGACCGATGTGTTTGTCGGCCCGGTGACCGGCAAGCCCATCCTGGCGCTGGGCGTGCCCGTCCGGCGTGACGGGCGGGTGCGCTACAGCCTCAGTGCCGGTATCTTCCCCGACCGTTTTGCCAGTGTGCTCACCGCGCAAAACCTGCCCAAGGACTGGATCAGCTCGGTGCTGGACAGCCAGGGCAATATCGTCGCGCGCACCCACGAGATGGACCGCTTTGTGGGCCACCCCGCCGTGCCCGACCTGATCCGCATGTCCCGGCAAGTGCCCGATGGCGTGCTGGAAACCGTGACGCTGGAAGGCATCCCCGTGATCACCGCCTTCAGCCGCTCGCGGGTCTCTGACTGGTGTGTCGCGGTCGGCATTCCCCAGGCACAGATCACGGATGAGCTCAAGCGATCGCTGATCACCTTGCTGGTCATCAGCACCCTGACCTTTGCCCTGGCCCTGTGGATGGCCTGGTGGCTGGCCATGAACCGCGTCATCCAGCCCACGCAACGCCTGCTGCAGCGCATGCGGGCCATCGCGCAAGGCGAGACCCCCGACATGGCCGATGGTGAACGCGTCCCGCATGAGTTTGCGCTGCTGGAACAAGGCTTTGCCGACATGGGCGAGCGCCTGCGCGAACGTGAGCGCGAACGCGAAGCCAAACTGGCCGCCGAAGCCGCCAACCGCGCCAAGACCAGCTTCCTGTCGCGCATGAGCCATGAACTGCGCACGCCGCTCAACGCCGTGCTGGGCTTCACCCAGGTGCTGATGCTCAACCAGCGGGAGCCGCTCAGCCCGCAACAGCGCGAGATGGTCCAGCACATCGACCACGCCGGGCGCCACCTGCTGGACATGATCGGCGACGTGCTGGACGTCTCGCGCATCGAGTCCGGGCAGATGCACATCCACGCCACCGAGCTGGACGTGGCCACGCTGGTCCAGTCCTGCCACGAGATGATGGCGCCCCAGGCCCAGGCCGCCGGCTTGCACTTCAACGTTTCCATGCAGGGCGAGACCGGGTTGGTGCGGGCCGACCCCACGCGCCTCAAGCAGGTGCTGCTCAACCTGCTGAGCAACGCCATCAAGTACAACCGCCCCGACGGCAGCATCACGCTCAGCGCCACACGCCATGGCCCAAACGTGCGGTTTGCCGTCAGCGACACCGGGCTGGGGATGGGGCCGGAGCAGCTCCAGCACCTGTTCGAGCCCTTCAACCGGCTCGGGCGGGGCAGCAGCGCCATCCCCGGTGCCGGCATCGGCCTGGTGATCTGCAAGCAGCTGCTGGAGCTGATGGGCAGCACCTTGCACGTGCACAGCGCGCCTCAGCAAGGCAGTGAGTTCGTGTTCGAGTTGCCCTCGATCACGCCCTGAGCCACCCGCCGAGACTTGTCCGATTTCCTGTTGCTTCCGTGCGCGCCCTGTTGCATATTGCCTCCATGGGGGGGCAGGCGCTCATTTATTGTTCCGCCGAAATAGCCCTTTCGCTATCCTGTCTAATCCGATGCAGATGCCCGGCGTACCTGGCTGCTGCATATCCAGCAGTTGATGACCGTCCGTCCGGGGAGGCAGCATGGGTCTTTCACAGCACGATCCGGCGTTGCATGGCGCCTGGAGCGATGCGCTTGGTGCGTGGCAGAACGAGCACGTCGACCTCGGCGCGCTGATGGCCGCTATGCCCGACCTGGTCTGGGTCAAGGACCTCCAAGGCGTCTACCTGGCCTGCAACCCCGAATTCGAACGCTTCTTCGGTGCGCGACAAGCCGACATCGTGGGCAAGCGCGATGAAGATTTTGTCGGCCAGGCTCAGGCCGAGCACTTCCGGCTGAGCGACGAGGCCGTGGTGGCCACCGGGCGCTCCTTCACCTCCGAATCGCAGCTGACCTATGCCAGCGACGGGCACCAGGTGCTGGTGCAATCGCTCAAGACCCCATTGTTTGACGCCCATGGCCGCATCTACGCGGTGGCCGGCGTTGCGCGCGACATCACCGCCCTGCGCCAGGCGCAGTTGGAGTTGCGCAAGATCAACCGCGCCGCCCGCTTGCTGGGCGAGTGCAGCAGCATGCTGATCCAGGCGCAAGACGAAGCCGCATTGCTGCACCGGGTGTGCGAGCTGGCCGTCAACGAGGCCGGCTACCTGATGGCCTGGGTGGGCGTGGCCGAAGACACCCCAGGCAAACCGGTGCGTGCCACCGCCTGGGCGGGCTCGGCAGGCGATTACCTGCAAGACCTGCACATTTCATGGGCCGATGACGCCAATGGGCAAGGCCCGAGTGGCACGGCCGTGCGCACCATGGCGCCGGTGTGCAACCAGAACGTGCTAACCAACCCGGTCATGGCCCCCTGGCGTGACAAGGCCATTCGGCACGGCTTCCAGTCGTCCGCCGCCTTGCCTTTCCTGCTGGACGAGCACACGGTTGGGGTGCTCACGCTATACGCTCCAGAGCCCGACGCCTTCCAGCAAGAAGAAGTCGACCTGCTCACCAAGCTGACCGCGACCCTGAGCTACGGCTTGAGTGCGATCAGGGCTCGCCACAGCCGTGACCAGGCCCAGCAGGAGCTGGAGGAGCACCGCAGCCACCTGGAGCAACTGGTCGGCCAACGCACCCAGGAGCTGGAACAAGCCCGCAACGACGCGGTGCTGGCCAACCGGGCCAAGAGCACCTTCCTGGCCAACATGAGCCACGAGATCCGCACGCCGATGAACGCCATCATCGGCCTGCTGGCCTTGTTGCGGCGTGATCTGCACGAGCCCAACCAGATCCAGAAACTCGATCAGGCCGATGCCGCCTCGGCCCACCTGCTGCAGGTCATCAACGACATCCTGGACATCTCCAAGATCGAGGCGGGCCGCCTCACGCTGGCCGAACGGGACTTCGACCTGCGTGAGGTGGTCGCCCATGTGTTCGACCTGGTACGCGGGCGCGCCTCACAGGCCAGGGTGGACCTGGTGCAGGACCTGGACACGGCCTTGCCCAAATACCTGCATGGCGACGACATGCGCCTGCAGCAGGTGCTGCTGAACTTCGCCAGCAATGCCGTGAAATTCACCGAGCGCGGGCGCGTGTCGCTGTCGATCCGGCTGATCCCGCCACCGCCCGGGTGCGAGCCCAACGGCCGGGTCTGGCTGCACATGGCCATGCAGGACACCGGCATCGGCATTGCCGAAGACAAGCTTGAGACCTTGTTCAAGGCCTTCGAGCAAGGCGACCGCTCCAACACGCGCCGCTTTGGCGGCACCGGCCTGGGCCTGGCCATCAGCAAACGCCTGGCGGAGTTGATGGGCGGGCGCATCGGCGCGCTCAGCGCACCCGGCCAGGGCAGCACCTTCTGGGTCGATTTGCCCTTCAAGCCAGCCCACCACGCGCCCAGCAGCGGCACCGCCCAGGCGCCACGCCAACCGGCTGTGCGCCCGGACCAGCTCAAGGGCGTGCGCGTCCTGCTGGCCGAGGACAACGCTGTCAACCGCC
Source organism: Aquabacterium sp. NJ1 (assembly GCF_000768065.1). Lineage (NCBI taxonomy): Bacteria > Pseudomonadati > Pseudomonadota > Betaproteobacteria > Burkholderiales > Sphaerotilaceae > Aquabacterium > Aquabacterium sp. NJ1. The sequence goes on along the minus strand of NZ_JRKM01000001.1, from coordinate 2,805,382 downwards.
TGGTCACCATCGAGGGTCTGGCCGGCTCGGGCATCGAGTTCGACGTGGCGCTCAACGGCGAGGAGGCGGTCATCAAGGCTAGCCGCCATCACTACGACCTCATCCTCATGGATGTGCAGATGCCGCTGATGAACGGCCTGGAGGCCACGCAACTGATCCGCCAGCTGCCGGGTTGCGCCACGCTGCCCATCGTCGCCATGACGGCCAATGCCTTTGAAGAGGACCGCCAGGAATGCCTGGCCGCCGGCATGAACGACCACATCAGCAAGCCCATCGCGCCCTCGCTGCTGCTGGAGCGCATTGCCCGCTGGGTGAGCGAGCGGCCTGCGCAGCACGGCTGATGCCGGCCCGGCCGGGCTCAGTAGTGCGGCGGCAATTCGTCGCGCAGGCTGCGGAAACCGCCTGCAGAGGCGTCCGATGCCTGCTGGCGCAACTGGATGACCTCATTGATCAGCAAGTCGATCTGCTGCTGCTGGCGCACCACCAGCTGGTTGAGGTGGTCCAGCAGGTCTTCGGTGAACCCGGCCTTGATTTCCAGATCGGTGAGCCGCTTGTCGATAAGATCGGTGTGTTCCATGCCCGTATTGGACCTGAAAAGGCCAGGGGGCAACACCCCCGCCCATGCAAGACACCCCCTTTCGCCGATCACTGCGGCTGCTGACCACCCGCCGCTTCGGCACCTTCTGGTTTGCCAGCCTGCTGGCCAACATCGGCACCTGGGCCCAGCAAGTGGCCCAACCCTGGTTGATGCTCAGCCTGGGGGCCTCGCCCTTCCTGCTGGGGCTGGACACCTTCGCCTCGGGCGCGCCAGTACTGCTGCTGACCCTGGTGGGCGGCGCGCTGGCCGACCGCGCCGACCGCCGCCGCATCATCACCGTGTTCCAGTCCATCCAGATGCTGTGCCCGGTGCTGCTGGTGGTTCTGATCCTGACCGGCACCGTGCAGCCCTGGGTCGTGATCCTGATGTCGCTGATCGTGGGCATCACGGATGCGCTGTCCATGCCTTCATTCCAGTCCATCGTGCCCTCGATCGTCGAGCGTGAGCAGATCCCCTCGGGCATTGCGCTCAACACCACGCAGTTCAACCTCTCGCGCATCCTGGGGCCGGCCATCGCCGGCGTGCTGATGACCAGTGTGGGCATGGCCGGGGCCTTCGCGGTCAGTGCGGCGTCCTACTTGCCCTTCATCCTGGTGGCGCTGTGGGTGCTGCCGCGTTACACACCCAGCGCCGACTCGACACGCTGGCCCTCGCGCCAGCAGCTGGTGCAGGGCGTGCAGGAGGTCTGGCATCAAGCGCCCTTGCGCGGCGCCTTGCTGACGGTGTTCACCACCAGCGTGCTGTGCGCCCCGCTGATCACCTTCTGCCCTGTGCTGATCAAGGCCGCCTTCCAGGGTGACGCCGCGCGCTTCAGCTTGACGGTGGGCGCGTTTGGCGTGGGCGGCCTGCTGGGCGCCACGGCGCTGCTGGCCATTGACCCGACCCGCGACCGCCGCCCGCTGAGCTCATGGGCGGCCGTGACCTATGGCGTGATCGTGGTGCTGGCGGCGCTCAACCGCTGGGCCTGGGCCTTGCCGGCCTTGTTCGTGCTGGCCGGCATCGTGATGACCACCAGCAATGCCTCGGCCAACGCGCTGCTGCAAGCCACGGCGCCAGTCCGCATCCGCGGCCAGACCGTGAGCCTGTTCATGCTGGCCATGCGCGGCGGCCTGGCCTTGGGCGGGCTGCTCACGGGTTTGACCGTGAGCGCGCTGGGCGTGCGCCAGGCCTTGCTGCTCAACGGCCTGCTGGCCATCGGCGCGCAGCTGGCCAATGGCCGCGCCTGGCGACGCGCCGAGCTTCAGAGCACGTCGTCCTTGTAGACCAGGTGCAGCGCGCCATTGGCCGCGTGAATGCGCTCGTTGCCGATCATCAGCGCGGCCGAGTGCGCATCACGCAGGTGGCGCGTGACGCTGTAGGGCGAATCATTGCGGTAACCCGTGGTGCCGGTGATGCGCAAGGCCTTGGTGCAGATCTCGGCCACCAGCTCGGACGCATTGATCTTGAGGTGGTTGAGCTCGACGGCAAAGCCCACGGATGACAGCATGTCCTTGCCACCATCGGGCTGGTTGATGAGCATGTCGTAGTAGGCGGCGCGTTCGCGCACCTGGGCGCGCATCAGCTGCAGGCGCGCGCCCACTTCGCTCAGGCGCGGTGCGGTGGGTGGCGTGCTGCCGCCCATGCGCTTGGCCGTCTCGCGCACAAAGGCGCGGGCGCGGGTCACGGCGTCGGTGGCGATGCCCAGCCAGGCCGATGCCCACAGGATGTGGGCCCACGGCACCATGGTGTGCGCGTTGATGTCGGCAAACGGGTCAGGCACGATCTGGTCGGGCTGGAAGCGGGCGGTGATGACATAACCCGGGCTGCAGGTGCCGCGCATGCCCATGGCATCCCAGGTGCTGGTCTGCTGCATCTCGCACTGGCTCTTGCTGACCAGCACCAGGGCCTGGTCGCTCGCGGCCGAGGTGTTGGTGCGGCGCACGGTCATCAAGAGGTCTTCACCGTCTTCACCGTAGGACACCACGGTGCCGTCCTTGCGCACGGTGCAGGTGTCGCCGTCTTGCTCGATGTTGCAGATGCTGGTGCGTACCGAACCGCCCACGCCCGCTTCAGACGTGACGGAGGCGATCAGGCGCTGGTTGCGCACCAGCTCGTTGAGGTAGTTCTGGAAGTAGGGCGTGTGGCCGTGGCGCACGAGGCAACCCACCTGCACCTGGTGCATGGCAAACACCATGGCGGCCGAGGCACAGCGCTGGCCCAGCGCTTCGCACATCAGGCCCAGTTCGACGATGGACGAGCCCTTGCCACCCAGCGCCTCGGGCACATAGGCCGCCAGCAGTTTCTCGGCCTTGAGCGCGTCGATGGCCTCGCGGGGGAAGCGCCCCTCTTTGTCCACGGACACAGCCGCAGGGCCGGCCACCTCGCGGGCGATGCGGCGAACGGCTTCGATGCGGTCAAGGGCGGCAGGGCTGATGGTCATGATGGGTGAGCTCGCTGGCGTTTGAAAGACGGATGCCCCCACCTTACTGAGCCCAAAGCGCCGCGGCGTTGACGCAGCACAAATCCAGCGCGGCATACGGCGTGTGCGCACCACCCGATTCAGGCGGGGGCGCTCCAGTGCGCAGCCGCAAACGCGGCGATGAAGCGTGGCAGCGCCGCCTCGGGCAGGACGTCGATGCCGGCCGCACGCGCGCGGCCGTTGCCGCCGAAGGCCTGGCACACCGTGGCCGCACCACCGGGCTGCAACAAGGGCGCGCGCAGGCTCACGCTGTAGCCGCCCTCGGCTCGCCAGCACAGCACGGCGTGGGCCTGCTCGGGTTGCGCATTGGCCAGCTCGTTGGCCAGCACGCCCTGCACGCGGCGGGCCCAGGCTGCATCGGGCAGGCACAGCACCCGGCCCTGCGGGCCTTGCCACAGGGGCTTGATTTGCTGCGCCTGGGCCAGGTCGGATTGGCGCAGCGCATCCAGCTCGTCGGCCAACGCTTCGTGCGCCAGCAGGTCCAATGGGTCTTGGTAGCGGGCCAGCAGGGCGTACAGGCGGGCGGGCGGCAGGTGCACATCGGCCTCGGTGTTGCCATAGGCGTTGTAGTTGATGCCTTCGCCCAGGCGGCGCAAGGCCGTGCGCTGCGCTGCGTCCAGCCCTGAAGCGATGGCGAGCCGGTCGGCCACGGCGGTGAGGTTGTCGCCATAGGCACCCACCAAGGCCCAGTGGCGGCAAGCCCCGTTGAGCAAACGGTCCACCAGCAGGCTGGTGCACACCTCGCTGCCCAGGTCCACATGCGCCTGCAGCAAGGAGTGCTCGGGCACGGCACCCGTGGCATGGTGATCCACGTAACGCACGCGCACACCGGCATCCAGCAACTGCTGCAACGCAGGCTGGTTGCGCTGCATGGACAGGTCGAACACATTGACCTCGTCGCCTGGCCGAGCCTGCGCAGGCACCTGGGCCAGCAAGGCAATGTCGCGCTTGAGGCCCGTGATCAGCGTGGCCGGGCCCGGCTCATGCCAGCGCCATTGCACGGTGGCACACAGGCCATCGGCATCACCGTTGCAGACATCGAAGCGTTGCATGGGCTCGGTCCCCCTCCGTCAAGACGCCGTCGCGGCCAGCCATTGAGCGGCCAGCGCCTGGGCCGACCAGGGCTGGGTCGCGTCCACGACGAGGGTGTGGGCGCGCTCGCTGTCCAGCAAGGGCAGGGCTTGCGCCAGTTGGGCCTGCAGCACGGCCAGGTCCGCCTCGGACGCGTCATGCCCCTGGGTGCGCCGGGCCACGATGCGCTCGCACAGCACCGCGTGCGGCGCCTGGCAATGCAGGATGTGAAAGGGCACGCCCAACTCTTGCGCCAGCGCGTGAAAGCGGGCGCGGTCGGCCTCGTGCAGGAAGGTGGCGTCCACGATGACGGGCCAGCCGGCGGCCAGGGCCCCTTGCGCCAGCTTGCGCAAACGCGCATAGGTGGCCTCGGTGGTCTGCGCGTCGTAGATACCACCGGCCACCTGGCCGGAAGACACCGCGCCCGGCCCCAGCCCGAACAGGCGCTTGCGCACCACGTCCGCACGCAAGCGGATGGCATCGGCCTGCTCCAGCAACTGGCCGGACACGAAGCTTTTGCCCGAGCCCGATACGCCGTGCGTGATCAGCAGGCGCGGTGCAGGCGGCTCGATCAGGCGCAGCGCCAGCGCCAGGTAATCCGGGCCCTGATCCTGCGCCCCCTGATCGGCGCGCAGGCGGGCCACCAGGGCCCTCACCATGGCCCGGTAGACCAGGTAGTAGCGCAGCACGGGCAGGCCCGCGTGGTCACCGCGTTCATCAAGGTAGCTGTTCAGGAAACGCCAGGCCAGGTCGGCACGCGCATGGGCCAGCAGATCCATCACCATGAAGGCGATGTCATTGAGGCCGTCGATCCAGCGCAAGGCGGGGTCGAACTCGATGCAATCAAAGGCTGTCACCTCCTCGCCCAGCACGACCGCGTTGGCCAGGTGCAGGTCACCATGGCCTTCGACGATGCGGCCTTGCGTCTTGCGCAGCAGCCAGGTGCCATGCAACTGCACGGCCTGCGCGTGCAACCAGGGGCGCAGGCGCGCACAGGCGCTGTCACAGCCATGCGCCGCCAGGCCATCGAGCAGGTTCTCGACGGGCTGGGTGATCTGCGCCGGGCTGCCCCAGTCGCTGTCAGGCTCGGCCATGTCAGCGGTCTGGTGGAACACGGCCAGGCGGCGGGCCAGGCGCTCCAGCTGCGCACCCTCCAGACGCCCCGCGGCCAGACGCTCACTGAGCAGGGCGCCTGGCTCGAACTGCTTCATCTGCAGCACGTACTCGATGGCGGGTTCCTCATCGGGCAGGCCGGGGCGCAAGGCCTTGCCCAGGCGGGGTGCCTGGGCGCTACCCACCACCGGTCGGACGTCCAGGTACAGATCGGGCGCCAGGCGGCGGTTGAGCCACAGTTCCTGCATGCAAAGCTCGCGCCGCACGGCCAGCTCGCTGAAATCCAGGAAGAACAGCTTCACCGGCTTCTTGATCTTCCAGGCATGGGTGCCATCCAGCAGCACCCAGGAGATGTGGGTTTCGATCAAGCGCGCCTGCCATTCCCGTTGCAGATGTTGAACCAGCTCGCTCGACATGGAAGCCCCTCACGCCATGGGTTTGCGCCACACACTGGCCAGCCAGGGCTGCTGCGCGCGCGGCAGGCCCTCCGGCCGGTAGTAGTGCATCAGCTCGACAAAGCCGGCGGCCTGCATGTAGGCACGCCAGCCCTCCAGCTCATGGTAGACGCCATAGCGCCCGCCTTGCCAGCCCTCCTGCCCCTGGCCGCGCGGGTTGGAGCAAAACAGCACGCCGCCGGGCCTGAGCGTGTCAGACAAGGCACGCAGCACACGCGGCAGCGCCTGGCTGGGCACATGGAACAGGGAGGCATTGGCGAACACGCCATCGAAGCGCGCAGGGGGCAAGTCCAGTGCCAGGAAACTTTGTTCCAGCACTTCGCAGCCGCTGTGCTGGCGCGCCATGGCGGCGAAGCTCGGCGAGCCTTCCAGGCCAACGGCGCGGTGCCCCATCTCGGTGAAGGTCTTGAGATCCCGCCCCGGCCCGCAGCCGAAATCCAGGATGTCGAACGGCGCAGGCGCTTCCATGAAGCGCAGCAGGGCCGCGATGTTCTGGCTCACATCGTGGTCGCGCGTGGCCTGCCAGAAGGGCTCGGCCCGCGCTTCATAGTGCGCCAGGGTATCGTCGGCAATGTGCTGCAGGTCTTGCTTGCTGAGGTCCATGCCTCATGTTGACACAGCCAGCATCAGGGTGCAGAGGCCGGCGTCGGCGCCACCGCGGCAGCGGTCGGCTTTTTCTCACGCGTGAGGAAGATCAGCGGGATCAGGATGGGCACCAGCACCGCGAAATAGACCATCAGCATGCCATCGGCCGTGGACGCGATGGGCGAGGCCAGATCCTGGGCGGCCTTTTCGCCGGCGGTTTCCTCGGCCTCCACGGTGACGTCATAGGTGTGCGACAGGTTGGCGTGGATACGGCCTGTGCGCAGCGTGTGCCCCTGGATGTAGCGCTTGCCTTCGAGTGTGCCGTCATGCCACCAGCTGCCATCGGCCTGCTGCACGAAATCCATCGCCTTGGCCTGGGCCGCTTCTTCTTCGCTCAGGCCGGCAGGCAGCGTGAGGTGGAAGTCGCCGGTGGTGACGCCGTCCACGGTGACCAGGAAGGGCTGGAAGCGCGCGGTGGCCTTGCCCTTGAGCGGCGAGCCCAGCAGGGCGACCAGGTCTTCGGGGGCCGTGAAGATGTAGTGATGGCGCTCGCCCAGGATGACGAACTGCTTCTTGTCCTGCGTGATCATCACCGTGGACACCTTCTCGGTGTAGGTCTGGCGGGTGACCTTGGGCGTGCTGCTGCAACCGGTGCCAGCCAGGGTGACCTGCAACAGGCTCCAGGCCACGATGAGTCTGCGGTTCGGGTTCATGGGGCAATCCTTCAGGGCGCAAACAAGGAAGGTAGCGCCTTCAAGCCCGCCTGGCGGCCCGCGCCCCTGCAGAAAGGGATGACCCAAGGAGCCAATCGAGTGACCCTGCAGCCCACTCGGCCCTCTCGGCACGGGTTTGTTCGCAATCAACCCACCACGTGAAACGGGAAGAGTTCACGGCGACCTCATCTTTGTGCGGCCATGTCCGTTGCACCGGGGGGATGCTCGGCCCTCAAGGTTGGCGGTGTTTGAGACGATATCCCTCAGGACACCCACCCTCAACTCAGACCATGTGGATCCCTGACGCCCTCTACCGCAAGCTGCCCGTGATTTACGCAGCCGCTGGCGCCGCCTTGATCCCCGCCTTCGGCCTCAACGGGCCCAGTGTGCTCAGTGCCGCCTTGTTGATGGGCGCTGGCGCGCTGACTGCTGTGTGGCGCTTCAAGCACCGCCAGCCGCCCGAGGCGCCCACGCTCACCCCGAAGCAGGAGTGGGCGCAAAGGCGAGCCAAGCGCGATCAGACGCTCAACACGCAATAGCTGGCCGCAACTCAGTAGTTGAGCAGCATCACGTAGCTGCCCGCCACCGCGCCGGTTGTCCCGCCGCCGTACACCACCCGTATCGACAGCGTGTTGCTGCCGCCTGTCGCGTTGGTGATCGTCACGTTCTCGACCTTGCCCGTGCCCTTGATGCTCGAAGCCAGCAAACGCCCGGCGAGGTTATAGACATACAGATTGGCGTTGGCCGTCGAGTTGGGCATGAGCGTGATGCTCAGGCGCTTGCCACCCGGCAGGGAGAACTTGTAGTAATCCACGTCGCTGGAGCTGGCCAGGAACCCGTTGACCTGCATGGGCGCGGACGGGATCACCTGCGCCGTGGAGATGCTGTTGTTGGGCTCGACCTCCACGATCGTGGTTGCCAGCATGGAAGGGGCACCCGCCGCATCCACGGCCGCGCTGGCATCCACGATGCCCGCCCCGCACTGCGCACAGGGAGCCGGGAAGGGCCGCGCGCTGGCCTGCAGGCGTGTCTGCACATCGTCCGGCGTCAGGCTGGGGTTCTTCGACAACATCAGGGCCGCCACACCGCTGACGTGCGGCGTGGCCATCGAGGTGCCCAGGTAAGTGCCATACGAATCGGTGGTGGGTGAAGTCAGCCCGGCGTTGATCGTCGAGGTGATGCCGTCGCCGCCATCGCCACCGGGCGCCGCAATCGACACCACCGCGCCATAGTTCGAGTACGAGGCCTTGCCCCCATCGCGCCCCACCGCCGCCACCGCAATCACGCCCGCGCAGCTGGCGGGTGTGAATTGGCCGGCATCCCCATTGTTGTTGCCGGCGGCGGCCACCACCACCGCGCCACGCGCGCGCACGGCATTGATGCTGCTCTGGAAGGTGCTGTCACAGGCACCCGTGGCACCCATGGACACATTGATGACCCGCGCGGGCGTCGTGTTGGCAGGCACACCGCTGATCGCGCCCCCCGCCGCCCAGTACATGCCATCGGCCACGTCGGACATGTAACCACCACAACGGCCCAGCGCACGCACGGGCAGCACCTTGGCGCCGAAAGCCACACCGGCCACGCCGTCGGCGTTGTTGGTCACCGCGGCAATGGTGCCGGCCACGTGCGTGCCGTGCCAGGAACTGTTGGTGGCCGCCGAGCCACTGGCGCAAAAGCCGGCGTCGGTGGCGTCGCCCGGGTCGCTGGCATCGGCATCGCGACCATTGCCGTCGTTGGACACCTTGGTGTCGTTGATGAAGTCATAACCCGGCAGCAGGTTGGCGGCCAGGTCGGCATGCGGGCGCACACCCGTGTCCACCACGGCCACCACCACACCGGCCCCCGTGGCCTTGTCCCAGGCCGCAGGTGCGTTGATGCCGCCACTGGCCTCGTACAGATCCCACTGATAGCCGTAATACGTGTCCGAGGGCGTCATCATCGGGTAGACGATGCGATCAGGCTCGGCATACTCGACGCTGGCATCCCCCGCCTTCAGCTCGTCGGCCAGTTGCCGCACGCGCGCCAGCGGCAGGTGCCGATCCAGCTTGATCACGTCGGCACCCAGCCCCATGCGGCGCAGGTGGCTGAGCTTCACCCCTTGCCGGTTTGCGGCCACGCGGGTGCTGTCCATCTGGGCCGCGCTGGGTGCTTTGGTGGAGGACGCGTCACGGTATTTGACGACCAGGCGATCCGTGAACTGCTCGGGCGCCAGGGTATTGAGCGGCCCATGCGGCTGTTGCCACGGCTGGAAGGGGGGCATGGCATGGGCCACGGTCACCGACACCAGGCCCACCAGGGCGACGCACTGTGCCAGATGCGAAAGACGGATGCTGCGCATGAGGGGCCTCTACTGCTTCTTCTACTGCTACGACGATCTGCTGCGGCGTGAGCCCACCGCCGGGGGATTGTTGCCCAGCCCATCAAAAGGGATGGGCGAGCGTGACCGACTTTATGAGCCACGTCAAATCACCCCACTGCGTGCTAACCCTTGTGTCCCCCTGCTCGGGTGGGCGCCCTGCTGCGCCGTCATCACCCGTCACCATAGACGGGCTGGGCAGGCTCGGCCCTCTTTCAGATCAACACCGGCTTGGCTCAGGAAGTACGACCTGGCGTCCAGCGCCCGAGCCCGGCATGCCGCCGCCCATTTTTGCTGCTTGTCGGTCTCCAGCACCGCTTGCATGGCGAACAACCAGGCTGACTGCGGCCAGGACCGCTGATAAGCACGCACAAAACGAAGGGTTTCATCGCGGTAGGCCGGCACGCCTGTCTTTTTGTACATCAGGTAGCCCGCCAGGGCGTAGTCATAACTGGCAGCAATGGGGCGCTGAATAAGGCCGTCATCACCCAGGCCCAGCTGAGCCTGCTCGATGCGTGCCGCCCTGAAGAAATGCAAGGACGCCTCGGTCTGGCCCTCCAGCGCCAGCAGCATCGATTTCGCGAGAATGTTGTCAAAGCCCCAGCCGGTGGTCGCCTGCCGAACCTGGTCGAGGTTGCGATCCTTGCCGCCCGTGGCTTGCCAAGCCACCCAGGTGTAGATCGGCAACATGAAGTCGTTGCGAGACTGTTCGCCCCATTGCGCCTTGGCCACCACCTCGTCGTACGCCGCCTTGAAGCCCTCGCGCCGCAGCGCCGCCTGCCGCAGCCGTGCCGAAGAGCCCCATTGCGAGGGCACATAGCTGTATTGGCCCTGGCGCTCGCGCAACAGCGCGATATCCGCATCACTGGGCAACCGGTCGATCACAGCCTGCATGTGCAGGTACCGACGGGTCACATCCTGTCGGTCGATCTGGACCTTGTCGAGTTGCTTGCGATTCAGCCAATCCTGAATGCCCTTCAGGTCCAGGCCTTGCAAGCGGTGTCCCGCCATGGGCGCAGTCCAGACTGGCCAGTACTTCGCTGAGGCCGCTCGCTCGGTGAACAAGGACCAGGCCTGGTCTGCCTGCCCGGTGAGCAACAAGAAGCTGACGGTGTCAAACCACGCGAACTCACCGTCGTAGCGCCGCAGACGTGTCTGTGATGCCACCAAGGCGTCGGGAATGCGCCCTTCGATCTGGGGCACCCTCACGCGCGCCAGCAAATCGGAGTCGCTCCCCGATCCAATGCGCCGAACGCGTTCGTAATACTTCTTGGCAACATCGGGCTCGCCAATGAAGTAGAAAGCATGCGCGGGATAAGCCCACGCGTGTGACTCACCGACACGATCGTCAACGCGCTGGCTCAGCGGGCGCTCGTCGACCACCTTGAGCGCGTCAGCCAGACTCGCCCCATCCTTCAGCATGGACAGCGCCAACTCCGTTCGCCATTCCAGACTCTGGGGATCAGCAGCCACACGCTTTTGCAACTCTGCCTTGGAAACTTCTTCCATGAACGGCATATGAGGCGAAAACAGAGGCGGTGTCGCCAGCACCGCCATCGGCGGCGAGCTTGCGCTGGCCTTGACCGTGGTCGGGGGCACCGGTGTCACCTCCAAGCCCCCAGGCTCAGCGCCCAACATGACATCGTTCATAGACGGCGCCAGGAAAAAGGCGGGATCCCCCGGCTTGCGGATTCGCATCCCGGCCTGCTGCCCTGGAACAAAGCGATCAAACCTCATGACCACCAGCAATCGCCTCTCTGCCGAAGTGGTTGCGGCCACGGCCTGGTCGTTCATGATGTTGAAGTTGTCCGTCCAGCCGTGTTCGGTGAGCGAGTAGCCGTCGTACCAGCGCTCGTTATGCTGGTAATTCACCGTGGTTTGCACAAAGTCATGCACCATGGCGCGCTCATGCTTGAGCAACACGTCGTAGCTGCCTTGCGGCTTGTTGCCTTGCTCAAACAGGTACTTGGCCCGCTGCAGGAAGGGGTGCTCGGCCACATCCAGCGGCAAGCGCTTCCACACCTCACGCGCCGCGTCCTGGCGCCCCTGAACTGAAGCGTAGTAATCGAACTCCTTGTAGCTCGCAGCGATGCGCCAATCCTGGTAGAGCTGTTTTTCAGCTTGTGTGGACGATCTGGCTGGCGCCACCTCACCAGGCTCCTGTTCAGCGCGGCATTTGGCGGAAGGCATGCCGCCAGGGAAGCGCCGCTCAATCACACAAAAATCAACGGTGCTGAAGGGCTCCTCGACATCCGTACGCGCGCGCATCACCGCGCTGGCGAAGGCAGGCAAGGCGGCCTGCAAACGCAACGCCTCCTGGTCCCTCGCATCGTCCTGCGAGCGAACCGGCGCCTTGCTCGTTCGCTCGGACAAGGACAACAAACGGGCCAGCGCAGACACCACGGGGTCAGCCAGACTCACATAAGGCGTGATCGTTGGCGTGGTGCTGCCCGGCGCCAATTGCCTCAAAGCCAGATCGCGAATGGCCGCACCGGAACCGACCGGCTCCAGCCCGCGACGGCTCCAGACCAGTGCCTTGGCCAGCCAGGCCAGCTTCGCAGGCGATTGCTGCTGGTCCACCCCGGCCAGTTCGGCGCCATAGATCGGCAACAAAGTCCCGATCGCCAAGGCATGGCAAGCTTGCTGAACCACAGACGCATCCGCCGGCAGATTCGCCAGCGCCCAGACTCGCGCCTCACATGCTCCTCGTGCCCTGGCAGCCTGAGGGGCGCGACCCACCACCCCGACCTGGCGCAACAACTCGGGCAACGCTGCCACGAGGCTCTCCAAGGCCTTGTCCTGCTCGGAGGGCAAATCAACGGTCTTGTGCGCCACGCGCTTGCCGTCAGCGCCTTGCGCGACCAAGCTCACAAACGCATGGTTCACACCATCGTGGCCCAGATACAGCGCCAGCAATTTCTGCTTCGGGTACTGCCTTGCCAGACGTTCGATGGCACCCTCATCCAGCCGACGCGCGAAAGGGCCATAGGCATCAACCACCTCGGTCTGCCCGGTTGCAGGCACACCGGACGCCGCCACCAGCCAATCCAGTTCAGCCCCTATCTGCGCGGCAAACACGCGAGAAAAGCCAAAAGCCTGGGTTTGAACCGGCAGCGCCATGTATGCAGTTCCCGCTGGCACGGCGCTCGGCACCGCTACGCCCTGCACCCTTGCCGACGACTTGAAGCTTGTCAGCGCCAACGCCTTGGTGAAATAGTCGGGTTGAGGCCAGTTGCCCGGATGCTGCTCGTGCGGCATTGGCGGCAGGCTGGCACGCCATTCAGGCGTACCAGGCATCACAGAAGGTGGAAACACCGCGGCCGACTGCGCTTGCACCGCCAAAGCCCACGTGCACATGAGCACAGCCCCCATCCCACGCGCGCACCGCTTCCAGACGCCTGTATGCATCCTGACTCCCTGATTGGTGTTGAACCGACGCCTTGGGCGCCGCTGGCTGCACAGTATCCCAAAGACCGCAGAACAAGACCGCCAGACACCACCGGTCTTTCCCGAACAACACCAACCCGATCCAGATCAAGTGCACAGGCTGAAAATGGCATCTACACTGGTCTTGTCCCTTTTGAAAAAGAAGCCCCTTATGCAAGTCCTGCTGAACACCGACACCCACATTGACGGCCGCAAAGGCATGGCTGAACACCTCGAGACCGTCGTCAAGGAAGCGATGCACCGCTTCGGCGAGCACGTCACGCGTGTGGAAGCCCATGTGACCGACACCGTCAGCCACGCCAAACCCAACCCGGACGACATCGTGTGCACGCTGGAAGCCCGCCTGAGCAAGTTCGAGCCGGTGGTGGTGAAAGACCACGCGCCCAACGCGCACCAGGCCATTCAAGGCGCCGTGGCCAAGCTCAAGCGTGCCGTGGCCACCGCCATCGAGAAGCACGACACGCGCCGCAGCCCGGCCCCCGAGTTGCCCTCGGACACCGACGAGGCCTGATCCGGCCTGAGCGAGGTCTCAGGAGGCGACGCGCTGCCAGCGGCCGTCGTCTGCCAACACCTCGATCACACAGTCCGACGCGGCCACCGGGTCGATGGACCCGAACCATTCGGCCGCGTTGGCACCCTGGGCCTTGGCCTGCTTCAACAACTCGGCCCAGCGCGCCTTGCTGATGCGCGCCTCGCGCCGCAGCGGCTCCCCACCCAACAAACGCCGCGGGCTGATGCCCAGCCGGTACACGCCGTTGCCCAGTTGCTTCATCACCTCCAGCGTGGGTGCTTGCGGCTTGCCATTGACCAGGATGCTTTTGAGCGCGGAAGGGTCATGCTGCTGGTTCAGGGAGAACCAGGCCACCGGGCACTCCACGGCAGGGGTGTCAGGCGTGTCTTGCGGCAGGATGTAGCCGTTTTCCAGGATGCGCAGCAGGTGCACGCCCAGGGTGTAGTGCCAGGCCAGCATCGGGGCTGCGGCCGCGTTGGAAGAAGCGTTCATGGGCGCCATTGTGGCCGAGCCGCTTCGCCCCCCGGTACACGCGCCGCCGCGCATCCATTACAGTTCACGCCCGGCCACGTTTTGCGGCCATCCCCGTTTTTGCCCCCCTCGTGTCCCACGGAGGCCTCATGACCGACCACTACGCCGCGCTTGGCCTGGGCAGTGCCGCCACCCTGGCCGACATCAAGAAAGCCTTTCGCCAGAAGGCCTCGCAGTACCACCCGGACCGCAACAGCGCCCCGGATGCCCCTGCCCGCTTTCGGGCCGTGCAGGAGGCCTACGATGTGCTGTCCGACCCCGACAAACGCCAGGCCTACGACGACAACCGCCGCCGCAACCTGCTGGACAGCCCGATCGACACGGCCCGCGACATCTGGCTGAACTACTTCAGCGCGCTGATCTGAGCCGAAAGGCCATTTTTGGCTTTTTGACCCCCTCAGCACCGCGTTTTCCCGTTTTTTGCCTTCATTTGCCTGCATTTCCATGAACCTGTCCCCCGCCTTCCACCATTTGCGCGCCGCCTACCAGGCCGAGATGGACGACCTGAGTTTTGACTCCGAGGGCAAGGACGTGCTGCGCCAGCGCCTGGCCGACAAGCGCAAGTCCCTCGATTTCCTGCTGCAGATGACCGAGCTGGCGCCCGAGATGGTGGCCGTGGTCTTCCACCAGGCCTTCCGCTTCACGGAGCCGGGCGTGATGAACCAGGTCGTCAGCGGCGAGCTGGACGAATGCCCCGACTGGGACGAGATCCGCGCCAGCGTGCAGATCGCGCCCTGGGCCCAGGCCATGGCCGACACCTTCCTGCAGCAGGCCGACGGCCAGCGCTTCATGACCGTGGCCGCCGCCCTGGCCTACCTGTACGACCGCCCGGATGGCCGTGCGCAGCTCGCATCCAGCGAGGATGAAGACGGTGACGAGGACCTGCCGCCCGAAGAGCGCGACGACGACGAAGACGCCCGCGCCCGTGACGAAGCCGGTGCCGACTGGCTGGCCGAACAAGGCTTTGACCGCAAAGACTGACCATGAACGAAATTGCCCTCATCCAACAAACGCAGAGCCTGATTGCCGCCGGCGACATCGTGGGCGCCGAGGCCATCCTGGTGGACCTGGCCGACCGCGAAGGCGACGGCGCGCTGATGGTCGTGCTGGAGCAGTTGCCGCCCAAGGACATCCTGGCCGTGATCCGCGAGTACGACCCGTCCAAGGACTCGGTCATCAACCTGCTGATCACGCCCGAGCAGTTCGCCCGCGCCGTGGTGATCGAAAAGCGCTACAAGGACCTGACCCGCACCCACCTGCGCGGCATGGTCAACTCGATCATCTTCCGCGAGGACGCCGACCCCATCGAGTTCCTCAACGCCCTGGGTGACCTGGAAGGCGGCGCCGAAGCCCTGGCCGATTACTTCACCGACAAGTGGAGCCGCGTCGAAAGCTTCGCCCGCACCGGCACTTTCGACACCGTGGAAGACGACGGCCAGATGCTGTCGGAAGAGGCGCTGCTGGCCTCGGCCCACGTGCGCCCCGTGCTGCAGCACGAGGAAGTGGCCGACCACGACTGGATGGAGCTGGCCTGGTTGCTGCGCTACCAATGCCCCGACCTGTTCGGCGAGATGCTGCTGGTGCTGCGCGCCAAGGCCCGCCGTGGCGAAGACGCGCCCGAGGAGGAAGAGGAAGAAGAGACCGATCACCGCGTGGAGACCACGGAGACCGACCGTGGCCGCATCACGCAGGCCGCGATCGACCCGGACGAAGAGTCGGCCATTTGAGTTCGGCCATCTGATTCGAGGTTCCCACACCATGTCCGCCACCTTCACCCCGCCCCCGGCCGAATCGGCAGAACCCTCTTCCGGGCCCTCTGCCGTCTCGCTGTACGACGCGCGCCCCTTCTTCGAGAAGGCGCTGCAATACGGCGTGCAGCACGGCCTGATCGACCAGAACCGCCTGGACGCCATGTGCGTGGAAGCGCCCAAGGGCATGGTGCAGATCGCCGCCTACTTCGGCAGCGAGTTCCTGCGCCCCGAGCTGGAAAAGGCCCGCGAGCGCATGGTCAACCTCATCAGCCTGTACCTGGAAGACTCGTGCGGCGGTGACCTGCGCAAGGCGGCTGAAGCCCTGCGCGACAACTCCCTGCTGTCGCGCTCCAAGGGTGGCTCGGACATGCTCAAAAAGCTGATCGGCATGCCGCAAAGCAGCCATTTCGGCATGAGCGAGCGCCGCGGCTTCACCAACGACCACATCCCGCAGCTGGCGAAGTGGACGCTGCGCAGCCTGGCCGACTACCGCGCCGAGCTGGCCTCACGCCGCCACGCCGCCGACCTGATCGAGGCCGCCACCTGGCTGGCGCAATCCCTCGGTGTGGACGCCGACGAGCTGGAAGAACACGGCGCCGATGCCGAAGCCGTGATCCGCACCGCCTTGCTGATCGATGCCGTGGGCCGCGAAGCCCTGCCCGACTGGATCGGCTTCGAAAAGACCATCGGCGTGCTGCGCCGCCAGCCCATGCTGGCCAGCGAAGAGGGCCTCACCGTGCCCGCCGAGCTGCCTGCGCACCTGCACGAGGCGGTCGAGCGCGTGCGCCGCTCGCTGCTGGCCGACATGCCCCGCATCCTCGACGCGGCGCTGTCGCCGCGCAAGCTGTTCACCCAGACCGCCGCTTTCATGGGCCGCTACTTCTGGACGGAAGACGCCCTGGCCGAAGTGGACCACCACGAGCGCACGGCCTCGGCCGAATGGCGCAAGGCCACGCTGGGCCAGACGGATGAAGATGCGCTGCTGACCGTGTTCCTGCACATCGCGGCCGGCAGCAAGCCCAAGACCAGCATGAGCGACAAAAGCGCGGCCACGCTGATCCGCAAGATCCGCAAATCAGGCCTGCACCCCAAGCTGGCCAGCGACTTCATTGCCGCCCATGCGCCCGCCGCCTTGCGCGAGAGTTATGCCGAGTTGTGGCGCCTGTTCCTGCAGGAGGCCCAGCCCCTGCTGTTGAGCGACGCGGTGACCTCGCACAACGATGCACTGGCGCTGCTGCGCCGCGAGTGCGTGGTGGTGGCCGCAGCGGCCTGAGCGAGCAGATCAGCAGGCGTGGGTCGACGCGGCCTCAGCCCCGGCCAGGCTTGACGAAGTCGGACGCCACCCAGGCTTCGGCACTGGCCTGGCTCAGCTTGAAGCTGGCCGCCACCCGCACCTGGGCGAGCTGATCTCCACCTTCATCGAGCGCTGACAAAAGCGCGTACGGGTCATCCTCGTCGGGCACGATGTCGAGGTTGACCGTGAGGCGCCCCGATGCCGCACTCACCACCACGCTCTTGTGCAGCAAGGCGTGCAGTTGCTGCTCATGGCGGCGGATCACCTCCGAAGCCGTCTTCACGAGGGTGTTGAACGCGCCGGTGTCCAGCGGCTTGGGGTTCTTCTTGTCGCGGCCCATGGTCCAGGGGCCGACCAGGGCGGGCTCGGGCTCCCCGTCCCTGATCATCTCGACCGCCCAGCCATCGTCGTCCTCGTTCTTGACGACCTTGGCCGTCCAGCCGTTGTCGTGCCACAGGCGTGCTTCGTGGATGGGCTCGGCCGCAGCAGCTTGTGCGTCGCTGTCCTTGTGGGTGTCGTTCAAACTCAACCTGCCAATCCGGCAAACACGTTCTGCACGTCGTCGTTGGCGTCCATGGCTGCCAGGAAGGTCTCGACCTCCTCCAGCGCTTCGGGGCTCAGGCTGGCCGGGTCCACCGGGTTCTTGGGCTTGTAGCCCAGCTTGGCCGACAGCACCGTGAAGCCTTGCGCGGGCAGGGCACGGCTGACCGCATCCAGATCGGTCGGGTCCGTCCAGAACAGGGTGACGCCGTCTTCACCCACTTCCAGGTCCTGCGCGCCGGCTTCGATGGCCGCCATCTCGGGGTCAGCGCCGGCGGTGCTGGCTTCGGCCTCGATCATGCCGACGTGGTCAAAGTCCCAGGACACCGAGCCCGAGGTGCCTTGCTGGCCCTTGCGGAACAGCACGCGCATGTCGGAGGCCGTGCGGTTGACGTTGTCGGTCAGGCACTCGACCATCACCGGTACACGGTGCGGTGCAAAGCCTTCATAGATCACGTGATCAAAGTGCACCGCCTCACCCGTCAGGCCCGCGCCCTTCTTGATGGCGCGCTCCAGCGTGTCCTTGGGTATCGAGGCCTTGCGGGCCTGTTCAACCACCAGGCGCAAGCGTGCGTTGGCCGCCGGGTCAGCGCCGTTGCGCGCGGCGATCATGATTTCCTTGGCCAGCTTGCCGAAGACCCGGCCCTTGATGTTGGCGGCCAGATCCTTGTGTTTTGCTTTCCACTGCGCGCCCATGGCGGGGTCCTTTGAATGGCTGAGAAGGCCGCCAGTTTAGTGGACGCGGGTTGATGGTCGGTACAAGGGGCAGGTTCACAGGCCCAGATCGCTCAGCCCCGGGTGATCATCCGGCCGGCGCCCCAGCGGCCAGTTGAACAGGCGCTCGCTGGCCGATATCGGCAGGTCATTGATGCTGGCGTAGCGGCGCACCATCAGGCCCAGGGCGTTGAACTGCCAGTTCTCGTTGCCGTATGAGCGGTACCACTGGCCCGCATCGTCATGCCACTCGTAGGCAAAGCGCACGGCAATGCGCTCATCCGAAAACGCCCACAGCTCCTTGATCAGACGGTAATCCAGCTCACGCGCCCATTTGCGCTGCAGGAAGACGCGCACCTGTTCGCGCCCCACTGGGAACTCGGCGCGGTTGCGCCACTGCGTGTCCTCGGTGTAGACCATCGCCACCCGATCCGGGTCGCGGCTGTTCCAGGCGTCTTCGGCCAGGCGGACCTTCTGGGTGGCGGTTTCCAAGGTGAAAGGGGGCAGAGGTGGGCGGGTATCCATGATGCGGCATCCTTGTGGCTCATGTAGACAGATTTGTCTACATCGGACGAAATCTACCGCAAGTAGACAAGTCTGTCTACAATGTACCCATGAACATGCTGACCGCACCCGAAGGCGTCGCGCCTCACGCTCGAGACCGCATCCTGCACACTGCGCACCGGCTCTTTTACGCGCACGGCATCCGCGCGACCGGCATCGACAAGGTCATCGCCGAGGCAGGTGTCACCAAGGTCACCTTCTACAGGCACTTCCCCAGCAAGAACGAGCTGATCCTGGCCTACCTGGCCTTGCGCCATGCCATCTGGATGGACTGGTTCACCGCGACACTGGCCGAACATGGTCACACCGTGGCGGCCCTGACGCCCACCCTGAAGGCCTGGTTCGAAGACAAGGGCTTTCGCGGCTGCGCGTTCATCAACGCCGTCAACGAGATGGCGCCAGAACTGCCGGCCGTCAAAGACATCTCATACCGGCACAAAGAGGACATGGCCCAGGCCATTGCCGACCTGCTGCCACCGTCCCGGCAACGCAAAGCCACAGCCCGGGCACTGGCCGTGGCCGTGGACGGCGCCATCGTGCATGCGCAGATGTCGGACGATGCCCATGAGGCACTGCGCGCGTTTGAACGGCTGTGCCGGGCGTTGACGAGCCACCTTTGAGGCCGGAGGGAGGTTGCGCTACTCAAGCAAGCGGCTGCAAGAAAAGCGACAGCAGGGCATCGGACGCAATAGATCCATGACGCCAATAAATTTCAGGCGTGTAGACAAGTGTTCGTCTTCAATGCTTTGTGCTGTTGATACAAAGCGGCCAAAAGATCGCAATAAATCTGCAAATAGAGCGAACCATGGCTCGGCTACACCATGATCAGGTCAGTATTGGATGGTTGATTTGGGTTTGGGGGGAACGGGAATCGTCCCAGTGGGAAAGGAATCCAGCCCTGTCTCCCCATCTTCGCGAGCCTTGGGTTTCGGAGGAATGGGAATAGTGCCGCTCGGGTAAGCATCAACTCCAGCATCGGCGTCCTCTTGGGCCTTCGGCTTAGGAGGAAGCGGGATTGTTCCTCCGGGATAGGCCGTCAAGCCAAACGAATCGTCGTCGCCTGAACCTACCTTCGCCTTTGGTTTAGGGGGAATGAGGATCCCGCCTGTTGGATACTCATCCGCTCCTGCTTCGCCAGCATCACGGGCTTTGGGCTTTGGCGGAATGGGAACGCTACCAGAGGGGATCCAATCCTGCTCTGCGGTGGCCTTACCGGCCGATTGCTGCACCAGTACATTGGAGGGCTGCGCCCAGGTCGACCCGGAAGCCCCGATTGCCGAAACGGCGATGACCATGACCTTGGCAGGCCAAGACAACAAAGTGCGACGCATGCTGATTCCCTTCAGTGAGTTGAAGGGGACAGATTAGTGCCGCATGAGTTCCTTGCATTCCCTCTTCGGTGTGCGCCCGAAGAGGGACGACTTCTTGTCAGAAGTTATGGCTGAGCGGCTTTGGCCTTGACCGCACCAGCGGCTTCGAGGCCTTCCTTTTTGGGCTTGGGGGGAATGGGTAGTTGCCCCGTTGGATATTGATTTTCCCCATTCTTCATGACCACACCACCCGCTGTGCTTCCTTTGGGTACAACAGGGGTGACCTTGCCCGGCGTAGCGACCACGCGTGATGCTGCGCCGGTTGCAGCAGACGCCGTCATGACAGCCGCTTTGGGCGCAGGCGCATTTTCTGCATGAGTCGGGTAAGCAGAGATCGCCAGCAAAGAAGCCAAAAGAGCCGAACGGGCGCAAGTGTATGCATCAATCATCGGAAAGTCCTTCAAAGCTTGAAGCATGAGAGCTTCTCATTGAATAAACGAAAACACCATCCCTAAACCGACAACTCGAAATCAACTTGCAACACGTTTCTCGACACGCTGATATACACGCCAAAAATGAGCTGCGGTTGTGCCGCAACGCTTCAACGCGATTTGGGCCAAACTCAATTGATGCAGGGATGCCGACTGGTCGCCCAGCAGATGCAGGACTTCTGCGTATCGACTACGTGTTACCGCCAGATAGGGATTTCCAGGACCCAACTTAGCCAATGCTTCGATAGCTCGCTCGAAATACTTCTTCGCGTCACGCGGATGCCCCTGAGCCAGGGCCATGCGAGCAGCTAGGTCATTGGACGCATAGATGTCCAGCACAAAAGTGTCACCGCGTGCTTGCCCGGTGATCGCGTCCATGTAGGCACGCACAAACGGCTCAGCATCGCTCAACTTGCCTTGCTCCAGATACAGCGCAGCCCAACTGGCCTTGTAGTCGACCTGTGGCAGTGGCGATGGGTTCGAAACTGACGTATCCAGCCTTGATGCCCGCATCAACCAAAGCTTGGCGTCATCAAAGCGTTGCTCAGCAAGATAGCTAGACGCAATCGCTTCTTCTACAGCATGGACCATGGAGGAGGCATCCCGCGTCGCGCCAAACAGGGCGTCACGCGTATGCAACAACAGTTGCCGCGCGGCTTGGTATTGCCCCATATCGATCAGATACCAAGCCATCGTTATTTCTAATAAGCCGTCTCGAGGTATGCCTCTGTCCGCTGAGCGATGCAAGGTCATTGCAGCATTCAGGCTGGCGCTTGCGTCAGACATGCGCCCCTCGAACAGCGCGCTTTCTCCTTGCGCCCACAGCGCGTCAACAACCGTTCTGGCATCTGCCTCGCCCCGGTGCTTCAAAATCACCGAACCAGCATGCTCTATCAAGGCGTGAGCGTCCTGTTCAGTCCCCAAAAGCGCATGAAGCCGGCCCAATTGCAACTCCACCGTAGCCGTGCTCAAGTGCTCTCGGCCGAGCGCGTTGGTCATCACCGTCAAGGCTGCATGCAGCTCCTCATCTGCCTGACTAAGTCTGCGCACCATGCCTAGGCTCATGGCCAACTGAAATCGCTCCTTTGCCAGCCGTATTGAGTTTGCACCCCATAACATGGTGCGGACCCGCATGGCCTCCTTGTACAGCGCGTAAGAAGTATCGGCCTGCCCCTTCAGACTCAGTATGTCGCCCATCCCCACTAGCGCCTCGGCGTATTGCGTGCTGGGCATGCGTTGACGCTCCAGTACCTTCAACGCTGGTGCGATCTCGCGTTCAGCGACCTCAATGTTGCGTGCGAGCGCTTCCATCTGCCCTCGGGCAACCTGCAAACCATAACAAACTGTCGCAGGCTGCATCTGCGCGGCCCTGCATAAAGCCAAGCCCCTGTCCAAGGTTGCCCTTGCGCCTTGCGTATCCCCCCTCGCATCCTGACTATCCGCCAACTCCCTCAAGGCCTGCGCGCGCTCTGCCACTGACGCCCTCATGGCTTCAAGCTGCGCCAACCGCTGCTTGCGCAGCTTGATGGCCTCGTCGGTGATCGCGAGGCTGTGCAGCAAGCCGCCCACCACGCCTTGCAGCTCCACGCGCACTTCGGGCTGGTCCTTGAGCTGGGTGCCCAGTGCATTGGCGCTGTTGATGAGCAACTGCTCAACCGTCTGCTGGCGCTTGCGCAGGGCATCGGGTTGTTCCACGTCGCCGTTCTCGAACAGGCCGACCAGGAAGTCCTTGATGGCGTTGGCCTTGGCCGCTTCCTGCCGGGCCTCCTTGGCTTGCCACAGGGCCAGGCCCAGGCCCACGCTCAAGGCGGCGACGACGGCCCCCACAGCGCTCAGGGCCCAGGCATGGCGCTGGATGTACTTGCGTGTGCGGTACCAGCGGCTGTCCGGCTGGGCCGCTATAGGCTCCTTGGCCAGGTGGTGCTGGATGTCCTGCGCAAAGGCTTCGGCGGTGGGGTAGCGGCGCGTGGCCTGCTTTTGCAGGGCGGTGGCCACGATCACGTCGAGGTCGCCACGCAGCAACTGGCTCAGGCGGCGGGGGCTGGCCCTGAAGTGTTCGGCCAGATCGCTGACCGTGACCGCGGTGGGGTGGTGGGTCTGCACATCGGCATCGAGCCAGACCTGGCTGGGCCGGCGCGCATCGGCGACCAGGATGGCCTCTTCGAGCGCACCGCGTGTGCCTCTGGGCAGGCGGTAAGGACGCTGGCCGGTCAGCAGCTCGAACAGGATCACGCCGAGTGCGTACACGTCGCTGGCAGTGGTCAAGGGTTGACCGGCGATCTGCTCGGGCGCGGCGTAGTCCGGCGTGAGGACATGGCCGTTGTGCTGGGTCAGTTCGGTGGAGGGCGCCACCAGCCCGGTCTCGCTGTCGCGGATGAGCTTGGCGATGCCGAAGTCCAGCAGCTTGACCTCGCCTTCGCGGTTGACCAGGATGTTGCTGGGCTTGAGGTCGCGGTGCAGCACGAGCTTGGTGTGCGCGTACTGCACGGCGCTGAGCACCTGCAGGAAGAGCTTGAGGCGCTCGTACAGGTTGAGACGGTGTTCATCGCAATAGGCCGGCAAGGGCAGGCCTTCGATGTACTCCAGCACCATGAAGGGCAGGCCGGTGGGCGCGGTGCCCACGTCGTACAGGCGGGCGATGTGGCGGTGTTCCAGGCTGGCGAGGATGTCGCGTTCACGGCGCAGGCGTTCGGCCAGCAGGGCCTGGCCGGGGCCGGCATGCGGCATCTTCAGGGCTACCTGGCGACGGATCTGGCCGTCATCGCGCTCGGCCAGCCAGACCACGCTCATGCCGCCCTGGCCCAAAGGCTTGATCAGGCGGTAGGGGCCCAGCATGTCACCAGCGAACAGGCCGGACTGGCTGACGCGGTTCGAGCGGGCGTCGGCTTCATCGGGTTCGTGGGGGCCATCTGGCGAAGGGAAGGGCGAGGGCGAGGGCGCTGATGCCAGCGGCGCCAGCTTGGGCAGCTCGGCCATGAAGGCACCGCCATCCAGTTCTTCGCGGTCGGCCAGCAGTTGCTTGAGCGCGGCACGCGTTTCATCGTCCAGCGTCAAGTCGCGCAGCCAGGCCTCGCGCTGCTCACGGGGCTGCGCCAGGGCCTCGTCCAGCAAGGGCATGAGGCGGGGCCACAAGGCCATGGGGATCTTCATGGCTGGGGCCTCATACGCACAGGCGCACAGCCGCTCAGGCCTTGAGGGCCGCAAACAGGAAGCTGCGGGCGCGCTCCCAGTCACGTTCGACCGTGCGAGTGCTCACGTCCAGCACTTCGGCGATTTCGCTGTTATCCAGGCCGATGAAGTAGCGCATCTCCACCACCTTGACCAGGCGCGGGTCGATGGCGCCCAGCGCTTCGAGCGCTTCGTGGATGTGCAGCACCTCGTCTTCGCCGCTGGGCAGGCCGCTGGCCACGGCAGTGTCCAGCGTGACAAAGGCCATGTCGCCACCACGGCGCTGGGCCTGTTGCTCGCGGGCGATGTCCACCACCACCGAGCGCATCACCTTGGCGGCGTAGGCCAGGAAGTGGCCGCGGTCATTGAGCGAAAGCTCTTCGAGCTTGAGCAGGCGCAGGTAGCACTCGTGCACCAGCGAGGTGGTGTCGAGCATCACGCGCTCGTCGGTCTTGCGCATGCGCGCCGAGGCGATCTGGCGCAGCTGCGGGTAGAGCAGGTCGAACAGGCGGTTGAGCGCCTCAGACTGCCCTTGCTGCGCTGCAGCCAGCAGCTGCGTGACTTCCCCGACCTTGCCCATGAGCCCACTCCATCCAAGACAAACCGCCACCGCACCGGATGGCGCAGTGGCATTGTAGGGAGCTTCAGGGCTTGTTCAGGCCCCGGTCAAGACTTGAACTGCTGCACGATGCCGCCCAGCAGCACCTCGATCATCAGCTCGATGTGGCGCTCACTGGGCACCTCGGGGAACCAGACGTCATCGGGGCCCATCACCAGGTGGCGCGCCGTCAGGCCGTGGATGCCCTCCCAGAAGATCTGGGTCATCAGGTCGATGTCGACATCCTTGTTGCTGACCGCCCCCGTTTGCGCGAGATCGGCCCACAGGCTGCGGCCAAAGGCATACGGGTCTTCAGACGGATCACCATGCTGCACACGCGCCGACTCGTTGGGCGCATGCGGGCGCTGCTGCATGAACACGAAGGCGTACTCGGCCGGGTGCGCGATGCCGAACGCGATGTAAGCCCGCGCCATGCCACGGATGCGGTCAGCCGGGGTCTTGTGTGCGTTGGCCGCGGCCGACATCACGCGGGTGAGCTCGAGCAGGTCTTCGTCCATGGCCTGCGTGATCAGCATGGCCTTGTCCTCGAACAGCGAGTACACCACCGTGGTGGAGTAGCCCGCCAGCTCGGCCACCTTGCGCAGCGAGACATCGGCCAGGCCCCCCTTCTTGATCAGCTTGCGCACGATCTTGATGATGGCCTTGCGGCGCTGCTCGGCCTCGCGCAGCTTGCGCGTTTCCTTGGCGGCATCTTTGGCTGAATCTTTGGTGGACTCTTTGGCAGAAGTGGTGGCCACGAAGCGGCGCTCCTCGGGTGATCTCACGGCCCTATTACCTCGCGTTTTACGGCAGGAAGTGGACAGGGTTTGTCTGGATAACTGTCTGATTGGACACAGCATATTCTGATAACACTGTATTTTTTTCTCGCGCCGTTTCTTTTTTCATGACCCCGATCAAACACGCGCTGCTCTCGCTGAGCTGGCTGCCCATGCTCCTGCTGGCCGCCTGCCACGATGCGCCGCCGCCCCCTCCCGGTGACCTGGACGTTGCCCGCGCTGAAACCCTGCGTCCGGCCGATGCCCAGCTCGCGGCCAAGTACGAACGCGCCTGCCTGAGCTGCCACGGCGTGCGCAGCGCCGCCCCCTTGACCGGCTTCGCCCCGGCCTGGAAGCCGCGCCTGGCTCAAGGTGCCGAGGTGCTGCTGACGCATGCCCGCGAAGGCTTCAACGGCATGCCCGCCAAAGGCCTGTGCAGCGACTGCACGGACGACGACCTGCGCGGCCTGATCGCTTTCATGAGTGGCCCCACCCCATGACCCAACCCGACTTCCAGACCCTGGTGCCCCGCCGCCAGTTCATCGCGCAAGGTGCAGCCGCCACGCTGGGCGGGCTCTTACTGAGCCACGGCCTGCTGGACGAGGCACAAGCCGCCACGCCGGCCACCGCACCCGCCGCAGGCAGCCTGCAATGGCACAACTGGTCGGGCGTGCAACGCGCCACGCCGGCGGCCTTGCCCACCCCTGCCAACGAGGCTGAACTGCAGGCCCTGATGGCATCGGCGCAGGGTGAAGTCCGGGCCTTCGGCTCGGGCCACTCCTTCACCGCACTGGTGCCCACCTCGGGCACCATCGTCTCGCTGGACAAGCTCTCGGGCCTGATCTCGGTCGACAAACAGGCGATGACCGCCACCATCCACGGCGGCACCCGTCTGGGCGTGCTGTCGCGCGCACTGGACGCCCAGGGCCTGGCCCTGCGCAACCTGCCCGATGTGGACGTGCAGACCATCGCAGGCGCCATCTCCACCGGCACGCACGGCACCGGCATCGACCTGCCCGCGCTGCACGCCGACATCGTGGGCATGCGCATCGTCACGCCCGGCGGCAAGGTGATCGAGCTGCACGAGGACCAGAACCGCGCCATGCTCGCCGCAGCGCGTGTGTCGCTGGGCAGCTTTGGCGTGATCTCGCAGGTGACCATGCGTGTGCTGCCCGCCTACAACCTGCACCGCAAGGTCTGGCTGCGCCCCATCGAGCAACTGCTGCAACAAGCGCCCCAACTGGCCCAGCAGCATCGCAACTTCGAGATGTACTACCTGCCCTTCACAGGCTATGGCGCGGCCATCTCGCACGACCTCTACACCGGCACAGACCTGATGCTGCCCAAGCCCAGTGACGACGCCGTCATGGACGACCTGCGCAAGCTGCGCGACTGGCTGGGTCGCTTCCCGCAACTGCGCCAGTGGGCCGCGCAGAAGTTCATCGACCCCAATATGACCGACGAGGCACGGCACCGCGCCTACCGCCTGCTGTCGTCCGTGCGGCCCATCAAGTTCAACGAATCCGAGTGGCATGTGCCGCGCGAGCAAGGCATCGCCTGCCTGCGCCAGATCATCGCCGCCATCGAGAAGCACAACGAGGCCTTCTTCCCCATCGAGTTCCGTTTCATCAAAAGCGACTACGCCTGGCTCAGCCCCTTCCACGGCCGCGACAGCTGCTCGATCGCCGTGCACGCCGCCGCCGACGAGCCCTGGGACTACCTAGTGAAGGACTGTGCCCCCATCTACCGCGCCCACAGTGGCCGCCCTCACTGGGGCAAGCTGCACGAGATGGGCTTCAAGGAGCTGTCGGCCATGTACCCACGCTGGGCGGACTTCCAGACCATGCGCAAACAGTTCGACCCGCAGGGCCACATGCTCAATGCACACCTGCGCAAGCTGTTTGTCCAGGCATAAGGGAAGAAAGACACCATGCCACTCCTGACCCGACGCCAGTTCATCGGCACCGCCACGGTGGCCGCAGCCGCTGGTGTGGTGGCCCTGCGCCCCACTGACCAAGGCGCACCGTACGAGCCCTACTTTGCTTCGCTCAACCAGGCCTTGAAGGCCGCGGGCATCGGCACGCCCACCCTGGTGATCGACCGTGCGCGCCTGCATGCCAATGCCGAACACGTGCAGGCCCATGTGCAAAACAGGCTGCACCTGCGCCTGGTCAACAAGTCCCTGGCCTGCATGCCCTTGCTGGACGAACTGAGCAAGCTCACCGGCACACAGCGGCAGATGGTGTTCAACCTGCCCTACCTGCAACTGCTCACGCAGCAACGCCCGCAAAGTGATGTGCTGATGGGCAAACCCCTGCCGGTGGTCGCCGCGGCGCGCTTCTACGCGCAGCCCCCCGCATCCGGCTTCGACGCCAGCCGCCAGCTGCAATGGTTGGTCGACACGCCCGAGCGCCTGCGGCAATACCGCGATCTGGCCCGCGCGCAAAAGCAATCCATGCGGGTCAACATCGAGATCGACGTGGGCCTGCACCGTGGCGGCGTGCCCGATCTGGACATGATGAAGACCATGGTGCAGCTCATCGCCGAAGAGCCCTTGCTGCATTGGGCCGGCCTGATGGGTTACGAAGCCCACACCGAAAAGATCCCCGAGATCGGTGGCCTGCGCGAGCAGTCGCGCGCGCATTCCAAGCAGGCCTATCAGCGCATGCTGGACTTCGTGCAGGCCAGCCCGCTGAAGGCCGCACGCGACCAGCTCACGCTCAACACCGCCGGCTCGCCCAGCTTCAAGCTGCACGACGGCAGCGGCGCGGCCAACGAGGTGTCGGTGGGCTCGGCCATGGTCAAGCCCTCCGACTTCGACACGCCCTTGCTGACGGACATGCAGCCCGCCGCCTTCATCGCCACCCCCGTGCTCAAGACGGGGCGCTTCGTCGCCCCCGATGGCGTGGAGCCGCTCAGCACCGCTGCTGGCTGGTGGGACCCCAACCAGCGCGCGTCCCTGTTCATCTATGGCGGCCACTGGCTGGCCAACCCGGTGGCGCCTGCGGGCCTGAGCCCCAGCGGGCTGATCGGCCCCTCGTCCAACCAGCAGATCCTGCTGGGCTCGGGCAAGCAGGCCCTGCACCCCGATGACTTCGTGTTCCTGAGGCCCACGCAAAGCGAGGCCGTGTTGCAGCAGTTCGGTGACATCGCCGTGTACGAGAACGGCCGCATCACCGAGATGTGGCCCGTGTTCCCGGCCCAGGCCTGATTGTTGTTGATTGCGCTTGGCCTGCGCCCGTGAAGGCGCGGTTGAGGGCACCGTCTCTGTCGTATTGGAGAAGATGATGATGAAGCGTTTGCCCATCGTCGGCCTTGTCACGGCCGTCACTGCCCTGCTCACCGGCTCGGCCGCTTGCGCCGCCCAGACGCCCCCCGGCCCCAACGACGCCAAAGGCCTCTGGCTCAGCGCCGACAAAGGCGCGGTGATCGAGTTCAAGGACTGCACCGACCCGGCCGGCGCCCTGTGCGCCACCATCGTGTGGGACAAGGACGCCGGCACCCCGCTGGACACCTGCGGCCTGATGATCGCCAAGCTCAAGAAGTACGACGACGAGGCCTGGCGCGACGGTTGGGTTCACGACCCGCGCACCAAGAAGAACTACAAGGCCACCGTGCGCGTCAACAAGGACACCTTGTCCCTGCGCGCCTACATCGGGGCCGAGATCCTCGGCGAGACCGAAGAGATGAGCCGCGTGGCCACGCTGCCCGCAGGCTGCAAGGCGCATTAGCCCGACCCATCGTCCGCAATCGATTCAAACCCAAGCCGACACGAGCGGCCCCTTTCCGGAGACAAGCCATGAAGTCCACCCTGTCCCTCTCTGCCATCACGTCCGCCGCACTGACCGCCCTCATGCTGGCCGCCGCCGCATCGGCCCAAGCCGCCGCCCCGGGTGAGCCCGAGATCCAGACCTACTCGCTCGACATGGAAGCCAAGGTGCTGACCGATCGCCGCACCAACGGCCTGTCGGACACCTACCGCCGCCCCGGCGCCGAGTTCACCGTCACGGCCGCGCACGAGTCCGGCTTCCTGGGCTACCTGCAACTGGGCACGGTGGCCAAGGAGAGCTTCCCCGATGGCAACAAGACCACCGCCGTGGCCGCGCTCGGTTACCGCTGGGGCAAACCGGAAGCCTGGCACTTCGGCGTGGGCGCGGCGCATGAGATGTTCCCCGGCTCGTCGGTGGAGGTGCATGACAACGAAATCGCCTACGCCATGGGCGCACCCGCCGAGCTGATCAAGACCAACTTCGACACCAGCTTCGGCCTGTTCGAGTTCGGCTACGGCATCATCGAAGCCCGCTACATGCTGGTGCTGAGCAAGGACTTCCGTGGCAACAACACCTCGGTGGTGTGTGGCAGCGCCGCCCAGATCGGCATGATCCAGAACGGCGGGGCCGACCTGTCCGAGGCCATGAGCTGCTATGACCGCGGCTACCACAACAGCCGTGGCTCGCAGCTGCTGCAGGTTGAAGCCAGGATCCCGCTCAATGGCAGCACCAAACTGGTCACGCACCTGGGCTACACCGCCGTGCACAACTTCTCCTTCCTCAACACGCTGGACTACAAGCTGGGCGTCAGCCACACGCGCTGGGGTTTTGACTTTGAAGCCGACATCGTTGGTGGCAGCATGCGCAACAGCTATTACGGCAACACGGCAACCACCGATGGCACGTCGGTCAAGCGCATCGACAAGCCCGCGCTGATGGCCAGCATCGCCAAGCGCTTCTGACCGCGCTACCACGCCCACGTCGTCACCAGAAAGGAGCCCCCATGCGCCCGCTGCATCGCCTCTCCAAGCTCGCTCTGGCCCTGGCCATGGGCGCCCTCGCTCATGCCGGCACGGCGCGGGCCGCCACGCCGCCTTACCAAGTGGGCGTCGGCATGAGCGACATCACCGGCGAGGCCGCCGAGGTCGGCATGATGGGCTACGCCGAGCTCACGCAGAAAACATCGGGCATCCACCAGCGATTGCGCGCACGCGCCTTCATCGTGCAGGATGCCGCCACCCAAAAATCCGCTGTCATCGTCATCGCCGACACGGGCCTGGTCACCCAAGCCATCCACCAGGCCGTGCTCAAGCGCCTGGCCGCCAAGTACGGCGCGCTGTACAACGAGCAGAACGTGCTCATCAGCGCCACGCACACGCACGCCGGGCCCGGTGGTTACTCGCACTACGCGCTCTACAACATCACCATCCTGGGCTTCCAGCAAAAGACCTTCAACGCCATCGTGGACGGCATCGTCGAGGCCATCGACAAAGCCCACCTGAGCAAGGCCCCGGGCGACATCCTGCTCAACCAGGGCGAGCTCACCAACGCCAGCCGCAACCGCTCGGCACCAGCCTTCCGCCTCAACCCCGCCAGCGACCGCGCCGCCTTCCCGCTGGAGATCGACCCGCTCATGAGCGTGCTGACCTTCCGCCAAAGCGGCAGGCCGGTGGGCGCGCTCAGCCTGTTCCCCACCCATGGCACGAGCATGACCAACAGCAACACGCTGATCAGCGGGGACAACAAGGGCTACGCCGCCTACCACTGGGAGCATGACCAGGCCGGCGTGCGCTACCGCAGCGACAAGGCGCCCTTCGTGGCCGCATTCGGGCAGACCAACCCCGGCGACATGTCGCCCAACCTGAACCTTAAGCCTGGCAGCGGCCCCACCGACGACGAGTTCGAGAACACCCGCATCATCGGCCAGCGTCAGGCCGACAAGGCCTTGCAGCTGTCAGCGCAATCGAGCACCACCTTGCAAGGCGCGGTGGACTACCGCATGCGCTACGTGAACATGAGCCAGGTGGCCGTCTCCGGCGCGTACACACCCGATGGCCAGCCGCACAGCACCTGCCCGGCGGCCCTGGGCACCAGCTTCGCCGCCGGCAGTGAAGAAGACGGCCCCGGCCCGGGCATCGCCAAGGAGGGTCAGTCCAACCCCTTCCTCGCGGCGATTGGCGGCCTGGTGTTCTGGCCCTCCGAAACGCTCAAGCAATGTCAGGGTGTCAAGGAAGTCGTGATCCCCGTGGGTGACATGAAGCCCTACCCCTGGGCGCCCGAAGTGCTGCCGCTGCAACTGGTCCGCCTGGGTTCGCTCTACCTGGCCACGCTGCCGGGCGAGCCCACCATCATGTCGGGCTACCGCATCCGCCGGCAACTGGCCCGCACGCTGGGCGTCGACATCAGGCAGGTGCTGGTGGTGGGCTACACCAATGCCTACACCGAGTACATCACCACGCCCGAGGAATACAGCATCCAGGACTACGAAGGTGGCAGCACCCTGTTTGGGCCCTACACGCAGCCGGCCTACCAGCAGGAGCTCAACAAGCTGGCGTACGACATGGCCAACAACCAGCCGACCATCAACACCCTGCAACCGCGCGACCTGAGCAACAGCCAGCTCAACTTCCAGACCGGCGTGGTGATGGACCTGCCCGCCTTGGGCAAACGCTTCGGCCAGGTGCTGACGGACGTGGCCAGCAGCTACGCGCCGGGCGACACGGTGAGCGTGCGCTTCCAGACCGGGCACCCCAAGAACAACCTGCACCGCAACGGCACCTTCCTCGAAGTGCAGCGCCTGGTGGGCAGCAGCTGGCAAGCGGTGGCCGATGATGGCGACTGGGCGACACGCTACCGTTGGGTGCGCACCTTCGGTGCCGAATCCGCCGCCGACATCAGCTGGACGATCCCAGCTGGCACGCCGCCCGGCAGCTACCGCATCGTCCACTATGGCGACGCCAAGAACCTGATCGGCACCATCACGCCGTTCACCGGCACCTCCAGCGTGTTCCAGGTGCGCGCCAACTGAGTCAGGCGCAACGGCACCGAACCAGGCTCAGCGTGGGGCGATCAGGGTGTCGCCTTCACGCGTGGCCGCACCGGCCCTGACCAATTGCTCGGCCATGAATGCCGCCATCACCTCGGGCTCATGCGGGTAATGCGCCTGCATGGCCACGTTGCCTTGCACGCTCGTGCGCACCATGTCGGCGAGCTCGGGCAAGGTCAAGCGCCTGGCCTCCAGCAGCTTGAAGGCCAGCAGCACCTTCAGCGCGTTGTCCGAGTTGCGGCGCGGCTCCTCCATCAGCCAATCGATGCGTGAATGCGCGGCCATCAAAGCCGCATCCACCGCCTCACCACTGAAAGGCGCCCCATGCCCGGGGATCACCCAACGCGGCTGCAATTGCCCGATCAAATCCAGCGTCGCCTTCTGCTCGGCAAAACCGGGGATGCCGGCCAGCTCCGGGAAGATCACGCCAAAGCCCTTTTGCCACAAGGCATCGGCTGACAAGAGGATGCCCAGGCGCTCACACCACAACATCACCATGGCGTGGTCGTGCCCCGCAGCAGGCAGCACACGCCAATCCTCGCCACCCAGCCGCAAGGTGTCGTTCGGGTGGATCAGGGCGTCATAGCGGAAGGGCGGGCACAACTGGCTGGTGCGGCGGTAACTCAGGCGGTCTTCGTCCCACACGTCCACCAACTCGGCCTCGCCGGGCGGGATCCACACCTCGCAGCCATGCAAGGCCTTCAAGCCGGCATTGCCACCGGCGTGATCGGAATGGATGTGGGTGTTGACGATGCGGCGCAGTGGCCGGCCCTCACGGGCCTCGTCGATCAGGCGGATGGTGTCATCCAGGTGCGTGACATAACCGGTGTCCACCACCGTGGCGCCATCGTCGTCCAGGAACACGATGTTGTTGGACGATAGCCAGCCGCGCTCCAGCACGCGGATCTGCTCAGGCAATGTCATGCAGGCTCACCCCGCACCTCGACAGCGGTGCGCGGGGCGATCATAGGGCAGCCGGGGCAGCCCTGCCGGTCAGCGGGACAAGCAGAGCAGGCGCAGGTTCAGGCCAGGTGCTTGGCGCGGCCGCCGCGCACCTTGGCAGCGCTCATGCGGGGCACGGGGGCATGCGGCTCGGCATGCAGCTTTTCCCAGTAGGCCACGGCCTTGGCCACCCACTCGCGGTAATCCGGGTCTTCCGGCGCGTAATAGGGGATGCCGCGGGCGGTAAACGCCTCCAGTTCATCGGCCACCGGGTTGGCGCGGGCTTCTTCCAGCTCCAGCTCCAGGGCGTGCATGGCATGGACGCGCTCGATGGCATGAGGGGCCATCAATTGTTCGCGCAGGGCTTGGGCGGTGGTTTTTTGACCCATGGTCAGACTCTCCGGTGGATGAGGCGGCTAGATCGTCTTTCGTTTTCGGCCGACTGGTCGAGAGCTTGATCCCCCTGACGCGCTTTGAAGGGTGAAACAAAGGGCGGAGCGTGCGCCAGTTCACGAACGGTTACGGCGTGCCCCAGATTGGTTACAGCAGGTTGCACATACACCCCAAGGGGGTGGCCCGCCCGCCGTCGGTTCAACGGGAGAATTCCCCCTCGATCCGATCAAACACGACATCACAAATCAGGGAACCCGCAATGGGGCTGGATTCTTCATTTCTGAAGGGTGGGCTGGATGCCGCCCTTTCGGCCACCAGGTCGGCCGTTGACTCGACCCTGGGCGGCCTCCTCGCCCAATGGGGCAGCGACACCCGCCTCTACACCCTGAGCGCGCCCAGCAGCGAGCGCAGCCTGCCGGCCGACCTGATGGTCGAGAGCTTCGTCATGCACGAGGCCGTGTCCGAACCGTTTTCGCTGTACGTCAACGCCCTGGTGCTCCACGCCCAGGTCGAGCTCAAGCAGCTCTACGCCCGCCCCATCACCCTGGAAACCACCCTGGCCGATGGCGGCAAGGCCCGCCGCAGCGGCTACGTCGTGGAAGCCAGCGCCCTGGAAGCCGATGGCGGCTTCGCCCGCAAAGGCCTGCTGATCCAGCCCTGGATGGCGCTGCTGGGCCACACGCTCAACAGCCGCGTCTGGCAAGAAAAGTCGGTCATCGAGATCGTCGAAGACGTGTTCGCCGACCACAGCAGCATCGCCGCCTGGAAGTGGGACGACGACGTCGCCACCTACGTGGCCGAAGGCCTGTTCGCCCGCAACGGCGGCCAGCGCGCCTACTGCGTGCAATACCGCGAAACCGACCTGGCCTTCGTGCAGCGCCTGCTGGCCGAAGAAGGCATCTGCTGGCGCGTCGAGGAAGACGAATCCGCCCCGGGCGGCCACACCGTGGTCTTCTTCGTCAGCAGCGCGCAGCAACCGCAAGACGCCATCAGCGCCAGCAGCCTGGGGGGCGCCGGCATCCGCTTCCACGGCAGCAGCAGCCAGGAAGTGCAAGACAGCATCCAGGCCCTGGGCAGCGTGCGCCAGATCGGCCCCACCGGCACCGTGCTGCAAGGCTGGGACTACAAGGCCCACGCCGCCATCACCGCCGAGGTGCCCACCGCGCACGAATGGGGTGGCGACGAGGCCACCAGCCTGCAAAGCTGGCTCACCAGCTACGACCCAACGGGTGATTTCGTTTTTGGCAACCAGGCCGAAGCGCAGTTCGCCGCCACCCGCCTGCAGGAAGCCCACGAGGCCCGCTACAAGACCTGGCTGGGCCGCGGCACCGTGCGCACCCTGCGCGCCGGCACCTGGTTCGCCGTCACCCAGTCCACGCTGGACCCGCTCTCCGCCTTTGGCCTGGCCGACGAGGACAAACAGTTCTTCGTCACCGGCTGCGACGTCATCGGCATCAACAACCTGCCCAAGGAACTGAGCGACAAGATCGCCAAGACCCTGGGCGCCGCCGACCTGCCCGCACTCGCCGCCACCGGCCCGGACACCTTCGCCGTGGACAGCACCGCCCTGTACCAGCGCGCCGCCCAGACCGGCTACGCCTGCCAGTTCCAGGCCCTGCGCCGCAACGTGCCCTGGCGCGCCGTGCTGATGGACGACACCGGCCTGCGCCCCCGCCCGCGCCCCACCGCGCTGGGCCCGCAAACCGCCATCGTCGTTGGCCCCGATGGCAACGTGAACGCCAGCGGCGCCGACGAGCTCTACACCGACCAGCTTGGCCGCATCAAGGTCCAGTTCCACTGGCAGGCCAACGCCTTCGCCCCTCAGCGCGCCAACAGCGACCACAGCTGCTGGCTGCGCGTCATGCAACGCCTGACCGGCCCTGGCATGGGCCACCAGTTCATCCCCCGCATCGGGCAGGAGGTGCTGGTTGGCTTCCTGGGCAACGACATCGACCGCCCCTTCGTCATGGCCAGCCTGTACAACGGCCGTGGCGAATCGGGCGTGCCCCGCACCCCGGGCGGCCAGCCCGCCGAAGCCGACACCGCCGCCCTGGCCGAATCCACCGACCACAGCCCCAGCAGCCAGATGAACCTCGTGGGCTCAGGCAGCGGCGGCAACAGCCCCGCCTGGCACGGCGCCGCACCGGGGGCCGCCACCGAAGACTCAGAAGGCCAGGCCAACGCCGCGGCGCTCAGCGGCGTCAAGAGCAAGGAATTCGGCGGCAGCGGCTACAACCAGCTCGTGTTCGACGACACCCCCGGCCAGCTGCGCGCCCAGCTGCACAGCACCCAAAGCCAGACCTGGCTGCAAATGGGCCACCTGCTGCACCAGGCCGATAACCACCGTGGCTCTTTCCGCGGCCTGGGCTTCGAGCTGCGCACCGACGCCTGGGGCGGCCTGCGCGCCGCACGCGGCGTGATGCTCAGCACCTTCGGCCTGGGCAATGGCTTGGGCCAGACCGGCACACCAGCCGGCGACAACGCCCCCGGCATGGCGCTCGCCAAACAAGCCCAACAACTGGCCAGCACCTTCCACCAGGCCGCCAGCACCCACCAGACCGTGGGCCTGGCCACCACAGCCGGCAGCGTGGGCGGCAACAAGAGCAACCTGGACGACCGGGCCGCCCCCGCCGCTGCGCTGACCAAGAGCCTCAGCGGCATGGTCAGCACCAGCAGCCTGCCCAACGCCCAGGCAGACGCGGCAGCCAAAGCCACCGGCACCGGCCAGAGCAAGGTGCCGCACATGGCGGATCCCAATATCGCCTTGGTCGGTAAAGCCGGCATTGGCCTGACTGCGGGCCAAGACCTGCACCTGAGTGCGCAAGACACCACCCAGATCGCCAGCGGGCAAGACACGCACTTTGCGGTGGGTGGGCAGGCACGCGTGCACACGGGGCAGGCTATTGGTGTGCTGGCAGGAGCGATTCAGCCAGGCGCGGAAGCCGCAGGCAAGGGCCTGACGATGATCGCGGCGCAAGGGCCGATCGAGATGCAGGCTCAGGCGGGCCCGGCGCAGATTGCAGCCAAGCAGGAGCTGCAGTTGAAGACGGCCAGTGGGGTGGTCAACATCGCGGCGGCCAAGAAGGTGACGCTGGCTGTGAGCGGTGGGGCGAGCATCACGATTGAGGGTGGCAGCTTTACTGCCCAGTGTCCCGGGAAGATCACGGTGCAGGCAGGGCAGAAGTCGATGGTGGGGCCTCAGATCCTGAATCAGGATATGCCCGGCTTCCCTACCAGTACGTTGACAACACCTTTGACGTTGACGTTTGACAGTGCTCCCTTCGGTCAGATGTCCGGATGGGCAGGCATGCCATACAAAGTGTTCGCCAACGGCGCAATGATCAAGCAAGACGTACTTGATGCATCAGGCTCTATCGAACTGAAGCACGCTCCCGCCATTGAACGATACAAGGTCGTTTTGGCCAACGGAATGACATACGACATCCCCGTTGTTGAACGATATCGAAATACTGCGGAAGGGCCCCTGGCCGCCATGGGCGTCTTCAAGGGCGAAGACAAACAAAGCAGTAGCGCCTCGCGCTCCGAATACCAGAGTGCTTTAAACGCACTCGTCAATAGCTCGCCAAGCGAACAGTCAGCCCAGAGCTGAACGCGACAGGACGATGTGATGCAAGATACCCAACCCAAACCCGCCACAGTTGCTGTAGAGCGCTCAAGCAACATGGCCGTTCAGATGACGCCCCGATGGTTCGTCTCAGATGTAGAGTACTCACGCAAACCTGCAACGTTCGGGCTCCTTATTAACGGTGAAGAAGCCTTTCGCGAAATACACAAGGCCATCGCGGCAGCAACCAAAAGCGTTTGCATTATCTGCTGGGGTTTTCAGCCCAGTATGTTTTTCATACGTGATGAAAAGCACCCCTGTATTGGCAAATTGCTTGAGCAAAAGGCCCGCGAAGGCAAGAAAATCCGGGTGCTGAGCTGGTCCCAAGAAATTGATCTGGGGTACAGCAATGGCATCACCAAAGAGCAAGTGGCCACCATTGGTGTGACTGGCTTCAATGGTGAACCCAACACGCCTGGCCGGCGAGACCTGGCCATCAAGGATCGTCTGGCCGGCACATCCGACTGGCAGCATGACTACAGCAAGCATTGGTTCGCGGTCTACGACGCCCATACAGATCACGAAGTCGTCCGCGCAATGCGTCAGAAATACCGCGCCCTCAACGACGACCGGTCCATGGACAATCTCGTGTTCCGCAGCCGAGGGTTCAGCGCACCAGACCGAGCGTCCATCTCGACAGACAGGTTCATGGACAAAGGCATTTCCGCCCAGACGCGCGGCATGCTGGCCAGCTTCACAACGCATCACCAGAAAATGGTGCTCGTTGACCATGAATCTGCAGATCTGGCTGTTGGTTTTGTCATGGGACACAACATGCTGGACTGGTATT
This sequence comes from Aquabacterium sp. NJ1, assembly GCF_000768065.1. Taxonomy (NCBI): domain Bacteria; kingdom Pseudomonadati; phylum Pseudomonadota; class Betaproteobacteria; order Burkholderiales; family Sphaerotilaceae; genus Aquabacterium; species Aquabacterium sp. NJ1. The sequence continues at coordinate 2,767,769 of NZ_JRKM01000001.1, read as the reverse complement.
GGGACACCAACGAGCACAGCGTCAAAGGCCGCCCTCATGCGCCCAACAAGGGCGCCAACGCCCAGTTTCCACGCCAAGATTTTTCATCCAGGGTGACGGGCCCCATTCTTGCCGACCTTTACGATAACTTTCAGGCGGCATGGAACAAGGCGATCACGGATGCGCCCGGTCACGCCAAACCTGATCCGCTGCCGACGACGACTTCGGTCAAGTACCAGCAAAAACCCAAGGGTGCTGATGTTCCGCTGACGGCGCAAATCCTGAGAACCCAGCATCAAGGTGGCGCCGACGGTAAGCCGGTCAAGCACATCGCCAAGATGTATTTGCAGGCCGTGAGCAACGCGACGCAGCTCATCTATATCGAAAACCAATACTTTCGTTGGCCCGTCCTGGCAGACCAGATCAAGCAACATGCCAAAGCGATGGCTGAGCATGGCAGGCGCCCAGAGAAGCATGGCAGCCTGTACCTCTTCGTCATCACCAACACCTCTGATGAGGGCATGGGGGACGGTGCCAACAACACCCAACGCATGCTGGAAGGCCTCGGGCGCGGGGCCGACATTCCAGCCGCAACGCGCGATGCGCGCATTGATCGAGGTGAGTTACCCAAATCGCAAGCCGCCGAATACAAGAAGCGACAGGCTGACGTGGATGCCGCACAAGCAGAGATCAACAAACTGCACCGAGAACGGAATGCCATCGACAACGACGTGCGAATCATCGACGGCACGCCAGGTTCAGCTGATTACATCACCCAGCGCTACGAAAGCGTCAACACCCGCCTGAGCGCCGCAGAGCAACGTAAGGCGCAGGCTCAAAAAGACCTCGACGACTGGACCGTTCAAACCATTTCGGCCTCGGAAATGGCCACCCCCGGCCTCAAGACGCTGGTCTGCCGTATCGTGTCTCCGGATACCGCGCCAGGGCAATCATGGGTGGAAACCTATGTCCATGCCAAGCTCATGATCATTGACGATACCTTCATGACGCTAGGCAGCGCCAACATCAACACGCGCAGCATGGAAACCGACAGCGAACTCAACATCATCCATGACCGGCCCGAGGTATCGAAACCGGCGCGGCAAACGTTGTGGGATTTGCATACAAAAAACTTTGGTGGACAGCGGATAGCAGATTTGCCTTTAAAAGATGCTTACGATGCTTGGGAAACTATTGTCCAAGAGAACATAAATCGGCGAAAGAACGCCCGCGCACCTGTCGCTCCATTAGACGCCTTTTTACGTTTGGACCCTAGTCGCAAAGACTGGGACTAGTACCGCTGCGTCATGCTTTCATCTCCTAAATCGCACATTAATAAGGCGCTGAGAACTGGCGCAATCGCTCTGAGCTTGACGGGCTTTGGCGCAGCTGGTCTAGGTATACAACGCCATTTCTTCCCCAAGGACACCCGTATGACTGTCTCCGCCACGCCAGACATGGCAGGACTGAGGCCCGACATGGCCTTTACCTGCACACATGAGGCTGAACACATTCCAATGCGTGATACCGAGGCCGAGCAGCTTTACCAGCACGCGCGATGGCTGCGCCGCAACAACCTGCTCAAGGACGACATTACTGCTTATCCTCCGATTGAGCGCCTCGTGCGTATTGCCTCAGCCTACGGTCACGACAAAGCCAACTTGGCATTGCGCGGCATGCTCAAAAAGGGGCAAGCCCAAAGCCCGAACCCCATCAAGGAAAGTGTCGATCTGGTCGAAGACCTCATCTGCCGTGGCATCCCCGGTGGCTACTACGATATGGGCAACTACCTCATGCAGGGCTATGGCGTAGTCAGCGATCTGGAACTCGCCAAACGCTATTACCGCAAAGCTGCCGATCTAGGTAGTCCGGATGCACAATACCTCATTGGTGACAAGCTAACTGATGCCCGAAGTCATTCCCCCGATATCGTTGATATCGGCTTGCAGATGTACCGTTGCGCAGCCGAGCAGGGGCATGCTGAGGCTGCCTTGAATCTTGGAATCTACATCTACGAGAAGAACCCACAAGAAGCCATGCAGGCATACCGGCTTGGCATCAAAGCGGGTAATGCTCAGTCCGCAAGCCGAATGGCCAAAGGGTTCTCGATCACAGATCCGAACGTTGGGTTGTATCTCGGACAGGCACACGCAGATCTGGAGCGTAGTCGACGCTATAAATTGATTTTCGATTTTTTGGCCGATTACGACTACCTCGACCCCAAGGTGCCTGAGATCGACGAGATCGTGCCTTTGCCTCCAGCCAAACTGCCCCCCTGGGACGGCAAGTTCAAATGGTTAGAAGAGTTCAACTCCAACGTGCCTCCGCCTTTGCCTTCCGAAAAGCGCATTGCGGAAATGGCCCGCGCCAAAGGACTGGATCCCAAGACCGGCCGGCCGCTGAACACTGGCAAGTGATTCGCCGCATTCATGCGCCGGTGTTCCGTTTCTTCTCTTGTGCTTGCAGTCGCTGTGACAAGCGCCCTGTTGGTGCTCGCTGGATGTCACGCCAAGGACACCCGCATCACCGTCTCCGCCACGCCAGACATGGCCGGACTGAGGCCCGACATGGCCTTTACTTGCACACAAGAGGCAGAGCACATTCCCCCACATGACGCCGAGGCAGAGCAGCTTTACCAGCACGCACGCTGGCTGCGCCGCAATAATTTACTCAAGGACGATCCATCCGTATACCCAACCATCGAGCGCCTGATACGCATTGCCACCGCTTATGGTCACGAGAAAGCAAACCTGGCCTTGCGCGGCATGCTCACCAAGGGTCAAGCTCAAAGTGCCAATCCCATCAAAGAATGCGTTGATCTGGTCGAAGACCTCATTCGCCGAGGCATCCCAGGGGGGTACTACGACATGGGCAACTACCTCATGCAAGGCTATGGCGTAGTCGGCGATCTGGACCTGGCCAAACGCTACTACCGCAAAGCCGCTGACCTGGGCAGCCCCGATGCTCAGTACCTGATTGGATCGAAGCTTGTTGACGCTCGCAGTCACACTCCTGACGTAGTGAACATCGGCTTGCAAATGCATCGCTGCGCAGCAGAACAAGGGAACACCAAAGCTGCAAATTACATGGGTGTCCACTATGGTTCAACCGCACAATATGTGGACGCCTTTAAATACTTTCAGCTAGGTGTCAAAGCTGGGGATGCTCTATCAGCCAGTTGGTTAGAAATCGGCTCAAAGGATTCCAATCCCAAAAGCCAAAGTTTCCTGGGTCAAACCACATCCGATTCCGAGCGTGCGCGCCGCTACAAAGTCATTGGCGACTTTCTATCCGACTACGACTACCTCGATCCCAAGGTGCCAGAGATCGACGAGATCGTGCCTTTGCCTCCAGCCAAACTGCCCCCCTGGGACGGCAAGTTCAAATGGTTAGAAGAGTTCAACTCCAACGTGCCTCCGCCTTTGCCTTCCGAAAAGCGCATTGCGGAAATGGCCCGCGCCAAAGGACTGGATCCCAAGACCGGCCGGCCGCTGAACACTGGCAAGTGATTCGCCGCATTCATGCGCCGGTGTTCCGTTTCTTCTCTTGTGCTTGCAGTCGCTGTGACAAGCGCCCTGTTGGTGCTCGCTGGATGTCACGCCAAGGACACCCGCATGACCGTCTCCGCCACGCCAGACATGGCCGGACTGAGGCCAGACATGGCCTTCACTTGCACGCATGAAGCTGAGCACATTCCCCCACGTAATCCCGAGGCTGAGCAGCTTTATCAACACGCTCGCTGGCTGCGCCGCAATAACCTGCTCAAGGACGATGCAGCGGCTTACCCCGCCATTGAGCGCTTGGTGCGCATCGCTACAGCTTACGGCCACGACAAAGCCAACCTGGCCTTGCGCGGCATGCTCAAAAAGGGGCAAGCCCAAAGCCCGAACCCCATCAAGGAAAGTGTCGATCTGGTCGAAGACCTCATCTGCCGTGGCATCCCCGGTGGCTACTACGATATGGGCAACTACCTCATGCAGGGCTATGGCGTAGTCAGCGATCTGGATCTCGCCAAGCGCTATTACCGCAAGGCTGCTGATATGGGTAGTCCCGATGCTCAATATCTGATTGGCGACAAGCTCACCGACGCTCGCAGCCATGCCCCCGATATCGTTGAGATCGGCTTGCAGATGTACCGCTGTGCCGCAGAGCAGGGGCATGCTGAGGCGGCACTGAACCTGGGGGTCTACGTTTACGAAAAGAAGCCACTGGAAGCCCTTCAGGCATACCAGTTTGGAGTTAAGGCGGGAAATGCTCAGTCCGCAAGTCGGTTGGAGTTGGGTTTCAAAATTTCCAACTCAAATGAACTAGGCTATTTGGGCCACACTCAGGCCGATCCTGAGCGGTCACGTCGATATAAAGTCATTGGCGACTTTCTATCCGACTACGACTACCTCGATCCCAAGGTGCCAGAAATCGACGAGATCGTTCCCCTGCCACCAGCGAAGCTCCCTCCCTGGGACGGCAAGATCAAATGGCTAGAAGAGTTCAATGCCAATGTCCCACCACCCTTGCCTACCGAGAATCGCATCGCTGAAATGGCCCGCGCCAAAGGACTGGATCCCAAGACCGGCCGGCCGCTGACTGCTGGCAAGTGATTCAACGCGTTCATGCGCACGCGCCCTGTCTAGTCATGGTGGGGCGCCTGATGGTGCTCAACGGATGCATCGCAAAGACATCCACCTAACATCCATAACAGGTATGGGCAACACTCATTTTCGTCCTTCAACGCCGCACTGCGGCAGGTTCGGAGACGCCGCTAACATGCTGCAACGGACCATCATGTCCTTGCTCCTGTCACTCTCTGTTCTGGCGTCTCACGCTGTCGCGGCAGAGCGCCCTGTGAACCTGGCACCATGGAATTTCAAGTGCACGCATGAGAGCGTCCACATCCATCAACCTAGCGCGGAAGTGGACCAGGTATTCCAATACGGTCGCTATCGCCAATTGAACAGCGACCGATCCTCCTACAACCAGGACAAAGCTCAGGTTCAAGCGTTCACCGAGATCGCAAGATACCTCCGGCTAGCGGCAGCACATGACCATCCTCAGGCGGGTTGGCTACTGAATGATTTGCTGTACCAGCAAATCGATACGGACTACGACAATACGGCCACGCCATCCAGGATGAGTCGCGAAGCCGAGGTGGACCAGATCATCCAGAGGCTTGTTGCGGACAGCAACCCCTATGGGTACTTGCTGATCGCGGGCCATGCCCGTCAAGCTTGGGACATGCAAAAAGCATTGGACAACTATCGCAAAGCCGCTGAATTGGGAAGCCCGCAGGCGCAATACAACATCGCTGATTGGTTGGATGGGCGTTCCATCATGTCCCATGTCGTCAACGTTTCGTCGCCCGAGACCAAGGGCTTGGCAATAGCCCTGTATCAATGTGCGGCGGAACAAGGCCATGGGGAATCCAGTTATGAGCTTGGTAACAAACTCCTGCGTCAAAACAAGATAAAGGAGGCCCTTCCCATGCTCCAAAAGGCGGCAATGCACGGCAGTGCCAGCGCCGCGTCCACATTGATGGACATCTTTTCCGGGCAGCGCTATACGATCAGGCAGTTCTTGAAGAAACCCTCGAAGAACGACCCCGAGCGCGTTCAGCGCTATGAGCAAATCCGCGTGTTTCTGATCGAGAAGCAAAAGGAAGACATTGTGCTGAAGGATATCGATCAGATCGTGCCCTTGCCTCCAGCATCCCTGCCCCCATGGAACGGGTCCTTCGCATGGAGCAAAGTGCATCAGGCTGCCCCCACCAAGCCATCAGAGGCCCTGATGACGCGACTCAGTAGGGAAAAGGGGCTCGACGCTCGCACCGGCCTGCCCGTGAACAAATAGGCCGCCCCGTTGAGGCTACAGAACGCGTGGCTAAACGCGCAGCCAAAGCAAATTCGGTGTGCGCGCCAATGAAGCGACTCCTGTTGAACCGAACTCTTTGCGCATCCCGTGCGCACCGGACGCCGCTCATGCGGGCTCGCCGCAACAGTAAGCGCGGTCAGACCACTCAGCCCTCCTGATCTGCCGCGCCGCCCTGCCTCGCCTCCCACGCCCTCAACGCCTGCCGATACTCATCCATCGCCATGTCATGGCGATCAAAGATGCAGGGGTCGCAGCCGTTGCCGCAGCATTCGTCGATGTCTGGCGGCTCGGGTGGCTGGGGCTTGGGGTCGTCTGAAGGGGGAATAGCCAGGGAGGTCATGGCGCTATTTTCTCGCACTCGGCCCATCACCATCATGGCGAGTCACCCACCTGGAGAACACATCCGCGACATCTGCCCCGCAAAATGCAGCCGCCCGTGGAAACTCGTTGGCGCATCAAGCCGCTCTGTCTCTTCATGACGGACTCGTCAATGCCTGTGCGCATGGTGGACATCAGGGGTGTGCGGGTGAGCGTGCCGCACGGGCTCGTGCCGGTGGACATGGCTGTGCGGCCCGACCGGCATGGGGTGATGGACGTGATCGTGATGCCCGTCGTCATGGGCATGCGCGTGCTCGTGCTCCAGCGCTTCATGTTGATGTTCGTGCGCGTGTGATTCGGCCAGATGCAGGACCACGCCCAGCAGCATCAACATGCCGCCCAGCGCCACGCCCCAGCTCATGGCGCGCTCCCCCAGTACAACAGCCAGGATGGCCCCGATGAATGGCGCGAATGCAAAGACAGAGCCCGTGCGAGCTGCCCCGAACGTCCGCTGCGCCAGCAGATACAGCCTCAGGCTCAAGCCATAACCTGAGGCACCCACCAGCAGCAAGCCCACCGCAGCCTGCCAGCCTGGCAAAGGCTCATGCACCACCACCGCGATCGCTGCAGTGAGCACCGCGCCCAAGGTGGACTTGAGCAGCACGACCTGACCCGGGTCGCGCTCGGCCACACCCCGTGACAGGGTGTTGTCCACACCCCAAGCCATCGTCGCAAGCAGGACGACCATCGCCCCCAGCAGCTCGCTCTGGCCGCTGCCGCCACGGTCCAGGATCAGCGCCACGCCACCCGCCAACAACAGCCCCATGGCAGACCAGACGCGCGTGCCCATCACCTCGCCATACAGCCATCTGGCCAACAGCGCCGTGAAGACCGCCTCCAGCGTCAGCATGAGCGATGCACTGGCGCCGCTGGTGTGCTGCAGCCCCCAGGCCAGAGCCACCGGGCCGACGCCTGCCCCAAAGAATGCCATCCAGCCCAAGCGCGGCAGATCATGCCGGCTGACGGCTGCTTCGCGCTGAGGCGGTTGCCGCAACAGCGCCCCGATCAACGCCGCGCCGATGTACAGCAAGGCCGCGGTGGCAAATGCCCCAGCGCCTTTGCCAATGCGCTGGACCAAGGGGGTGCTGATGCCAAACAGCGTCGCGGCCAGAACGGCCAGCAAGCCACCTCGCAATGCGGGAACGTTGAATGTGCGCATGCTCGTATTGTTCTACGTCTGCTGACCGCACAGAAGCCCTGCGCCTTGATCGGCCGAGGCGGCCATGCCAGGTAACCCGCTCCAATCACCAACGGGGACGAACCTCTGACGAGATGACACCTGCTCTTGTACGCCGCCTTTCTGATGTGGGCCATCGTGGTGGGGCACCTGGCTGTGGGCATCGGGGCGGCCATCGGTGTGGGTTCACTGCTTGCCGCAACGCAAGGTGGCCCGATCACGGACACGGGGTTCGTGACCCTGGTCGAACGCATCTTTGGCATCTGGGCTTATGTTTCTGCCTGGATGCTTTGGCGTGGGCATATTGGGGGTGAGTTTGGTCAGGAGGGCAAGGGCGCTTGACGCGGCGCCCTGGCCTCAAGACACGATCAGGCGCTTGGGCAGAGCCCTTTGCGCCGAATCGTGATCAGCGCAGCGTCGCGCCGTTGATGCGGAAACCGCTGGTGCTGGTGCTAACCCACGAAGCCATCCAGCTGCCATCCGATGCCGCGTTGAGCCGCAGATCGGAACGGATGTAGCTTCGCCCGATGAAGGTCAGGTGGGTGAAGTTCAGCCCGGCTTGCAAGACTTGGTCGCTCCACTGCATGCCATCCTTGCTCGTCCAGAATCTGACAGATTCGGCTCCGTCCTTTGCTTCGATGGACAGCACACCCAAATTGCCTGCTTTGTCGAAAGCGGCTTTGACTGCTTCGGTGCTCGCACCCATGCTGGTCAGTTGGCTGACAGTCCCCCACTTTGTGCCATCCCACTGCACGGCGAACAAGGTGTACGTCATGGCTTCCGGGTGATAAGCAGGATCACCTTGCTCGGAGCTGAACACAATCGCCATACGCCCATTTGGGCCGAGGACCGCCTGGGGTGAAAACGGCCAGGCCACCCGGTTGTAGATATGGTCCGCAGCCATGCCCAGAGGTGTCCACTGACCTTGTGCAGACCGGGCCGCCGCATACAGTTGATGGTCGTTTGTGTCTGACCATACCAGCAAGGCACGCCCGCTGTCGTCGGTGGACGCGCCCAGGGCGTTCCCGACAGCCGACGTGTTCGGGCCGAGCAAATTGAGACAGGGCCGTTCGGCCGGGGCTTTCAGGTTCGCATCGACCTCTACAGCCTGCACGCATCCTGTGCCTGTTGAGCTGGATGTGGTCGAAGACGCAAAAAGGATGTGGCTACCGGGCAGGGGCAGGGCAAACCGGCCAGCGGTGACGTTGGTGCCGCCTTCGAAATTCGCGTCGGACAGTATTCGTGGACCGATGCCGGTTGCTGCATCCAGTCGGCGCAGACCGTACTCTTGTAGCCACCCTTGTCCATCAGCATCCACGAGCAATCGATCACTGGTGCTGTTGATGGCAATGGGCGGGTCAGCCACCCAGTTCGGGCCTTCAAAATGCCCCCCAAGATGCCATCCGGTCGAGGTGTGGTCATCAGGATCTGCCCAATAAATGCGCGCATGCCCATCAGCTGACACGGTTGGCCAAAGATCGAACACCATGAACAAGTCGTGTGCGATCTCCACGGCCCCACTGTCGACGCCAGGCCCCACGAGGCGCGCATAGATCGAATTAGATGTGGAACCGAACGCATACGGATTCCAGACCAGCAGGGTCCAGGCGCCGGCTCGCACCACTTGCCTCTGCGCCTGTTGCAAGGACATGGGCAGGCCGGACATGAGCGTCTTGACGGGCTGCCACCCGTTGGTGGACGAGGGTTCGACCACATTGAGTTCCATCTGGCCGCCAGACGGTTTGACCCAGTAAATGGCAGAGCCCGCCCCACCTGTGAGGAAGGTTGACGGGTAAGGCAGATCAACCGTCGAGACATCGGTGTCGACTGTGTTCACCACCCATTGGTGCGAGCCATCAAATGCCGAAGCCTGGGCGTTGGATGGCAAGGCCTGCGTGTCCGGGTTGGATGTGGAACCGCCTCCGCCACACGCCTGCAAGGTGCACACCATCGCGGCAAGAAAAAGCCTCCGCATCGGCCACTTGGTCGCCATCATTTCGCCCCCTTGATTGACTTTGTCGTCGAGTTTGTTTGAATCAGCGCCGCATTTTGACGCGGTAACCAGATGATGGTGGGACCTCAAGTGAGGGGGCGCCGATGTTCGTCGCATCGGCGATGGACGCTGGCTTGGGTTGAAGGTGCCAACTGATGTTGGCTGGTGTCGGCCCGGAGCGCGCCCTCTTTTGTCCGGGGAGATGTCCGATACAGGCTGATTGCTGCCGGCAAGTATTAGTCATCGAACGGCAGCTGACGCCAGAACCAGCCATTCGCCAATGCCATACGCCCGGCCGTGCGACGTCACCGTTCCGCTATGTCGGCACGTGAAAAACGAGCACGGTTAGGACCAACTCGCGGCTCTTGTCGCCGCTGCTGTGTAGAACGTACCGGAAGCCGCTCTCGTGCGGCCACGTCACGACACGCTTGAGGTTGCCGTGTGCCTTGGCAGCAGCGTCGATGCCGCTAAGAACCGTTGAGGTCTCGGTGCCACGATTGAAAACAAGAATAGCTGTCTTGCTGTCGCGCCATGTGGTGTAGCCGAGTAGCTGGTCGATGGCCTCGCCGAAGGCCTTCGGCCCCCTCCAAAATTTGCACTCGGCGATGAAGGCGTTGCGGTCGCCCTCGCGCAGGAGAATGTCGGTTTTGCCCGCCATGTTGAAGGTCTCGCCCGTCGCCTTGCCCTCGAACTGGCCGTTGAGCTGCACGAGGAAGTGCTGGCGCAGAGCTTCCTCGTTCATCGCCTTGAAGGCATCGGGGCTGCGCTCCATGACCAGCGCCATGTCTTGCACCACTTTCAGGATGTGCTCGTACAGCTCCATGGTGAGCGCCGGTTCGGGCTTGAATTGCGCCGTCGTCACCAGTGGCAAGGTCGGAACCGCCTTGCGCTTCACCGTAGGGAGCGCGTAGGTCGTCGGTGCGTCGGCGCGCCGCCGGATTGGGATGCCGAGGGCCTCCGCGCGCTTTGACTGTGCCAGCAGGCGCTCGCGCCGCTGGTGGATCGCTTGCTCCGCAGCCTGCGGCAGACTCTGGTTGTGCGCGTCGATCATCGGGCGCTGCCATCCCAGATGCTGCTCGATCTCCTGAAGGGTCTGGTCGACCAGCACGCGGATGTCTCGGGGCTGGTCGGCGGGGGAATCGTAGCGCAGGACGATCTCGTTCTTCTCTATGACGGCGCGAGGCGGGTTGAGCGAAAAGGTGTTGGCCTTCGCGTAGAACAGCTCGCTCTCGCCCTCGAAGGGGATGCGAACTTCGACACGCTCGCCCGCCACCATGACCGGGCAGCTCCGGTCATCAATCCATCGCATGGGGTCGTGCCGTACATCGACCGGCGCATCCTGATAATCGGCATACCACTGGTCGCGCAGCAGGGTTATCGGCGTGATGCCGTGCCTCTCAACCAGGTAACGCTTCAGGTCTTCAGGCGGGGTACCGAGCAACCGGTTCTCGTCCAAACCCTCGACCTCCTGCAGCATCTTCTGCATGGTCGCCCGTATGGAGTAGTCGAGATCGTGGGTGACGAACAAAAGTCCCTTGCTCTTGTCGACGGTGCCGAACATGTTCTTCTCACGTTCTCTAATCAGATGATCTAGGTTGTGTTGTGAGTTCAGCGCGGCACGCCGTCATCATTGGTCGGCAGCAGGCGCCTGACTTGCAGGACGATGAGGCCCTTGTGGACCGTCAAGCAGTTCGCGATTGCCTACGCATGTTTTCGACAGCGGCTACCAAGTCCACTTCTTTCTTCGGCTTCGCCCATCGCGACCAAAAGGCGATCGTCGCGCTGCGAGGCTCGTGGACTGGCTTGTTCATCCGGATTCGCGTTGGTAGGAGCGTCGCGTCACCGACCACGACCGCCTCGCCCACATCCAACGTCGGCAACACCTCCATCAGCCCCTCCAAGCTCTCCGGTAGAAGCTGCTTCACCACGCCCTGGTCAGTCTTGTTCGACAAGCGCAGGCTGATGATGTTGCTGCACTGGCTGAGGATGGTTGTGCTCACGTCCGAGGGACGCTGACTCACCACCAGCAAGCCGACACCGTACTTGCGACCTTCCTTAGCGATGCGCTCAAAATTCTCCAGCGCCCGCCTCTCGAGCGGCCCGGTGGATGCGGCCGAGCTTGGCAGGTAGAGGTGCGCTTCATCGCAGACGATGACCACCGGATGTCGCTCATCCCCGGCTAGCCCCGGGTCGCTCCAAAACTGAATTTGATACACGAGGCGGGCCACCAGACCAACGACCACAGGAAGAATGTCTGACGGGACCTCCGAGAAGTCGATGATCTTGATGCCCGGGTTGACACCATCCTTGGCATTGCCGGTCCCCAGTAACTTCTTCGCTAGGGCATGCAGTGCGTCGTAGGTTTCGTACTCCGCCGGAGCCTGGTACATGAACGCGTACCGCCTGTCGTTCATCTTCGTCTTCAGTCGGATGAGGAACCGCGACAGCTTGCCATTGAGGGGCCCCTTTTCGGTCTTCGGCTGGCCCTTCTTGGCACCGCTAACATACTCCTCGCCCGTAGGAATCACTTCCTCGTTCTTCGAGTCGAGAGACTGCACCAGTTCGGACAGACGGTAGGGAACGGGCGTGTCGACCGTGAAGCCATCCAGCAGGTCCACCCTTTTCAGCGTCTCGATAGCGCCGCGCTTCATCTCAATTACCGAATCCATCAACGCGAGCGCCTGGTTGGGTGCGTTGTCGCCGGAGCGATCCACGAAAACGGACTGCATCTCGTCGTACGTGAGCAACCAGAACGGCAAGAAGATGGCCCCCTCGCGCGCGTCCTTGAGATCGCCGATGCCAGCAATCCTGTAGTGCGAGGCGAACTTCATGCTTGAGTACTCGCCGTGCAGATCCAGAACAATCATGTTCGTGTGAGGCAGTTGAGCCGACTGCTCTAGGATTGATGCCACCGTGAACGACTTGCCAGAGCCGGTGCTGCCCAGCAACGCCGCGTGGCGTTGGAAGAGCTTGTCGCCGTCGATGTAGGCGGTGGCTTTGCCATCAAGGGTGTACGTGCCAACCTTCAGCGGAGCAGCAGCCTCGGCCTTCGACGAGGCGCTAAGGATGCCCATGAAGTCTTCGAGAGACTTCTCCTCGATTGGGAAGACCGGGCGATTGATCTCAGGCAACGCGAAGACTGCGCGCGAGAAAGTGTCCCGTCTCTGCCCGTCACGAGCACGATAGGTGCCGACGAGGCTGATAGCCACGCCGTTCTCCTCCTGCTGGATGACCGCCTGGTCCTCAGGCATCTCAGCCTCGGCAAGAGTCGGCAGCTCAACAGGATGCCGCCAGACCCGCTCGATGATGCCGATGAGCCATTCATCGCCCATGGATTGAATAGCCACGAGACGCCCAACGCGTGCCTTCTGAAGGCGCTGGCCATCAGTCACTCGAACCGTGATGCGTGCAGTCTCGACGCTGCGAACCTCGCCGATGCCTTGCTCTTCTGTGAACGAGAAAATGCTCATGGTGTTGTGTCACTCCAAGAATGTCTTCAGAAAGTCGTCGAGCTGCCACAGCGGTGAGGCGCCACGCATGGTCGTCCCGCGCCAGTGAATCTCGGCGCCGGAGCCATCGCTGAAGACGCCAATGACATGTGGGTAGGTTTTCAGCACCTCTTCGATGCTGGGAGTCTTGCCACGGGTCAATAGAATCATTGGCATACCGGCATTCAGCCGACCACGGATAACTCCCTGCAGGTGGTCGTCGTTGAAGCCAAAGCCCAGGCAGAGCAACGCCGAGGCGTTGGTGATGACACCGTTCATTTCTGTCCGCATCGAGTCGAACAGGACGTTCACCAGCGCGTCCTGATACTTCGACGGTCCCGGAACCACAATTGCACGCGCAGCATCTGAATCTGCGTTCAGCACCTCGACAGGCCCGTGCTCGGTGGCCAACCAGCTGATAGAGCCGTGCGGCTTGTGCAAGCGGACAGTCTTGCAAGGCCTGTGGTCGATCTGCATGCCGCCCCGCTTCTCAGGCGCCCAGCTCCGGCTGTACTGCGTTTGGAAGAGTGATCCAGCCCTCGGCTTGCGTCGACGATGCCCAACGAAACCCGTATCCAGGGGGAGCTCAGCGAGATCGCAGAATAGTTCGATGAGGGTGTCGTAGTTGGTTGTGATGACGGGAAGGCACTCAGAGTTCTGCGGCGCACCCGAAAAGAGCATCTTCAACAACCGAACTGGTGCGAGCTCGGCCGGATTCAGTGCCAGGATCTCGCGCTCAGCCTTCTCGGTGGCCGCAAGAATGAGCTTGGCCGTCTCGTCCCGTATGGCCGCAACAATCTCTTCGCGCCCAGCCACTCCTTGAGGGATCGTGTTCAGCCCAGCCTCGAGGTTGTCGTGCACCGCCGGCAGTGCCTTGGCCCAAAGAGCCTGCGCCTCCGCTGATACCAAGCCAGGACCAACCTTGGCCTCCAGGTGGGCGCCTAGTGCCCACATACCGGGCAGACCGTATCCACAAGAAAATCCGGATCCCACAAGAAGCGCCGGCGTCTGACGAAAGATGTGCTGGACTTCCTTGAAAAGGTCGTCCGGAAGGGCTGCTACCGGAGCCGTCACGGCAGGCTCCCCGAGCGCATGGAATTGCTACCACAACGCAAACAGTAGTGACGGCCTAACGGCATGACCTAACCTCCCTTTGCGGCGACACACGCCGCCCTTATTGCGGAAGGTTACACCACCCCAGCATAGAGGTCAGGGCTCTTAGGAACTTCTACACCAAGTCCCAGCTATCGCAAAGACGATAGCCGGCGCAAGAATAGCTGGGCATCTTGGCCGTAGTCGAGCTATTGGCGGCGATCGACTGCTCAGAGTTGATCTCGGGACCTCGAATTCTCCCCTTGGATGTCATGAGCGAATGGTCGCACTAGCCACCAGACTGGTCGAGCGGAGCCTGACCAGGCCAGCGCCTGGATGACCAAAATACGCTCAGGACCGGTCGTACCACAAACAACACCGACTGACCGCTATCGCTGCAGAACTGCCATTGTCCTCATCGCAGGGCACATCCAACTTGGCGCGTAAACGGCAACCCCAAATCGCCTCAACAACATGCTGGTTAGTACACGTTGATTTCACGTACCACCCTGGCACCGTCATTGACTCTGAAGCGATTGCCCCGAGGGAAGGGGCAATGCAAGCCACCAGTACTTGCCCCGTCGTTTCGGTGCGCATCAAAACAAAAGGCACTGTCATTGAAAGACAGTCATGTGCCTTGCTTCACGCTTTTTGCGCCCATGACCATCACCTGCTTCATCCGGTATCAGATCGACCCATTCCAACGAGCCGCCTTCGCCCGCTACGCAGAGGCTTGGGGCCGCATCATCCCTCGCTGCGGCGGCAACCTGCTGGGCTACTTCCTGCCGCACGAAGGCAGCAACGACGTGGCTTGGGGCTTGATCAGCTTTGACAGCATGGCCGCGTACGAGCGTTACCGCACGGCCCTCAAAGCCGATGAGGAAGGGCGGCGCAATTTCGAGATGGCGCAATCCCTGCGGTTCATTCTTCGCGAGGAACGCACCTGGCTGGAGCCGTTTGCATCCACCTTGAACCGAGCCCGGGAGGTGTTGCCATGATCGCCGTCATCTTCGAGCTTGAGCCGCGCCCAGGGCTTGCACCACGCTATTTCGAACTGGCGGAAGACTTGAAGCGCGCTCTGGTGAACCTGGACGGCTTCATCTCCATCGAGCGCTTCGAGAGCCTCACGCAGCCTGGTCGCTATGTGTCCTTGAGCTTCTGGCGTGACGAGCAGTCGGTGCAGCACTGGCGCAATCTGCCGGCGCACCGCCTGGCCCAAAGCGAAGGGCGATCGCAGCTGTTCGCGCAATACCGCTTGCGTGTTGCCACGGTGATCAGGGACTATGGCTTGTCAAGCCGCGATCAGGCACCGGCCGACGCGCTAGATGCATTACGCTGAGGCCATGAAACACACCGCCACGCATGAACCCCGCATTGCCCGCGTGGCCGCCATGGTCGCCGACCCGGCGCGCTCGCTGATGCTGGCGTACCTGCTGTCTGGTGAGTTGGCCAGCGCGGGCGAGCTGGCATCGGCCGCATCCATCACGCCTGCAACCGCAAGCGGGCATCTGGCCAAGCTGCTGGAGGCCGGCTTGCTTGTTTGCGAAGCCCGAGGCAGGCACCGCTATTACAAGCTGGCAGACAACGATGTGGCCCATGCACTGGAGTCGTTGGCCGTGGTGGCCGAGCGCTCGACCCATGAGCGCATGTGGGAGCACCCGGCACGCAAGCGCCTGCGGTTTGCCCGGTGCTGTTATGGGCATCTGGCGGGGGCGTTGGGTGTCAGCGTGTTGACCACCTTGCATGAGCAAGCGGGCCTGAAGATCAATCAGGAAGGGGAAGGATATGAACTCACGCCTGCAGGCCTGGCATGGTTGGCCAAAATGGACCTGCAGCCGAAGGTGCCTTTATCCGCGCGACGCTTTGCCTATCCCTGCCTGGATTGGTCCGAGCGAAAGGATCATCTTGCTGGCCAGCTGGCGGATGAATTGCTTCAACACTTCATCCAGAAGGCCTGGGTCAGACGCGTGGATGGTCGGGCTCTCGACTTGACGCCACTGGGCGTTCAGGTGCTGTTGCCAATGCTCGTCAAGCCGGCGATCAACAACGCTTGAATGTTCGCCCCACACCGATAAACTGGCCAGCCTGGCCCTGATGGGTGGTTGGATGGAGCAAGCCATGCAAAGCAAAAATACGATCTGCCTATGGTTTGACGGCACCGCCGAAGAAGCCGCACGCTTTTACGCCGAGACCTTCCCTGACAGCGCCGTGGGCGCCATCTTCCGCGCGCCTGCAGACTATCCCTCTGGCAAGCAGGGCGACGTGCTGACGGTCGAGTTCACCGTGATGGGCATTCCTTGCCTGGGTTTGAATGGCGGCCCGATCTTCAAGCACAGCGAGGCTTTCTCGTTCCAGGTGGCCACCGACACCCAGGAAGAAACCGACCGCTTGTGGCACGCCATCATCCAGCACGGCGGGCAAGCGAGCGAATGCGGCTGGTGCAAGGACAAGTGGGGCCTGTCGTGGCAGATCACGCCGCGTGCGCTCACCACCGCGATGGCCGACCCCGACCGTGCAGCGGCCAAGCGTGTCTTCGAGGCCATGATGACGATGGGCAAGATCGACATCGCGGCGATTGAAGCGGCGCGCCGGGGCTGAGTGTTGATGGCGCGCGGCTCATCACCGAGCCCTCATCAAATCCCCCTGCCCATCTCCGCGCTCAAATCCACCCGCTGTCCTGTCACCTCGTCTTCAAAAGCCATGCGGTCGATCTGCCACTTGCCGAGATCCTTGGAGGCCTCGACATAGGCCTGGCCTTTGCCCTTGGGGCCTTCTACCGAGAAAGCCAGGCTAGCGCGGCCATTCGGGCCAGACACTTCGAAGTTACCCGAGGGCGCGCCGGTCACCATGGGTGAGCCCACCAGCACCAGCACCTGCGGGTTGCCTTGCAGGCGGTTCACCGCCATCTTGTAGGGCTCGCTGGTTTTCAGCGTCGAGACGATCGTGAACATCAACCCGGCCATCGCGACCGCCCCCCCCACGAGCACGATGAGGCCCCATTTGGCCCATTGGCGCTGCACGCGCTGGAAGTGCTCGATGCTGTCCCAGCGTTTGTTGCGCCAGGCCCAGGTGCTGCCTTTGGCGCCGAGCAGGAAGAGGACGATGATGTTCGCGAAGGGGACGAACATCAGCAAGGCGATGAAGGTGTTGTTGCCGATGCCCCAGATCCAGTTGAGCAGGAAGGCGCCCCAGTTCCAGCGGTCGATCTCGGCTGGAACGGTGGCGCTTTTGCCTTGCCCTGATGTGTTGTGGTCCATGTGTGCCTGCCTGTTGTCGTTGAAGCCGTCTGTTCATTCTGAATGGAAACGGCAGGCACACCGGGATCAGCTGGACGGCAGCGCCACCTTGGACAACACAAACGCCCGCACCGCGCTGGCGTCATAACCGAGCTCGTAGTTCCAACCGTCGGTGGCGGTCGAGTCCACATACAGGTTCTCGCTGAAGCCGGCCACCACGCAGCCTGCCGGGTTGCAGCTCGCGGGCAGGTTGATCGTCATCAGGTCGTGCACGGTCATGGCAGCCGGTGAACCGCCGGTCGGGTCTTCGTTGACCAGCGGGGTGCCGGGGTCGTCCACGCGCAAAGGCTGGCCGGGGTTGAAGGGGTCTTGCGAGCGGTTGAGCACGGTGCTCACGCCACGCACCGTCACGAAGCTGTAGTTGGCAAAGCCATGCGGGTGCCAGGCCTGGTAGGGCAGGCTGACCACGTCGCTGTCCTGTGCCTGCAGCACGCCGCAGCAGTCATCGGCAAAGGCCGTGCCGATCGAGGGCGCGGGGATCTGCGCATAACAGTGGTTGTTGTCCACATGCAGGGTGATGATCATGCTGTTGCCCACGACCAGGCCCAGCGGGTCGGCATCCGTTGTGTAGATGGTGCCGGTGAGGTCGGGCACATCGGGCACCACGAACTTGATGCCCAGCGCGTGGATGTCGATGGGCTGGCCGTGCGCATCGAACAGGTCCACCTTGAGCTGGTACTGGCCGCTGTCGTCGCTGGTGCCGGAAACGGGCGTGCCATTGCCGTTGTAGCTCAGGCCCGGTGCAAACAGGTGGGTGGGGAACTTGGCGCTGCTCAGGTGCTCGATGATCTCGCCCGCGCTGGGCGGGGTGTCCCACACGCCTTCAGGGGCCACCGAGGCATAAGGGATCTGTGTGAGATCGGGCACCGAGGTGCCGCCACCGGTGGGCACGGGCTTGGGGCCCAGGGTAAAGGGTGTCCAGGCCGGGAAGACGCCGCTGGGGGTGTTCACGTCATGCCGGTAGTAGTGCTGGATGCCGTCCTTCAAAGGCTGGAAGTTGCCGCTGAAGCCGCGCCGCCATGAGACCTGGTAGTGCTGCACACCCAGCGCCTCCAGCTCGTTGGCAAACAGCAGGCGCGGGCGCAGCAGGCCACCCCATGGGCGGCCATCGGCCGTCAGGCCCCGCTTGGCTGCCAGCACGGCCGGCAAGGTGCTGTCTTTCAAGGCTTTGCTGGTGCCGTAGATCTGGCTCAAGGGGATGCCACCCACGGCCAGGAAGGCTACCCAGCGCCCCACGCCATTGGGGCCCACCACGGGCGGGCAAGGCGCGCAGGTATGGGCAAAGGGGCTCGTCGTGTAGAGCTTGACCTCGGTGCCCGAGACGTAGTCCCACCAGGTGTGGCAGGCCACGGGGGTGGGCGCATAGATGGTGGCCTTGATGGGCCCGAAGATGGGCTGCGTGGCCTTGAAGTACAGATCGGGGATGTCATGGTTGTGGCAGCCCTGGAAGAACACGGTGCGGAAGTGCCCGCAGCTGTCGGTGAGCGCGGTGCCCACGCGCTGCATGGTGACGAAGCGCGGGTACAACCAGCACAGCAAAGGCCTGATCAACACGGGGTTCTGGATGAGCGCTTGCTGGAACTGCAAGGTGCTGCCGGTTTGCGCCAGGTAGCGCAACTCGGTGGACTCGCTGAGGGCGGTGAGCGAGGCCATGCTGTCGGCCGTGGGCGCGTGGCTTTGCGCGGCCAGCGTGGTGGTGTTGAGGCGGCGCAGTTGTGCGCCCGTCACCGGCAGCGGCAAGGGGTCAGGCCCCGGCTCGGGGATGGGGCCCGGGCCGTGCGGCGGCAAGGTGAGCACGGGCTCCTTGATGCGCCCGCTGGCGATGATGTCGCGCAGGCGGTCAATCACCAGCAGGGGCAGCTTGGGGATGATGATGTAGAGCGGGTCGACCTCGTAGATCTCGACTGTGGCGTTGCACACGGGGAAGTCCACCACTGAGCCACCAATGGTGACCTTCTTGAGCAACTGCCCTTGCACGAACACGGCGCTGCGCAACCAGCACAGCCAGATCGGAGAGAAGACGGTGAACTCGGCTTTGAGCTCACGCTGGCGCGGGTTGTAGGCCAGGTGCTGCTCCAGCGCACCACGGCGCATCAGCTCGGCGAAGTCGGGGGTTTTGTCATCCAGCCTGGGGCCGACCAGCACACGCACCGTGTCGGCTGGGGCCTTGGTTTGCAAGGCGAGTTTGGCTTCGCCCTTGTCGTTCAAGGGGGCGCTGCCCAGGAACACGGCCTCAGAGCTGAAGGCGTAGGCCATCGCCTCGACCTTCTGATCGCTCTTGGCGGCGTCCAGCAACTGGGCCTGGATGGTGATCGCCACGGGCGATGCGCTGTCTTTCGTGTTCATGGCGAACTCCTGGTGTGATGGTTGCCGGCACCCTTGTGCCGACGGTGCCAGACCACTGTAGGAGGATCGCTGTTAAAGCGCTTCCCAAACCTTGGGGGGATCGATGGGGTCAGCCTAGGGGGGCGAGCCGCATGGCCTGGGCCGCCTGTTGGACGAGGGCGCGGCGATGGGCTTGTGGCTCGCGCATGCGTTCGCGTGCAGCAGCCACGAGTGGCGGGCGGGCGCGTGAAGGGTGGCCTGCATCAAAGGGTGGGGCGGGGTTGTATTCGATGCTCAGCTGGATGGCTTCGGCCACCTCCTGGCCTTGCAGTTGGGCGGCGAGGTACAAGGCGAAGTCGATGCCGGCGGTCACGCCACCACCGGTGATCACGGGGCCATCGTGCACGAACCGTTCGTCGGTTGGGATCGCGCCGAAGTCGGCCAGCATGTCCATGGAGGCCCAGTGCGTGGCCGCGCGGCGGCCTTGCAGCAAACCGGCGGCGCCCAGCAGCAGCGCACCGGAACACACGGAGGTGACAAAGCCCGCCTGGCTGCCCACGCGGTGGATGAAGTCGATGATGGGGGCGTCGTTCAGGAGCGGGGTCACGCCAAAGCCACCTGGGACGCACAGCACGTCCAGATGCTGGATGTCGGTGCAGCGTTGGGTGGGTTGCAGGGGCAGGCCGTGTTCGGTGATGACGGGGTCCAGCGTGTGCCAGATCAGGTCCACACGCGTGTCAGGCAGGCGGCAGAAAACCTCATAGGGGCCGATGAGGTCCAGCACGGTCAGTTGGGGAAAAAGCAGCAAGCCGATGTGGGTCATGGTGTAGGTCTCCTGGTTTGTCAACATTGTTCGAGATGGTTGATTGGCAGGTTTGCCAAATTGCTTTGAAAAACTGCCATGCCGATTTTTCCGCTTTGAACAAACCTATAGTCCCCTCTCATGCCCACCAAGCCCCCCGCCCCTCACACCATCCTCATGGTCGTCTTCCCCGGCTTCCTGCTGCTGGATGCTGCCGGGCCGCTGCAGGTCTTCGCCATGGCCGATCAGGAAGCCGCCCAAGCGCACAGCGCCCCTCGCTACCGCTTGCGCACCGTGTCCAGCACAGGCGGGCTGATCACCTCATCCTGTGGCCTGGCCATTCAAACCGAAGCCCTGCCTCGCCCGGCCAGCCTGAAGCACGCCACGCTCATCGTGGCCGGTGGCGATGGCACCGAAGCGGCCATGCGAGACAAGCGCCTGATCCGCTGGCTGCAAGCCGCATCACAGCAGGTGACGCGATGCTGCTCGGTCTGCACCGGCGCCTTCGTGCTGGCCCAGGCCGGCCTGCTCGATGGGCGGCGCGCCGTGACCCACTGGCAGGACCTGCCCTTGCTGCGCCAGCTGTTCCCCCAAGTCCGCCTGCTGGATGACGCCATCCATGTGCGTGATGGCCATGTGCACACCTCTGCCGGCGTGACGGCCGGTATCGACCTCTGCCTGAGCCTGGTCGAGGCCGACCACAACCGCGCGCTATCCCTGCGTGTGGCCAAGCGCCTGGTGGTGCCGCTGCGCCGCGCCGGTGGCCAGCGGCAGTTCAGCGCCGATCTGCTGGCGCAAGAAGCCGAACACGAAGGCGTCACCGGGCAGTTGCTGCAATGGCTCCAGCCCCGCCTGAAGCAGGCCATCAAGGTGGCCGACATGGCCCATGCGATGGCCCTGTCCGAGCGCACCCTGCATCGGCAGGTGCTGGCGCAAACCGGCCAGACCCCGGCCCGCTTCCTGGCCAGCCTGCGGCTGGAGCGCGCCTGCCGGTTGCTGGAAGCCGGGCCCACCTCGCTCAAACGCGTTGTGCGCGACAGCGGCTTTGGCAGCGAAGACAAACTGCGGCGCTGCTTCCAACAGCGGCTGGGGGTGTCGCCTGGAGACTACGCCGCCCGCTTCAGTTCAGGGCGAACCCGTAGCTGAACTCCACGTGATGGTGCCCTTGTTGCGCCCTGGTCCGCCATTTACGAATGATTACGGGCCAAGTCATGACACTGCCCTTAATGTCTGGCCTGCACATCAGGAGCCACTACATGAAGACCCGGACCACATCGTTTGCAGTGCTGCTCGGCAGCGCGCTGCTGGCGTTGTCGTCCCCGTCTGCTGTGGCGGCTGATGGCGTGAGCCTGCTGGCACCGACCGCGCCGGATCAAAACAGCTATGGCGAGGTGATCGGTGCCAGCGGCATCGTGCTGGGCGAGTCCTACGTCAAGCAGGACTGCCCCATCAGCCAGTGGGTCGACTGCCTGGTTGAAGGCTACAGCAAGCATCAGCCTCGGTCGGTGTGGTGGCCCGTTCAAGGGGGCGCCCCCGCCGTGCTGCCCTGCCTGAACAAGGCGGCCAGCACCGCCACCAGCTGGGACAAGCCTTGCGAAGCCCTGGCCATCAACAGCCGTGGTGTGATGGTGGGCCGCAGCTATGTGTCCAAAAGCACCTTTGACGTCGGCGTGCACCCGGTGCTGTGGCTGAGCCCTGGCAGCGCGCCGGTCGACCTCAGCGCCCAGATGCAAGGCCTGCCCGCCTACCTGTCTGCCCGTGCCGTGGGCATC
The DNA here is from genome assembly GCF_000768065.1 of Aquabacterium sp. NJ1. NCBI lineage: Bacteria > Pseudomonadati > Pseudomonadota > Betaproteobacteria > Burkholderiales > Sphaerotilaceae > Aquabacterium > Aquabacterium sp. NJ1. The sequence continues at coordinate 2,745,602 of NZ_JRKM01000001.1, read as the reverse complement.
AATGAACAGGGCTGGATCCTGGGGCGCGCACAGATCGACAAGCACTTGAACGAATACGCCTTCCTGCTGCGAGATGGCCTGGCCACCCTGCTGCCATCGGCGGGCGCGCTGTCCGTCAAGGCGCGCGCCATCAATGCCACCATAGCCGTGGGTGATGGCCAGTACGAAGGCGGCGGCCAGTCCGGCGTGATCGTGTGGACGCTGGACGGGCCCACCAGCACGCTGCGCACGGTGGACGGCAGCGAAAACGATGTGCACGCCGAAGCCATCAGCTCGGCCGGTCACGTGGCCGGCTTTTACTGGGCGCCCGCCAGCAAACAAGGCAACCGCGCCTACATCTGGTACGAGGGCCGTGCGCAGGCCTTGCCCACCGACAACGGCTACAGCAGCGTGGCTTATGGCGTGAACGCCGCCGGCACGGTTGTCGGCAGCCACTGCCGCACCGATCAGGACATCCACGGCTGCCGCGCCGTGATCTGGCGCAATGGCGTGCGGCAGGATCTCAATGTGCTCGCCACGCCGCCAGCCGGCTTCACCTTCGTGCAGGCCAAAGCCATCAACGACCAGGACGAGATCACCGGCTGGATGGTCAATGCAGCCAATGCCTATCGGGGCTTTGTGCTGACGCTCCAGCCCTGACCCGCGCTCACCGGCTCATCAAGCGGGCACCGACGAGCGGATGAGGTGGTCAAAGGCACCCAGTGCCGCCTTGGCGCCGTCACCGGCAGCAATCACGATCTGCTTGTAAGGCACGGTCGTGCAGTCACCGGCAGCGAACACGCCCGGCACATTGGTCGCGCCCTTGGCGTCCACCATGATTTCGCCAAAGCGCGACAGCTCCAGCGTGCCCTTGAGCCACTCGGTGTTGGGCACCAGGCCGATCTGCACGAAGACGCCTTCCAGCGCGACGTGGTGGTCCGCCCCGGTGGCGCGGTCCTTGTAGCTCAAGCCATTGACCTTGCCTTCGACCCCGGTGATCTCGGTGGTCTGCGCGTTGGTGTGGATCTCGACATTGGGCAGGCTCTTGAGCTTGTTGACCAGCACGGCGTCCGCCTTGAGCTGTTCGGCAAACTCGATCAGCGTGACGTGGGCCACGACACCCGCGAGGTCGATCGCGGCCTCCACGCCCGAGTTGCCGCCGCCGATCACGGCCACGCGCTTGCCCTTGAACAAGGGGCCGTCGCAGTGCGGGCAGTAGGCCACGCCCTTGTTGCGGTACTCGGCCTCGCCGGGCACGTTGACGTTGCGCCAGCGCGCCCCCGTCGAGATGATCACGCTCTTGCTCTTGAGCACGCCACCATTGGCCAGCTGCACTTCGATCAGGCCACCGGGCTGCGCCGCCGGGATCAGCTTGTCGGCGCGCTGCAGGTTCATGATGTCGACGTCATAAGCGCGGGTGTGCGCCTCCAGCGCGGCGGCGAACTTGGGGCCATCGGTTTCCAGCACCGAGATGTAGTTCTCGATGGCCAGCGTGTCATTGACCTGGCCACCAAAGCGCTCGGCCACCACGCCGGTGCGGATGCCCTTGCGGGCCGCGTACACGGCAGCAGCAGCGCCAGCCGGGCCACCGCCGACGATCAGCACGTCATACGCTTCCTTGGCCGACAGCTTGGCGGCATCCCGCGCGGCGGCACCCGTGTCCAGCTTGGCCACGATCTCTTCCACGGTCATCTTGCCCGAGGCGAACATGCTGCCGTTGAGGAAGACCATGGGCACGGCCATGATCTCGCGCGTCTCCACCTCTTCCTGGAAGGCGCCGCCTTCGATGATGGTCGTCTTGATCTTGGGGTTGAGGATGGCCATCAGGCTGAGCGCCTGCACCACGTCCGGGCAGTTGTGGCAGCTCAGGGACATGTAGACCTCGAAATGGAAGTCACCATCCAGGGCCGTGATCTGCTCGATCACATCGGGCTCGACCTTGGGCGGGTGGCCACCCGTCCAGAGCAGCGCCAGCACCAGCGAGGTGAACTCGTGGCCCAGCGGCAAACCGGCGAAGCGCAGCGATGTATCGCTGCCCACGCGCTGCAGCGTGAAGGAGGGCTTGCGCGCATCCTGGCCATCGGTCTTGAGCGTGATCTTGTCGCTGCGCAGGCCGGTGATGGTCTGCAGCAGGTCCAGCATCTCGCGCGAGTTCTCGGAGTCGCTCAGGGATGCGACGATCTCGAAGGGTTGCTGTACGCGCTCCAGGTAAGCGCCGAGTTGTGCCTTGAGGGAATCGTCCAACATGATGTGCATCCTTTTTAATCAAGCGACTTCGGGAACCGGCCTCCTGTCTTTGCAAAGGAGGCCAAAGGTTGATTCGGGCGGGGTGACGTGAGGGGGCACGCCTGGCGTCAGGCGCAGGGCAAGGCGCAAACCACAGCCATAGCCCGTGCTATGGCGAGGATTTGCAACGCAGGCGTGCGCCTGAGGCCGGGATGTGCCACCCACGGCAATCCGTCCGGATCAGCCTCAGATCTTGCCGACCAGGTCCAGCGAAGGGGTCAGGGCGGCAGCGCCTTCCTTCCACTTGGCCGGGCAGACCTGGTTGGGGTGAGCGGCGGTGAACTGGGCAGCCTTGAGCTTGCGCAGGGTTTCCGACACGTCACGGGCGATCTCGTTGCTGTGGATTTCAGCGGTCTTGATCTGGCCTTCGGGGTTGATGATGAAGGTGCCGCGCAGCGCCAGGCCTTCTTCAGGGATGTGCACGCCGAAAGCGTTGGTCAGTTGGTGCGTGGGGTCGCCAACCAGGGGGAACTTGGCCTTGCCCACGGCGGGCGAGGTTTCGTGCCACACCTTGTGCGAGAAGTGGGTGTCGGTGGTGACGATGTAGATCTCGGCGCCAGCCTTCTGGAACTCGGCGTAGCTGTTGGCGGCGTCTTCGATTTCGGTAGGGCAGTTGAAGGTGAAGGCGGCCGGCATGAAGATCAGGACGGACCACTTGCCCTTCAGGCTCTCGTCGGAGACTTCAATGAACTCGCCCTTGCCGCCGCGGTTGACGAAAGCTTGGGTCTTGAAGGGCTGAACCTGGGTGTTGATCAGAGACATGGCTTGTTCCTGTTTAGGTTTGGGGTTGAGAGACAACGGGGTGAATCTTAGGCCAGGTCATGCCATATAGCGAATTGATTGATCAAATACGATTGATTGGTAAGGGCTATCGCCTCGTCAAATGAGATTGAAATGAAAAATCCCGCCAGGCTGTGTAACCTGGCGGGATTCATGGATAGCGAGCGCTTACTTCTTTGCAGTGCTTGCCGCCGTCGTGGGCGCGGCGCTCAGGTAGAAGCGGGTGCCGATCACCGGCTGGTTGCTGCTGCGGTCCACGGTGAAAGAGCCGACCGAAGGCGCCACCACCTTGCCCGCGGCCGTCACGCTGAGCGACACCGCGCTCACCGCGCTGGGCACCGTGCACACGTACAAACCGGTGGTCCCAGCGCTGCAGCGGACCCGGCTGTCGGTGGGCTTGAGGGTGGCCGCACCGGTGTAGGGCGAACCGTTGGCGTTGAGCAACCAGCCCGCCACCACCGTGCTGCCATCGGTGGAAACGGAAGCCTTGCTGGCGTTGCCCTGGGCGGCCACCGTGGCCTTGGTCTGCAGCATGGTCGCCACCACGTTTTCGGTGCTGGTGCCGCACGGCTGTTTGGTGGCCGTGCAGGTCAGCTGGGGCGACGAGAACAGCGCCACGCGCGGCGAGATGTAGGACATGACCGTGCCGAACTGCCCGCTGAGGCCCTTGCCGTAGCTGTAGGCAAACACGCCGGGGAAGGAGGAATTGGCCTTGTCATGCGCGTTGCCCAGGTTGTGCCCCAGCTCGTGCGCCAGGCTGAGCATTTCGCAGTAGTAGCCGTTGGACTGCCCGTCGTTGAGCGAGGCGAACATCGAGCTGCCCACCTGGGCGTTGAACAGGCTCATGCCCCCGGCCCCGCCGCCCGGCACATAAGCCAGACCACAGGTGGATGAGCGGGAGGTGGTGGGGTTGAAAGGCGCAAAGAACACCGTGATGGCGCCGCCCGCCGTCCGCTTGAGCGCCGCCACGCCTTTGAACGCACCCGAATCGGCCCGCATGGCCGGCAGGATGACCTGCGGCGTGGCGTCCGCCTGCGCCACCTTGGCCCAGCCGACGATCTTGAAGGCCACACCCGTGCCGCTGTTCGAGTAGGCCGAGTTGGCCAGCTGCACGATGTTGGACAAGCGGGTGCGCGCCACCGCCTCCGTGCCCCACTGCGCCACATAGCTGGGCCCGTAGGTCATGAACAGGGTGATGGTGGTGTCGATCTTGCCGGCGGCCAGGGGGACCAGGGTGCCGCCGCTGGGGGTGGTGGTCGTGGTCGCCTTTTGCGTGCGCCCGCCCACGGTGATCGCCAAAGCCTGGGACGCCTCGTCCGGGTCGGCCTGATCCGGCCCGCGCAGCTTGGCCCAGCCGGCCGCATTCGGGTCGACGATCTGGGTGCGCCCCTGACGGGTGACGATCTGGTACTCGTTGCCATTGCTCAGCACCGTGCCAAAGACCGCGTCCGTGCCCACGGTGATGACCGTGGGGGCAGCGGCACCGTCCATGCGGCTGATGCCCTGGATCTGCACGAAACCGTCCTGGTCCAGCTCGCGGTGGGTGACGATGGCCACTTCGGTCTGCCCGTTCGGCAAAGGCAAGGCGATTTCCGCGCCCTCGTCGGCTTGCGCCAGGCCGGCCAGGTTGCCCGCCAGTGCGCGCACACCCGGGCTCACCTGGGCCCCCAGGGTGTAGGCCTGGCCCTGGATGGGGCCCGCATCGGCCACGGGCACCAGCACCCCGTTGGGCTGCTGCCTGAAGGGCACCTGGCGCCCACCAAAACGCACCGCACCCACAAAACCGTCCTTGGTCTGCTTGAGGTAGACGCGGTCGCGTGGGTTGCCCTGCAGGCTGCCATGCCAGTAGCTCAGGCCATCGAGCCCCTTGGTGGTGGTCTCGAACACCACGGTCTTGCGGCCGATTACCGGGAAGGTGATGGCCACGGTCTGGCCGCTGCGCATGGCCATCAGGGCGCGTGCGTCCAGCTTGAGCGGGTTGTGGATCTCCAGGCCTCTGTCGGAGAGGGTGCTGGGGTTCACGGCCGCCAGGGCCTGGCCATTCCAGGTGCCCATGGCCACCAGGGCCAGCGCTGAAAACATCGTGCGGCTGAACTGCATCTTCCGGGTCCTTTGCCCTGCGGGCGCGTCGTCATTCGAAACGCCAGAGTAAGCCGCCGCCCCAGGGGAACCAAGTGAATTTCTGACGGCTTGCGGGCAATTACAGGCCGTTTACAAAGCTTTTGTCTGAACCGCCTTGCCTGCCCAGTTCGGGCGTTTTGTCAGGCAAATTCCTACAAAGCGTGTAGCCGGAAACCGACCCGTCTTACAGCCGCTCACCTATCAAGGAATTTGGCATCCGTTTGCACAATGACTCCATCGACAACGCGAAACCGCACTGAGTCAAACAAAGGAACACAGCCATGAACGCCGACCAAATCCTGATGGAAATCCGCGAAACCAACCTGTCCTACCTGATGCTGGCTCAGACCCTGATCCGCAATGACCGCGAACAGGCGCTGTTCCGCCTGGGCCTGTCCGAAGCCGCCGCCGACCGCCTGGCTTCGCTGAGCCCCGCCCAGCTGATGAAGGTGGCTTCGAGCAACACCCTGGTGTGCCGCATGCGTGTTGACGACGACATGGTCTGGACCCTGCTGACCAATCACGGCAAGGGTGCTGGCAGCGATGGCGCCTCCCGCCTGCATGCCTCGATCCTGCTGGCTGGCAAGCATCAAGAAGCCGCCTGATCCAGACACCGCCCGAACCGCACACCCTATTCACAGACAAGCCGGAGAATCCACCATGCGTAGCAAGAGCCTGTTGACCGAAGCCAAGCAAATCGACCGCGCCGTGACCCTGATCAACCTGGGTGCCCGCCTGCAAGTGCTGGAGTCGGAAACCGACATGTCGTACGAACGCCTGCTGCGCCTCTATAAGGAAGTCTCCGGCAAGTCGCCGTCCAAGGGTCAGCTGCCCTTCTCGACCGACTGGTTCATGACCTGGCAGCCCAATATCCACGCTTCCCTGTTCCTGAACATCCACGAGTACCTGAACAAGGCCGCCGAGATGGACGAGATCGACGTCGTCATCAAGGCCTACCAGCTGTACCTGGAGCAGACCGAATCCCAAGGCCTGGAGCCCCTGCTGTCCGTGACCCGCGCCTGGCGCCTGGTCAAGTTCATCGACAACGGCATGCTGACCATGACCAAGTGCTCCAAGTGCGGCGGCCACTTTGTCAGCCACCCTCATGAAATTTCGCGCCACTTCGTGTGTGGCCTGTGCAACCCGCCAGCCCGCGCCGGCAAGGGCAAGGCCGCTGGCGCCATCCAGATGCACTGATCCCGTGTTTTTTGTCAGAGTGTTTTCATTGCTTGTCTCCTCCTAGCAGCACTGCTGTACCGAGTGCTTTGTCGGGGTCCTTCGGGACCCCGCTTTTTTTGACAGATCCACCCCTTAGCCCCCCTTGATCCGGGTTTCCACCTCGGCCCAGGCCCGAGACAATGGGGCGGCCCACGTGCTGTCAGCGTGGGCTTTGTGTGTTCAAGTGGGAGTGGGCATGGACGTTTACCTGAATCGGACCTTGGAGCTGGGACAGAAGATCCCCTATGGGGCCAGTGACTTCCAGCTCGACGTCAGCCATCACACCTATTACGTGGGCAACCCCGGTCGCACGGGCGCGAGTTTCCCGGTGCGGCTGAAAGCCGCCGTCTACTGCGGCGAAACCGAGGTGATCAACCTCGTGGCCGAAGTCCAGCCCAATACCAAGGCCCAGTCCATGGGCTACCTGTTCAAGTACGAAGCCGCCATCAGCCCCGATGAGCCGGACCGCATCCTGGCCTACATGGGCTCCAACCCCCAGGCCGAGCCGGTGGGCGAGCTGACCTTCACGGCGCTGGGTGCCTACCTGCAGGACGAAGACGTGCAGGTGGCTTACGAGCACCAGCGCCGCGGCATCGCCACGGCCATGTACCAGCAGGCCGAAGCCCTGACGGGCAAGCAGTTCCTGTCACGCGCGGGTGATGTGCTGACGGTGGACGGCGCCGCCTTCTGGGCCAACCCGGATCGCCCCTTTGGCGTGGACGCGCTCTACAGCCAGCCGCGCCGGCTCTTGTGGATCAACCTGGCCGACTTGCTGCCCGCCCCGCTGCGGGAGCTGCCCAGGGTGGTGTTCGACGCCGAACGCTTCACCCTGTCGGCCACCGGGCAGCGCTGCATCGACATGGCCAACAACGGCGCCGGCCCGCGTGTGGGACTGCAGGAAGCGCGCATCCGCGGCCTGGTGGCGCGTGGCCACGATGGCCGGGTCGAATCCTTCGTGAACGACCCGCATGCCCCAGCCAAGCTGATGCGCAGCGTCTGCTGCGGCGACACCCCGCCCACCCTGGCCTTGAGCAACCCACGAGGCCTGCCTGACCCCAGCATCGCCCCGCCGCTGGCGCTGCTGACCGAGGATGCGCGCGAAGAGGTGCTGCACTTCATCGGCCGCTGTCTGCACGCCCTGGCTGACCTCAGTGCGCTGGAAGTCCTGCACCCCTTGATTCGCGCGCTGAGCCGTCAGCGGCAGGTGCACCGCGAGCCGGGCGACCCGGGCAACATCGAGCGCGCGTTCGAGGCGCGCCGCGTGCAGGCCGTCTCGGTCATGACCGACATGCTGGAAAAAGAAGCCGAGTTCCGCGCCAGCCGGATGTGAGGCCGGCCCGGCCCCATCCCCGCCCTGCTTTACCCTCGTTGCACCCAGGTTTCGATCAAGGCCTTCATGGCCGGGTCGACCCGGGCAAAGCGCGTGCCCATGCGGAACTTGCCGCCCTTGGCCACGTGGAACATCACCTTGGTGTGCAGATCGGGGTAGTGGTACTTGCTGCGGTCAGCCGGGTCCGGCAGGGCGATCAGGAGGTGCAGCACCGCCCCGTCCGGGAAGGCCCGCTCGCAGACCAGCCCCAGCCCATCGGCCGAGATGTTGACCACGCGGGCCTCCAGGAAGGACTGAGGGCTCAGCACCACCCTGGCGGCCCAGGAGACATGGGCCCGGGGGCCCTGGCGAGCATCTGTCGCTTGTGGCGACGTCAAATCAGATACGGTCACGGCTACCTCTTGCGGAGTGAACGCGGTGAGAACACATGCTCGGGCGCCTCACCAGACAACGAATTTATAAGCACTAATCGGCAGTTGTGATCAAACCTGAAGTGCCGAGTAATGTCACTGAACTTTCTCTCGTTTTTGCCACTTTTATCAAAGCATTACGCATGCTGCACCGCAGCATTTTGCATGACTGCTCATCTCCCCGAGGGAATACACGCTCTTGCGCGCCTGGGTGGCAGGCTTTAGAAATTGACCAGCGTCAAATACGTCACGGCCTACGCCCCGAAAAGGAGAAGCGATGCCCGGTTCCCTGCCCCGTACGACATCGGTCAGAAAGCGCATTCGCCACCTGACCACGCTGGCTTGCGTGCTGGCGTGTGCCGCCGGTTTGCTGGCCTTGCTGAGCGGCCACGTGGCCCACGGCGCGCTGCTGATGCTGGCTGGCCTGGTGCTGGTGCCGGGCAGCATCTGGGGCCGGCGCCACAAGCGGCAACCGCTGGATGCCGGCTTGCTGACGGCCGAAGGCGTGCCCGCCACGCGACGCTGGCGCAAGGCCGCCTGAGCACTGGCGCCTGGCCGGCCTGTGCCGGCTTTTTTCACTTCAGTCCCTGACAAGCCTGCCGAAAACGCGGGAAGCCGTCGTCTTTTGTGCCCTTTGACGCGTGACGTCAAAGGTCGCCCGGCAGCGCCCTTGTTTCGACCGTGGATTGCAGTGGACCATGAACCTTCGAAATATCCGTATCGGGCAACGATTGATGCTGGGCTTCGGCCTGGTCATCGCCTTGTTGATGTTGCTGGCCGGCCTGGCCATCCTGCGCATCAACAGCCTTAATAGCGAAATCGGGTCCATGGTCAACCAGACCTACCCGCGCACGGTCATCGCCAACAACATGAAGGCGGACCTCAACGACATCTCGCGCAGCATGCTCAGCATCCTCGTGATGTCCAGTGCCGACCAGATGTCGGGCGAAGTGGCCAACATCGAGAAGGTCACCAAGCGCAATGACGAGAACCTGGCGCTGCTGAAGAAAAGCGTGAGCGACCCCGATGGGCTGGCGCTCATCAAGACCATCGTCGAGTTGCGCGAGCGCTCGCTCAAACACCAGGTCGCGTTCATCAACCTCATCAACACCGATGAGAAAGACAACGCGATGACCAAGTACCTGTTCTCGATCCGCTCGCTGCAGACCAAGTACTTCGCCGCGCTGGACAAGCTCATTGCCTTGCAGAACCAGCACATGGAAGCGGCCGGCGCCAATTCGGCACAGCAGGCCCGCAGCACGGCGCTGTTCATCCTGGTACTGGCCCTGGCCGCCACCGGCATCAGCGTGGTCGTGGCCCTGCTGTCGACCCGCAGCATCACCATCCCGCTCAACCGCGCGGTGGACGTGGCCCAGCGCGTGGCGCGTGGTGACCTGACCAGCACCATCACTACCAGGAGCCAGGACGAGACGGGCCTGCTGATGCAGGCGCTGGCCGAGATGAACACCAGCCTGCAGGCCATCGTGGGCAATGTGCGCCTGAGCACCGAGCAGATCGCCTCGGCCTCCACGCAGATCGCCTCGGGCAACCTGGACTTGTCGCACCGCACCGAGCAGCAAGCGGCGTCGCTGCAGGAGACCTCGGCCTCCATGAGCGAGCTGACCAACATCGTCAAGCAGAACGCCGACAACGCGCGCATGGCCAGTGAGCTGGCGCAGTCGGCCTCCAATGTGGCGGCCGATGGTGGCTCGGTGGTGTCCCGTGTGGTGGACACCATGGGTGCCATCGATGCCTCGTCACGCAAGATCGTGGACATCATCGGCGTGATCGATGGCATCGCCTTCCAGACCAATATCCTGGCGCTGAATGCCGCGGTGGAAGCCGCGCGAGCCGGCGAGCAGGGCCGCGGTTTTGCCGTGGTGGCCGGCGAGGTGCGCAGCCTGGCGCAGCGCTCGGCCACGGCCGCCAAGGAGATCAAGACGCTGATCAGCGAATCGGTCGAGAAGGTGGCCCAGGGCGGCCAGCTGGTCAACGAGGCCGGCAGCACCATGAGCGAGGTGGTGGCCAGCGTGCAGCGCGTGACCAACATCATCACCGAGATCACGGCAGCAAGCCAGTCGCAGAGCCAGGGCATCGAGGCCATCTACCGCTCCATCCACCAGATGGATGGCGTCACGCAGCAGAACGCCGCGCTGGTTGAAGAGGCCGCCGCGTCCGCCGAATCCATGCAGAACCAGGCCGAGCAACTGGCCAAGGTCGTCAGCGTTTTCAAGCTGGAAGGCATGGCCTCCTGAAGGCCACGCCCGCCATCACCCGAGCAACCCCTAACCGCCAACTGCAAGAGGGCCTTCATGAAACTGTTCTCCAAAACCACCCTGGCCGCCGCTGTTCTGGGCATGGCCATGAGCCTGGCCCAGGCCGTTGAAATCTCGGGCGTGAAAGTGGACGAAGCCGCCAAGGTGGGCGGCAAGGACCTGGTGCTCAGCGGCGCCGGCCTGCGCACCAAGACCATCTTCAAGATCTACGTGCTGGGCATCTACCTGAACAAGAAGGAAACGACCACGGCGGGTGTGCTGGCTGCGCCTGGCCCCAAGCGCGCCAAGATCCATGTGCTGCGTGAGCTGACCGGCGAAGAGTTCGGTGGCGCCTTCCTGGCGGGCATCAACAAGAACCTGGACAAGGAAGAGAAGTCCAAGTACGTGAACCAGCTGCTGAAGTTCGGCGAGCTGTTCGAGACCCTGCCACCGCTCAAGCCCGGTGACATCGTGATGGCCGACTGGGTGCCCGGTACCGGCACGGTCATCACCATCAACGGCAAGCAGATCATCGACCCGCTGCCTGATCCGGGCTTCTTCAACGCCATCCTGCGCATCTGGTACGGCGACAAACCTGCCGAGGTGGCGCTCAAGCACGCCCTGCTGGGCGAGCCGACCTGATCGGATCTGATCGCGTCAGCTCAGTCCTGTGTGCGCCAGGCCCAGACGGCCGCGACACACAGGGCGACCCCGATGAGGTAGAGCACCCAGGTGCTTGACACGGCATACGAGTAGAACATCAAGGCCACGCCCAGCCATTTGGTCGTGGCCTTTTGCATGCGCTTGCCGGCCATCCAGGCCACCATGCCCAGCAGGCTGAACAGGAACATGCCAGCCAGGTAGGCCGGTGAGGGCAGGGTCAGACCCATCGACTGCAGTTGGGAGACGGTGTCCATCAAAACGCCTGACAAAGTGCGGGTAGCGAAGGATAACAAAGCGCTTGTCAAGGACCCTGCGCTTTACATGGCTATCGTTGTCACGCGCGCTACTGCGGCGCAGCATGGCTGTCGTCGAGCCTTGGTGCCCGCCTCCTCAACACACCTTGTTGAACCATCCTGTTTTCGCAGCCAACGCCCGTTTGCTGCCCCTGCCCTCTGGCGCCCAGGCGCTCACCTGGATCGCCCTGTCGATCTGGCCGAGCCCCGCCTGCGGTCTTCGCTCGCCTGCCCGTCGCAACGGCACTGGCCGAGGCGCGCACCGGCTGCGTCGACCTTAGCCTCTGGCACACCCCCGTTCCCATAAGACCCTGGTCATGAACCGAGCCCGGTTCAGGCATGCGCTCGCACGCTTACACACCACCAGGCGTCACACATCCCGCAAGGAAAGGAAGGACCCTCATGTTTGCTGAACTGTTTGGCCAAGGCCTCTTGTTCTATCTGATCATCACGCTCGCCGTGCTGGGCGCGCTGGCCGCGTTCGCCTTTGCGTCGGGCATGGTGCGCTACATCCCCAATGACCGCATCGGTGTCGTCGAAAAGCTCTGGAGCCCCAAGGGCTCGGTGCAACTGGGGCTGCTGGCGCTGGCAGGCGAGGCGGGCTTCCAGCCTGAGTTGCTGCGCGGCGGCTTTCACTTCTTCCCGCCGTTTCAGTACAAGGTGCACATCCACCCCATGGTGTCGGTGACGCAGGGCAAGCTGGGTTATGTGTTCGCGCGTGACGGGGTGGACCTGCCCGCCGGCCAGACCCTGGCCGACAACGCCCGCGTGAGCAACTTCCTGGACGTGCGCGGCTTCCTGCAGGGTGGCGGCCAGAAGGGCCCGCAGCGCAAGGTGCTGCGCGAAGGCACGCACATCATCAACCCGGCGCTGTTCGTGGTGATGACGGAGGAGGCCACCTACTCGCTCACGCTGGACGCGACCGAGCGTGCCTACTACGACAAGATGCGTGACGTGCTGGACCAGCGCAGTGCCTTCACGCCCGTGGTGATCAAGGAGGTCTCCGGCCAGCATGAGTCCGACCAGCTGGCCGTGGTCACCGTGATGGACGGCCCGGCCCTGCCCAAGGACGAGCTGCTGGCGCCCGATGTGGGTGATGCGCACAACTCCTTCCAGGAGCCCGAGCTGTTCCTGGCCGCGGGCGGCAAACGCGGTCGCCAGGAGCGCGTGCTGGTGGAAGGCACCTACTACATCAACCGCCTGTTTGCCACGGTGGAGTTCATCCAGAAGACGGTGATCCCCGTGGGTTATGTGGGCGTGGTGGTGTCGTACACGGGCCGCAAGGGCGCGGACACCTCGGGCAGCGAGTACAGCCACGGCGAGTTGGTGGAGACCGGTTGCCGCGGCGTGTGGCGCGAGGCGCTGATGCCGGGCAAGTACGCCTTCAACACCTATGCCGGCAAGATCGAGCTGGTGCCCACGACCAACTTCGTGCTGATGTGGCAATCGGGCGAGAGCGGCTCCAGCTTCGACGGCAATCTGCGCGAGATCACGCTGATCACCAAGGACGCGTTCGAGCCGCAACTGCCTTTGAGCGTGGTGGTGCACATCGACTACCGCAAGGCACCGATGGTGGTGCAGCGCTTTGGCAATGTGAAGCAGCTGGTCGAGCAGACGCTGGACCCGATGGTGTCGAGCTACTTCAAGAACGTGTCGCAGACACGGACTTTCATCGAGCTGATCCAGTCGCGCAGCGAGTTGCAGACCAATGCCTCGGTGGACATGCGCGAGCGCTTCCTGGCGTATTCGCTGGAGTTCCAGGAGGTGCTGATCGGCACGCCCAGGCCGCAAAACGGCGACACCAAGATCGAGAACATCATGTCGCAGTTGCGGGATCGCCAGATCGCGCGCGAGCAGGTCGAGACCTATGCGCAAAAGCAGATCGCGGCCGACAAGCAGCGTGAGCTCAACGAGGCCGAGCGCCGCGCCGAGAAGCAAAGCGAGCTGACCGCCTCGCTGGTGGACATCTCCATCAAGGAGAACCACGGTGCGGCCCTGGTGAAGGCCGCCGAGAAGCGCCGCCAGGAGATCGAGGCCCTGGCGCAGGCCGACAAGTTCCGCCAGGAGATGGAGGGCTCGGGGCGCGCCTCGGCCATCCGCGCGGTGGGTGAGGCCGAGGCTTCTGCCATCAAGGCCAAGTCGGAGGCCCTGGAAGGCGAGGGCTCGGACAAGCAGCTGATGCAGACCGTGATGCTGCGCCTGGCCGAGGCTTTCGAGACGGCCAAGGTGCCGCTGGTGCCGCAGATCCAGCTGGGCGGCGCGCAGGACGGCAATGCCTTCTCGACCCTGCTGAGCCTGATGTCATCGCTCAAGGCGCAGGAGCTGGCGGCCGGCCAGCTCGCCACGCCCAAGGCCTGATCGGCCCGCCGGTGGTGCGTGCCCGCTCAGGGGCCCACCACCAGGCCGTCCATGCGCACCACCTCGAAGTTGCTGCCCTTGACCTGGGCCAGCTCGGACACCAGATTGTCGTTGTTCCAGCGGTCATCCGGCGCACCGCTGACATACCAGTTCGAGCCGTTGTCGGCCACGATCATGCCGTAGGTCTTCATGGCGGTGAGCAGGGCGCGGGTTTCGGTGCTGAAGCTGGCGGGGATCACGTAGCTGGCCTTCAGGCGCACGCGCATGCCCATGGGCGCCGAGTAGGTGGACGGGCTGGCAGGTGCCCAGTGCGAAGCGGGTGGCACATAGGCCGCACGCGATGAGGACACGGTGAAGCGCAGGGCATGGCGGATGCCACCCGGGCCGCGGGCCGCTTCCTCATAACGGGCCAGGCCCGGGAACAGGGGCAAGCCGGCGGCGTCGGCGCTGGTCCAGCCGGGCTGTGCGGTGGGGCGCACATTGTTGCTGTCCAGGTGGAAGATGGCGCCCACCAGGGCGTTCCAGCTGCCATCGATTTGCGGGTAGGCCCCGCCGATTTCGTACAGGCGCAGGTTGTCGCGGTCGATCACCAGCACATGGCGGTCCCCCGAGGACGTGGCGCCGCCCTCGATGGGCGCGTTGGCGGGCACCGGGTAGGGCCCGGGGTCGCTTTCAGCACCGTAGGCCGTCCAGTGCATGGGCACCTTGGCTTGTGTGCCCGACACCACCACGTAAGGAAAGCCGATGGGCGCACCGTTGTACAGGCCGGCACCAAAGTCCGGGTGCAAGCCCGTGGCCGCACCGATCTTGGCGATCAGCTGGTCTGAATCCGGGTCCGCCGGGCAGTTGCTGATGTCCTGGTTCCAGGCGTTGTCGGCCGGGAAGGGCAAGGCCCCGTTGAGCGAGGCGCCTGCGCCCAGGTTCGCGCGGTTCATCTGGGCGTAGTACACGCCTGACGCCGTGGACGATGTGCCGCAGGTCGAGCTGGCGGTGCGCCCGCCGGTCAAGGGCGCAGGCGCCGTGCCGGTTTCCGCCGAGGGCAGCGCGTTGCCGCCGCCGCCGCCACCCCCGCCACAGGCTACGAGCCCGGACAGCATCCAAGTCAACAAGATTGTTTGATACACACGATTCACGGCTGATCTCCCTTGTAATTTCACGAGTGGGCCACGGTGCGAGCGTTACGAGGTGTCTCGTTTGCTACCGATTCGCACAAGGCCAGGCATCCATCAGGCATCCACCTTGACCACCACGCGGCCGCGCACCTGCCCTTCGATGAGCTTGTGTGCAATCGAGATCGCATCGCTCAGACCGATCTCCTGCGTGATCAGCGCGAGCTTGCTGACGTCCAGGTCGGTGGCCAGACGCTGCCAGGCTTTCAGGCGGATGGCGCGCGGGCACATCACGCTGTCCACGCCGGCCAGGGTCACGCCGCGCAGGATGAAGGGCGCGACGGTGGAGGGGAAGTCCATGCCACCGGCCAGGCCGCAGGCGGCCACGGTGCCGCGGTACTTGGTTGAAGCGCAGACATTGGCCAGCGTGTGGCTGCCCACGGTGTCGACGGCGCCGGCCCAGCGCTCTTTGGCCAGGGGCTTGCCAGCTGATGAAAATTCGGCGCGGTCCAGCACGGTGGTGGCGCCCAGGCTCTTGAGGTAATCGGCTTCTTGCGGGCGGCCCGTCACGGCCGCGACCTGGTAGCCCAGCCTGGCCAGGATGGACACGGCCACGCTGCCCACACCGCCGGCGGCACCCGTGACCAGCACCTCGCCCTTGTCCGGCGTGACGCCATGGTCTTCCAGGGCCATCACGCACAGCATGGCGGTGTAGCCGGCCGTGCCAATGGCCATGGCCTGCGCAGGTGTGAAGGCGGTGGGCAGGGGCACCAGCCAGTCGCCATTGAGGCGCGCGCGCTGCGCCAGGCCGCCCCAGTGCGTTTCGCCCACGCCCCAGCCATTGAGCACCACCGCGTCACCCACCTTGTAATCGGCATGGCTACTGGCCTCGACCACGCCGGCCAGGTCAATGCCGGGCACCATGGGGAACTTGCGCACCACGGGGGACTTGCCGGTGATGGCCAGGCCGTCCTTGTAGTTGAGCGTGGAGTGCGACACGCGCACGGTCACGTTGCCTTCAGGCAGGGCTGCGTCGTCGATGTCCTTGAGCGCGGCGCGGTAACCCTGCTCGTCTTTTTCAATGAGGATGCCTTTGAACATGCTGGTGTCTCCTGTGGCCCATCGTGAAACCGGGGCAGGGCCGCAGCATAACCGGGCGCCTGCGCGCGCGCTGGCCCGCCACCATCACGCATGTGGGATGCCACATGTTTAAGCACACCTGAAATCGCTAATCTTGCTCCCCATGCTTCGGCCAGGTATGGGCCGTCACGATTGGAGCCACCATGAAGCGTCTCACCTCACACTTGTATTTCTGGGTCGTGCTGGCCATCATCGCGGGCGGCTGCATCGGCATCGTCGAGCCGCAGATCGGCGTCAAGCTCAAGCCGCTGGGCGATGGTTTCATCGCGCTGGTGAAGATGCTGATCAGCCCCATCATCTTCTGCACGGTGGTGCTGGGCATCGTCAATGGCGGTGACATGAAGAAGGTCGGGCGCGTGGGCGTGAAGGCCATCGTGTACTTCGAGCTGGTGTCCACACTGGCACTGGCCATTGGCCTGGTGGTGGTCAATGTGCTCAAGCCGGGTCATGGCTTCAATGCCGATCCGCACACGCTGGATGCGGCGGCCGTGTCGACGTATGCCAAGAAGGCGGGCGAGCAAAGCTCGGTGGACTTTGTGCTGCACATCATCCCCAAGACCTTCACGGATGCGTTCACGGGCTCGGGTGACCTGCTGCAGGTGCTGTTGCTGGCGCTGCTGTTTGGTTATGCCATGCAGCACATGGGCACCAAGGGCCGCGCGGTGCATGCCTTCATTGAAGAGTGCTCGCACATCTTCTTCGCGATGATGAACGCGATCATGAAGCTGGCCCCGATCGGTGCAGGCGGCGCGATGGCGTTCACGTTGGGCAAGTACGGCTTTGCGGCGCTCAAGCCCCTGGCCGCCTTGATGGGCAGCTTCTACCTGACCTGCGGCCTGTTCGTGCTGGTGGTGCTGGGCACGATCGCAGCGCTGACGGGCTTCAACATCCTGCGCTTCATTGCCTACATCAAGGAAGAGTTGTTGACGGTGCTGGGCACGTCTTCGTCGGAGTCGGCGCTGGTGCCTTTGATGGCCAAGCTGGAGCGCCTGGGTTGCGCGAAGTCGGTGGTGGGGCTGGTGGTGCCGGCGGGTTATTCCTTCAACCTGGATGGCACCAACATCTACCTGACGATGGCGGCGCTGTTCGTGGCACAGGCCTTGAACATTGACCTGTCGCTGACGCAGCAGTTGAGCATCCTGGGTGTGGCGATGCTGACGTCCAAGGGCGCTTCGGGCGTGACGGGCGCAGGCTTCATCACGCTGGCTGCAACGCTGGCGGTGGTGCCGGATGTGCCGGTGGCGGGGCTGGCGCTGATCCTGGGTGTGGACCGCTTCATGTCCGAGGCGCGTGCCTTGACCAACTTCATCGGCAACAGCGTGGCGACCATCGTGGTGGCGAAGTGGGAAGGCGAACTGGACCAGGGGATGCTGGTGCGCGAGTTGCGGGATGGCTATCGGGTTGATGACGTTGTGGCGGTGGCCAGCGATGACGGGCGTGGTGCGGACAAGCACTTGAATGTGGACGAGGGTGCCGCGCAGGTTCGCGTCTGATCTGCTACCCGATCACTTGCTGACAACTTGAGCGCCTCCTTCGTGGGGCGCTTTGTCGTTGCAGCGCGGGGCGCGGACTGAGCCGACATTTGGCCGGGCTTCATGTTGACGGTCCCGCTTTGCAAGCGGGACTGCCCTGCGCGCCTCGCAATGGGTTTGGGCCCTCCAACTCACTACGCGGCTGCGCCGCTGCGTTCAAACATATCGGGCCAGTCAGATGACGAAGCGCGCTCACGCGCGCCAAACCCATTGCTGTGGTGCTCGGCGTCAACAAGGCGCCCAGCCAAACGCCGGCTCAGTCCTTTTTGCGCCCCGCTCGTGGCATGCGAAGAAAGGCCGTGGCACGCCACCAGCAGGTCGGAACAAGGGATGAGGCGGTACCCGGCAGGGCGCCTTGTTGACGCCGAGCAGCGCAGTGACAAGGTGGGCGCGCGCAGCGCGCATCCATCAACTGACTTGCCGTGGTTGTTCGAGCGCAGCAGACAAAGTCTGCGTAGCGAGTTCCACGGCGCCACCTTGGCACGCGCAGCGCAGGGGAGTCCTGCCAGCGGCAGGACCGTCAACATTGAAGCCCTGACGGGTGCCGCCTCATCCCCCGACCTGCGTTTGCAACGCAAAAGCGCTTCATCACCCGAATGCACGGCCTCACCAGACATGCTCCCGGAAAACGCCCACAACGCATCCCCACCACACCCGATATGCTTGCACCCATGCTGCAAGTCCGAAACCTGTGTAAACGCTACGGCTCGGAGCCGGTTTTCTCGCATGTCGACCTCGACGTCGCCCCCGGCGAGTTCGTCGCCATCGTGGGTGAATCCGGCGTCGGCAAATCGACCCTGCTCAATTGCCTGGCCGGCCTGGACACGGTCTCCGAAGGCCACGTCAAGGTGCTGGACACCAACATCACGCAGCTCGACGACCAGGCCCAGGCGCTGTTCCGGCGCCAGCACCTGGGCTTCGTCTTCCAGGCCTTCCACGTGCTGCCCCATCTGGACGTGGCCCAGAACGTGGCCCTGCCCCTGATGCTGCTGGGCCAGCCCGATGACGCCCGCGTGCAAGATACGCTCAAAGCGGTCGGCCTCGATGGCCTGGGTGCGCGCTTGCCGCAGGAGCTCTCCGGTGGCCAGTTGCAGCGCGTGGCCATTGCCCGTGCCCTCATCCACCGCCCCGCCCTGATCCTGGCCGACGAGCCCACCGGCAACCTGGACCCCGACACCGCCGACAAGATCATGACCGCCCTGGTGGCCCAGACCCGGGAACACGGCGCCGCCTGCATCATGGTCACGCACTCGCAGGCCGCGGCCAAGCTGGCCGACCGCGTCATGCGTCTCACGCAGCATGGGCTGCACGATGCCACCTGACGCGCTATTGGACTCGCGACTCGGCTCACCCGTCTGGCGCCTGCTGCGCCACTTTTCATGGCAGGAGCTGCGCCACCATGGCGTGCGCCACGCCACGGCGGTGCTGGCCGTCTTGCTGGGCGTGGCGCTGGCGTTTTCCGTGCACCTGATCAATGCCTCGGCACTCAGCGAGTTCAGCGCGGCGGTGCGCGCCGTCAATGGCCAGGCAGACCTGAGCCTGCGCGCCGCCCACGGCGGGCTGGACGAGACCCTGTACACGCGTGTGGCCAGCCACCCGCAAGTGGCCCTGGCCAGCCCGGTCATCGAGGTGGTGACGCAGGCGCGTGGCCCCCGCCAAAGCAGCACCCAAACCATTGACCAAGCCAGCCCCGCCCGTGCGAACCCGACCACCACCAGCCTGCGCGTCATCGGCCTGGACCCGCTGGTGGCCGCGCCGCTCTCGCCCGGCCTGTGGCCGCAGCTCGACGCGGCCATCCAGGCCCATGACCGGCTTGCCTTGCTGGCCACCGACACCATCTCGCTCAACCTCGCGGCCCAGCGCAGCCTGGGCGCCCACCCCGGCGACACGCTGCAGGTACAGACCGGGCTGAAGCTGCTCACGCTGCGTGTGATCGGCACCGTGGCCGCGCAAGGCGAGCCCTTGGGCGTGATGGACATCGCCGGGGCCCAGGACACCTTTGGCACCCCGGGCCAGATCACGCGCCTGGACATCAAGCTGGCCGGTGGCGCTCAAGCCAGCGAGGTGCTCGACGCCTTGAAGCTGCCAGCGGGCGTGCTCAGCGATTCGGCCGAGGATGCGACCCAGCGCGTGTCCAACATGTCGCGCGCCTACCGCGTGAACCTCACCGTGCTGGCCCTGGTGGCGCTGTTCACGGGCGCCTTCCTGGTGTTCTCGATCCTGTCGCTGTCGGTGGCCAAGCGCCAGCAGCAGTTCGCGCTGCTGGGCGTGCTGGGCCTGGGCGCGCGTGAACGTCTGCAGCTGGTGCTGTGGGAGTCGGCCTTCATCGGCCTGATGGGCGCGGCCCTCGGCATCGCCTTGGGCACGGGCCTGGCCGCGGCCGCGTTGCGCCTGCTGGCGGGTGACCTGGGTGGGGGCTACTTCCCTGGCATCACGCCCCACCTGCAGTGGTCGCTGCAGGCGGCACTGGTGTATGGCGCGCTGGGCGTGCTGGCCGCCATGGTGGGCGGCCTGGTGCCGGCGCGCATGGCCCAGCGCCTGGCACCGGCGCAAGCACTCAAAGGCCTGGGTGACGTGACGCGCCACACCCGGGGCTGGTGGCTGGGGCCGGCACTCCTGCTCCTGGGCGTGGGCCTCACGCGCCTGCCACCCGTGGCCGGTGTGCCGCTGGCGGCCTATCTGGCGGTGGCCTGCCTGCTGGTGGGCGGCATCGCCTGCGTGCCCGCCACGGTGGGCGCCTTGTTGCGCCTGTGGCCGCGCCACGCCCTGGCCCGCCATGCCACGCTGATGCTGTCGCTGGAGCGCGCACGCCGCATGCGCCACACGGCCACCGTGGTGATGGCCGGCGTGGTCGCCAGCCTGAGCCTGTCCGTGGCCTTGACGGTGATGGTGGCCAGCTTCAGAAGCTCGGTCACCTCCTGGCTGGACGTGGTGCTGCCGGCCGACCTGTACGCCCGCACGGCCAAGACCAGCAGCGGCAACGACACCCAGCACCTCACGCCCGCCTTGCTGGCCGACATCGCACGCATCCCCGGTGTGCAGCGGGTGGTGGGCATCCGCCTCAGCAGCCTGAGCTTGCGCCCTGACCTGGCGCCGGTGGCCTTGATCGCCCGGCCGATCGGGCAGGCCACGGACGCCGCGCAACGCAGCCTGCCGCTGACTGGCGAGCTGCTGCCGCCACGCCTGGACGCCATCAACATCTTCGTCAGCGAAGCCATGGTGGACCTGTACGGCACCCGCCCCGGCACGATGCTGGCCTTGCCCCTGCTCGCCGGTCAGGCGCCGGTGCCAGCCTATGTACGCGGCGTGTGGCGCGATTACGCCCGCCAGCAGGGCGCCATCGTCATCGATCAGGCCGACTACCAGCGCCTGAGCGGCGACACCGACATCAACGACCTGGCCTTGTGGCTGGCGCCGGCCACCCGCACGCCCGATGTGCAGCAGGCCATCCGTGAACGCGCCCGTGCGCAGGGCCTGGGCGGCGAACTCATCGAGTTCGCCGAGCCGCGCGAGATCCGCCAGACCACGCTGCGCATCTTCGATCGCAGCTTTGCCGTGACCTACTGGCTGCAGGCCGTGGCCATCGGCATCGGCCTGTTCGGCACGGCGGCGAGCTTCTCGGCGCAGGTGCTGGCGCGGCGCAAGGAGTTCGGCCTGCTGGCCCACCTGGGCTTCACGCGCGCGCAGATCCTGGCTACCGTGGCCGGCGAGGGTGCGGCGCTCAGCACCGTGGGCGCGCTGCTGGGCCTGGCGCTGGGGCTGGCGGTCAGCGTGGTGCTGGTGCACGTGGTCAACCCGCAAAGCTTTCACTGGACCATGGACATGATGCTGCCCTGGCCGCGCCTGGCCGCGCTGTGTGCCAGCGTGGTGGCCGCCGGCACCCTCACCGCCTTGAGCGCCGGGCGGGCCGCGGTCAGCCGCGATGCGGTCATGGCCGTCAAGGAGGATTGGTAAGTGCCTGAGAACACGCCCCCTCACATGCCCCCGCCGCACGCGCCACGCCGTCGCGAGCTGCTGGCCCTGGCCTCGGCCTGGGGGGCTGCGCTGTGGCTGCCACGCCAGGCGCACGCCGGTGAGGCCCACCAAGCGGGCAGGGCTGACGATGCAGCCACGCCTGACCGGCCCAGCCGCAACGCACCACCGGCGTCCGCCGCCCCGCTCATCCGGGCCGGCACGCCCTTGCGCTTCCCACAGGACTTCGGTGCCCACCCGGCCTACCGCACCGAGTGGTGGTACATCACGGGCCAATTGCAGCCCCAGGCGCAGACTCAGACCGCCTCATCAAACACACCCGCATCACCGCCAGGCTACGGCTTCCAGATCACCTTCTTTCGCACCCGTGTGGACGCGGCCCGCACCAGCCACAGTGCCTTCGCCACACACCAGCTGGTGTTCGCGCACGCGGCCCTGACCGACCTGCAGCAAGGCCGCCTGCTGCATGACCAGCGCATCGCACGGGCGGGCTTCGATCTGGCCGATGCCGCCGTGGGCGACACCCGGGTCAAGCTGCGCGACTGGCAACTGCAGCGCAGCGGCCCGGCCGCGCAAAGCCGCTACACCAGCCACGTGGCCGCGCGGGACTTCACGCTCGACCTGGCCTTCACGCAGACGCAGCCGGTGCTGCTGCAAGGCGAGGCCGGCTTCTCACGCAAAGGGCCCAATCCCATCAACGCCAGCCACTACTACTCGCAACCGCACCTGGCGGTGCAGGGCCAACTGCAACACCACGGCCACACGCAGGCCGTCCAGGGCCAGGCCTGGCTGGACCACGAATGGGGCGAGACCTTGCTGGATCCCGCCGCCGTGGGCTGGGACTGGATCGGCATGAACCTGCACGATGGCAGCGCGCTGACCGCCTTCCGCTTGCGCCGCCAGGACGGCAGCACGCTGTGGGCGGGTGGCAGCCTGCGGCGCCCTGGCCAGGCCACGCGCGCCTTCCAACCTGACGAGGTGCGCTTCACGCCGCAGCGCATCTGGGCCAGCCCCGCCACCGGCGCGCGCTACCCGGTGCAATGGCAAATCGACGTGGCCGGCACCCGCTACCAGGTCAGGCCTCGGCTGGACCAACAGGAGCTCGACAGCCGCCAGAGCACCGGCGGCGTCTACTGGGAGGGCCTGAGCGACCTGCTGGACGCACAAGGCCGCGTTATCGGCCAGGGTTATCTGGAGATGACGGGCTACGTTTCGCCGATGTCGCTGTGAGGCCCTGTGAGGCCCATTCACCTCAACGCCTGGGCAACACAGCCGGCGGGGGATAAGGCGGCAGTGGCCGCCCCAGAGCCAACAAGCGCTCGCGGGCGCGGGCCACACAGGCCGCCTTGTCGGCATCGGGCATCTTGCTCCAGCTCGTGATGTCCGCGATCGTGCGGCCACAGCCCACGCAGACGTCCTGCTCGTCCAGCGTGCACAGGCGCACACAGGGGCTGGGCGGGCTCGATGGACGAGAAGGCCCGGCCACCTCGGCGACCTCTGTGGAAGGGGCCAGGGGCAAGGCCGTGCCAGGCAAGACATCAGGTGTGGGCATGCCCAACAGCTTAGCGCTTGCCCAAGGGCCGCGCCATCCGGCAAACCCAGAACCGTTCGGGCCATCCCGTTCTGTGCGGTTTTTCACATCACGCCGTCACGATGCCAGGGCTTCATCCACCGCTTGCAGAGGTTTCGCCCATGACGCCCATCGACCGCCGCCAGTTCCTGACCGCCACCGCCCAAGCCGCCGCCGCCGCATCGGCTGCCTCGGCCATGCCCGCCGCCATCGCGCGCGCACTGGAGATCCCCGCCCACCACAAGACGGGCAGCATCAAGGACGTGCAGCACGTGGTGATCCTCACGCAGGAAAACCGCTCCTTCGATCACTACTTCGGCAAGCTGCGCGGTGTGCGTGGCTTTGGTGACCACCTGACCATCCCGCTGCCCGAGGGCAAGAGCGTGTGGGAACAAGGCAATGGCACCCGCACCGTGCTGCCCTACCACCTCGACAGCACGCAAGGCAACGCCCAACGCGTCAACGGCACGCCGCACGCCTGGGGCAACGCCCAGGCCGCATGGGACAACGGCCGCATGAGCCAGTGGCCCAAGTACAAGCACGACAACGCCATGGGCTACTACACCGAGGCCGAAGTCGGCTTCCAGTACGCGCTGGCCAATGCCTTCACCGTGTGCGACGCTTACCACTGCGCGCTGCAAGGCGGCACCAACCCCAACCGCCTGTTCATGTGGACGGGCACCAATGGCCCGACCGGTGCCGGTGTGGCCTCCGTCGTCAATGAATGGGATGACTTCGGCCCGGCCAACGAGGGCTACACCTGGACGACCTACCCCGAGCGCCTGCAGGCCGCCGGCGTGAGCTGGAAGGTCTACCAGAACCTGCCGGACAACTTCACCGACAACTCGCTGGTGGGCTTCAAGCAGTACCGCGAGGCCGCCTACAAGGCGCTGGCCACGATCCCCAATGCCTCGCCGCTGATGCCGTATGACCCCAGCATGGACGCCATCAGCCCGCTGCTCAAGGGCGTGACCAACACCATGCCCGATGGTGGCTTCCTGGGCAGCTTCAAGCAGGATGTGCTGGACGGGCACCTGCCCCAGGTGTCGTGGATCGTGGCCCCCGAGGCCTACAGCGAGCACCCCGGCCCCTCCAGCCCCGTGCAGGGCGCCTGGTATGTGCAGGAAGTGCTCAATGCCCTGACCGCCAACCCCGAGGTCTGGAGCAAGACGGTGCTGATCGTCAACTTCGACGAGAACGACGGCTTCTTCGACCACATGCCGCCCCCGGCCGCCCCGGCCCTCGACGCCAACGGTCAGGCCGCCGGCCAGTCCACCACCGATGTGGCCGCCGAGTACTTCACGCACCCCAAGCCCGCTGGCACCACCGGCCAGCCCGCCCCGGACGGCCGCCCCTACGGCATGGGCCCGCGCGTGCCCGCCTTCATCGTCTCGCCCTGGAGCCGTGGTGGCTGGGTCAACTCGCAGGTGTTCGACCACACCTCCATCATCCGCTTCCTGGAAGCGCGCTTTGGTGTGATGGAGCCCAATATCAGCGCCTGGCGCCGTGCCGTGGCCGGTGACCTCACCTCCACACTGAACTTCGTCAACCCCAATGACGAGACCCTGCCCACGCTGCCCACGCTGACACGTGAAGAAGCCGATGCCCTGCGCGCGCAGCAAGAGGCCCTGGCGCAGGTGGCCGTGCCCGCCGAATCGGCGCAGAGCCTGCCGGGCCAGGCACGCGGCATCCGCCCCTCGCGCGCCCTGCCTTATGACCTGCGTGTGGACAGCGATGTCGACCCGCGCACCCAGCGCGTCCAGCTGCGCTTCGTCAACACGGGCCGCGCCGGCGCCGTCTTCCACGTGTACGACAAGCTGCACCTGGATCGCCTGCCCCGCCGCTACACGGTCGAGGCCGGCAAGCAGCTGCAAGACAGCTGGGACAGCTCGTTGGATGCCGGCCGCTACGACCTGTGGGTGCTGGGCCCCAACGGCTTCCACCGCCACTTCAAGGGCGATGGCAAGGCCGCCACCGACCTGGATGTGCGCACCGTGGCCTCACGCCACATGCTGCGCCTAAACCTGCACAACGACAGCAACGAGGCCCGCACTTTCGTGATCCGCTTCAACGCCTACCACCGCCAGGTGCCGCACACCGTGCGTGTGCCTGCCGGCCGCGACATGGAGTGGGACACCAACCTGATGGGCACGGCGGGCTGGTATGACCTCACCGTCACGGTCAAGGAAGACACCAGCTTCAGCCGCCGCCTGGCCGGCCGCCTGGAAACCGGCCGCCACAGCGTGAGCGACCCGGCACTGGGCGCCTGAAGCCCTTGAAGGCCTGAATCGCCGTCAGGCGCACGCCAGGTCGGGCTCGGCCGAGCCCGGCTTGTGCAACTGGCCCGCTTGCAGCACGAACACCTCGTCTTCTGGCTGCAGGCTGTGCTCGCGGTGCGTGATGATGAAACGCCCGCAGCCCAGCGCATTGATGGAGGCCTGCACACGACGCTCGGTCTCGAAGTCGAGCATCGAGGTGTATTCGTCCAGCAGCAGGAAGCGGGGCTGTTTGTACAGCGCCCGCGCCAGCAACAGGCGCTGCTTCTGCCCGCCCGACAAGCTCGCCCCCATGCCGCTGACCAGGGTCTGGTAGGCCATGGGCATGCGCATGATGTCGTCGTGGATGCAGGCGGCGCGTGCGGCGGCCTCGACCTTCTGCGGCGTGGCCTCCACATCGTTCATCGCGATGTTGTCGTACAGCGAACACGAAAACAGCTGGTCTTCCTGGAAGACCGTGCCCATCACGCTGCGCAGCGCCTGCGCGCCCAGGCGCGCTACCGGCGTGCCATTGAGCAGCACCTCACCCTGCTCGGGCAGCACCTGGCCTGACAGCACCTTGAGCAAGGTGGACTTGCCGCAACCCGAGGGGCCCAGTACGGCCAGTGCGCGGCCGGTGTGCAGGCTCAGGTTCACATCCTTGAGCACCGGCTCTTCGCCCGCCGCATAGCGGAAGGTCACGTTGCGCAGCTCCAGCGTCATGGGGGCGTCGTGCTTGAGGCCGTCCAGCGCATGGGGCGGTGAAGGCGTCTCGGGGTCGGTCATCACGATGTCGGCCAGGCGTTCGCCCTGCAGCTTGAGCAGGCGCAGGTTGATGAGGCGCTCCAGCAACTCCAGCGTGCGGTGCAGGAACTGCTCCTTGTACGACAGGAAGGCCACCAGCATGCCGATGGAGAACTGCTCCTGGATGATCATGTGCGCCGCCAGGTACAGGACCAGGCCCTGCTCGATGGCCCCGATCACGCCGTTGACGGCCTGGTAGCCCATCGAGATGCGCTGCTGGCGCACATCGGCATTGACCACACCCACCTGCTGGTTCATCCAGCCGGCCACACGCCAGCCGGGCTGGGCAAAGAACTTGATGGCGGCCACGCCACGCAGGGTCTCCAACAGGTAGTTCTGTGCATTGGCCTCGCGCACGATGCGCTCTTCTGCCGCCTGCCGAAAGGGCTTGTAGACCGCAAAGCGGGCAACCGCGTACAGCAGCGCCACCACCAGGCCGATCACCGCCAGCCTGGGCGCGTAGATGAACATCATCGCCAGGGTCACGATGCTGACCACGCCGTCGAGCACGGCCTCCACCAGGTTGGTGGTGAGCGTGTCCTGGATGTGCGAGACCGACGAGAAACGCGACAGCACATCACCCGTGTGGCGCTTGTCGAAGTAAGCCAGCGGCAGCTTGAGCATGTAGCGGAACACGTTGGCGCTCGAGGTGACCCGCCACGACAGGCTGGCGGCCAGCACGATCCAGCTGCGCAGCAGGCGCGTGCCCAGGCTCATCAGGGCCAGCAGCGTGATGGCGATGGCCAGCACCGCCAGCAAGGGCGTGTCGCGCGTGACCACCACGTCATCGATGATCCACTGGCTGAGCATGGGCATGAGGATGGCGAACACCTCCAGCACCACGGACAGCACGGCCATCTGCGCAAAGGCCTTGCCCAGGCCGCTCTGCCCGGCAAACAGCATGCGCAGGTCAAACGGCGTCTTCTCGGCCTTTCGCTCGAACTTGGCATTGGGCTGCAGCTCCAGCGCCACCCCGGTGAAATGGGGGCTGGCCTCCTTCAGGCTCAGGCGGCGTTCGCCCATGGCCGGGTCCAGGATGGTGATGCCGCTGCTATCGGCCCGGGTCAGCACCACGAAGTGGTTCAGGTCCCAGTGCAGGATGCAGGGCGTGCTCAGTTGCACCAGCTCTTGCAACTCCAGGCGAACGGCGCGCTGATTGAAGCCCAGCGCATCGGCGATCTGCATCATGCGCACCAGCGTGGCGCCACGCGCGGACAGCTCGAAGCGGTGGCGCAGGCTCAGCAGGTCGGTCTCGTGGCCATGGAAGGTGGCGACCATGGCCAGGCAGGCCAGGCCACATTCGGCGGCCTCCGATTGCAGGATCAGCTGGGCGCGGCGGCGCGGCCAAAGGGTCAAGAGATTGGGCGTCATCATGTTCAATCAAAGCTGGCCACTGAAGGCGAACAGCGGGTCCAGCATCCAGCGGATCAGGCGGCGACGGTCCAGCTCGATGTCGGCGCTCAGGGTCAGGCCCGGGTGCAGGCGGATCTCGCGGCCATAGGCGGACACGCTGTCCTTGTCCAGCGCCACCTTGACAAGGAACACGGCGCGGCGGTCCTTGTTGCCGTCGCCGCTGGCGGCGGGCAGGGGCACATCCGTCTGCGACACGCTGCGCACGGTGCCGTGGTGCTGCCCGAAGCGCTGGTAGGGGAAGGCGTCGTAGCTGATGCGCACGCCCTGGCCCGGCTTGATGAAGCCCACGGCCGTGCTGGGCACATACAGCGTGGCCTCCAGCGGCGAGTGCTCCGGCACGACGGAGGCCAGCAACGCATTGGCACCCAAGGCCTGGCCGGGGGTGGCCGTCAGGCCCGAGATCACGCCCGCGGTGGGCGATTTGATCAGGGTGACGCGTTGCGCACGCCGCTGCACCTGCTCTTGCTGCAGGCTCAGCAGGTCGCGGTCCAGGCCCGCACGGTCGACCTGGGCCTGGCCGGCCATGCGGCGCATCTCTTCCCCGGCCTGCGCGGCATCGGTCTCGGCGGCCGTGCGCTGGCGCTTGAGCGTTTGCAGGCGGGCCTGCTGATCCAGCAACTGGGCGCGCTGCTGCTCGAACTGCAGCTCGGAGATCACGCGGTCGGCCAGCAAGGGCTGCAGCTGATCGACCATGCGCCGCGAGGTCGCAATCTGCTGCTCCTGCAGGCGGATTTCCTCGTTGAGCGTCTCCAGATCGTGGCGCGCATGGCGGATGCGTTCTTCCAGGACACTGCGGGAGGCCGCGCCCATCTGCAGCTGGCCCTCGGCCTGGCTTTGCAGGCGACGGTGCTGGGCTTGCAGGTTCTGCTCCAGCAGGGCGTCGGTGCTGCCTTCGTCGCTGAAGCGCTCTTGCGAGACCTCGGCGATCACATCGCCCGCCTGGACGCGCTGCCCTTCGGTGACCAGCACACGCTTGATCACGCCGCCTTGCTGGCCGGGCGGCAACACGATCAGGGCCACGCCCTGCTGGGCCTGCACCACGCCGCCCACGCGCTCCTTCTTGGTGTACGACCCGAGCACCAGCAAGAGCAGCACCGCCGCGGCCAAGGCCGCGAAGAAGGCCGTCAAGCGGGGTGCCGACACGGGGCGGATGCCCAGCGCCATGCCGTGCTGATCCTGTTTGGCGGCCAGGGCCTCCTGGCGAAACAGCTCACTGCTCATCGCTCGTCTTTCATGGGTGGAAGGCTGTCGAGCGCGGGCTGCACCAGCAGCTCGGACAGCGGGGCAATCGTGGCGGCATCGAGCTGCTCGGTCAGTGCCAGGATGTCCACCTGGGCCAGCATCACGTTGACGCGCGCGCTCACGCCTTGCGAGCGCGTGCCGATCAATTGCTGCTGCGCATTGAGCAGGTCCAGGTTGGAGCGGTAGCCCGCCACGAAGGCGCGTTGCAGCGCATCCAGCGTGGCCTGGGCAGAGGCCTCCATGTCCCGCAGGGCGCGGACCTGGTTGCGTGCATGGGCCAGGCCCTGGTAGGCCTCCAGCAGGCCGCCTTGCGCGCGTGCCCAGGCGTCGTCGTACTCGGCCTGCGCCTTGGTCAACAAGGCAGTGGACGTGGCCTGGCGCGCAGGCTGGCGGCCGCCGCTGTACAAGGGCATGTTGAGCTGCAACCCCAGCGTGCTTTCGGTGTAGCTCAGCGATTCGTTGCCGGAGGTGGTCTTGGTGATCTGGCGGGCGCGGTTGACGCTGGCCACCGCGTCCAACGACGGGTGCCAGGCTTCGGCATCACGCGCCTGCAGCTCGGCCTGGGCCGCACGCACCTGGGCCTGCGCATCCTGCACCGCCAGGCTGTGCTCGCGCAGGCTGGCCAGGGCCTCGTTCACCGGCGGCACCACCCAGGGCGCGCCGTTGTCATCGAGCAAGGCCTGGGCCCCAAGGCGGCCCACCGCCGCCACCTCGCACGACAGGAGCCGCGCGAGGATCAGGCGTTGTGTCTCGTAACGCGTGCGGCGCGCCTGGCGCTCCACGCGCAGCTGGTCCAGCCGGGTGGCGGTTTCCAGGCGCTCCAGCGAGGTGCCCACCCCGCCGCGCAAGCGCTGTTCGTTGATCTGCAACTGGGCGGCCAGCAGGCCACGCTGCACTTCCAGCAGCTCCAGCTGGGTGGCCGCTTCCACGGCCATCAGATAGGCGCGGCTGACCTCTCTGGCCGCCTCCATGCGCACCAGCCGGGCCTGCCATTGGCTGCGCTGGGCCAGGGCCTGCTGCGCGCGCTCGGACGCACGATCGGCGCCATGCCACAGCGGCATGCTGGCCTGAAGCCCCACAGTGGCGCTGGGCTTGTTGCTGCTGTCATACGGCGTTTGCACGCGGTCTTGCTGCGCCACGGCGCTCAGGTCCAGCCGGGGCATGTAGGCCTGCGCCCAGGCCTGGCGGGCCACACCGGCCTGCGCGTCGGCCTGGGCCAATGCAGCGCGCACCGTGCCCACATGTTGTACCGCCACAGACAGGGCCTCAGGCCAGGTCAACACCAGCGGCTCACCGGCCTGGCCTGCCAGCGCGATGGTCTGCACATCCGTTCGCGTGCTGGCCATCGGGCTCAGGCGCAGGCTCAGGCCGTTCATGGAAGCCAGCGCCCGCCCGTCTTCACCCTCGATGGTGCCGGCATGCACCGTGCCGGTGGCCATCCCGCACAGGGCTGCCGCACAAGCCAGCAAACAGGGCACGCCTGGCCTCATGGCACGCACCATGCGCCGCCCACCATGAGGCGAGCGGCCCGCCACACACACAGACTTCACATCAAACACAAACGCACAACCCGGCAAACACAAAAGCCCATGCCTCACGCCGTGCAAGCCAATGCGCCGGCGCAGGCCCTGGCCCCGTCAGGCCCCACCTAGGCGGCGGGCCGACGGGCCTTGATCACAGGCCGGAAGCCAGCTTGTAGATGATGGAAGCAATGGTGATGACCTGCTTCCAGCTCACCGTGGTGGTCTTGCCGTTGGTGGTGAAGGTCAGGCCATCATTGGTGGCACCCACGGTCGGCAGGGTCAGGGCGGCGCCGCTCACGGCATTCAGTTCGTTTGCAGTCAAAGTACGCATGTCTCAATCCAGTACAGAGGTTGAATAGGAGGTCTGCGGTGCGCCACGGTCAACGTCACGCGCCCACCGGTTCATCGTAAAAAAGCGCGCTTTGACCTCATGGCGGGCAAACCCCTGGCATGCGCCGCACCCTGATCCGAAATGGCATGAGCGGCAGCAGCCTGGCGCAAAGGGATAAGGCCGCAGGCTCGGCTGCCTGGGGATATCCCGAGACTGTCGGGTAGCCAACAATCGTTAGCACAAGCCCCGTTAAACGACGGACTAAAACGAGACGAAACCCGCGAAATCACTTACAGGATATTCCCGAGATTTGGCACGTTCGGATAACGAATTGGTCAATCTAGCCCAGTGACAGGAACATCGATCAGAAACAATGCGGCCTCGTTTAACAAGCAACCCTTGATGGATGGTCGGCGTCACGGCAGCCGCGCCATCCCCGCGCCCTGATACCCCGACATGCTGCACACCGCCCCCGCCACACCGCATCACCACCGAACCGTCAGCGTGGCGTATGTGCGGGTCTTGCTCAGCTACCTGCGCAGCACCGGTGTGGACCCGGCGTGCATCTACGATGAAGCCGCCCTGGCCCGCATCGACCGGGCCGAAGCCACATCGCGCTATGACCTGGCCGAATGGTGCGCGGCACTGCGGCGCGCGCAAACCTGCACCGGCCAGGCCGACCTGATCCCGGCCATCGCGCAGCACTTCCAGCCCTGGCACGCCGGCGTGATCGGCCTGACGATCATGACCAGCCGCACCATCTTGCACCTGGGCCAGGAGCTGGCGCGCTTTCATTACCTGCTCAATGACATCTACCGTGTCGAGATCGGCATCGAAGGCGAGCGCTTCTGCCTGCGGCTGGAGCCGATCACGCCGCATGTCTCGGCCGAAGTCGCCCGCTTGTCGCTCACGGGTTGGGTGCAGATCCTGCGCGCGTTGACTGGGCGGCACGATCTGGTGTTCGATGGCCGCTTCACCGGGCCAGCCCCTCAGGACATCGGGCCCTACAAGCGCGCATTTGGTGGCGAGGTGCGCTTTGATCAAACCGAGAATTCGATGTGGGGGCCCTTGCCTTACATCGACCTGCCCCTGATCCCCCAAGACGCCAGCGCGCACAGCCTGCTGCATGACCAGGCGCGCGAACAGCTGGCGGTGGTGGCGCAAGGCACCAGCCGCTTCATTGCCAAGATCGAGGGACTGCTGCGCAAGCGCCTGAGCAATGGCGAGGTGACGCTGGAGATGCTGGCTGCCGATCTGCACATGCCGCCGCGCACCTTGCAGCGCCGCCTCGATGGGCTCAACATGAGCTTTCGCAAGCTGGTGGAGCGGGTGCGCAAGATGCAGGCCGTGACCTACCTGCAAGACACCCGCATGCCCCTGGCCCAGATCGCCACGGCACTGGGTTTTGCCAACCCCGGCACCTTCCATCGCGCGTTCAAGCGCTGGACGGGCCGCTCACCGGGTGAGTTCCGCAGCGGGCTCAAACGCACGCCTTGCCGGCCTGACGAGGTCGATGCGCATGCCAACGTGCAGGACCCGACAGAGGCCTGACCCGGTCAGCGTGAAGCAACCGATGGCAAGGCGTCGCGGTAGTCCGAAGGCCGTGCGCCCGTCCACTTCCTGAACGCCCGGTAGAACGCGGCCGGCTCGGCAAAGCCCAGCTCGGTCGCAATCGCTTCGATGGGGCGGCGGCTGTCCTGCAGGCGCGTGATGGCCATGTCGCGCCGCAGGTCGTCCTTGAGCGACTGGTAGCTGTGCCCCTCCTCGCGCAGGCGGCGGCGCAGGGTGGCTTCGGTCAGGTGCAGCTCGCCACACAGCACGGCCAGATCCGGCCATTGCGCCGGCGGCTGCTCGCGCAAACGGCGGCGGATGCGCGCGGCCAGGCTCTTTGGGTTGCGGTACTTGACCAGGAAGTTGTCGGGCACGCCCTTGAAGAAGGCCTGGAGCGTGCCGGCGTTCTGCACGATGGGCAGTTGCAGGTCGGACGCCGGCAGGCACAGGCGCGTCTGGGGCGCGTCGAACTGCAGGGCCTCGCAAAACAGCACGCGGTACTCGGCGGACGCGCCCGACGCGTCCGACTCGGGGCAGCGAAAGGCGCCTTCGATCAGCTGCAGGCGCCGCCCGGTGAGCCAGCAGGCCAGGCCATAAACCATGATCAGGAAGGTTGCATAGGCGAACAGGCGCTGGGGGCCTTGCCGGTCATGCAGGCGCAATACGGCCTGATCGCCTTCCACTTCCAGGCTGCCGTGCATGTCGTCGAGCACCAGGCGCATGAAGCGCAGGATGCGTTTGAGCGCGTGGCCCAGGTTGTCGCAATCCAGCACGCTGTGGCACATCAACACGTAGGTGCCTTGCCGGGCGGGGTGGCTGTCCAGACCGAAAAACTCGTCGTCCAGCGCGCGGGCGATGTCACGCCACAGGGCACCGAACTGGGCGGGCGACACGCGCGCCAGCGGCTCGTCCACGAAGGCCGCCGGGATACCGGCCCGTTGCAGGAAGCCGTCCACGCCCAGGCCACGCTCGCGCACACAACGCAAGGCCTCCTGCACGAAATGGATGGAAATGGTGCCGCGCTCGGGCTTCATGCCGGCCCCCCGGGCAAGGCGGCCGCGCCACCCGGGATTGCACCGAGTGACTGGCTGGAACGTGCAGCGATATTGACGGTTTTGGGCATCGAAAACAGGGCGGCGTCTGCCTAGGATCTCGCCGAGGGGCCGCGCGCCCATCATGCACCACACCTCAGCGACCGAGAGAGACAAACCATGCAAGTATCCGACAGCGTCTTCCTGATCACCGGCGGGGCCTCGGGCCTGGGGGCTGCCACCGCGCAGATGGCCTTGCAGGCCGGCGCCCGCGTGGTCATTGCCGACCTGGCCGAGCCACGGGAAGGCACGTTTGCGCCCTCCGAACGCCTGGTCTATGTGAAGACCAATGTGTGTGATGAAGACAGCGGCCAGGCCGCCGTGCAGACCGCGCTGCAACGCTTTGGCCGCCTGGACGTGCTGGTCAACGCCGCCGGCATCGGCCCGGCTGAAAAGATCCACGGCAAGAACGGCCCCCACCGGCTGGACTCCTTCACGCGCACCATCCAGGTCAACCTGATCGGCACCTTCAACATGATGCGCCTGGCCGTGCCGGCGATGATCAACTCGGGCGTGCCGGGTGGCAGCGCCGAACCCACGGCCTCGCAGGGCGTGATCATCAACACCGCCTCCGTGGCCGCCTTTGACGGGCAGATCGGGCAGGCGGCGTATTCGGCCTCCAAGGGTGGCGTGGTGGCCATGACCCTGCCCGCCGCACGCGAACTGGCACGCGACCGTGTGCGCGTCATGACGATCGCCCCCGGCATCTTCGAAACCCCCATGCTGCTGGGCCTGCCACAAGAGGTGCAGGACTCGCTGGGCCGCTCGGTGCCCCACCCCTCGCGCCTGGGCAAGCCCGCCGAGTTCGCCGCCATGGTGCGCAGCATCGTGGACAACGAATACCTCAATGGCGAGGTGATCCGCATTGACGGCGGCATCCGCATGGCCGCCAAATAAGCACATGAGCCACATGGACGCCCTGTTGACCGAAGACCAGCGCCTGGTGCGCGATGCCGCACGCGCTTTTGCCCAAGCCGAACTGGCCCCCCACGCCGCCCAATGGGACCAGGAAGGCAAGCTGCCCGACGCCGTGGTGCGCCAGATGGGCGAGCTCGGCCTGCTGGGCATGCTGGTGCCGCCCGAGCTGGGTGGCTCGCGCACCGACGACCTGAGTTACGCCATGGCCATCGAAGAGGTGGCTGCTGGTTGCGCTTCGTGCTCCACCTTGATGAGCGTGCACAACTCGGTGGGCTGCGTGCCCATCCTGAAGTTCGGCACGCCCGCCCAGCAGCAACAATGGCTGCCCCGGCTGGCCAGCGGCGAGGTGATCGGCGCCTTCTGCCTGACCGAGCCGCATGCTGGCTCCGAGGCCGATGCCCTGAAGACCCGCGCCGTGTTCGAGGATGACAGCTGGGTGCTCAAGGGCAGCAAGCAGTTCACCACCAATGGCGAGCGCGCCGGCATGGCCATCGTGTTCGCCGTGACCGACCCGGCGCTGGGCAAGAAGGGCCTGTCGGCCTTCATCGTGGACACGGCCACGCCTGGCTTCACGGTGGCGCGCAAAGAGAACAAGATGGGCATCCGTGCCTCGGACACCTGCGCCATCACGCTGGAGAACTGCCGCGTGCCCGCCGCCAACCTGCTAGGCCAGCGCGGTGAAGGCCTGAAGATCGCCTTGTCCAACCTGGAGGGCGGGCGCATCGGCATCGCGGCGCAGGCCGTGGGCATCGCGCGTGCGGCGCTCGATGCCGCCAAGGCCTATGCCGCCGAGCGTGTGCAGTTCGGCAAGCCCATCGAGCAGCACCAGGCCATCGCCCACATGCTGGCGGACATGCACACCCGCCTGAACGCCGCGCGCCTGCTGGTGCACCACGCCGCCCGACTGCGCACGGCCGGGGTGCCCTGCATCTCGGAGGCCTCGCAGGCCAAGCTGTTCGCATCCGAAACCGCCGAGTGGGTGTGCTCCAAGGCCGTGCAGATCCACGGTGGTTACGGCTTCCTGGAAGACTACCCCGTGGCCCGCCACTACCGCGACGCCCGCATCACCCAGATCTACGAAGGCACCAGCGAGATCCAGAAGATCGTGATCGCCCGCCACATCTGACATAGAAAGCCCACCATGAGCCTCACCCCCAGCCTGTATGGCAACACCGATGGCACACACACCGTGCGCCTGCTGATCAATGGCGAATTCGTGGACTCCACCTCCACAGAGCGCCGCCCCATCATCAACCCGGCCACGCAAGAGGTGCTGGCCCAGGTGCCCTTCGCCACGCCCGATGAGGTCAACGCCGCCATCGCCTCGGCCAAGGCCGCATTCAAGACCTGGAAGACCACGCCCCTGGCCGCGCGCATGCGCATCATGCTGCGCTTTCAGGCCCTGCTGCGCGAGCACCTGAGCCGCATCGCCGGCGTGCTGACCAACGAACAAGGCAAGACCCTGGCCGACGCCGAGGGCGACATCATCCGGGGCCTGGAAGTGGTGGAGCACGCCTGCTCGGTGGGCACGCTGCAGCTGGGCGAGTTCGCCGAGAACGTGGCCAATGGCGTGGACACCTACACCCTGCGCCAGCCCATCGGCGTGTGCGCGGGCATCACGCCGTTCAACTTCCCCGCGATGATCCCGCTGTGGATGTTCCCCATGGCCATCGTGTGCGGCAACACCTTCGTGCTCAAGCCCTCCGAGCAGGACCCGATGTCCACCATGGAGATCGTGGCGCTGGCCTTGCAGGCGGGTGTGCCGGCCGGCGTGCTCAACGTCGTGCACGGTGGCAAGGACGTGGTGGACGCGCTGTGCACGCACCCCGACATCGTGGCCGTGTCCTTCGTGGGCTCGACCGAGGTGGGCACGCACGTCTACAACCTGGCCAGCCAGCACGGCAAGCGCGCGCAGTCCATGATGGGCGCCAAGAACCACGCCGTGATCCTGCCGGACGCCAACAAGGAGCAATCGCTCAACGCCCTGGTGGGCGCGGGTTTCGGCGCGGCCGGTCAGCGCTGCATGGCCACCTCGGTGGCCGTGTTCGTGGGCGCCGCCAAGGACTGGTTGCCCGATGTGGTGGCCCGTGCAAAGCTGCTCAAGGTCAACGCCGGCGTGCAACCCGGTACCGATGTGGGCCCCGTGATCTCGCCGCGCGCCAAGGCCCGCATCGAAGCGTTGATCGCCAGTGGTGTGGAAGAGGGCGCCGAGCTGCTGCTCGATGGCCGCGGCATCAGCGTGCCGGGTTATGAACGCGGCAACTTCGTGGGCCCCACCGTGCTCGCTGGCGTGAAGACCCACATGCGCGTCTACACGCAAGAGATCTTCGGCCCGGTGCTGGTGACGCTGTGCGTGGACACCTTGGACGAGGCCATCGCCCTGGTCAACGCCAACCCCTTCGGCAATGGCGTGGGCCTGTTCACGCAAAGCGGTGCGGCGGCACGCAAGTTCCAGAGCGAGATCGACGTGGGCCAGGTGGGCATCAACGTGCCCATCCCCGTGCCCGTGCCCTTCTTCAGCTTCACGGGCTCGCGCGGCTCCAAGCTGGGCGACCTGGGGCCGTATGGCAAGCAGGTCGTGCAGTTCTACACGCAGACCAAGACGGTGACGGCGCGCTGGTTCGATGACAGCAGCGTCAACACGGGTGTGAACACGACGATCAGCCTGCGCTGAAGCGCTTGGCCCGCAAGTCAGACAAGGAAACGAGCAGCATGAACATCGCCTTCATCGGCCTGGGCAACATGGGTGGGCCCATGGCCCGCAACCTTCTCAAGGCCGGCCACGCGGTCACCGTGTTCGACCTCAACAAGGAGGCGGTGGCGGGGCTGGTGGGCGAGGGGGCCTTGTCTGCGGCTTCGCCTGCCGAGGCGGCTCGTGAGGCCGCATTCGTGCTGACGATGCTGCCGGCGTCTGCGCATGTGGAAGCCGTGTTGACGGGGCTGCAAGGTGTGTTGTCGGGCGCCCAGAAGGGCGTGCCCATCGTGGACTGCAGCACCATTGACCCGGCCACCGCACGCCGCCTGGCCGAGCGTTGTACTGCGCAGGGCAACCCATTTGCGGATGCGCCGGTATCGGGCGGCACGGGTGGGGCGGCGGCTGGCACGCTGACTTTCATGGTGGGCGCCAGTGACGCCTTGTTTGCGCAGGCGCAGCCGGTGTTGCAGGCCATGGGCAAGAACATCGTGCATTGCGGTGGCACGGGCACGGGGCAGGTGGCCAAGATCTGCAACAACCTGCTGCTGGCGATTTCGATGATCGGGGTGTCGGAGGCGATGACGCTGGGTGCGTCGCTGGCCATTGATGCGAAGGTGCTGGCGGGGATCATCAACACGTCTTCAGGGCGTTGCTGGAGTGCGGACACCTACAACCCGTTCCCGGGGGTGATGGAGGGGGTGCCGGCGTCACGCGGCTACAGCGGTGGCTTCGGGGTGGACTTGATGCTCAAGGATCTGGGGCTGGCGACGGATGCGGCCAAGGGGGCGCATCAGCCTTTGATGCTGGGGGCGCTGGCGCAGCAGCTGTACCAGGCGTGGAGCCAGCAGGGACAGGGCAAGCTGGACTTTTCTTCGATCATCCGGATGTACCAGGGGCAGGGTACTTCGGGTGGTTGATGGCTGGTTGCATAGGATGCCCAGTTGCGTGTGCTGCTTGGTTGCATGCTGCGGTTGGGGCGCTTTGTCGGGGCGGCGCAAGGTGGGGGCTGAGCCGGTAGTGGGCCAGGCTTCATTGTTGACGGTCCTGCCACAGGCAGGACTCCCCTGCGCGCCTCGCAATGGGTTTGGGCCCTCCAACTCACTACGCGGCTACGCCGCTCCGTTCAAACATATCGGGCCAGTCAGATGACGAAGCGCGCTCACGCGCGCCAAACCCATTGCTGCGGTGCTCGGCGTCACCAAGGCGCCCAGCCCACTACCGGCTCAACCCTTTTCCACCTTGCTCGTGACACGCCAAGGCCGTCGTCCTGGCGTCAGCACGAATCAAGCGTCACGGCACAAGGCTTGGGTTGCCGTTGCCATTGCCATTGCCATTGCCATTGCCATTGCCATTGCCATTGCCATTGCCACGATCATTGTTCATGCACGCGGTTCGTCGCGTGCATGGCCAACCTTAGCGACACACAAGCGGGGCGAAACAGGCTGAGGTGGCATGTGGCGGGGCGCCTTGTTGGCGCCGAGAAGCGCAGTGGCGAGGTGGGCACGCGCAGCGTGCTTCGTCATCTAACTGGCCCGATATGTTTGAGCGCAGCGGCGCAGCCGCGTAGCGAGTTAGAGGGCCCCACCTTGTCACGAGCATCGCAGGGCAGTCCTGCCTGCGGCAGGACCGTCAACAATGAAGCCCAGCCGCATGCCACCTCAGCCGCGCCCCGCGCTCCCCCGCCAAATCGCCCCCCCATCCCGCACGCATACAGCAACAGCAACAGCACCCAACGCTACTTGCTCGCCTCAGCCTCAGGCTTACGCTTCTTGGGCAACCAGGCCATCTCCATATAGCCCGTGATCGGCGTCTGCCCCTTCGCATCCTCAATCGTGATCGGCACCTTCAAGCTCCCCTTGGGCTCCATCCCCATGAGCTGCGTCTCAGGCGGCGTCAAACTCGCCGTGGCCCGCACATGCCCCCGATTGGGCTTGCGCAACTCCACATGAATCGTCTTCACCACCACGATGGCATCGTCCGGCACATGCTGCCCCACCAGCAGCCCACTGGCGTACTCCGCCGCCAGCGTGGCCGCCACCGCGTGGATGCCCCCCACATGGTTGCGCACCCGCCGCGCCAGCTTGATGCCCACCGTCACCCGATGCGGCTCCAGCTTCAGGATGCGGCAGCGGTTGGTGCGGAAGTAAGGCGTGTTCAGCCCAAACCCGAAACCCACCAGCTTCAAACGCCAGGCGGGCGGCAAGCGCTCCAGTTTGCTCAACAACCGCGCAAAGCGATTGGGGGCCACCGTCGAAGCGGGAGGCACTACAGGCACGGCATCGTCAGTCATCTGTCGTCAAACCTTGTTCTCACACCACTTGAGCCACATGCCGCGCAACGCCGACTCCAGGTGGCGCGCAAAGCGCTCACCATCAAACACCGGTGACGCCAACACCTGCTGGCGCAGGCCGGCTCGCAGCGCCGCCAAGGCCGGTACATCGGCCGCATGCGCCACGGCCTTGGCCACGTAATCGTCCGCGTCACGGGCCACCCAATCAGCCAGACTCGCGTTCATCATCAAACCCACGCCTTGCCGCGACACCAGCCGGTCGCCATCCAGCGTGAGCACCGGCACGCCCATCCACAGGCTCTCGGCGCTGGTCGTGCCGCCCGTGAAGGGGAAAGGGTCCAGGCCGATGTCGACCTCGCCATAGGCTGCCAGGTACTCGGCACGCGGCGATCGTCCCGCCAGCGTCAGCCGCTGCGGGTCGATGCCCTGGGCCTCGAAGCGGCTCAGCAAGCCTTGTTTCACCGAGGCCTCGTCCAGCTGCTTGGCCTTGAGCATCAGGCGGCTGCCCTCCACCGCCTTGAGCACGCGGGCCCACAAAGCCACCACCTCGTCATTGAGCTTGGTGATGTTGTTGAAGCAGCCAAAGGTGATGTGGCCTTGGTTCAAAGCCGGCAGCGGCGCCACGGGCACATCCGCATCGGGCGGCGTGAAGCACATGCGCGTCTCGGGCAGGCGCCAGATCTGCTCGGTGAAATGCGCCTCGTGCGCGTGCGGCACCGTCCATGGGTCGGCCAGCAGGTAGTCGATGGCGGCCACGCCCGTGGTCGCGAAGTAGCCCAGCCAGCTCACCTGCACCGGTGCGGGCTTGAGCGCGAACATGGGCAGGCGGTTGTAAGCCGTGTGGCCTGACAGATCGACCAGGATGTCGATGCCGTCGGCGCGGATGCGCTCGGCCAGCGCCTGGTCAGACAAGCCGGCGGCGACGCACCAGCTGTCGCAACAGGCTTGCAGGCGCTCGGTCAGCGCATCACGGCGGGCCTGTGTGGCATAAGCGTGCAGGCTCAAGCGGCCGGCTGCTCGGGCCCCATCCTGCGCAGACAGGGCCTTCAACACGCCTTCCATGAAGAAGCCCACCGGGTGCTGGTTGAGGTCGCCAGACACCAGGCCGACGCGCAGCGGGCGCGCGGCATCCCGCGTGTTGGGCCAGCTGGTGTAGGGCTGGACGCCGCGGGCAACGCGCTCGCCATACGCCTTGGCTTCGTTCAGCAAGACATCGGGCTGCTGGCCGGCCACGTAGTTGAGTGCAAACAGCAGGTTGCTGGTCGCTTCGTTGTAGTCGGGCTTGAGCTTGAGCGCTTCGCGGCAGTGCGCAGCAGCCTCATCCAGCCGCCCCAGGTCCTTGAGCAGGTTGCCCAGGTTGTTGTGCGCGGCGGCGTCATCGGGCTTGAGTTCGAGCAGGCGCTGGAAGGCGGCCACGGCCTCGTCATACCGGCCCATGTCCTTGAGCACGATGCCCAGGTTGCAATGCGCGCCCAGAAACTTGGGTTGCAAAGCCAGGGCCTGACGGTAGCTGGCTGCGGCTTCCTCGAAGCGATCCAGGTCCGTCAGGGCAATACCGAGGTTGAAGTACGCGTCCGTGAAATCGGGCTTGAGCTTGATCGCCTGGCGAAAGCTCACCACGGCATCGGCCGGACGCCCCAGATCACGCAAAACGATACCGAGGTTGTAATGCGCCAGCGCATGATCCGGCTTGAGCTGGATCGCCTGCTGGTGGCTGGCTGCGGCCTCTTCAAAGCGGCCCAGGGCCTTGTACATATTGCCCAGGTTGCTGTGGGCTTCCGGGTCGGTGGGCAGCAAGGCCACCGTCTTTTGCAACGCCTTCAAGCCGTCCTTGCCTTGCACCAGCAGCACGGTGCCCAGGATCTTCCAGGCAAAGGGCGCGGTGGGGTACAGGTCCACCAGCAAGCGGGCGCGCAACTCGACGTCTGCGTAGCGACCGGCATTGAACAGGTTGACCAGTTGCTGCGCTTCTTCGCGCGGCAAGCTGGCAGGGACGGAGGGCTTGTGCTTTTTCATGGCGAACCAGACGGGCAACGCCGGCGGCCCATGCAGGCCATGCGCGCCAGGCGTCAGGATGCGCCGGACTCTATCAGATGCCCCTCGCGATCGCCCCCCTGACATGCCCCTGGATGCCCGCCCTCACCAGTTGAGCACACGGCACACCAGGTAGATCAGCGAGGCCACGATGCCCACCGCAAACAGGATCATCAGCAGTTGATACGCGCGCCGGGCCAGATCCAGCCAGAAGTCCCGCCGCACGAACAACTGATCGCGAGGGTCACCCTTGAGGTTCTTCTTGGTCTGCAGCGCGGTGGCCCACAGGTAGTTGCGGCGGCCATCGGCAAACCAGCTGAGCATGCCGCACAGGGTTGCCGCACACATGGCCACCAGCGCCACGAGCACCGCCACTTCCTGGCGTGGTGTCAAGGGTGGGTCGCTCTTGCCGGTCAAGGCCATGAAGAAGACGCCCACACCGGCGGTGGACAAGGTCAACAGCAGCCTGACCAGCTCTTCGGTCGAGACACGGGCGCGGTCGTGCAGGATCTGCGGAAAGCCCTGGCCGCGCTCGTCGGTGGGTACCGCTTCGTGTTGTGCGTCGTGCTGTTCGCTCATCATCGACCTGCCTTGTTCACTCGCAACGGATGCTGATGCCCGCCGTGCTCACCATGGCGTGCCACAGCTTCTTGCCCTTGTCGTCGCCCAGTTCG
Source organism: Aquabacterium sp. NJ1 (assembly GCF_000768065.1). NCBI lineage: Bacteria > Pseudomonadati > Pseudomonadota > Betaproteobacteria > Burkholderiales > Sphaerotilaceae > Aquabacterium > Aquabacterium sp. NJ1. The sequence goes on along the minus strand of NZ_JRKM01000001.1, from coordinate 2,703,765 downwards.
GTACACAGGCGGGCCTGCACGTCATCGCGGTCCTTGAAGGGCGCTTGCTTGCGCAGTTTCTCGATCACCGCGGCCATGGGTGCCGTCACGCCCACCAAGGTGCGCAAGGCGGTGGCAGAGGCGCTGTTGAGGTCCAGCGGCTTGCGCGGGTCGCCACCCAGGGAGTAGTGGTCCAGATTGGTGTCAATGACGTTGCTCACCGAAGCGCTCTTGAAGGCCGTGCGTGAACCATCGTCTGCGATCACCTGCGCCACACAGCTCACGTTCTTGGCGGCATGGGCCTCGGCCTTGATGATGTCGGCGATGTCCTGGGCCTCGCTCTTCGGTGTCCAGCCCTTCTTGACCTTGTCGATGGCGGCCTGGCGCAAGGGGTGGCCGTAACTCATGGTCACCGAGATGCTCAAGGTCTGGCCTTTTTCCACGGCCTGGCGCGTGTCGTTCTCGAAGGCCCGCATCATGGACAAGGCACTGCGGTTGTTGGTGGCCTGGGTCAGCGCAGCCAGGTTGCGCCAATCGGTGCCACTGCCGCCCAGCTTGCCGTTGAGCAGGTGGCCCTGCACGTAGTAGGTGGTGCCGCCGTCCTTGCGTTTGGCCAATGCATCCCAGTCCTGGTTGGCGGGCGGGTTGGGCTTCTGGTAAGCCGTGACCTTGGTGACGCGCTCCACCGTCACCGACACGCCAAAACCGCCCGGGCCGGTGCCGCCATACAAGGGTGTGTCGGCCTGCCCCTGTTGCTGGGCCGCCGTCATGAACTGCGGGGTCAGCAAGGCCAGCTCGCCCATCAAGGGGTCAATGCGCTCGGCCGCCTTGGCGCCATCCGCCCCGCCCTTGCTGGCCTTGCTCATGGCGTCGTCGATCTTGTCAAGTGTCTTGAGCGCATCGGCCTTGGCCTTTTGCTTCTCCTTGACCTTGGGGTCCGTGGGCTTGATGTCGATGGCCGAGATGGTCTTCTTGTACTCGCCCGGGTCGGAGGCCATCATCACGCGGCGCTGTGCCCCCTCGCCTTCGATGTAGACATGGTGGGTGGCGTTGCCGCCCTTGAAGGGCTTGCGGATGCCCATCCAGTTGAGCACGCTTTGCGCCGCGCCCTTGACCGCCCCCACCACCCGGCGCGCCAGGTTCACGATCCACAACACCACGCGGTCCAGCGCCCGGTTGATCGGTGCGCGGATGCGCTCGACCACATCGCGGATGGCATCGCTGATGCGGCCCAGGCCCATGAGCCGGGCCAGGAAGCTGATGGCCAGGGAGAGCAAGCCGGCCAGGGTGCTCTCCACCTTGTTGGCGGCTGCACCAATGGCGCCCGAGGCGATGGCGGCGATCGAGTCGATGACAGCCGCCGCGACCTGCGCGATCTGCTTCATGCGCTCGATGAAGAACATGATGGTGTTGTAGATCGCGATGATGGCCTGGATGAAGGCACCCGCCGGGTTGAGCATGCTCACCAGCTTGACGATGGCGGCCTCCACGATGTGGCGCGACACGAAGCTGATGATCTGCTCCATCACCATCTCGCGCAGGTTGCCCAGGGTCTCCATCAACTGGCCCCAGGCGGCGGCTGGCCCGCCGGTCACCAGGGCCACCACAATGTCCACGCCCATTTCCATGGCGCGCACGGCGGTCTCGCTGGTGGCCTTCACGAGTTTTTCGCGGATGGTCTGCCAGGTCAGGCCCAGCACGCTGGTCACGAACTTGAGGATCTCGACAAAGCTCAGTGCCTGCGGGATGTAGATGCCCGCGCCGGCCAGTGCCCCCGTCAGCCAGCCGATGATGGCACCGCGCAGGTGGGTCATGAAACGCGTGGCGAACTGGCGCAGGCCCGTGACGCCGGCGCGCACCAGGTTGCCGATGAAGCCGATGGGGTTGTTGAGGATGGTGCGCAAGGCCCCAGCCGCCCGCTTGAGGTAGACCAGCACACCCGGCGCCACCACCGAGAAGATGATCTCCAGCAGGTTCCACACCGTTTCACCGGCCCAGCCAATGAACTGCCCGATGAAGCTGCCGAACACACCCGCGATGCGCATGAAGGCACGCGGCAGCAGCACGATGTCGGCCAGCTCCAGTGAGGTGAAGGCCTGCACGAACAGCTGCGGGATGCGCTGCACGAAGCCCATGAGGCCGGCCACGGCGCCCTGGAACCAGGCATAGGCGCGGGCCACGGCGTTGCCCTTCTGGATGTTCTCCCAGATGTCTTCGCGGCCGATGAGCTTCATGAAGCCACCGATCAGGGTGGCCGCCGTGCGCGGTACCGCGTCACCCGTGACCGGGTCGAAGCCCAGCACGGCGCACAGCAGGTCGTAGCCGCGTGTGCCCTGCGCCAGGCGCGCGATGGGCCGCAAGATGGCGTCCTTGATCAGGGTGATGATGCCGCCCACCAGCCCGCGCACGAAACCCAGCACCTGGTTGACCGGCTCGGTGACCAGGCGCACGGCGCGGTCCCACAGGCTGCCGAGGCTGAAGATGTCGCGCCAGCTCAGGCCATCGACGAAGTTGCGCACGGCCTGGCGGATGCTTTGGCCGATGCTGGCCAATGAGGCGAGTTGCTGCTGCGCCCAGTTGGCCACGCGGTCGACGATGCCGTGGTTGTCCAGCGCCTGCGTGATCAGCGCGCCACCGGGCAGCAGCTCGATCACGGCGCGCAGGATGTTGCCGGCATTGCGGTCCACGCCCTGCCCGGTGATCGGGTTGAAGCCCAGGATCAGGGTCAGCATGCGAAAGCCGGGGATGAAGTTGGCCTTGTCCGCGAAGTAGGCGATGGCGTCGCCGATGCCCAGGCGCTGGATGCCGGAGCCGGTGCGCTCGTTCACGCGGGTGTCCAGGCTGCGCTGGATTTGCGCGGGGGCAGGCCGCGCGTCCGCACCGGGTGCGCCACCCAGCGCGGGTTCGGGCTGTTGCGGCGCGGCGCCTTGCTGGATGGTGTGGACCAGCTCGTGCGCCAGCAGCTCACGGCCTTCGCTGCTCTCGGGCTGGTAGGCACCCCGCGCAAAGAAAATCTGGTTGCCGGTGGTGAAGGCCTTGGCATTGAGTTCACGGCACTTGAGGGCGGCAGCCTCGTCTGCGTGGACACGCACGCCAGAAAAATCCGCATGGAGGCGCGGCTCCATGTCGAGGCGCACCGACACGGGCAGCGCTTGCCCCCCGCTGACGCCCATCGACGGATACGGCGTGGGGGGGCCCACCTGGCCCTGGCCCGCCACCGCGGCCACCCCTGCTTGCGCCAGCGTCCCGCCCCTGCTCGCTGGCACCGCCCCGGCGAAACGCGCGGCCGTGGCCGACAGGGGTGCCGCCGGCATGCTCACCACCTTGCTGGCGACCCGCGCCGCCTCGCGCTCGCCCGCATCACCCGGCTGCGACACGCTCACGCCTGCCGGCACCACCGGCCGCTGGGCTTGCGGAGCTGGTGCAGGCGCCGGGGTGGGCACGCGCACCGGCGCCGCAGCCGCGCTGCGCACATCGGGGGCACGTTGGATCAGCGGGCGGGCCAGGCTGCTCATGGTGGATGCCCGGTCAGCTCGACCGGCCCTCCTTGAGCAGTTCACGGCGCAGGCCTTCTTCCACCTCTTGCGCACGCACGGTCTGGTCGCCGCGGGCCAGGGCGCGCAGGCAGGCGTAGCGCACCACGTTCATGATGGTGCCGCCCGAGATCTCGTGCTGCTGGGCCAGGCGCGGCAGGTCCAGATCGGGTGCCAGTTTGGCCACGGGCGGGAAGGCTTCGCGCCACAGGCGCAGGCGTTCGGGCGCACGCGGCAGCGCAAAGTGCAGCACCGACTGGAAGCGCCGCAGGAAGGCATCGTCGATGTTGTGCCGCAGGTTGGAGGCCAGGATCACCACGCCGGCGTAGTCTTCGATGCGTTGCAGCAGGTAGCTGATCTCCTGGTTGGCGTAGCGATCGTGCGCGTCGGCCACGCTGGTGCGTTTGCCGAACAAGGCATCGGCCTCGTCGAAGAACAAGATCCACTGGTGCTGCTCGGCGGCCTCGAATACGCGGCCCAGGTTCTTCTCGGTTTCGCCGATGTACTTGGACACCACCTGCGACAGGTCGACCCGCCAGACTTCACGCCCGCAGCGTTGCCCCAACAGCCCCGCCGACAAGGTCTTGCCGGTACCGGGGGGGCCATGGAACAGGCAGACATAACCGGGCGCGATGCGGCGGGCCATGCCCCATTCGTGCAGCAGGGCCTGGCCATGGTTGAGCCACAGGCCGATGTCATCAAGCTGTTCCAGCGTGGGCGCCGGCAGCACCAGGTCGGACCAGGCCAGGGTGGTCTGCACGCGTTGCGCTGGCAAGTCCTGATCCGGCCGGGTCAGCAGGCTCAAGCCGGGCAGGGCCTGGGCCAGGAAGCCGGGTGACAAGGTCAAGGCACCGGACAAAGGGCGCTCGCCGGGTGCGGGTGCAGCCAGGCGCAACACGCCCGAGCCACCCAGTTGCGCCAGCCGGCCCTCGGGTGCCAGGCGGGCGATGGCTTGCAGGCGCGCAGGCATGTCGTCACCCGCGAGCAGGAAGCAGGCCGTCTCGCCGGTGGGTGCGTTGGCTTGGCCGCTGACTGCGCCTTGGCCCAGGCCGAACTCGGTGTAGGGGCGCTGGGTCACTTCGTTGCGGCTGCTGAGCACGTCCAGCAGCTGCGGGCGCAGGTGGTGGGCCAGTGCCAGCGCCACCAGCAGGCGCTCGGTCTCGTCCAGCTCCAGGTGGCGCAGGGTGGCGCTGTAGGGGCAATCGGGGTCACCGTTGGGGTCGCGGTCGGGCCCGTTCAGGGCGGGCGCCGACCCGGCCTGTGGCAAGGCCGGCGAGGAGGGCGGCTGGCCGAAGTAGCTGCTCAGGCGCGCCTGCAGGCAGCTGGCCAACCACTCCAGCTCGGCCTCGATGGTGCGGGCGGCGGCACCGGCCAAGGTTCGGGACAGGTCACGCTTCATGGGGCGCTCCATTCCACATGCAGGGGGGCGGTCATCCAGGGCAGGCGCACCAGGCTCATGCCCCAGGGCAGGCTGCCCAGCAGCACATCGTAAGGCGCAGGCTCGACGCGCAGCAAGCTGGCGCCGCCCCGGGCTTCAAGCCAGCCGCGGCGTTGCAGGAAGCTCTCGCGCAGGCCGGCCACGCTGGTGCCTTTGAGTGCGCGCCAGTGGCCCAGCACGGCGCGCAGCAGGGCATCGGCCTCTTCGCGTTCGTGCGGCAGCAAGGTGGGCAGGCCGTGGCTCAGCGCGTCGTGTTCATCATGCTGATCACGGCGGCCCAGCAGGGGCTTGATCAGGCCCAGCTCGCATTCGAGTGCGCCGTCCTGGCCCGTGGCCAGCCAGTGCAACACGGCGGCGGCACGTGGCCAGAGGTGGTCGGCCAGGGGGCCACGCTGGCCGCTGGGATACAGGCCCAGCACATCCAGGCAGCGAGGCAGGTAGGCATGCAGCAGCACCAGGCCGGCTTGCGACACGATCTGGCCGGTGCTGGTGGTCGGCTCGCGGGCGGGCAGCATGGGCGCGGTGAGGGGCCTGGCCTGGCTGTCATGGGCAAGGGGGCCACGCGCAGCGGGAGCATGGGTGGAGGCGGAGGCAGCAGGTACCGCCCCCCGCTGCGCATCAGCCTGGATGACGATGCCCACATGAGGCCCAGGCCCCGCGTCGCCTTGTGCAAACGCCGAGGCGCCGTCCAGGGCCAGCAAGGCTTGCCAGACATCGCTGGAGGGACCTTGCTGGCGCAGCGCATCGACCCAAGGCAAGGCCTGGTTCAGCCACTGCCGGGTGTGCGTAGCGTCCATCGCCGTGCCGCCAGCGGCCAGCCAGTCCAGCCACAGGGCCTGGGCGTGCAGGCTGTCTGCGCGAACGGTGGGGCCACCGTCTGCCAGCACCTGCAGCAGGCCTGGCCACAACTGGGCCAGGCTGTGCCGGGGTGCGGCCGTGTCAGGGCCCGGGCCGATCTGGGCTGGGGTGCGGGCCTGGTGCTGTTGCACGGCGCGCCGTTGATCGGCGGACAACAGGGCCAGCCAGCGACTCAAGGCGCCCAGGCGTGCGGCCAGGGCAGCGCCCGCCGGCAAAGCGTCAGGGACCAGGCCCCAGTCGACCCACAGGCTGGCGGCATCCCGCAAGGCGGCCAGCGCCTGATCGGTGGGCAGGCCGGCCAGCACCCAGTCGAATTGGCCCGTGCGCAGGTAGTGCAGCAGCTGGGCCTGGCCTTGCTGGAAGCCTGATGGGGTGAGCGGTGATGCGACGGGCGGACCGTCGGCCTGGCTGGCTGCGTTGGTGGATACCTTGGTGGATGTTGTGGCCGTTGGCTGCGCCGTGTTGGCGCTCCGCAGCGGCGCCTGGCCCGCATCACGTGGCACCGTGGATGAAGGCGCGGCCGGGCCCTCGTGGGCATGGGTCGCCAGCCCGGGGCCGGCGCGGCCCATGCCCGATGCGCCGTCGGTGGGCCAGGTCGTGTGGGTATCGCCACCAGCCAGCCACACCAGCCAATGGACCACATCGGCTGCACGCACGGGCCAGGTCTGGCCCAGCCAGTTCAGCTCGCACCAGCCATCCTGGCGTGGCGCTTGACCCGCGGCCATCAAGGCCTCGCGCAAGGCCAGTGGCGCTTGCAGACGGGCCAGTTGCAAGGCGCACAACAAGGGCGCGCGGTGGCCGCTGCCCGCCCCTGCTCGGCCTTGTCTTGCTGGATCCCCCTGATCGCCCCTGTTGACCGGACTCAGATCCGGCTCGGTCATGTCACCGGCCGCATCGTGCAAGGCCTGGCCCAGGGCCGTGCCCAGCTCGCGCATCAAGTCCTGCTGCGAAAACGTGGTCGGCAATTGCAGATTCAGGTTCAGGGACGCGAGGTGGCGCACCTCGCCGCCGCCACCGTGCTGGCCGAGGGCCGCATCCAGCGCAGCCTCGATGTCGGGCAGCCATTCGCGCAAGCTGCTGCGCACAGCCAGCGCCGTGTCCGCGCTCGGGGTGCGAACCTGCCAGCGCAAGCGACGGATGCGGTGAGGGATGGGGTCCTGCATGGCTCAGCCTTTTGTCTGGGTCCTTGGCCTCAACCCCGCAGGCTGCCCAGGTTCTGCAGTGTGCCGATCAACACCTTTTGCGAGGTGTCACCCGCGCTGGTCTGCAGGCTGCCCAGCTTGGTCGTCAAGGTCCTGGAGGCGGCGGCATCCGACACCAGCATGGTGCTTTGCGCCAGGATGGCCGCCACGCCCGCCCCCGCGCCCGATGCGGTGTTGGTCTTGCTCAGCACCACGTGCTCGGCGGCATCACCCACGGCCGTGCCCAGTTCGCCTTGTGCCTTGCTCAGCATGCTTTGCGCCTTGCTGCGTTCTTCGGTGCTGATGTCGGTGCGGCTGGCCAGGTCGATCAGGCCTTGCACGCGCTGGCGCTTGTAGTCCACGTCCTGCGCGAGCTGGTCGAGCAGGGTGTCGCCTGTGGCGATCAGCTTGCCCGAACCCACCACGCCGGCGGCCGTGGCCTCCTTGGTGCTGAAGGCGCCCTTGACCAGGCCTTCCACGCTGGACGACTGCAGCTTGAGGCGGTTGTCCACATCCACATTGACCGCCTGGATCTTCTCGTCGAACTGTTTGGTGGACGCCTCGATCCTGTCGCTCAAGGCCTTGCTGGTGATGGCGAACTGCGAGCCGATCTGGGCGGTGACCATGGTGTCGAGGTCCAGCTTGATGGGGCGCACGATGCCGATGGGGCGGATGTCCGCGATGGGTGGGCGCAGCAACGGCGGGCGGCGCAGCGGCGGTTCTTCGGGCTCGGGCTCGTCCACCTCTTCATACGGATAAGGCAAGGCAAAGTCCCCCACCACCGTGCCGGCGTCGTCGTACAGCAGCACCAGGGTGCCACCGCGCCAGGTGCCGCCCAGGTGGTCCAGCGCGGGGTGGTCGCTCACGAAGCGCGACAGCAGCAGCTTGTCGTCCTCGCGTTCGTCGCGGGCGGCGATGAGGTCGTCCAGCCAGTTGAGCCACAGCGGGTGCGTGGTCTGGATCAGCGAGTCGATGGGCGAGACGATGTCGTTGCGCGCCACCTCACCGAGCTTGCTGCGCACGTCACCCAGGGTCTGCAGCTTGCTGCCCAGGTTCTCGTTCCAGGCGCTGGTTTGCGTCTCTTGCTGGTAGCCGGTGTAACGGGTCTGGTTGAGCGCAGGCAGCGCGCGGGCCGTGAGGCTGCCGATGTCGCTGCGCACGGTCTCGACCGCCTGCGTGACCGAGCTGAGCTCACTCACCTGATCGGGGATGGTCTTCTTCTGCACGGCCTCCTGCACGTTGTCGGAAAAGCGCGCCGTGAAGGTCTTGCTTTCGTCCAGCCGCACGGCCACGTCCTGGCGCAGCAGGTAGTGGAAGCGGTGCAGGTCGGTGTAGCGGATCTGCGGGCGGATGCGGATGAACTTGCGCAGGTTGTGGGCCAGCACCGCGTGCACCTTGAAGGGCAGGTTGTTGTCGGCCACCAGCGTCTTCAACTCCTCGCGCACCTGGCCCACCTCGCGGCCCAGGTGGCCTTCGACGCGGAACATCTCGTAGCCCGCAATGCTGCTGCCCAGGGGGTTGCGGGCGCGGGCGGTGCCGCCGTAGTCGGTGGCGCGGTAACCCAGGTTGGCATCGGCCTGCTGGCGCTGGCTGAGGCGGAAGTTCCACTGTGTGCTGATGTCAGGCTTGTAATACCAGGGGATGGCGCGCTCCTCCAGCGCCACCTCTTCACCCATGCTGGGTGTGACGCGCACGGTGCTGTCATCGGGCACGATGAAGTGGTCCATCTGCGCTTGCAGCTTGCGCACCAGGAAACCAGCGCGGGCCGCGGCCTCGCGCGCACCGGTGTCGGCCACGGAGGGGAAGAAGGCGGTGCGAAGGTCGGCCGGGTCACGCACGCGGCCCAGCAGCAGGTGTTTGGGGAAGGCCGACGCACCGGGCAGCAGGATGGCCGTGGTGTCCAGCAAGGCGTCCACCATGGCGTTCCAGGTGTCCACCATGTCCTTGAAGAAGCCGTAGGTGAGCTGGGCGTTGCCGATGCGGATCTGGCCGTGGATGTCCTTGAGGCGCAGCTGCCAGGCGTCCACCGGGTTGAGGCCGAACAGGGTTTGCAGCTCGGGGGCGAAATCGGTGCCGAACTGCTTGAGCGCATCGTTGAGGCTGTTGAGCACCTCGGTGCAGGCGTCGCGGTAGCTGGCCATGAACAAGGCCGTGTTGACCATGCTGGCGCTCAGCTTGGGCCGCGTGGCCAGCAGGTCCGGCAGGGCGCGCGCCCGCTCGCTCACGGGCTTGAAGGTGTCGCGCAGGGCCTTGGCGTCTTCGGGCTGGGCCAGCAGCACGCGCAGCTTGGCCGTGGCGCGGCGGCCGAGGTTGTCGCAGTTGTCGCCGATGCACAGGTCCGGGTCCACCTCGGTGGTCTCGGCCAGCAGGATCACGGCCCAGTCCTGCGCGTTGGCGGGCGTGGGCAAGGCGGTGCCCAGCGGGTCCTGGTCGTCGGTCAGCTCCAGCAGTTTGATGAGGGTCTTGCCATCGGGGTAGAAGGGCGCGTACAGGGGCTGCTTGTTGTCGTACGGCTTGCTGTGCGTGAAGCGCACGGCCTGGGGCCACACGACCAGGTCGCCATCGGTGGTGACGCCCAGGCCGGGTGTGATGCTGATGCCGCTGTCATCCGGCACCACGTTCAGGCCACTGACCAGGCCCACGCCGATGAGGTTGGTGCGGGTCAGGCGCTCTTGCTGGTTGAGGTAGAGGCCCAGCTCGTTGAGCTGGCTGTGGGTGAGCACCTGGTCGCGCTCGAAGACGGTGTAGGTGTTCACCGGGGCGCTGCCCAGCAGTTGCAGGACCTTGATCGGATCAGCCATGGTCCGTCTCCTTGGGGTCTGACGTGTGGATTTGTTGAACGCTGCCCAGCGCGGTGCTGCCCAGGACGAAGGGGGCCTTCGGGGTGACTTCTGCCGCGCAGTCGTACAGGGTGCGTTGGGGGTAGATGCTCTTGATGGTGCGCAAGACGGCGATGAGCGCAGCCAGCTTGGCGGCCCGCTCGGCGCGTGTCACACCGGCCTGCACATTGATCCAGTCGCGGTAGGCGCCTTCGAAGCGGGCCATGTCGTCGCTGCCAACCCAGCAGATGCGGGGCATGATGTGGGCGGGCACCTCGGCGCGGATGACCCGCTCGGCGAACTCGCGAAACGGCATGTGCTGGAAGCGACCGGCGTAAGCGGGCATCACGATGAACAGGCGCCAGGAGTAGGGGTCGGCATCCGCGCAATCGCTGCAGTCGTTGTCCAGGCAGATGGGCATGAGCGGGTCGCCCGCCGCCATGGGCCGCAGCAAGAGGCCTTCGAGCACGTACAGGCCCTCGCCGCTGTAGCGCGCGATCAGGTAATCACGCAGCTCGCGCATGGCGGCCTGCAGATCCTCTTCGTTGTCAAAGCCCTGGTTGCGGCGGCCCAGCACGGTGGTCTCGTCACCCGGGGCCACGACGCGGAAGTAGTACTGCCCATCCTTGCCCTGGTGCCAGCGGTAGTGCCCCAGGTCCTGCGCGGCGGTGATGGCGCGGATCATCTGGGCTTGGGCTTCCTGCGGGGTCTGGTAGTGCGTGGTGGACGACAGCAGGATCTTGTCGGTGACGCCATGCACCACGCGGTAACGGAACTCGTCGTTGGGCGTCTTGTCGATCTCGGCATAGGCGTCGTACGACACGGTCGCCAGGTTGCGGCGGCTGAAATCGTTGATGCCCAGCAGGGCCGCGATGCGGCGCTCCAGGCCGCTGACGTTGTCGCTGTTCCAGGCGCCGTGCAAGGCGTCGGCTTGCTGGTGGTAGGCGCCGGCGCGGTTGGCACTCAGCGCAGGCGCCTGGGCCAGGAAGTCGGCCTTGTCGGCGAGCACCTCGCGGCTTTCGTCACCAAACACCGAGGCCATGATGGAGGCGTAGGTCGAGAAGTCCTCGCCGATGCGGGCCAGCAGGTGGTTGTACAGGCTGTCGCGGCGGGCCAGGGCTTGATCGGGCGCTTCGATCACATCGGCCAGTTGCTGAGCGGACAGGTCTTGCGCGAACAGCTGGCTGCGGTTGATGAAGTCGTCCTGCACGGGCTGGGCCTGCAGCGCGTGCACCGGGGTGCCGGCATCGCGCAGGCGCTCGGCTTGCGCACGCAAGGCATCCGGCTGGACCGACAGCAGCGCGGGCGCTTGCGCCATCTGGGCGGCGTCATTGGCGAGTTGCTGGTCGAACAGCATCAGGTAGGCGCGCCACTGCAGTTGCTGGGCCTTGAGGCGCTCATCGGCCGTGCGGGGCAGGCCGATGGGGCCCAGGCCATACAGCTCGGGGAAGTCGCGCTGGATGCTGCGGCAGGCGGCCAGGTCCCGCCATTGGCCTTGGGGCACGGCGGGGGTGTCTTGCTGGTCGGTCTCCACCGACTGGCGGGCGGCTTCGCGCAGGGCGTTCAGGCGGGCTTGCACGGCGACGGGCACGGCGTCCATGTTCCAGGTGGACACGGGTGTGCCGCGCTTGCGCATCACCAGGCGGCCCACAGGCTGGCGGGCATACAGGGCCAGGCGGGGCATGTGGCCAGGCAAGACCGGCACCTGCCAGGGGTTGGGCACGGACTGCGGAAAGCCATCGGCATCCAGCGGGTTGAGCGTGATGTCGGTGATGGCACGCAGACCGGGCACGTCCATCAGGCGGCCGATGAGGTCGGACAGGCGCAGCACCTCGGGCAGCTCGGAGGCCAGCAGGTCACGTTCGTCGATGAAACCGTTTTGCAGCAGAGGGCCGTCGAAGATCTCGTCGATGCGATAAGGCTCACCGCTGGCGGACACACGCTGGCGCATCTGCGCCAGGCTGTAGCTGGGCACCATGGGCGCCAGGGCCTGCTCGGCCACGAACAGCCATTGCGCGGCGGCCTCGGTCACATCGGCGTGCACGTCCAGGTCCACCTCGGCGCACAGGGCGAAGTACTGCACCGGCACGGGCTCGATGGCCACGAAGTCTTCGCACAGGTTGCGCTTGGCCTGCAGCGCCTCGTGCACGCGCCGGAGCACCGTGTCGCGATCGGCCTGGGTGGTGATGTGGTCCATGAAGTCCACCTTCACGCGGTACAGGCCTTGCAGCGCCACGGGCTGGCTGTGACCGTGTGCAGGCGGCACATAGGCCAGCTCGCGGGCCACCAGGTCGGCGTACAGAAGCATGGCGGGCTCGGGATACACCCAGGCGTTCTTCACGCCGTCCAGGTCGATCAGCAGCTTGCGCCAGTCCAGCCGGGTGAAGGGCCGGTTGGGCAGCACCTCGCGGGCCTGGAAGAACTGCTGTGCCAGATCAGGGGTGATGCCCGTGAGCGGGTCACGCGGTTCGGCCAGCCAGTCGACGATCGGGGTGCCAGCCTTGAAGCCCAGCTCGGCCAGGGCCAGGCTGAGCATCTCCAGCGTGGTGATGCCGGGGTCGTGGAGGTTGTGGTCCGTCCAGCTCAGGCCGGCCAGCTCGCGCAGGTGGGCCAGGCCTTCGTTGAACAGGGCGCGCGGGTCTTCACCCGTGGCCAGGGGCGCACGCTTGAGGGAAGGCAGCGTGGTGGCTTGCTGTCCGGCTGGTGATGAGGCTGGAAGGGGCGCCTGAGCCATCACTGGACCTCCTGGATATCGTGTTCGGCCGCGGACACGAGGATCACATCGGGCTCTTGGGGTGCGAGTTCGGGCTGGTCCTCGCCGGGGTGGTCCTCGCGGGCCAGCTTGACGTCGGTGATGTAGTCCACATAGTCGAGCGCCTCGATGGCGTCCACCAGGGCCGCGCGCACCACGCGCCCGCCGAAGTTCAAGGGCCGGCTGACATCAAAGGCCCAGGGCGACAAGGTCTGCACCACCGCTTGATTGAGTTGCGCCTTGTAGAAGCTGAACGCGAAGCCGTCGCGCATGTGCACCTTGAAGCTCAGCTTGACGGACTGGTAGCGGGGGTTGCGCACGGTCACCGCCGAGGTCTGCCCCGCCGGAGTGGCCTGCAGGCACATGGCCGAGCGCTGCAACACGAAGGCCTCGATGCGTTGCAAGGTGTCCAGGTCCACACGCGGCGTCAGCACGCCCAGTTGAGGCTGCAGGCGCAGGTTGGGCACGACCACCAGCATGACGCACCCCGGTGCACGCCACGACTGGCTGTTGGCATACGGGATGCACTTGACGCGGTCCAGCGTGGGGAAGGCTTCGAGCACCAGGCGCTCGTGGTCCCAAGGGGTGATGGCGCGGCCACGGTGGCGCAGGCGTTCGGCGGCACGGCGAGACAGCGCGGCATCGTCTTCCATCAAGGCGCCGCCGAAGGAGGGGTAGGGCTGGCTCAAGGCCTTGATCTCGGCCAGCGGGCTCTTGAGGCGCGTGATGCGCCCGGCAGGCAGGGCGTTGGCCAGGTGGCGCGCACCCAGGCCCTGATCCACCCAGGCCACCTCCACGGCATTGGCGTGCACGCCCACTAGCTGGCAGGCCGCTCGCGGCTCCTGCGCGATGGTGGCACGCAACCACACCAGGCCGGCGGGCAGTCGGGTGTTGTCGGTGTTCACGGTGTCTGGCAGGACCACGCTGACCAAGCCACTGCGGCGCAGGCCACTGGTGGTGTCCAGCGGCAGATCGGGCCCGGGGTTCAAGGCTTGCCAGGCGTTGTCGGCCAGCACGGCCCAATGCACCGTCTGCGCGTGCGCCAGCGGGTCGGCGCTGCCCTCCTGCGTTTGCAGCAACAGGCTCACCGGCTCGCCCGCCTGCACGCCGGCCACGCCGATGAACAGCTCGCCGGCGGCCGTGTGGCGAGGCAGCAGCGACACCGAAGCCTGTTTCATCCAGGGCCGCTGGCGGCTCAGCCACAGGTGCTCGCGCGCCACGCCAAACACATCCACATGGTAGAAGGCCACCTCGCCCTCGGTGAACGCGCTCAGCGAGGCATCGTGGATGGCCGTGCGGCCGGTTTCGGCCTCGTAGCTCAGGGTCAGCTCCTTGAGCTTGGGGGTGTAGGGCTCCTGGATGACGGTGGGCGGCTTGAGGTCTGCCGTGAGCAGCAGCATGCGGATCGCGTCGTTGCGGTAGTCGCCGTGCAGCAGGTCGGTGTTCAAGCTCAGGGTGATGAAACCGGGGCGCACGGTGGCGGGCACGGGTGGCTCGGGCGGTTCCGGCTGGCGACGCTGGTGGGGGCCTTCACGCAGGGCTTCGTGCTGCGCTTCGTGTTGGCGCAGCCAGTCCCGGACATCGGCTTGTTTGCGGGCCATGGCGCTGCCGGAGGTGTGCAAGGCATAGGCCTCCTGCTCGCGCCCCTTGCCGAGCTTCTGGGCCTTGTTGGCCTTGTAGTTGGCCTGCTCCAACGTCAGTTGGATGCCAGTGGCCGCCGCAGGCAGGACGGTGCCCATGGCCGTCTTGTGCTGGGCGCGGGCATCGGCCCAATCGGCCTGAACGGACACACCATGGGCCAGGCTGGACTGCTTGGTGTAGCTGGCATACCGGGTGGTGAGGTCGGCCTGCGAGGTGGGCGCGCCTTGCCAGACCAGATTGAGCGACAGCGCGCTCAGTGGCTTGGCCAGGGCCTCGGCGCAGCCAATGAAGAAGCGTGATCCCTCGGCCGGTTGCGGGCCAAAAGGCAGGAAGGGCTTTTTCGCATCCAGCACACCCAGCTCGCTCTCCAGCACCAGCTTGCGCATGTCCTTGACGGCCACGGCCAGCTTGACTTGCTGCAGGCTCAAGCCCGCCAGGGCATCGTGGCCCAGCAAGCCATCGGCCTTGAGCAGCAGCTGGGCCACGGGCAGGCCGGGCTCAAAAGGCTGGACATGGACCTCGCCGACGTCCACCACGGCGGGCTGGTCGGCCTCCAGCGTGAACTGCAAGACGCGCAGCTTGGCATCGCTCGACGACACGGCCTTGAGCGCATACGGCCCGATCCAGCCCTTGGGGCCGCTGAGCAGCACCTCGAACGAGGCGGCCAGGGCCTCGGCGCTCAGCCGTTCGCGCAGGCCGTCCAGGTACAGCGTGAGCGTGACGGTGCGCGTGCCTTCGCTCAGGCGCAGCAGCGACGAAGCCGCCGCAAAGCCGGTGGTGGCCAAAGGCAACGCCGGCCGATCCGGCAGGGCCTGCGCAAAGGGGGACCACGCCGGGTTGTCGACGGGCAGCTTGCCACCCAGGCCATCGATGGAATCGGCCATCGGCGCGCAGACCAGGCGGCCATCGGCATGGCTGATGGCGCGCAGCTGCATCACCTTGGCGTGGTTGAGCACGGCGGGGCGCACGGGCTGGTAGATCAGCTCCTGCTGTTGCGCGTCCTTGCCGCCGGACAGCCACTGGCCGGGTTTGAACTCCACAGGTGGCGCGCCTTTTTTCAGGTCCACCAGCACATGGGCGTGGTCGGGCTGCGCGGGCTTGGGGCTGAAGCCCAGCACCGTCTGCATCTGGAAGTTGAGGTGCTGGCGCGTGAAGTCATTGAGCAGGGCGCGCGGGTGACGGGCCAGGCGTGCAAAAGCCATCAACAAGGCCAGGTGCGGCGGCAAGCTGCCATCGGGGCTTTGCATCAGCGCGGCCACGCGGGCGCGCAGGCTGTCTGGCGTGTCACCGGCTTGGGGGCGCAGCACGCTGCCTTGCAAGATGGCCTGCCAGTTGCCGGCGACGTGCTCGGGCGTGTCTTCGTAGAAATTGAGCTGGGCGGCCAGGGCGTGGGCGGCCAGCACCAGGTCCACATCCTGGCGGTCATCCAGCGGGGCCTGGCCCGCGTCCAGATGCGGGTTGAGCCGGTCGGCCTGGCGTGTGCCCGGGTCCGCCATCTGCGCGGCATGGAGGTCAAACGAGGTGGCCATGGGGTTCATCCGGTGCGGCGCGTGGGCGCGGCCAGGCGTTGCTCATTGGCATCGCCAAAGTAGAAGGGGTAGACCAGGTTGAAGCGCGAGTTGGTGCTGCGCACCTCGTAGTCCAGGCGCACCTGCAGCACACCGGCCAGCGCTTCGCTGTCGTCGATCACGAGGTTGAGCACACGGATGCGCGGCTCGTGGATCAGCACGCCCGTGTGGATGCGGTCGAGCAGCAGGCTGCGCAAGGTGGTGCTCAAGGGCTCGAACATCAGCTCGCTCAAGTCCAGCCCATAGGTGGGGAACAGCGGGCGCTCGCCGGGCTTGGTGCCAAACAGGATGCGCAAGCTGGCGTCGATGTCGGCCTCGTCCTGCGTCATGCGGGCGCCAGCGGCACCGAAGGCGGGCGGGAAGGCCCAGCCGCGGCCGAGGAAGTTGGGGGCGTCGCTCATGGCTGGCTCCTGGCCTGGCCGGCACGGTGTGCGTTGCGGGTTGATGATGTGGTGCTTGTCATCACCATCAGCCCCCAATCAGCACGGTCGGCGCGCCCACCATGGGCGAGGCGCCGCAGGCGCTGCTGTCGCCCACCCGCAGGGCGGGCTTGCCGCCGATCATCACCGTGGCGCTGCCCGCCACAAAGGGTGTGACCGGGGGGTGCGGCGGCGGGATCACGCAGCTGTGCATGTCGCCCAGCACGGCGGCGGGCATGCCCCCGATCATCACGGTGGGCACACCGGGGCCGATCACGGTGCCCCCGTGGGTGCTGGCATCGGCGACGCGGGCGGCGGCTGGCATGGTGGTGGTCCCTTGTTGTGGTGTGTGTTGGGTGGTGATGACCGCTGCGTGGCCGCGCTCAGTTGATGTTGACCAGCGAGCCGGCCACCTTGACCGTGGCCGAGCTTTGCAACTCCGCCCCGGCGCTGCCACTGAGCTTGAGCTGGGCACCGGCCTCGACCTTGCAATCAGTGCTGGTCTTGAGCTCGCCGGCGCCGCCGATGTCGTACTTGGTGTCGCCTGCGGTTTTCACTTTCAGGTCCTTGCAGCTTTCGATGGTGATGCCCTTGTCGTCCAGGAGCAGGCTGTTGCCATTGCTGTCCTTGAGCGACACCGAGCCCTGGTCGTCGTCCAGCACGAAGGTGTGGCCACCGGGCGTGGAGATGGTCAGCACCACCTTGTCATCGTTGAAGTGCAGCTTCATGCCGCTGCGGCTGGTATAGCCCTTCTCGTGGTTGTCGTTGCTGCCGGCAATGGGTGCGGGCTTGGCGCTGCTGTGCAGCATGCCCAGCACCACGGGCGTGCGCGGGTCGTCGTCCAGGAAGCCGACCACGACCTCATCACCGATCTCGGGGCGCACCACGAAGCCACGGTCCTTGCCCGCGTCCAGGCTGGCCAGGCGGGCCCAGACGCCGTCGCTGCTGTCCACCAGGGGCAGTTGCACGCGGATGCGGAACTCGCTGTCCGGGTCTTCGTTGTCGGTGACCACACCGATCTGCAGGCCATGTACCGGCGCCAGCAGGCTGGGGGTGCGCGCGGCGGCCAGGCGGGCCAGGCGCTCCGGGTCTTCGGGCACACCGCCAAACTGGATGTGGGTCTTCCAGCCTTGCACCAGGTCCATCTCGTGGCGCACGCCGGTGACCAGGATCTGGCCATTGAAACGGTCGCCCACGCCGGCCAGCTCGACCACATCACCCGGCAACACCTGGCCCAGGCCTTCGCACTTGGCGCGGCCCGTGGCCTTGCACAGGCGGGCGGTGGCAAAGCGGGCGTCCGCCGCCGTGGTGGCCTCGTCGTCGCTGAGCATGGCGTGGCGCAACTCCAGCGCGTCCACGGCCACGGCATCGGCCAGGTCATCGGGCGCGAGGTTGCCCGGGCCGGTGAAAGAAGGCGCCGTGCCGTCCAGCGTGTGCACGGCCTGGTCGGCGGCATTCCAGGTCAGGGTCTTGACGGCCTTGGTCTGCTCGCGTGCATCGATCTCGGCATCCAGCTCGATCAGGGTCGAGCCGTATTGCAGCGTGATCACGGGCGAGCCCTGCAAGGCCAGCTTGCGCGTTTCGATGTCGGCGCCGCGTGTCAGCACCAGGTGCCCATTGGCCTGGGCGCGTGTGACCAGGAAGTCCCAGTCGGTGGTGTCGTACTGCACCAGGTGCTTGTGCTGGTAGCTGGTGGACTCGACCTTGGCCTGCCCGCCTTCAGAGCCCAGCAAGGCGGTGATGACGTCGCTGTCGGTCTTGTCCAGGTGGTTGGCGCTGTGGCGCTTGAGGCTGAGTCTAGTGGCCTTGTGGCGGCACTCCACGATGAGTTGCGAGGCGCTCTGGTCACGCACCTTCAAACGCTGGCGCACCACGATGCCCTTGAACAGGGTGTCCATCTGCGAGCCGGCACCGGCCTGCACTTCCACCTCGGCACCCGGCACGAAGAGGCTGTCGTTGCTGAGCGTGAAGTCGCTCGTGTCGGCCGCACCATCGCGGTAGACCAGGCGCGCCGAGGCGATGTGGTTGGCCGTGTTGACCACGCTGGCCGCCAGCAGCTGGTGCGTGCGGGGCACGGCCGTGCCGTTCACCTTGACGGTGAACTCGCGCTGCGCGATCGGCGTGGGGAGGGTGCGGTCGGCGGGAATGGTCATTTCTCCAGCGGGGGGAACACCAGGCGCGTGCCGGGGGCCAGTTGCCGAAAGCCGCTCAGGCCGTTGGCGCGGGCCACGCGCGGGGCATAACACGGGTCACCATAGATGGCCGTGCACAGGCTGTAGAGCGTGTCGCCAGCCTTGAGGACGCGCACGTGGGTGAGGTCGGGTGAGGAGTCCTGCGCCAGCGCCACGCGGGTCTGGTCGTCCGACGCATCCGAGAACACCGCCGTGATCACGGCCCGCAGCGGCTCACCCGTGGGCTTGAACAGCTTGTAGACGATGGACGCGCTCTTGAGCACGCAGCGCTTGACGGCGATCTTGCCCCAGGCCACCTTGAGGTAGTTGGGGCGGTGGATGTCGCCGTTGTAGCCGGTCACGGTCTGGAAGGAGCTGATCTTCTGCTGCACATCCAGGGCCACGCCATTGGCCCCGGTGCCATCCAGAAAGAAGGCCAGGCTGAGGTCACCCGGCTTGATCTTCTTGAAGTCCATGCGGCTGCCCGTGGTGCCGGCACCCTGGGCGCTGTCGTACTCCATCTCATAAGACAAGGTCAGCTCGGCCGGGTTCACATAGGCCTCGAAGGTGCCAATGGCCGAGCCGCTGTAGTCGGCCTTGGTGAAGGCCTGGATCAAGAGCTTCTCAAGCTGGCCGGACGCACCGCTCATCACGCTTCCTTCCGCTCGCGCAGGATCTCGAGCACGCGCTCCACGCACTCGCTCACCAGCGCCTGCTTGTCCTGCAGGGCCGGCACCGGCGTGGCGCCGCCACCCGATTCCTGGTTGCCGACCTCCACCGAGATCACGACTTCATCAATGACGATGGGCATGTGCTGCTCCCTTTCACGTTGACCGCGCTGCTCAGCCCTTGTCCAGCGTGAAGTACTGGTAGGCCAGTTGCAGGGACTCCACCACATAGGCATTGGCCGAGGCATTGAAGTCGCTCACCGACCACTTCACCGGGTAGGCCCCCACGATGCGCCAGCTCATCAAAGGCTCACGCTGCTCGTTGAGCAAGGTGACGATGAGGTTGTGCGGCTGGATGTCGAGGTTCTCGATGCACTGGCGCACCCAGTCCCAGATGGCGGACTGCTTCATCAGCCCCCGCTTGAGCACCAGGTCCGGGAACTTGGCGCGCACGGGGTAGCGCTGCACGAAGCGGTTCTCGCCACCTTCGGGCACTTCTTCGGTGGCGATGTCCACGCTCAGGCCGCCGACATCGGTGAAGCGGGTATCCCCATCCTCCGAAGGCGACAGCCCCTGCACCTCGACCTTGAAGTGAAAGCCTACGGGCGGTGTGTACATGGGCCGCGCTTACTCGTTCTGCACTTCCATGCCTTCGTGCGCGATCTCGATGGACTCGATCGCCACCTCGTTGGCCGCGGCCTTCAACTGCGGCCCTTCCACCTTGACGGGGAAGGCGTTGTGGATCTTCCAGACCATCACGGGCTCGTGCGCCTCATTGAGCAGGCTGATGGTCAGGTCACGCCGCTCCACGGTGTTGAGCTTGATGGTCGTGAGCCATTTGTAGAAGTCGTTGTCCGACTTGACCACGCCGCGCTTGAGCGTGATGTTGCTGAACTTGCGCAGGCCGGGCATCTTGATGGACGAGTACTCCGGGAAGGAGCCGTCGCGGTATTCGATGACCTGGTTTTCCTGCGTGAGGCCGGTGACCTCGGAGAAGCCAAGGCGGTTGCCGCCCCACTGAACGGAGAAGTGGAAGACGGGCAAGGGATATTGACCGGGCATGTCGATTCCTTTGAATAAGGTTCAGTGTGGGATCAGGAGGTCTGCAGCTTGTGCGAGAACTTCAGGATGATGAATTCCGCAGGGCGGACCACGGCCATGCCGATCTCGACGATCAGGCGGCCCTCCAGGATGTCCTGGCTGCTCATCGTGGTGCCCAGGCCGCAGCGCACGAAGAAGGCGTCCTTGGTGCTGGCACCGGCCAGCGCGCCTTCACGCCACTTCTGCGTGAGGTAGTTCTCGATCATGCCGCGCACCTTGACCCAGGTGTTGGCGTCATTGGGCTCGAACACGGCCCAGTAGGTCGACTTCTTCACCGACTCTTCGACCATGTTGTAGAAGCGGCGCACCGAGATGTAGCGCCATTCGTTGTCGTTGCCGGCCAGGGTGCGGGCACCCCAGACCAGCGTGCCCTTGCCCGCAAAGGCGCGGATGGCGTTGACCGACTTGCCCGAGTTGGCGTCGATGTTGAGGTTGTCGGTGTCGTCGCTGTCGAACAGGTAGGTGGGCGCCAGCACGCCGTTGAGGCTGACGTTGGCCGGGGCCTTCCACACGCCACGCTGGTTGTCCACCAGGGCATAGATGCCGGCGATGGCACCTGAGGGCGGGCACACGGTGACGGCGTTGTTCACGCCCTTGAGGATGGCCCGGTAAAGGCTGAAGTTCTCGCCCAGATAGGCTTCGTCGTTGCTGCGGTAGGTGGCCGCGGCCGTGCTGATGGCAGCCAGGGCCGTGCCGATGGCAGCCAGCGCGGCCAGCACCGTGGGCATGGTCGCATCCAGCTGGGCGGCCAGCAGTGTGCCGGCTGCCGTGGGCACCTTGCCCGTGCTGGCGGCCACGGCCGTCCAGGTCGTGCCCCAGGCGGTGGCCGATGGCGCAGTGCCCTGGTCCTGCTGCACGGTGTAGGCCGGTGCGGCCAGCGCCAGTTCCTTCTCGATGGCCAGCAGCGGCTTGTAGACCGGCACCAGCACATCGGTGATCTGGCTGTTGACCACGGTGGTCAGCTCAGCACAGGTCAGCTTGACCACGGCTGTGACGAAGCCGTCCACCGCGCGGGCGGCGTCCATCAGGAAGCCGAACACCGCCTGCGCCGTGCCCACGGTCTTGCCGCCCTTGTAGGCCATCAGCAGCGCATCCTGCTTGGCCGAGAAGCTGGTTTGCGGGTCGAACAGGTTGGACTTGGTCGTGGCGATCAAGGGCAGGTCGGCCAGCACCTTGTCGAGGCGCGCAAGCTTGTCCTTGATGGCCTGCTCGGACGTCAGCGTGGCCAGGTCGATCGGCTGCGAGCCCTTGTACAGCTTGGTGGCCGGCTTGGTCAGGTCGGCATAACCCACTTGCTTGGGGTAGTTGATCTTGAGCCAGGGCGCGTAGGCCGTGCCGTACTTCAGGCTGTTGATGCCGACCTTACTGCGGAAGTTGTCGATGGCCGTGCCATGCGCGGTCTTGTTGTCGTAGTAGTTTGTGTCCATCAGAGCCACGCGGTCACCCAGCTTGCCAGCCTGGGCCAGCGCGGCTTGCTGGAAGGCGGCCAGGCCGTCGGCGTCCAGCGAGGCGGCGTCGGGTGACAGCAGGATGGTTGGCTCGTCCACCGTGGCCACCTTGGCCAGGCCGGCAATGAGCTGGTCCTTGTCGATGCTGTCGGTGTGCTTGCCCACGGACACGATGTAGCAAGGCCCGCCCCCGTTGTCGAAGAACAGGCGGATGCTGTCGTACAGGTGCTTGGTGTTGCCGGTACCGAGCTCGGCGCGCAGGAAGTTGCCCGCGTCATCCAGCAGCACCTTGCTCACGTCCAGCGTGGGCACACCGCCGAAGAGCTGCTCGAACTCCAGCAGCGAGGTCACGCGCGTGGGCACGTTCTTGAGGTCACCCTCGACATCACGGGTGGCCTTGGCGGTGTAGCCAATGAAGGCGGGCACGGCAGTGGCCACCTCGGCCACCGAGGGCGGGAACACCGAGATCTCTTCGACATACACGTCAGGCGTGCGGTAGGTTGGCATGGCGGATTCGCTCCTCTACGGTTTACTGAGGTGGACAACAAACTGGGCATCGCTGCGATCGGCCCCGGGCTGGGGCAGATCACCGATGAGCACTTCACCCTGGCGCTGCAAGGCGATGCCATGCGGGCCCCGGGCCTGGCGGGCCATGGGCGCGTTGGCTTCGAACAGCACGAGCTGGCGGGTGTGCCCCGGGTCCAGCAGGTCAGGTGAGAGATGGCCCTGGCCGAAAGGCGGCACATGGCGCGTGAAGGTAAGGGGGGGGCGGCTGTCGGTGGCCGCGCCCTGGTCCTGGATCTGAATGCTGTCGAAGTCCGCCTGGTTGGCGGGCTTGACCAGCACGTAGTAGCGCAGCACGTCTTCGCGGGCGGGCAGCGTCAAGGTGAAGTCATGGCCATGCGCGATGTGATCAGCCGACACGGTCAATGACAGCGCACCCCAGCAATCATTGAGGCCAGGCGCGATGAACAGGCGCTGCTGCGCCAACACCACACCGGGCTGGGCTTCTTCGGTAACCAGCACCTCGCCTTGCAGCGCGCCGGCATCCCATTGCCAAGTGGCATCGGTAGGCGACAGGGTGATGCTGGCTTTGGGCAGGCCTTCATGATTGATGGCACGCAAGGTCAGGGGGCGCTCCTCACGCAGCGGCGTGATGCCCATGCGGCCGCCCGTGATGCGCACACCCGTGGGCTGGGCATCGATGGCATCCACCGAAGCGGCATTGGCAAACAAGGCCTGCTGGCCCTTGGCCAGCCCCATGTCAGCGGTGTACTGCACGAAGGTGGCGCTGCGTGGCGCCAGGCCAAACACCAGGGTGCGGCCCGTGCTGTCGATCAGGGCGTGGCCATCGGCGTCTTCTTCGATCAGCACATGCAGGCGGCCATCGATCTCGCGCGCCATGGCCCGCATGGCCTTGAGCGCGTCCTGCGTGGCGGGCGGCACGACGAACGCGAGCGCATCACACACGCCGCCATGAAAGGCGTGCGACACGGCGATGGTCCACAGCGTGCGAAAGCCCGTGTTCATCGCATCTCCATGCGCGTCTGGATGCCGGTGACGGGCTGGCCCGTGCCCTGCGGCTCGACATCCTGCAGCCACAGCAAACGCACGCGGTAGACCATGGACGGCAGGTGCTTGCTGCCGATGCACGTCCACAACTGGTTGAGCTGCTCGGGGCCGTAGTTCAACAGCTCGACCGACAGGCGCTCGATGCCCGCCGGCATGCCGGGGTAATCAGCCGGTGTGAAGACGGGGTGTGACTGGAAGAAGGTCAGCAGCAGCGACAACTGGCGCAGGCACTGGTCGTACTTCTGAAAGCGCCCGCTGACGACGACGATGAGGTTGACCTTCAGGGGTGGGGGCAGGGTCAGTTCACGACCGCCCACGATCTGACGCACGGGCAACTGCTCGCGCATCACGCGCTCTTCCTCGATCTGGAACAGCGTCATGCGCGTGGTGTCCATGCCGATGGCCAGGGCACCGGTGGTGTAGTCCACAAAGGGGCCAACGTCCAGCTTGCCCAGGTCCAGGCCAAGCCGGCGCGCCATGAAGCCATTGGCCTCGTCGCTGAGGAACTTCAAGGCGAGTTCGATCATGAACGGCCGCCCTTGAAGCCGCATCCACCCCACTGCATTTTTGCCTCATTCCTCAGAGATGAAACTGGATTTCAGTCTATGAGAACAGAGGTTTCAAAACCGTTAAAGACTATGTTCTAGGGGGGTGTGCAGTTGACTCAAGTCAATGGTCATGAGGCAGGAAGGGCAAACAGCGACACGTTCGCGCAAGCAGGACCAAGGCACGGGCTTTTCAGATGGCGTCATCACCCCCCTGAACAAGCTGGGCACGCTTTCTCACTTCTGCACGCTTTGCCAATTTTTCAGGTAGGGCCCCTATGGTCAGAAGGCGCGACAAGTTCTAGCCTTGATGCAAGGCCCATCACGTCATGGGCAGGAGGTCGTCATGAGCATCCGTCTGTCTATCGCAGTGATCACCGCCGTGGTGATTGCACAAGGGCTGTTTGCCACGCATGTGAAAAGCAAGCTGGTCCGCGTGTGCAACCCCGACACCAGGGCCTGCCAGCTCGTGCCCCGCTGAGGCGCTGCAGGCTTCAGATGGCCGAGGCCAGCAAGGGCCTGGTCAGCATGTAGATCGAAAACGCCAGCGAGAGGGCACCCATCGACCAGATGACGGCCATGACCAGGGAAGCGTCACGGCGCTTCAGCAAGGCCAGCTTGATCAAGGCCGCGCCCATCAGCAGCAAGGCCATGGCGGTGCAGGCCATGACGGCGCCACCGGCCATGGTGATGGGGCCGGCCTGCACGCTTTGCAAGGTGAGGGGCGTGTTGACCAGGAACAGCGCGTAGGCCAGCCAGGTCAGCCCCAGCCAGATGGCGCCGCCCAGGGCCACCTTGAAGGACAAGGGCTTGGGGGAAGGCGAAGTCATGCGGGCATTATGCGCACCCCGCATTGAAACGAACGCCGCCTGGTCCTATGCTGGCACCCATGACAGGCTGACAAGGGTAGGCTGGCATGAGCCCTCTTCACCGCGACCAGGCCATCCACGCTTTGCTGGATCACATCCGCGCCGAGGCACGCCTGTGCGGCCCCGAGACCGGCCGCCCCGAGCTGTCCGACCGGGTCATGCAGGCCATGGCGACCGTGCCCCGCGACGTCTTTGTCGACCCCGATCTGCAAGACGAAGCCTGGCTGGACGCGCCCTTGCCCATCGGCCACCAGCAGACCATCTCGCAACCCTTCATCGTGGCCTTGATGACGGACCTGATCGAGCCCCAGGCCGATGACGTGGTGCTGGAAGTCGGCACCGGCTCGGGCTACCAGGCGGCGGTGCTGGCAGGCCTGGTGCGGCAGGTGCAATCGGTCGAGGTGATCGGGCCCCTGGCCCGTACGGCGGCGCAACGCCTGCAAGGCATGGGCATCCACAACGTGCAGGTGCACCACAGTGATGGGCACCGTGGCTGGCCGGCTGGGGCGCCGTATGACGCCATCCTCGTGACGGCGGCTTCACCCGTGATCCCGCCGGCCCTGCTGGATCAGCTCAAACCCGGCGGCCGCCTGGTGGTCCCCGTGGGGCCGCAGCATGGGCGGCAAGCGCTGGTGCGGGTCTGCAAGGACGACCAGGGGCAAGTGACACAGGCGAGCTTGTTGCCGGTGGCGTTCGTGCCCTTGACGGGGTGAACGACTTGCGATCGAGATGGCCAATGTCATGCGCCAAGCCAATTCAAGATACTGGTGAGGCTGCTCACTCCAGGTCTGTCGAATGGGCATCTGTCACCACATATGCCTGATGTGGATGTTTTTCTGTCTCGGGATAAAGCAAGGTCAGCAAACCCGCTTCACGCAATGGTCGCAGGTAGGTACGTCGAAGCTCTTTGGGGTCGCTGCGACCTAACACCCGGCAGAGCTCAACCACCGTGAATGGCCTCAGCTCGCACAGCGCCAGCACCAATTCTCGGACCTGAGCCTGACGCGGCTTGCCACCCGCCTCGGCGATGCGCGCCAGTAGCTCGGGGGGAATCTCGCCCTCTACATGGGGGGATTTGGGCGCGAGCATGGGGGGATTCGGATAATCCCCCCATGCTGGCGCGTCCTGCGTCAAGGCGTCTGCCGACATGTCCAGGTGCAACTGGTGGGGATTGGCGCTCAGGGCTGGTACGCCAGATTCGGTCGCCAGCACGTAATAGGTTCGGCTACCCGAATCCTGTTTAACCAGCAAACGTCGATCACGCAAACGGCGCAGAACCCGGCTGGCGGTCAGCGTATCCAGGCCGCATACATCGCGACACGCCGTATTGTCGACCGCCCCAGTCTCCCGGGCATAGATCAAGACCTTGGCTTCGTCGGCCGAAGGCGGTTCCGAACTCAGGCTCCTGAGCCACTGATAATCGTCCTCGGTCAACAAGTGATGCAAAAAAAGCGTGACTTTGAACTCATTGCGCTGGCGATCCGACTGGAACTCAGGCAGAGGCAAGCCCGCTTCGGATGACAGTCTGCGCATGGCTCGCACCCCAGAGCCCTTGGTCTCCGCCCAATGCAGGTCGTGGAGCACTGCCGCGATGGCCGGGTTGCGCACGCGAGATCCGGGGCTCCCCAGGTCGGCCACGTGTTTGAGCGAAAAACCCGGATTCAGTATCTCGATGCGGTTGCTGTAACGAATGATTTGCACCGGGCTGTGAACCTGGTAGCTGCGGTGCATGGTTGCGTTAGCCAATGCCTCGCGGATCACCTTACTGGGCAACACGGGCTCTTGTCGACTTTGCAACTCGCCTGCATGGAGGCGAAACCCCTTGGGCAAATCGTCCAAGATCGTGTTTTGTATCTGCTTCAGCGCCAACAGCAATGGCTTGCGTACATCCAGCGTGGTGGTAAAGCGCTCATCAGCATCTTGGACCCATTGGGTGCCTGCCACTCTCACATAGTCGATACGCAAAGCGGGCATCAAGCGGCGCAAGGCCAAGGTCTTGCCAAACAACACAATGCCGGCAACGGTCGGACGCAAAACGCCATCTACACGGCGCAGCGCGCAGATACCCTCCAATAGGTCATCATCACCGTAGGCCAACTCCTCTGCGCCTGGGTTGACATCCACGCGCAAGCGCCGGTACTCGGCCACAGCCTGCGAATCAATGTCTTCACGAGTGGCATCCGCGACCATCATCATGTCCGGGCCCATCTGCGGCTGAGTCTCACCGCGCAGCACCCAAAGGTCTTCGTCAACACAGTGTTGATCGGTAGACCCGATACGGCGATAGGCGCCGCGAGGTAACCCAGTCGCCTTCAAATAGACCGGCTTCTGAGAGGGCTCGACCTCAGGAACAAAAACCACCAGCACAGGCTTGCCGTTGACCTGTTCGACCTGCATCTCTGGTCGAAGCACCGTGTTCAGACTGCTGGCGCACTGCGTGGCCAGGTCCTTCTGGGTCTTGTCTGGATCAGGCAGGCCTGCGGCCCAATACACCACATCCCCCTTTTCATCGGTCTTCCAATCGACACCCAACAACAGGTATCCACCCCCAAGGCCAGGTTCATTGGCGAAAGCCACCACCGTCTGCAGCACCGACTTGCCAAGTTCACTTGCGCGCTTGGCCTCAATGCGAACGGACTCGTCCAGCTCGTTGAGCTCGTTCAAGAGGTCGAGTGCTTCACGCATCGAAAGTACCCGGCATATGCCGATTGACGGATGCATTCAACATCAGCAGACAGGCTCGTTCTTTGATCAATGCCACTTGGAGAGCGCTCCCAAAATTCAACATGCTTGCTTATTGTGCAAGCTACAGCTCATCGTGTTTGCGGCTGCTGCCCTTTGCGCGGTCAACCGGGTAGCGGCTTTCGTTGATCGCCATCTTCTCGCGGGCGGCCGCCATCAGGTCCACCCCCAGCGCAGACGACAGCTGCACCAGGTAGAGCAACACGTCGGCCATTTCGTGGGCCACCAGTTGCTTCTTGTCGGCGTCCAGCTCGCGGCTCTGGGCTTCCGTCATCCACTGGAAGTGCTCCAGCAGTTCACCGGCCTCGACGATCAGGGCCGAGGCCAGGTTCTTGGGCGAGTGGAAGGGGCCCCAGTCGCGCGCGTCGGCGAACTGTTGCAGGCGCAGGGCAAGCTGCTGGATGGAATCGTCTGGCGGCACGGTGGGCACCCTGGTTGTTCAGCCTCGATTAGAAGGCAAAACGCGCTGGTGGCATTGACCTTGCATGCCCCCCGTTCAAGAATGGGCCATATCGGCCGATATCCCGCTCAACGTGCAAGCACTCGCAGGAGGCACCATGTTGCAAGCTTCGTCTCCCATCCTCAAAGGCACGCTGGCTGTGCTGCTGGCTGTCGCTTGTGTGGGCCCCAGCCTGGCGGCGCCCGTCAAGGAGCCTGACCCCGTCCCCACCGCGTCGCGCCATGTACAGGCCTTTGCCGCGGGCGAGGGCACATGCGACAGTGACCGCGTCAAGGAAGCCGTGTCCCTGATCTACGAGCAGGACGACATGGGCGCGGCCGCCAGCATCGCCCTGCGTTGCGAGTTGCTGGCCAGCAGCGAAGGCCGCCCCTTCAACCGCACGATTGCCTCGCGCATCAAGGCGCTGATCGCCTTGCGCACGCATGACATGGCGGCGCTGAAGATGGCCGGTGAAGCGCTGGTGGCCGAAGCCCAGGTGCCCGAGTACGTGGCCGACGGGCACCTGTTCATCGCCTTTGCCTGCCTGTTTGGCGGCAACCCCAAGTGCGCCCGCCAGCATGTGGACCAGGCCAAGGCCATGTTCACCGCGCTCAATGTGGCGGCCGCGCTCGACCAGTTGCGCCCGCTGGAGCAAACGCTCAGCCAGCTGGAGCAGCAGGACGAGGGCCGCTGACGCCGGGCACGCGCTCGATCAGGCCCTTGCCTTCCAGCACGTGCAGCGTCTCCAGCACGGCACCCAGGGCCAGGCCTGACAACCCCGCCAGCACCCACGCCGCCGTGTAGCCATTGACCATGCGCAACAGGGCGAGCTGGGGCTCGTCCATCAAGCCCCTGCGTGCCGTGGCCACCACCTGGCCCTTGTGGGTGCGCTTGAAAATGGTCTCGTCCTGGGGGTACGGCATGGTGGGCGTCTCGGTCACTGCGGGCCCGGACAGCGTAAGCCGGGTCTGTGACGCATGGCAGACGGGCCACGCCGATCGGCATGAGGCGTTCGGTTCATGCTTTGGCGCACGCCTGACGCAACAAGCCAGCCCTTGGTCACGCACCTGTCAAGCAAGGCGCCTAGTCTGTGGGGCACACATGATGGAGACAACGATGGGGCTGCCCGCCGACTATCTGGACACCTACCCCAAGCTGCACCGGCTGCTGGAACAGGTCGAAGCACGGCAGCTTCACGTGCAAGGGCACGGGCCAGGGCAAAGCCCCGGGGCCTGGCTGGCCCAGTGGTTGTCCACGCCCTTTGATGACCTCAATGGCCGCCAGCCCGCGCACTTTCTGGCTTACGCGGACTATGACCTGATCCTCATCGGCCTGCTCATCAGGCTCCAGAGCAGCATGGCCTGGAAAGACGACATGGCCGATGTGGCCTGGTGATGTGCCGCTGGTAAAGCCAGCGGCCAGGCTTATTTCTTGTCGGCCTTGTCGCTGCCTTTCTCACCCTTGGGGCGACCGGGCTTGAGTGGCAGCAGGCTGTCGAGCGCTGCCTTGAGCTTGGCGTCAGGCAAGGCCGCCAGGGCCTGCAGGCCTGCACGCAGCAACTCGCTCTTCTTGGCGGGCCGCTTGAAGGCCACGGCGCGCTCCTTGAGTTGCGCGATCAGGGCCCAGTCGTCGGCGGGCATGGTGAAGCTGTCGCGCACCAGCTTGATCTTGATCTTCTCGACCTTGGGGGCTTGGGCTTGCACTTTCACGGGTGCTGGCACGGGCGCTTTCACTGGGGCTTTCACAGGGGCGGGGGCGGGCGCTTTGGCCGGCTTGGCGGCAGGGGCCCGCTTGACCGCAGGCTTCTTGGCAACCACCTTCTTGGCGGCAACTTTTTTGACGGCGGCTTTTTTCACGGCAGTGGCGTTCATGGTTGGACCTGGTAAATCGTATAAACGATTTATACCAAATATGACGACCAGGTCAACACCACCCTAGTCCAGACGGATCACCTCATCCTCGCCAGACGGCACACAGCCATCGCTCAGATCGCTCCAGCCGCGGTGGATCACCACATGATCTTCGGTGTGGCAGAACTCCACGCGGGTGGCCTGCGGCACCCTCTGGTGCACGAAGGCTTCGATGGCCGCTGGCATGCTGACGCGCAAGTGCAGCGCGTCCACATCCGCCTGCGGGTGGTCGTCGGTGTGCACAAAGGGAATGAAGGCGCCCGCCCACATCAGCCAGCGGTGGCCCACGTCGATGTCGGTGGGCTCGTAAGCCTGGGCCTTCAGCCATGACTGGGCCTGGCTGCGCACATCGACAGGCGCGCCCAAGGTGGCGAGGGGCGCATCGGGCTCACCGGCGTCAGACCGCGTCTGCGCTGGCCCCCAGGCCATGGCCAGCAGCTCGATCAGCCACTGGTTGCAGTTCTGGTAGCGCGTGCTGAAGGGGTAGGCATTGGCACTGTAGGTGGCACCCAGCACGCTCAGGGCCTGGCGTTTGTCCAGCGCGGCGCGGGCCAGTTCATCGGCCTTGTCCTCCGGCAGGAACACCACCGAGATGTAGCCCACATTGGGGTTGTCCGTGCCCAGCAGGAAACCCGATATGCCCTGGTCGTACACCCGGGGTTGGCGCTCGTCGCAAGCGTAGTACAGCTGGCGCACCGACCAGGGCGTGTTGTCGCTGGCCTGCAGGCTGACGCCCGCGTGCGAGTAGCGGATGCCAAAGCGCTGCAGGTCCAGGCCCGAGCGGGCCATCAGGGCCGCCTTGTGGCCGGACTGCGCCAGCTCGGCCTTGATGATGGCGCCAAAGCGAAACAGCTTGTCTTGCTGGCTGGCGCTGACCTTGGCCTGCCGGTCGCACAGGTTGAGCCATTCGGCGTGGGCTGTGCCGCTGCCGGCCAGGGTCAGCCCGGCGAGGCCCACCCAGGTGGCCAGCCTCTTCAGGATGGCCCGGGGGGCCACCCTGTGCCGCGCGCTCAAAGCACCACGGGCCTGGTCGCCAGCTCGCGGAACCATTCGTCTTGCAGCACCAGGAAGAAGTCCTGGTGGGCTTCACCCGTGGCAAAGGCCAGGCCGTAAGGCCGGTTGCGCGCCGTGACGACGGTGCCGGTGGCCACCTGGTTCAAGGCCACCGTCTTTTGCGGCAGGATCAACTCGAAGCTGTCATCCGCGGCCGTCTCGGTGCCCATCTCGGCACCCGGTTCGCGGCCGGCTGGGGCCAGGGGCTGCAGCTTCAAACGCACCATGCCGGGCTGGTCGGCCTCGGCGGTCAAGGCGACGACCTTGTAGTCGCCCTCGGCCACCTTGTCATCCTTGGTGGAGCTCTGGCTGGATTTCTTCAGCGAGGTGGACACGCTGCCCACCGCCGTGCTGATGCTGTCGGACACCGAGCCCGACAAAGTGGTGTCGGCCAGGGCCGGCTGGCTGAGCACGCCGCACAACAGGGCAGCGGCCAGCAAAGTGTGTTGAACAGGGCGCATGGTTTCAGATCCTGACGGGGAGCACCTCAAGGTGCGATGTGCCCGATTCTCTTTCAAAAGCGCACGCTCTGTGCCGCCTCACGCGGTCGGGCAGCGTGCCTTGCTTACCTTTACCATCTCAATGGCATCGAAGGGGCAGACCACGGCGCAGCGTGCGCAACCCGTGCAGCCGGCCTCATCGTGCAAGACCGAGCGCTTGGGCCCCCAGCCATTCGGGCCATCGGCTTGCAGCCACAGCACGTGCGGGCCACAGGCGCTGACACAACGGCCACACCCGGTACAACGATCGGGGTCGATGACGGGCAGGGCGCTGGGCATGAGGCTTGGTTGTCCATTCAAACGAAGGCTTTTCAGGAGGATAACGATGAACGATCTGTTTGTGGGCCCGGATGGGCAATCACGCTGCCGCT
The DNA here is from genome assembly GCF_000768065.1 of Aquabacterium sp. NJ1. Lineage (NCBI taxonomy): Bacteria > Pseudomonadati > Pseudomonadota > Betaproteobacteria > Burkholderiales > Sphaerotilaceae > Aquabacterium > Aquabacterium sp. NJ1. The sequence continues at coordinate 2,672,188 of NZ_JRKM01000001.1, read as the reverse complement.
GGTGTGGCAGTGCGCCCGAGTTCCTGGCCTACCACGACAAGGAATGGGGCTTCCCCGTCAGCGACGAACACCGCCTGTTCGAAAAGCTCTGCCTGGAGGGCTTCCAGTCAGGCTTGAGCTGGCGCACCATCCTGGCCAAGCGTGAGCACTTCCGCGCGGCCTTTCACGGTTTCGATTTCGACCGCGTTGCGCGCTTCAAGCCCGCCGATGTGGACAAGCTGCTGCAAAACGAAGGCATCGTGCGCCACCGCGGCAAGATCGAAGCCACCATCAACAACGCGCAGCGTGCCCAGGAACTGGTGAAACAGGAAGGCTCGCTGGCCGCTTTCATCTGGCGATACGAGCCCGATGCGGCGGATCTGGCCACACCTCAAACCGCGTCCACCTCGGCGGCATCCGTGGCCTTGTCCAAAGAGCTGAAAAAGCGCGGCTGGAAGTTTGTCGGGCCCACCACGGTGTACGCCTTCATGCAGGCCATGGGGCTGATCAATGACCACGCCGAGGGGTGTGCCATGCGCGCCAAGGCCGAGCAGGCCCGCCAGCGCTTCAAGAGGCCTTGATGCGGCCCCGGCCAACCCTCATGTGGCCACCGAGGCCAGGATGGGCGCCGGCGACACGAAGGTGGGCTGCTGAAAGGGGTTGCCCTGCACCAGCACGATGGCGGCAGTAGGCGCTGCGGCCAGGGCGAACAAGGTGATCGACACATACACGGCCTTCGGGTTCTCGACGTGCACCACCGCGATCGAGAGCAGGGTCAGGAGCCCCAGAAACGCCATGCCCACCCACTTGAGCGGATTGATGTGCATCTGGCTCAGGCTGATGCGCTGATCACGGTCGTGCCGGATGTCCGACACCTTGGCCAGCAGCAGGGCGTGGGCGTTGTGCCCCAGTGCCGCTTCCACCTTCGGGTCCAGACTGGCCCGCAGCAGGGCGCTGGCTTGCTGGTCGGCATCGGGGCTGGCACGGCGCAGCGCCAGGCTATCCCACTCACCGGCACTGGTCTGGGCGTAGCGCTTGACGGCCTGCAGAAACGGCGAACGCAGGGGCTCCTGGAGCTGCCCACCCAGCACCATGAGGCTGCGCAAGGCGTCCGCCTCGTGGTAGACCGCCGCGGTGGCCTTGTCGTGCGCGCTCCAGGTGTCGTTGGCGATGAAAGCCAGCGTCAGGCCGAACAACACACCCAGGATGTTGATGAAGGGCGGCGCCACCCCGCGCCAGGCGCGAATCCGGTCCTGCCAGGGCGAGGCCCCGATCAGCCACGCGATGGCCAGCACCGCCAGAAAGGTGCCCACCACCGCCACCAGGGCGTAGCCGTAGTGATCGTAAGGGTTGAGGGTCGCGAGCGGCATGGCGAATGGCCCCAGGGGGGTAAGCCCAGCCCTCCAGAATACAGGCGATATAGGCTCTTTCAGGGCACCGTTGCATGAATGCGCCGAACCGGTAATTCGGTATCAATTTGGCCCACCAAACGCGCACGGTTTCTGCATGATGGTCACACAGTGGCCCTGGCAGTACCGCTGCAGGTCACCTTCTCTGAAACGGCAAGTGCTTCACCGGAGGATGGCGATGAATTGGTTCGACAACGTTTCTTCGGACTGCGATCAGCCGATCGCCCCGGCCCGCCTGATGCAGGGCCACTGGCGACACAGGCTGCATGCCTACGCCGAACCGGCGCTGTGCCGCGTGGTGGTCGATGTGGCCGAGCCGCGTGTGGTCGCCGCCCAGGTGATCGAAAACGGTATCGCCCGGGATCTGGGGGCCAGCGTCCTCGAAGAGCTGACCCAGACCCTGCTGGACCAGGAAGTGCACCACCACCCCTCGGCCTGGGGCTTCACCGAATGCACCATGCTGCCCAACTGGGCACGCCCCACCTTCAGCGAACGCCAGATCGAAGAACTGGAGCGCATCGAGGGTTACCTGATCGAGGCTTCCGAAGACACCTTCGATTCGGTGCTGAAATTGCGTGACGAATTCCTCAAAAGCATCGGCCTGACCGACCTGGACATCTACCGCGCCGTGCGCCAGCCTCAGCAGGGCAAGGCCCCACGCAAGAGCAGCCGCATGCTGGTCAACTGATTCGCATCAAGCGCGTGCGTCTGAGGGCGGGGCGCGCATTGCATTTCGCCGGCCGGCTTCCTACACTGGCCGGCGACCTGCCATTGCCGATTTAGCCGAGCCCGAGAAAGCCCTCCCATGGACGCCCACTACCTGGCCCCCCTGTTCGCACCGAGGGCCATCGTGGTCTTTGCGGGCTCCTCGAACCCCGAGGAGGCTGCCAGCCCCCACGCCGCCACCTTGCTGCAGGCGCTCAAGGCCCAGCGCTTCAGCGGCAGCCTGCAGTTCGTCAGCACCCAGACCAGCGGCACCCTGGCTGACCTCATGGAGATCAAGGCCGATCTGGCCCTCATCGCCTTGCCACCCAAGGAGGTACCCGCCGCCATCGAGCTGGCCGCCCGCATGGCCTGCCAGGCCGTGATGGTGCTCTCCAGCGGGGTGGACAGCGACCAGGCCGCCGCCTGGCACAAGCAGGCCCGCCGCGAAGGCCTGTACCTGCTGGGCCCCAACTGTCTGGGTTTCCAGCGGCCCGCCCTGGGGTTGAACGCCAGCACCTTGGGGCAGTTGGCCGAAGCCGGCCCCCTGGCGCTGATCTCGCAGTCGGGCTCCCTGACCGCCTCCATGCTGGACTGGGCCACCCGCAACGGCGTGTCGTTTTCGTCCGTGGTGACGCTGGGCCCGCATGGCAATGTCAGCATGGCCGAGGCGCTGGACTTCCTGGCCAATGACCCGCAGACGCAAAGCATCCTGGTCTACATGGAAGGCATCTGGGATGCGCGCCGCTTCATGAGCACGCTGCGCTCGGCCGCCAATGCCAAGCCGGTGATCGTGCTCAAGGCCGGTCGCCATTCGGCCGGGCAGGCCGCTGCGCGCACGCACAGCTCCGCCATGGTGGGCAATGACGAGGTGTTCGATGCCGCCTTGCGCCGTGCCGGTGCCGTGCGCGTGAAATCCTTCGACGAGATGTTTTCGGCCGCCAAGTGCCTGGCTTCGCGTTTCCGGCCCTCGGGCAAGCGCCTGGCCATCGTCACCAACGGGGGCGGCCCAGGTGTGCTCGCCGCCGACCGGGTCAACGACATCGACCTGGCCCTGGGGCAGTTGTCCGCTGACACGGCCAGGGCGCTCAAGGCGGTGCTGCCAACCACCGCCTCCTTGATCGACCTGATCGACCTGTCCGAAGACGCGACGCCCGAGCACTTCAAGGCCGCGCTGGAGGCCGCCAACCGCGACCACCACATCGACGGTCTGCTGGTGATCTACTCGCCCAAGCCCGGCGCCGACCCGGATGCCTTTGCGCAAACCGTGGTGGCCTGCAAGCCCGGCATGTCCAAGCCCTTGCTGACCTGCTGGATGGGTGACTCCACCGTGGTGGAGGCACGCGTGCTGCTCAACGACGCCAACATCCCCACCTACCGCACGCCCGAGTCCGCCGTCGGGGCCTTTGGCTACCTCAGCTCGTTCTACCAGAACCAGCAGTTGCTGCAGCAGACGCCACCGCCGCTGTCGGCCCTGGCCAAGCCCGACATCGAGGGCGCGCGCCTGGTGATCGAAAGCGTGCTGGCCGAGCGCCGCAAGGTGCTCACGGAGATGGAATCCAAGAGCCTGCTGTCGGCCTTCCACATCCCCGTCACCGAGACCATCCTGGCGCGCAGTGCGCACGAGGCCATGATGATCGCCACGCAGCTGGGCTTCCCCGTGGCGCTCAAGATCGACTCGCCCGACATCTCGCACAAGTCCGATGTGCAGGGCGTGGCGCTCAACATCATGAACGGCACCGGCGTGCGCGACACCTTCAACGACATGATGGAGCGCATCAAGCGCCTGCGCCCGGAGGCGCGCATCAATGGCGTGACCGTGCAGCAGATGGCGCGCACCCGCTCGGGCCGCGAGATCTGCATCGGCGTGGTCACCGACGATGCCTTCGGCCCGGTGATCGCCTTTGGTGCGGGCGGCACCATGATCGAGCTCATCAACGACCGGGCCATGGAGCTGCCGCCGCTCAACCAGTACCTGGCGCACCGACTGATCGAGCGCTCGCGCGTGGCCGATACGCTGGGCGACTGGCGCGGCCTCAACGCGGTCGACATGGACGCGCTGGAGCGGGTGCTGTTGCGTGTCTCCGAGATGGTGTGCGAGCTGCCCCAGCTGCGCGAGATGGACATCAACCCCATCATCATCGACGAAGACGGCGCCGTGTCGGTGGACGCGCGCATCGTCATCGACAGCGGCCCGCATGTGATTGGCGGGCGTGCCGGTGCCTACAGCCACCTGCCCATCCTGCCTTACCCGGCGCGCTTCGAGCTGGTCTGGCCCCTGCGCGGTGGCGGCGAGTACACCGTGCGCCCCATCCACACCGACGATGCGCAGATGCTGCAGGAACTGGTGCAAAGCCTGTCGCCCGAAAGCCGCTACTTCCGCTTTGTGTCCAGCATGACGGCGCTGCCGCCCACCATGCTGGCCAAGCTGACCCTGATCGACTACGACCGCGAGATGGCGCTGGTGGCCGTCTACAAGGAACGCCAGGCCCAGGAAAATGGCGAGATCGTCGAGCGCGAACGCATCATCGGTGTCTCTCGCTACATCACCAACCCGGACCAGAGCAGCTGCGAGTTCTCGCTGGTGGTGGCCGACGATTTCAGCGGCAAGGGCCTGGGTTCGCGTCTGATGGAAAGCATCATGGACGTGGCCCGCGAACGGGGCCTGAGCGAGATCGTCGGCCTGGTGCTGACCAACAACGACGGCATGCTGCGGCTGATGCGCAGCCTGGGCTTCACCGTCAAGGCCTACCCGGATGACCCGGACTTCAGATTGGTGACGCACGCCTTGTGAAGCACCATGCGATGCCGCTCGACGCCACTCAAGGCGCGCTGATGGCACCGGGCACCACCTCACGCATCTTGGCCACGAAGCGCAGCAGGCGCGATGGATAAAAGCGGGCGTACGGGTAGGTGATGTAGACCGGTAACGGCGAGGCACACCACTGGGGCGCCAGGCGCACCAGGCGCCCTTGCTGGATGTCATCGGCCAACAACCAGGTGGAGCCCACGCAGGCACCCAGGCCCTGCAAGGCGGCACTGCGCAAGGCATACAGGCTGTCCGTGCTGACACGCGGGCGGATCGCGATGCGCCGCTGCTCGCCACGCTCGATGTGCTTGAGCAGCACCTCATTGCGGTAGTAGGTCTTCAGGGCCAGCCAGGGCAGCGAGGCCAGCTGGTCCTCGCCATCATCGGATACCGGGTGCTCACGCAGCAGGGAAGGCGCGGCCACCACGATGCGAGGCACCTCGGACAACTTGATGGCCACGACCGCGGGGTCGGCCGGCTCCCCCACCACGATGGCGCAGTCCACCCCGGCGGCGATGAGGTCACGCACATCGTCCTGCAGCCGCCATTCGATCGACACCCGCGGGTGCGCGCGCAGGAAATCCGCCATCGGCAGCACGAATTTTTCCTGCCCGAAGGCATGCGGCACCACCACGCGCAGCATGCCCTCGGGCTCTTCCAGCGCGCCACGCGCGTCGGCCTCGAAGGCCGCCCAGCTGGCCAGCAGCTCCTTGGCCCGCTCGAAACAGCGCGCCCCGTCATCCGTGAGCCGCATGACGTGGGTCGAGCGCTGCAGGAGCCGCACGCCCAGTGAACGCTCCAGCGCCAGCAAACGGCGGCTGACCGTGGGCTGGGTGGTGTGCAGTTGCGCCGCCGCGGCAGACAGGCTGCCCGCCTCGACGATGCGCACGAAGGTCTCCATCAACTGAAGCCGGTCACCTGGGGCACCGGGATGCTGCTGCTCTTGCATACGTGCAGCGTATATCAAATGTACGAGCCGGGCCACTACCACCCGGTATCGCCCTCACGCACACTTGCTTCATCCCTTCTGAACACGGTGATCGACCATGAGCGACATGCAAAAGACGGATGACACCCCGCTATCCGGCGCCCTGGTCGTGTTGCTGGCCAGCGGTGCCGGCCTGGCGGTGGCCTCGCTGTACTACAGCCAGCCCATCCTGGGCGTGCTGGGCACGGACATGGGCGCCACGCAGCGCGAGGTCGGCTGGCTGCCCACGCTCACCCAGCTCGGCTATGCGCTGGGCATCCTCCTGCTGGCACCGCTGGGCGACCGTTACGACCGCCGCCGCATCATCCTGGGCAAGGCCATGGCGCTCGTCGTGGCGCTGCTGCTGGCGGCCACGGCACCCGGCATCGGCATGCTGATGGTCGCCAGCCTCGCCATCGGCCTGAGCGCGACCATGGCCCAGGACATCGTGCCCGCGGCCGCCACGCTGGCCCCGGAAGCCCATCGCGGCAAGATCGTCGGCAAGGTGATGACCGGGCTGCTGCTGGGCATCCTCTTGTCACGCGTGGCCAGCGGCTTCGTGGCCGCGCAATGGGGCTGGCGGGCGGTGTTCTTCGCGGCTGCCGGCAGCGTGGCCCTGATCGGCCTGGCCTCCTGGCGCGGCCTGCCCCGGTTCCAGCCGGCCACCACGCTGTCGTACACGGCCTTGTTGCGCTCGCTGGCCACCTTGTGGTCGCAACATGTGGCCTTGCGCCGCGCAGCGATGGCGCAAGGTCTGCTCTCCATGGGCTTCAGCGCCTTCTGGTCGACCCTGGCCGTGATGCTGCATGGCGCGCCCTTCCACCTGGGCAGTGCCGTGGCAGGGTCCTTCGGTCTGGCTGGCGCGGCCGGTGCCCTGGCGGCCCCTCTGGCTGGTCGGCTGGCGGATCGCCGTGGCCCGGAACGGGTGACCCGCCTGGGTGCGGTCCTGAGCTTGAGCGCCTTCAGCGTGATGGCCCTCGCCCCGCTGGCCCTGCCCGCCGCGCCCGCCGTGCAACTGGCCATCCTGGCCTTCGGGGCCGTGGTCTTTGACCTGGGCGTGCAGGCGACCTTGATCGCCCACCAGACCATCGTCTACGGCATCGCGCCGCAGGCCCGCAGCCGCCTCAATGCCGTGCTGTTTGTCACCATGTTCATCGGCATGGCCGCCGGTGCCGCCATCGGCAGCCAGTTGCTGGCGCAGTGGGGCTGGCCGGGTGTCATGGTGATGGCCGCCCTGACGGCGCTGGGCGCCCTGGCGGTGCGCCTGTGGCCACAGGGTGGGGCCCAGGGCAGCACATGCCACGCGGCCGGGTCTTTGTAGACCGGGCTCAGGCCAAGGTCCCGCCGCCGCCCGACAGCCATTTCAAGATCGTCTCGAACAGCTTGTCCAGCTTGAAGGGCTTGGCGATGAAGTCGTTCATGCCCACGGCCAGGCAGCGTTCACGGTCTTCGGAAAACGCGTTCGCCGTCATCGCGATGATGGGCACCTGCGCACCCGTGCTCAAGGCGCGGATGCGACGGGTGGCCTCGATGCCCCCCATCCTGGGCATCTGCATGTCCATCAGGATCAATGCGTAGGCCTGGCGGGCCACCATCTCCACCGCCACATCACCGGTTTCTGCCAGGTCATAGGCCAGCCCGGCGCCATCCAGCGACAGGCGCAGCACTTCCTGGTTCAAGCGGTCGTCTTCCACCACCAGCACACGCTGGCCCAGGAACGCCGCTTTGAGCACCTGCTCGGCCTGGACGCCAGGCAGCTTCAAGGCCGGCGCCGGCGCCAGGGCCGCGCCCTTTTTGAGCCGCGCCGTGAACCAGAAGGTGCTGCCCTGGCCCAGCACGCTCTCCACCCCCGCGCTGCCACCCATGAGTTCAGCCAGACGCCGGGTGATGGCCAGCCCCAGGCCGGTGCCACCGTAGCGGCGGGTCATGGAGTTGTCGGCCTGCTCGAAGGGCGTGAACAACCTGGGAACGGTCTCGGCCGGGATGCCGATGCCGTGGTCCTGCACCTCGAAGCGCAGCAGCACATGGTCGGGCTCGTCCCGTTCGACGCGGCAACGCAGCGTAATGCTGCCCTGATCCGAGAACTTGATGGCATTGGTGAGGTAGTTCAGCAAGGCCTGCTTGAGCCGGGTGACGTCGCCCAGCAGGCGCGGCGGCATGGCCTGGATCTCCTGGAGGAGCGGGAGCGCCTTTTCCTGCGCACGCTCGGCGACCATGGCCACGACCTCGCCGGCGAGCTTGCCCATGTCCACCTCGGCTTCATCAAACCCGAACTTGCCCGATTCGATCCGCGACAGATCCAGGATGTCGTTGAGGATGTCCAGCAGGTGGGCACTGGCCGCGTCCACGTGGTCCAGATACTGCGCCTGCTCGGGTGTGACGCCCCCGCGCCGCACCAGGAAGCACATCCCGTTGATGGCGTTGAGTGGCGTGCGGATCTCGTGGCTCATATTGGCCAGAAAAGCGCTCTTGGCCACATTGGCGGCTTCAGCCAGCTGGCGGGCCACCTCCACTTCGCGCGTGCGCTCGGCCACGCGCCGCTCCAGGCTCTCATTGGCCTCGCTCAAGGCCTCCTCGGCGCGCCGGCGTTCGGTGATGTTGCTGGTGATGACCATGCCGGCCACGATGGCCCCCTGGTCATCCCGCACCGGCACAATCTGCTGCCGGTAGTAAGCGTCGTGGTAGCGGTGCTCGAATTCGGTTTTTTCGCCCTGCAGGGCTTTGGCGTAGGCCGGCGCAAACAAGGCCACCACATCAGGCGGAAAGGCCTCGGCCAGGGTACGGCCCTCCACCTGGCTCTTGTCAAACCCGCTTCGAAACAGCTCCTCGCCGCCTGCGACCTGGAAGCGCAAATCGTGATCGAACAGCAGCACCGCCGCACCGGGCAGGCTGTCCACCAGGAAGCGGTAGCGCGCCTCGCTGCGTCGCAGGTCTTGCTCGGCCTTCTTGCGGTCGGTGATGTCTTGCAGCGAACCGGCCAGGCGCACGATCCGGCCGCTGGCATCGCGCTCCGGAAAGCCCCGGATATGGCAATGGCGCTTTTCGCCATTCGGGCGCACGCCGCACAACTCGATGTCATAGGGCTGGCCGTCGGCCATGGCCTTGGCCACCGCGGCGTGCAGGCGCGCGGTGTCTTCGGGCGTGTAGATCTCTTTTTGCCCCTCCAGGTTGGGCACGCCCAGCGCCGGGTCCCGCCCGAAAAAGCGGTAGGTCTCCCTGGACCAGGTCACGATGTCGTTGACCGCATCCCACTCCCAGCTGCCGGTTTGCGCGATCCGCTCCGTGCGCTCCATCATCATCTGGATGCGGCGCATCCTTTCCTCAACATGAAGGTGATTCAGGTCAGTGCCGGCATCCTGGTTGTTCATGCGCCTCATTCGCTGTGTTTTTTGCTGGAGCGGATCAGTCTATACCTGCCGTGAAATATGTCGATCAGGACCTGACCGCACCACCAGAACGGTGCACGCCGGGGCGCCCTGCACGTAAGATTCGCCCTGTATGCAGCAGCCCACGCAGTCTCCCGATCAGCCCTCGGCCTCGGCCACATCCTCCGAGTTGGCAGCACTGCGCGCCCAGGTGGCCCGTTACCGCGCCTCGTTCGAGCTGTCGACGCCGGGGCAGGCCATCGTGGCCCTCAATGGCCGCTTCCTCGAAGTCAACAACAGCCTGTGCCGCATCCTGGGCTACCCGGCGCAGGCCCTGCTGGCGCGGCGCTTCCAGGACGTCACCCACCCCGATGACGTCGCCCGTGATGCCCAGGCCGCGGCCGACCTGATCGCCGGCCGATCGGATGAATTCCGCCAGGAGAAGCGCTACCTGCGCCCTGACGGCAAGACGATCTGGGCCCAGGTGACTTCGCAGCTGGCGCGCGACGAGCAGGGCCAGCCGCTGTACTTCGTATCGGTGACCGAGGACATCACCGAGCGCAAGGCCTCCGAGCTGGCCCTGCGCGAACGTGAAGCGCTGCTCAGCAGCATGGGCAAGTTCGTGCCCGGCCTCATCCACAAGATCGGGTTTGATGCCAATGGCCGCGCGTGCTTTCTCTACATCAGCGACCGGGCCATGGAGATGTTCGAGCTGCCGCACGAGCTGATGGAGCGTGACTACTACGCCCACCACATCCGCGTGCACCCCGATGACCTGGCCTATGTGCGGCGCCTGGCCATGGCGCCCAAGCCTGGCGCGCGGCTCAAGCCGGTGGATTTCGAATACCGCGTGATCCTGCCCAGCAAGGGGCTGCGTGTGTACGGTGGCCACGCCATCCCTGTGACCGAAGAAGACGGCCGCATCGTCTGGTACGGCCACACGGCGGACCTGACCGACAAGAAGGCCTTGCTGGACGCCCGCGTGGCCGCCCAGGTGGCGCAGGACGCCAACCGCGCCAAGAACGAGTTCCTCTCGCGTGTGAGCCACGAGCTGCGCACCCCGCTGAACGCCGTGATCGGCTTTGCCCAGCTGCTGCGCCTGAGCTCGGCCGGGCAACTCAATGCCGACCAGCGCCAGCAGGTCGCGCACATCGAAAACGCCGGCTCGCACCTGCTGGGCATCATCAGCGACGTGCTGGACCTGTCGCGCATCGAAGCGGGCAACCTGCCGCTGGCCGCCGAGCCTTGCCGGCCCTCCATGCTGCTGTCCGAAGCCTGCCACCTGGTGGGCCCGCTGGCCAGCGAGCGCAACATCGCCATCCGCCCGGTGCAGGTCAACGAAGACCCGGTCGTGTGCGTCGACCCCATCCGCCTGCGGCAGGTGCTGGTCAACCTGCTGAGCAACGCCGTCAAGTACAACCGCCCGCAAGGCCAGGTGAGCCCGCGCATCTGGCGTGAAGGCGAGCAGGTGGCCATCGCCATCGACGACACCGGCCTGGGCCTGAGCGCCGAGCAGCAAGCTCACCTGTTCGAACCCTTCAACCGCCTGGGTGCCGAAAGCACCAATGTGGAAGGCACCGGCATCGGCCTGGTGATCGTGCGCAAGCTGCTGGAAGCCATGCACGGGCGGCTGGAAGTGCGCAGCCAGCTGGGGCAGGGCTCCAGCTTCATCGCCTGGGTGCCCCTGGCCGATGCGGCGGCCTTGCCTGCCACACCCGCCCCGACGGCCAGCCCGCAGGCACGGCCCGCGGCCGATACCGAACTCGTGGTGCTGTACGCCGAAGACAACGACATCAACATCGAGCTGGTGCGCGAGGTGCTCAAGCTGCGCCCGGGCTGCCAGCTGCTGGTGGCCGGCAACGGCGCCGAAGCCCTGCGCATGGCCCACGCCCACGCGCCCGACCTGTTCCTGCTGGACATGCACCTGGGCGACATGACCGGCTTCGAGCTGGCCCACCAATTGGCGCAAGACCCGCAACTGGCCGAAGTGCCCCGCGTGGCCTTCTCGGCCGACGCCATGCCCGACCAGATCCACCGCGCCAGGGACAAGGGCTTCAGCGGCTACCTGACCAAGCCGCTGGACATCCGCGCGCTGCTGGCCTGCATCGACGAACACATTGAACGCCTGCGTGGGCGCTGAGCGCACACCCGGGTCACCCTCGACATGAAGATCTCCCAGCGCGCCCAGGCCATCCGCCCCTTCCTCGCCATGGAGTTCGGCAAACACGCCGCCGAGCTCGAAGCCGCCGGGCACCGCGTGATCCGGCTCAACCTGGGCGAGCCGGACTTCGGCGCCCCACCGGCCGTGCGCGCCGAGCTGCAACGCATCGCGCCTGACACCGCCATGCCCTACACCGGCGCCTTGGGCCTGCCCGCCTTGCGCGAGGCCATTTCCGGCTTCTACCAACAGGCGCATGGCTTGCGCCTGGACCCCGAACGCGTGGTGGTCACCGCTGGCGCGTCTGCCGCTTTGCTGCTGCTCACCGCCGCCCTGGTGGACCCGGGTGACGAGGTGCTGGTGGGCGACCCCTCCTACCCTTGCAACCGCCAGTTCCTCAGCGGCTTTGGCGCCGACGTGCGCCTGGTGCCCACCGATGCGCACGCGCGCTTCCAGCTCGACCTGGCCGCCGTGCAACGCCACTGGAGCACCCGCACCCGTGGCCTGATGATCGCCACGCCGTCGAACCCCACCGGCACCTCGGTGCCCCCAGCCGAGCTGGCCGCCATCTGCGACTGGGCCCGCAAGCACGGCGCCTGGCGCATCGTCGACGAGATCTACCTCAACCTCAGCGACACCGACCCTGCCACGGGCCACACCGCCCCCACCATCCTCGCGGCCGACCCCGGCGCCTGCGTCATCAACAGCTTCTCGAAGTACTTCGGCATGTATTAGCAGGTTTACGCCAAATTTGCTTTATTGACTGGTTTTGCTAGCATGGACACATAGCAACGGAATCCCTGGCAGCTCAGCAGTTGGTAGGGAACAGGTCATATGGCTCAGCGATGTCAGATCCATGTTCTTCCGATCGTTAGGCTGACCAAGGCCAGCGCCTCGCCAGGACCTGAGTGCCAAGCTGTCGAGATTGCTCATGGAGCGCAGAAGGTTAGCTACTGGCGACAACCGGAATTGGATCGCAAGGCCCTGTGGAAGACTTTCGCGCGCTTCCCCCTGGTGCTAAATGCGGATGGCAGCCTTTGGGAACCTGCCTGCTTGTGGCTTTTGGATAAAGCGGAAGCGCGACCTCTCGCTAGTTCATCTTTAAAGCCTATTGCGGAAGATCTCAGGGCGTACAAGCAATGGCTTGATGACATGGATTTGGACTGGGCGGATTTCTCAGCGCCTGACAGGTACAACCGTCCTACATACCTCTATCGGACCCATTTGCAAGGGCAAATTCACTCTGGAGCGCTCAAAGACACCACAGCATGCAGACGCATGCTGAGCGTCATAGGCCTGTATCGATTCCTACTGAGCAATGAGCGCATGAACTTCGCTCCTGTCAACGCACCATGGTTGGAAAGCCGGGTTGGTCGACTGTTCAAAGACTACAAGGGGTTTACCCAACTGCAAGAGACTATCTCGACAGACTTGGCTATCCGCACCTCGAAGCGAGACTATGCATGGGATGAGTCCATTGATGATGGTGGCAAATTGCGTCCGTTGACCGTACCGGAGCAACAGTGCCTGATTCGCACACTCAAAATGTTAGGAAATACAGAGTACGCCCTTATGCACTACGTCGCTCTGCTGACCGGGGCAAGGGTGCAAACAGTACTCACCTTGCGTTTTGGTGCATTCACCAAGCCAATGGATAGCGTGCCACAGTGGCCACTCAAGTTGCAATGTGGCCCCGGATCCGCAATCGATACAAAGTGGGACGTTGCCAATGTCTACCTTTGCATTCCTAGACCCCTATACGAAATGCTGCATGTGTATGCATGCTCCGAACGTGCTCAAAATCGAAGAGCAAAGTCATATCTTGGAGAGAGTGAAGCAAATTATTTGTTCCTCACTAACCAGGGGCAGGCATATTACGAGTCCAAGGCTGAGCTTCACGCCAAATTGCACTCAGGACAACTTCGTACCGTATCAAAACGTACTGGCCAGAACTTGCGAGAGTTCATTTCTGAGCAAGTAATTCCTCTAATGAATGAAACCCTTCCAGGGTTTAAATATAAGTTCCACGACCTACGAGCCACCTTTGGCATGAATTGGGTAGACCACGTCATGCGGGACGGTGAGGAGAAACAAAAGTATCTCTGGGCGCGAGAACAGTTGCGCAAGCTCATGTGGCATAGCCACCCCAGTACAACTGATCACTATCTCGAATACAGGGTCAACATGCACCATCTAAAAGCGGCCCAAGCTGACTGGGGCAAACATTTGATTGAAGCGATCAACCTGGCATGAAGCGGGATCGTCACAGGCAGATAGATAAACCATCAGGAGGAGATAGGTGTCCACTTGGTTCAGCAACAACCCATCGTTCACTGAGGCACTTCCAAGACTTGATTTTCCATTTGAATCATTGCCTGACCTCTACTTACCTGAACGAACTATTTTTACACTGCCCGACAGAAGTCGATTGTTTCCCTACATGTGGTGCTATCTGCGTAGAAGAACCACCATCGCTAGAAAGACGGAATATGATCCATCTTCACTGTCAAAGTCTCGAACCGCAGCAATGCCTGCTGTCATAACGCGACTTTCAAATTTGGCCAGAAATAATGGATGGCGACCACGCACGATCCATTCAAAATTTGAACAATTTTCGGCGTTCCTTCTCTGGGTTGACTCCCCAGAACAGGGAGGAAAGTTTGAGAAGGTACTAAGCGATAAGGAGATCGGGTTAGCCGCTTTGAAAGCGTACCACACCTACTTGCGCCATCGAGTACAAACCAACCAACTCGGCGCTACTAGCGGTGGAACACTAGATAAATCCGCCATTGCCTTGCTTTCGGAGCTGCATGACTATGTTTATCTCGACAAAATTGAACCGCTACAAACTCCCGCACTGGAAAGTACGGCAGCACCTTTAGAAAAGGACGTGGCGGAGTTTACATCTACGCTCCAAGCCATCTTCGACTCGGCCGCAGCCATAGTACTCGACAAGCCTGCGCGCAAAAACTCCAAGCCCAATCATACAAGGACAATCCGGTTATCTGCTTCTAATGACAACAAGATCACCACCTTACCTGACGACTTCCCGATAGGACGGCTTATGGATTTGGCCTGTGTAACATTTACAGGTCTCGTAATTGCTGATTCTGGCGCAAATCAAGGGGTGATAACTAGCTACGAGGAACCAGATGACCTGCTGGAACAACTTGGAGCACCGGAACGCATTAACCTAACGCACAAAGCCATCAAGTTTCGTGCAGGTGGCAAGATTGTTCCCGTACACCTTACAGCAACAACCGTCACTCGCTTGCGCACTTATCTGGCTGTGAGGGATCGCTTCATCAGCTTTCTGAACACCGAAGACGTGCAACCGCTATTTATCCAGGGCAAATGGGAAACAGCACGTAATCACAAACAAAACCCATTGTCTGTACAGCCAATACAACGCGGCTTTCTCGATAAGTTGCGAAACAAGGTTCGCTCAGTGCAAGGTGAATTACCAAAGATCACATTGCGACAACTGCGCCTGCATAAGCAGCAATATGTCACCAGAAGGAGTGGCCCTGAGATAGCAGCAAAGGTGATGGGCACAACAGTAGCTACGGCGGTTCGCCACTATAGCAAAAGTGAGCCTAGCGTACAACGTAATGAGATGAGTAGTTTTCTTGATCAACTGAGCAAGAAAGTAATTGATGGATCGAGCGGCCAAGAAACCACCGCTATTCCTGCTGGGTCATGCCTTGAGCACGGCAGGTACCAAACAGAAGAAGGCACCCCACCACTTAAGCCTGATTGTAAGAAACCGGAAGGCTGCTTCTTCTGCAACCAGTTTTGTGTCCACGCAGACGAAACTGACATGAGAAAGCTTTTTTCTTGCAAGTATGTATTGCAGCATCTGTCGCCATTGCAAGGCGACTCCAAAAGCGCTGACCGAACATATCACGCAATACTAAATAGAATTGATACCTTGCTTAGTGAAATACGAAGACGAATACCAAACCTCTATTCAGCGGTAGAACAGGACGTAAAGGTCGACGGCAACCTCACTGCCTATTGGGCTATCAAGCTTCAGCAACTGCACTTGCTAGGCATGCTGACAATGTCGTCATGAAGCAAACTGGAGGTCTGAATCATGGCTAAGCGTTCACACCAAAAAGACGGTCGCATCAATCCTTCGCCAACTTTAAAACAACGTGATGTCGACGCAGAATCTGCTATAGCGACGTACTCGTACTTCGATCCAGAGACTGTTGTGAGTCGGGACACATTAAATAGGGTCGCGTCCAGATACAAGGATTCGTCTTGGAACCATCAAGCCCGAACCCCAGACAGCATGAGTGCGGCCAGACTCTACTTCTTTGAGGCCAAAGATCCCGGTCACGACCCAAAGCTAGCCGCGCTAATTCGAGAACAGCAGAAAGCGCTGATTTGGCTCATTGACGATGCTGGCAAGACTCAGTCTTTTAATTCTCTACGAGTGGCTAACTACGTTGCGATGGCTTGGTGCAAGATTGCGCTCAATCGCGAAGTAAGTCTCTTCGATGTTCTTTCAAATCCTGAGTGGATTGAAACTGAGATCGCTTCAATGGGCACGCAGGCTCAAACCAAGACCCCCACACTAATTCAAACGCTTTGGCGGCATCGCGAAAAACTTGATTTCAATGCCCATTTACCACTTCAGCGTTTAAAAGAAGTTATTGGGAAACAGCCCCGCGGCAAGAAACACGAGCGGCAAACACCACTCATTCCATCTCGTGTGTACTGCGAGATCCTTGGAGGTCTGATAGCTAAAATCGAGTCGATTGAGAAAGATTTGAGTTGCTTGATTGATGCATACCGGCTAGAAAGAGAATCCCATCGAACTATCAACACGGCCAAGCAAGAACAGAACGTTGAAAAACGCAGCGAGATACTCAAGGGAACCGTCGAATATCTAAAAGCAGTCCATGGTTTCGTACCAGGCCGGGGACACGCGATAGATCTCTTTATCGTTGGCCGAATGCGGACCTATCAAGTTTGGCTGTTGCATGCAATCATTGCATTCACCGGCATGCGAAGAATGGAAGCTATCAGCTTGCCGCTTGAAGGGGTACTGGAGCGCGTAGAGGATCGTGATCGCTATCATTACTGGATCCACGGATACTCGAGCAAACTCAACAATGGGAATAAAAAGCCTGCGTCTTGGATTACGAATGAGTACGGCGCCCGTGCCGTGTTGGCTGCGCAGAAAATTGCCAAGGCAATTGGGGATGAATTTGATGGAACACCCGAGCCTGGTCAACAAGCTCAACTGTTTCCCGGAGCCAAAAGTCCCTTTCGCATGATCAACGGTCTTGCCTTTGATAACGGTCGAACTGAATTGGTCGAGGAAATCTCTCCCGTAGTAACACAAGCAGACATTGATGAGTTAGATAACTTGCAGCTTGATCGAGATTGGCGCCGGAAGGGCATAGAAGTGGGGCGCCGATGGCCGCTTGCTCCGCACCAGTTACGGCGCAGCTTGGCCGTTTACGCGCACCGCTCCGGCATGGTGTCTCTTCCGGCCCTCAAAGGACAGTTACAACATTTGACTGACGAGATGGTGTTGTATTACAGCTCCGGCTTCTCGCGTGCCCAGAACCTTGTGTTTGATGAAGATCACTTCAGTCATGAGTGGAATGCGGCCAAGACGGAATCCAGCTACTTCGGATATGCGCTGGCTTTGCTCTTTGAAGACGACGAGCTACTTGGGCGTGGCGCAGAACGCATGGCCAAGACCGTGAGCGGGCACACGCGTCAGGCAACATTGAAGCTGTTCCGTGAGGGCAAGCTGGCTTACCGAGAGACCGTTCTCGGCGGATGTGTTAGTACCGATGAATGCAAAGTTCGGCCGCTTGACCCCATTGAGTTCGATTGCATCGACTCCCAATGTGCGAACCTCATCGTCAAGCGAAAACGCCTTGATCACATCGTTTTCACGCAGAGAGGCATCGTCAATAGTCTGGGCCAAAACTCAGCCAACAGCGTAGAACACAGATTGGAAGCCGATCACCTGCAATCCTTACTGAGAGCCCAGAAACGTTTATCAGGAATAGCGGTATGAGTGCCAAAGTTCAAGTAGGCAAGTACTACGACGCGTTGCAGCGCCTCATCGACCGCGGAGAGCCAATCTCAAAAGCCTCCGTCGCCATTGAAGCCGGTAGTAAACCGGGGTGCATCAAACCGTCAAGGCCAGCTTATGGACAGCTGATTGACAAGATAGATGAGGCAGCGAAGTTGCAGCAGAAAGCCCACGTTGCAGTGGATCCCGTACAGATGCTGAAACAGGAAAAAAGGGATCTAGTTCAACGGCTCAACGAGGCGCTGGAACGAGAGTTGTGTCTGCTGCATGAGGTCTATACCTTGCGTGAAAAAACCCGTCAGCCCGAGAAGAAGAAGGTCACGGTGATGCGCTCCATACCGAAGTCGAGCTAATACAAACTGAATCGATGTTGACGGACCAACATCAGAGCCATGAGCAGCATTAGCGAAGAACAAACCGCTCAATATCCTGAATAAAAACCATGGCTCATGGATGTTCAAGGCGCACTCAGCCATTCAAGACGAGTTGGACCTGTAAGACTCCGATGTCAAAGCCCAATGTCGTGTGATGGGGTAATCCCCCCGAAAAACCAGCGTTGTGGGAAGTAGAGATTTTCGAAGGAAAATTTCTACCATGAAGAAGTCTCGATTCACCGACAGCCAGATCATTGAGGCGCTCAAGCGCGCGGAGACTGGCTTGGCCGTGCCTGAGCTGTGCCGAGAGCTGGGCATCAGCAATGCCACGTTCTACAAGTGGCGCGCCAAGTTCGGGGGCATGGATGCCTCTCTGATGGCCCGCATGAAGGAGCTGGAGGAAGAGAACCGCCGGTTGCGCAAGATGTACGTCGAAGAGAAGCTCAAGGCCGAGATCGTCACGGAGGCGCTCGCAAAAAAGTGGTGAAGCCATCTCGTCGCCGCGAGATGGCTCAGCGTGCGGTCAAGGAGTTTGGCGCATCGATCCAGGTGGCCTGCCAGGCGTTTCGAATCAGCCAGGCGTGCTATCGGTACCAAGCCAAGCACCAGGCCGAGAACGATGTGATAGCCGACTGGCTTGTGCGCCTGACGGACAACAACCGCAACTGGGGCTTCGGTCTGTGTTTCCTGTACCTGCGTAACGTCAGGCGCTTTGCCTGGAACCACAAGCGCGTGTACCGCATCTACCGGGAGCTGGAGCTGAACCTGCGTATCAAACCGCGCAAGCGCTTGGTGCGAGAGAAACCTCAGCCGCTATCGGTGCCAGAGGCCATCAATCAGGTCTGGTCGATGGACTTCATGCACGACCAGCTTGAAGATGGCCGAAGCTTCCGCTTGTTCAACGTGATCGACGACTTCAATCGCGAAGCGCTTGGCATTGAGATCGACTTCTCTTTGCCGACGCTGCGCGTGATCCGCGCACTCACGCAAATCATTGCCTGGCGCGGCAAGCCGCAGATGATCCGTTGTGACAACGGCCCGGAGTACATCAGCGCAGCTATCGAAGCCTGGGCCAAGTCATGGGGCATCCGCTTCGAACACATTGAACCTGGCAAGCCCCAACAGAACGCCTACGTGGAACGATTCAACCGGACTGTGCGCTACGAATGGCTGTCGCAGTACCATTGGACTGACCTTGATGAGGTCCGGCTACATGCCACCCAATGGATGTGGATGTATAACCATGAACGCCCAAACATGGCCTTGGGCGGCATCACCCCCAAGCAGCGGTTGGCCATGGCCGCATAGCTCTACTTCTCTGAGCAATGGTTTATGGGGGGATTACCATGGTCCAGACATGAGCCCATTCGAGAGTGGGATTGCGCGTAATGAAGCACAGACCAAGCTACACCCCGACGTGGGCAGAAATTGCCGCTGCGGGTACCTAACTTGATAGTCCTGGGCTCGTTAAAGCCGGCATCCTATCGCCACGAGTGAGGAAGTCTTTAAGACACACCAGGCGCAGCCATACAGACGCTCATTGCCAAGAACGCCCAACTGGCAACGAACAGCATTCCCATACGAATCAGCTTCATTCTTACTCCTTGCCAAAAAAGAGACGGTCACACAAGTCCATAGGCTGAGGCTCGTTGCGTGCACCAACATTGCTGCCCCGTTTCACACGGGAACTCGCGCGCTCAAAGACCTTTGCGTTAACTTCCTTAGTGAAGGCGACCCAAGCCGATACGCCATTCAGGGCATCTCGTGCTGGCTTGGGGATGGACTCCAAGGCAAGCTGAAGTACGCGAGGGCCTGTATACGTGGACACGCTGAGTAGATCGGATATGCAACGCTGAACAAGGTCAGCCTCATCCAATACGTAAGCAGCAAGTTCAACGCGATCCAAGCTCAAGGCGCGACGCATCGGAAGCCGTGCAACATCAAGGACGACATCCCTGTTCTGCTGATTGGGAGAAACGTCGAGGATCGTTTGGTTAACCGCTGCCCAGGCATCATCGTAAGCAGCGATGTATTGCAAGATTTCACCCTTCGAGGGGCCGCCCTGAGCAGCGCTAAGAAGGAACGCTGTTGTGGCCCAATTGCGACGCTCGATAAAACGGAACAATGCACCATCAAAGAAGGTTGTCCTCGGCAGCAACTCCCTCATGAGATGACCGTATTCCGCAGCGGACTCCAGTCGCGCAAGCTTCAATGCCTTGCCCGCATCATCATGGCCCAAGAACGAGCACGCCTTGTGGCATGCAAAGAGCATCTGCCAGTTCAAAAGGGCCTGCAGGTTGACGTCATCACGCTCCTTGGCATTTCGCAACTCCTTCTTGAGTTGAGCGACCAGTCCATCAACATCTTCGAGAGACTCAGCGCTACGGATGATCTGACGCGAAAAGACGATCACGGGGGGCTGATCTGAGGTGATAGGCGCCGAGAACGTGTCAGAAAAGGACGACACCTGGTTTGCCATCTGTATGGGCACTGGCTTTGCTTGCTCCAACAACTGACGCAGGTAGCGCTCACCCTTGCCAAGTTTCGGGGCAAACCAAGATGTGGGCTTATTTGTCTCCCACATGTGCCTGGCAACCGTACAGACCGGGATAAAAGTTTCATCCATATCACTGCCCTAGATGGGTTAGTAAGTGATCCCTATGGTTTGCTTGACCCACTTCCATGGACGTGACTCGGTCATCAGCAAAACCGTTGCGATATCTCAAGCTCGGATCGTAGGAGTCGCCCTGCGCAAGGTCAACATGAAATCTATGCATGTTGCATGGATGGCTTGATCAGGAAAAGCTTGACCTCAAATGCAATCCGTAATCCGTTCAGCGGTCTCGCTCATTTGCGCTGCTTGCAATTCTTGGGGATACCTTTGCTAGAGCGAAACAAACTGTGCGGCACCCGGGGATCGATGCGATCTTGAATGGAAAGCAGTGTCAGGCAAAGGTCGTTCAGGAAGTCGACCACCCAAGTCATCTGAGACAGATGACTGTGAACTTGCATTGGGCCGTAAAGGACCGCGAAGATTTGCGGCAAAAGCACTGACAGGCAAGCGTGGCGTCGCGAGGAGAATGGCTTGGAATGGCGCCCAGCACCATGAGCGTGCATCACAACGAATACGCGATAGGCGAGGTCAAAGTTCACCCGTGCGATTTCATGGGAAGCGTACAAGATGACGACAGCGGCACCAAGACGATAGAGCGTATGGCGATGCCGCCGCAAGTAGGTCCAGAAGGTGTTATCGCTGAATGGAGTCCTATCAGCCGGGTGATGGTGACCATCCATCATGTGGCGGAGAAACATGATTGTCACGGTCGCAACCACATAGGTGGCTGCGTAAGCGAGTTGCGCGTTCGACTCACAGGCAAAGGTAATGTAGTGCTGCAGCATGGCGTTGAGTGCGGCGTTGTTGATCACGGCGCAATTGCACTGCAGCGACGTCCTTTTGTCTGCGTGAGCTGGCAGCATGAATGACGATCATGCTGTGACCTCATGATCGGATACCACGGTCGAGTGCGGCCAAACAAATCGAGTAGATCAGCCTGAGATTTGCGGTTGGTGTCGGTGTAGCGGTGACTCAATCACTTAGCTATGGCACCCGGTCGGACGAGGCGCTGCAAAGCGTCGAAGGAATTGGCTCTAGTTTGGTGAGCGCCGGCTCCTAAGGCAACTAAGTGTCGAACATGGGTCCCTGGCCACCGGCCAGGACGCACTCGATGGCAATGCCAACTTGGGCTGCCAGAATTATTTGATTCAGATAATTATTCGCTTTGAATAATTGAAGCTAAACGGCACGCGCCCTCCTCTGCCGATATTGGCTGTGCCGACCGCCGTTGCAACGAGCTGCCTCTATGGCCATCCCAGATGGGGAAATTTGGTTCAAGATCCCGACTATGAGTTCAATGTCACCAAGCACTTGGTTTGGGAGCTCGGTGGCCCCATGACCAAGTGAGTGGGAGGCCTTTGGGCCAGCCGTCTATCTAGATGCAGTGTTGGCCGCCTACATTCGCGTGCAATGGGCTACGGTGCTAGGTGAGAGCTGCGAGGACCCAGGATTGCTCAAAAGGGGTAAGCTGATCCGATTTCTGTTGTGCGAGGTCAAGCAGCTTTTGGGATAGCGCTTCTCTGCTTTCACCTTCGAAGAAGCGCTCCGATATCTGGATAGGGATCCCCTCCTCATCCAAGTTCTTGAGCTCTTCTGCCTTGAACCAGCGACTCAGAGAGCTGATAAACAGACTGTAGTCCGCACTTGGGTCATGTTGTTTGACGAACAGCTCCGCAACAGCGAAGTGTTGAGGCAGACCATACTCGCAAGCCCGCAGGAACTTGAACACGTTGTCATGCGCCTCGGGCTTGCCGCGGTACTCTTTATCGTAATCGAGAAGAAACTGCCGAATCGTCGGCGCCATACGCAGCGAGTTGATAAGGAATGGCAGGTGGCGCGTCGTCAACGCACCGAACTTGGTTGCGCTCCGGACTGTGCAGATCACATTCACGACAGCTTGAATGTCAGGATAGCGAGGCATCCCACTCCAAACGAGCCGAGAGCCAGCCCGTATCTCTTTCAATATCTCGTGCTTTATTGCAAGCGCGTCCTCGAGGCCGATCGATGCCGCCAGCCGTAAGCCCGCAGCGTCCAACCCCAAGTTCATCTTGAGCGTGGCTACTCTCTGATCCGTATTCTTCGTGGAGTCCTGCTCATCAAGGTGCACAACGTAGTCGTCAGGAGCATCGTCTGGATCTGCGAACAACGTTGGCGCAACCTCCATCTCCTCGACGTCCGGCGGTTGATTGAAAAGATAGACCTGTCCAATGTGGTGCTCTCCGAGCCGTCCAGCACGACCTCGGATGTTGGCGTAGGTGAAGAAGTCGTAATCAGCGCGGTTGATCGTTTTATCGAAGATCAAGACGGTTTTTGCAGCGGTGTTGACGCCCTCGATTAGGGTGGACGTACAGAAGAGGACAGGCAAGTCAGATTGATTGAACATTCGCACCATTTGTGATGCGATGGCCCGTGGCAGCCTGCCATGGTGTACACCGAAGCCAAACCGTACAGTTTCGACGAGCGCCCAACCGGGACCAACGTTGTCTGACAACCATTCTGCGAAGGCTGCGCTGGAGTCAGAAACGGCCATCGCTTCAGCGGCTTTGGCAGCAAGTTTGTTTGCCTTGTCTGGCGAAGAGACGAACACAAGGGCTGGCCAATGCTCATCATTACCGACTTCGTCAAGGAGCCTGGCCTCTTTGTCCTGCACGGCACCCAGGTCGTAGGTATCGACTGCCACGGTGGAGAAACGGGTCCGCAGGAACTCGAACTTCCAGCGACCATCTCCGGAGAACCTAACGTCGTCAATGTTCGGGCCGAGAAAGAAGAACTGATTTGAACGGTTCAACAGCTTTGACACGGCAGCGTTCAGTGTGATGCTTCGTTCATCCTTTCGGTTGGGGTCGAGCTTATAGAACTCGTCGACCACGGTCAGATCCACTTTTCCAAGGTCTGTTCTGTTGATCAAGCGCTCTTGGGTGCCGAGGAAGATGGTTGGGCGACCATCTTTAGTCTCGTCACTTGGATGCATGATGAGGTCGAAGCGGTCGCCAAACCTGCGTTTAATGCGCCTGCGGAACTCGTCAAGGAGTGCGATTGTCGGCAAGACGATCGCGACTCGGGTGTATTTTCCGGAGGCCAATAGGGCATCGATGAGCAAGCTTTTGCCGAAGCTGGTCGGGGCGCTCAGGATCAGGTTGCGGCCAGCAAGCAGATCGTTGAGCGCAGCCACCTGTTCTCGGTGCAGAGTGATGCCGCCTAACTCCGGAACTGTGACTGACTCGGCAAGAAGAAGGTCAGAAGGGGCCGCTCTTTCCTTGTCGATGTAATTCCAAAGCCCAGAAGCACGGGCGAGGGCGCTGAGCGCCTCTGCGAAACCATCAAGCTCAGGCCTCGACTCGAGTAGACCAGCAAGTCTAGGTACGACCTCGAGCAGATGCGGGTCGTCTGAGCCACCTTCCTGGACAGCGGTCGCGGCCTTTTGGAGGATAAGGAATACCTGCTTTTTAAGTTCCAATGATCCAAGACTTGGCAGACTCTGCCATTCACTTTGAGAGATGTTCATCCTTGGATCCCCTTCAATCTCTTATCGAAGGCTGCCGCCAAGTCATTCTTTGATTTAACGGGCAGGTAGATCAGCAGAATTCGAATTTTCTCGCGCAGACCTGATGCTTTGAGCTTCGTCTCCAGCTTGGTCAACTCGGCACGTGCGTCGGCGATATAGGAATCATCATGGGACTTCCCGTTCGCGACTGCCTTGCTATCTGATGCAATGAGAATGGGAAAAGCCGCGGTCTGAAACAGCTTGTCGATGGGGGCGTTGGGAGAAAACAGCGCCCGTATGCCTTCGTAGTTGGGAATGTTCCTTGAGATCTGTGGTCCAAGAAGTAGCTTTTCGTTCTTTAGAAAGCCCGCATCAATGTGCGCATTGACGGATTCGATAGCCGAAGCCATAGCTTCTCCGGCGTCTTGAAAGAACTTCGCTTCTCCCAGCCAAAGTTCAAAGGCCCCCTCGCCCAAGTATCTGACGTGTGCCATGTCGAATGACTTAACAACGTCGTTCGAGGCCGTCAGATAGAAGACGCGAGGAGCAAGCGGTATCGTCTTAAAGAAGTCGCGGCAAATCGCATGCAGGACGATTTCACCAAGCTCTCCACGTCTCTTGTATTTGTCGCTTGTATAGATGCGCGAGGCTGCCTCTCGAAGCCGCACATACATGTTTGTGTGCTTGACGTTCAGTTCTTCCTCGGCAAGCGCATAGTCAGCCAACCACTCCATGATGTGGTCGGCCATAGCATCGCATCGCCACTGCTGCAACTCGAACCCCGCGCAGTACAGCGCTTGACTCTCTTGGTCATTTTTCGAGTCGTATAGACATGTAAGTAGCCGCTCCGGAACGCTTGCGTACGCAGTCACAGTATTTCCGACCTTCCCTGTCTAATGATCAAATTTATCGTCATCGTTCGCTCACTAGTGTTGGCTGGCGAACTTGCAGCATCGAAGCTCAAACACCAAGAATTGAATTGGTTTCCTGCTGTTGACCAAGCAGCGTTTGCGTGAATTCGTCAGTTGTTGCCCAGCTTCAGGTGCTTGATGAATGGCTTGAGAGCCTTGTCCAGACGGTCCATGGCCTGTGCCGCACGATCATGCAGAGAGGGCCATTCCTCCTCCGGCGATCGATATCCACCGGCTTGTGTGAACCGGATCCGACAGGCACGCTTGCCATCCAGACGCTGCCAGCTCAGCTCCGAGCCAAAGGCTTGCTCGATTTGAGCTGTATGCGCTTCTAGCTGATCAAAGATGGACTCGTTCTCAGCTTGCGCGTCCTTGCCCCGATCGATGTACAACTCAACCGCGCAATCGTCTTGCGTGACCACATAGTTGAGATTGAGGCCCCGGACGCCTGCGCTTGTGCCTATCCAGGTGTACTCGCCTGGCGTGATGTGTGCATGCAGCTTGGTGAACTGGGTTGATCGCTCGATTAGTTGCGTCCACCAGCGATGGCGAATCTCGTAGCGCTCGGCAAACTCCTTCTTGGCCTTGCCGACGCTGGTTGATTCTTCCGATGGCCCAACGATCAAAGTGAACAGGGGCGCAGGCAAGGACTCGCCAATGCGCACCGCCTCGACCTTGAGCATGTAGAACTGGGCACTATTGTTTTCATTGAGCCAAGTGATGGCGGCGACGTGCTCCGGGCGAGGTTCGGACACGATCCAGATGGCAGCCTTAGCACCCATGGAAACCAGGTAGGTGATGACCTTACCTAAATGGTCGTGGTTGCTCTTCTCCAGCTGGTTCTCGATGATGACCTTGCCGCCACCCTCGTCCTCGGCGACCAGGTCGATGCTGAAGGAGCCGGCTGCTTGCTCGCGATCGACGTTGACCAGATTCAGTCCCAAAGCCTCGTTGAGCACCTCGATGTGGTCTTGCAACCATTGCGTGAAATCGTAGGCTTCATGTTCCCAGACCTGACGTAGGGGTACTCGCTCCAACTTGCCGATCGGACGGGTAGCGTTCATGAGGGCTCCTTCGGTTTGTATTTAGGCGGCCTGTCGTTTCCGGCCCTTGGTTGGTGTGGCAGATTTGGCCTGCGTTAGCCGCCGCAATAGCTCCGAGGCGGGTTCGTCGTTGGGATCTTGTGGCACCAACTCGCCTCGGAAGGCCTTTGCAAGCAGCGCTGGCGTGTGGCGTGACGCAGCAGCTTGCGCGGCCTGCAGGCGAGCCTCCAGGCGGTCGGCGAAGGCAAAGAGCAGGTCGACTCGGCGGACAATTTCGGTTTGCTCATCTAGGGGTGGCATTGGTAGAGAAAAGCCTTTAACCTTCGCCAGATTCAGGTTAGGTTGATTGCCCCCCTCAGCCAGCACACGCATTTCAAGGTAATTGGCTTGCAACGCGAGCTTCACGAACGACCGTACCATCTTCGTCTCGTCGACAACCACGGCGGCACATGCCTGATTGATGGCGGCGGGGATGCCCAGCTCGGTTACCTGGCCCCGTGTTTTGCCTTCGCCGTACATTGCTACAAGCAATGTTCCACTTGGGTAGATCTTCAAGCGATGTGCTGCAATTGCTGCATCGGTCACATGCTCTACAGCATGGCGAACAACGTCCTCGCATGTGGCAGCACTGGTCACCCACGGTGTGCCATTTTTGCAAAAGTAGCTCGGGTTAGAGCGCAGAGGCGTTGATCCTGTGCCGACTGAGGCGATGTTTTGAACTTCGGTAGACTGCCAAGAGGCTTGCGTTTGCGCAGCTCGCCAATCAGCGGTCAAGCGTCCCGACGTAGCTGCAGCCAGCACAGACTGACGGAAGCGCTTGAGCATGGGAGCGACACGGGCCAGGCGGTCATTTACCGCATCGACCCGGGCCAGCACGGTGTCGAGTTTGTCGGCGATGCGTTGTTGCTCGGATAGAGGCGCGATTGGGATCTCTGCCGCCCGAATCTGTTTGAGCACTAGACGCTTAATGGCTGTGCCCGTCATGCCGCTGGTCATCTCGCGCTTGGTTTCTGGGCTGTTGAGCCAGTGTTTCAAATAACTCGGGTGAAGAACTTCTCGAATGGGTTTGAGAAGTGCGACACTTGATAACAGCGAAAACGGTTCATGGAGCGTGTTGATAGCCGCTAGACCCGTTGTCACGCCATCCTTTATGTAGAGAACATCCCCGAACTCAACCGGGCAGCGACTGTATATGTCTCGATGTGTCGCTTCGTCCACAAACGACATGTCTGACAAATCCAACCCCCATGGGCGGATGTTTTTGGCAGTGACGTAGCGATAGGCACCGATGCTGTGATTTGGCGGTGAATGGTGTGTGCCATCGGTTACCAAACTGCAGACGCTACTAAGCGGAGCTTTTTGCCAGCCGCTCATGCAGCTTCTCCCAATTCAGCCAGAATGCCTTCCAGCTCCTCAATTGCACCATTCAGCTCATCCACGATCTCCCGTGCCAGTACCGCGGGCTCGGGCAAATCAGCTGAATCTTCGGCGCCTTCGTCCTTTAGCCATGCAATGTCCAGGCTGTCGCCCTTTTCCTTCGCGATCCAATCTCGGCTAAAGCAACGCCAGCGCCCTTGCTCACCCTGGTCCGCACGCGCGCTCAAGCCATTGACGTCCTTGCCAAACGCAGCTTTGAATTCGTCAAAGTGCTTGTGCAGAAGGGGCGTGCGTTTGCCAAACTTTGGTGCATTGGCACGCATGTCGTATACCCACACGGCGTCGGTGCTGCCCGTGGCCGTTTCTCTGATCTTCTGAAAGAACAGCACATTGGTCTTCACACCCTGGGCGTAGAAGATGCCTGTGGGCAAACGCAGGATGGTGTGCAGGCGGCACTTGTCCATCAGGCTGCGGCGAATATCGGCGCCCACGCCCGCTTCAAACAGCACGTTGTCGGGAAGTACAACGGCAGCACGTCCCCCATCCTTCAGGTGCCGCACGATGTGCTGCATGAAAGCCAGTTGCTTGTTGCTGGTCGAAAAGGTTAGGTCATCACGGGTTGGGCCGCCGCCGCCCTTGGCCGTGCCAAATGGCGGGTTGCTCAGGATGATGTCGCTTTTTGGCAAGGCGCTGCCCGCGCTACCCAGCGTGTTGCCCAGGTGAACTACGCCTTCGTCGTCGCCTTCCATGCCGTGTAGCAGGCAGTTCATCAAGGCCAGGCGGCGCGTGCTGGTCACCAGCTCCATGCCCAAGAAGGCTTTGTTGCGCTGGAACTTGCGCTCTTTTTCGCTCAGGTCATACAGCTCATCTGTCTTCTGCTTGATGTAGCGGTCGGCGGCGATGAGGAAGCCGGCTGTGCCCGCTGCCGGATCCTGGATGGTTTCGCCCGCTTTGGGTTGAACCACGTCGATGATGGCGTCGATCAGTGGGCGCGGCGTGAAGTACTGGCCCGCGCCACTCTTGGTCTCGTTGGCGTTCTTCTCAAGCAGACCTTCGTACAGGTCGCCCAGGCCATCTTGCTCGGCACTGAACCAATCGATGCCGTCCAGGCTCTTGATGAGCTGCTCCAGGTGGCGTGGCTCTTTCAGGCTGGTCTGCGCATCAGCATAGATGGCAGCAATCAGCGGGTCATCGCTCTGTGAAAGTTGCAGCAACGAGCTCTTGTAGTGAGTGAGCAGGTTCAGGCCACTGCGGCTGGTGAACTCTTGCCAGCGGGCGTAGTCGGGCAGCTTGTGCTTTTGCAGCAACCCTGACTGAGTGCTCTCGTGCTCCATCTTGATGAAGAGCAGCAGCACCAGCTCGGTCACATAGTCGCTGTAGTTGATGCCGTCGTCGCGCAGGACGTCGCAAAGGTTCCAGAGTTTCTGGACGATGTCGGAAGTGCTCATTTAGGGGTACTGCTATGCGGTATGTTCGTCTGTCGGGCTACGGGTAGGTATCAAGCGGCATCTGGCCAAAGTGCGGCAGCCAGGTTGGTGATGACGGGCGCCAATTCTCCTCCCAGGATCTTGTCCAGGCCTTTGGCGCCTCCCGTGTCCGTGAAGTTGTCGTTCACGAAGGTCTCATCCAGTACCATCTCGTGCTTCAGTTGCTTGGCCAGGCGCTCCAGCCATTTGCGCTGGGCAGGCGTCCACCGGTGCTGGGCGTAGATCTTCTGCATGGCCTGGGCCACGCGCTGCTCGAAGGGCAGCAAGGCTTCGCCTAAAGCAGCCTGGCGAATGTAGGCGATGATGCCTGCGGCGATGTCCTGGTTACTCTTGCTGCGCCACGCGGCTTTGAGGCGGGCTTCGGTGTAGCCAGCTTCATCGAGCAGCATGCGGACCTCTTTGAGCTGGGCGCGGGTCAGGTCTTTCGGACGCTTGACTACCACGGCCATGGCCGCAGACTGGTTGACTTGCTGGCGCACAAACTGGGTGAAGCTGTCCAGATAGTCTTCCGGCTTGGCGTATTGCCCCCAGCTTTGCTCGCGCGCCACCAGAGCGTCGGTATGGTTCGAAATGACGGGCATGTACGCCGTGCCCAGAAGCTGCTGAACCTCAGCCAGTTGTACGAGCAAGCGGGTGTGGTGGTGCAGGTATTCGGCTGCCGCCTTGGGGCCTTGTTCCTGCCCGATCTTGTGCAGGTGGCGATGTAGTTCGTGGGGCGGCACGCCCCACTGCTGCTCCAGCTCAGCCAGGCGCGCTTTCAGTGCCGGGCGCTTCTCGGCCTTATGCTGTGCATCACGCAGCACGCGCATCAGCTTCTGGTTGAGCTGATCGAGTACATCATGTGCGTGGCTCTGGCCAGCACGGCTGCCGGGCGATTCGTAGCTCTTGGGGTTGTTGAGCTCGTCAATCAATTGCTCGATGGTGACCTTCGGGTCTTTCACCAGTGGCTGCATGGTGTTGACGGCCAGCAGCGAGGCATATAAATCCACCGGGTCATATATACGGAATACCGTCTTGCCGATCTCGTCGCAGCGCCGGGTGGCTCGGCCGATCATCTGCTCGTACAGGATGCGAGAGCGAACCCGCCGCATGAACACCAGGTTGCAGATCTTGGGTACGTCGATACCTGTGGTCAGCAAATCGACCGTGATGGCGATATTAGGCATAGGCTCGTTTTTGTAGCGACGGATGAGCTGATCAACCTTGTCCGACGCACCCGTGATTTTCTCAACAGCAGCCTGGTTGTAGGCATCGCCATAGATGTCTTTGAACGCGTTATTGAGCAAGCGCTTGACCATGTCGGCATGCGCGTCGGTGGCGCAAAAGATCATGGTCTTCTCTTCCCCCATCGGGTCGAGCTCCTTGGCCAGCTCTTCGCAGATGACGCGGTTGAAGTCTTCGTTGATGACCCGCTTGTTGAAGCTCTCCAGCTCGAAGTTCAGCTCATCTTCGAGCTCAGCTGTTTCGATCTCGCCGGTGCCCATGTTGATGGCATCGACCTTCTCACCCTTGTCGAAGTGGATACCCTTCTGGCTCAGCAGCGTCTGATAGCGAATAGGCGGTTCGTGGTCGATCAGCCAGTCGTCCGCCACAGCCTCGCGGTAGGAGTAGGTGTAAACGGGCTTGCCGAAAATGTCGGTGGTGTGCCGAGCCGGTGTCGCCGTCAGACCAATCTTGACGGCATCAAAGTAGTCCAACACGCGCCGGTAGGTCGACAGGTATTGCGCCTGATCACGCAGGGCCATCTCGCCCTCGGTCATGTCCTGATCGAGCGTATAGCCCCGGTGTGCTTCGTCGACGATGATGCAATCGAAGGCATCTAGCGGCGGTGGGTTGTCACTGCCAAATATGCGCTTGACCATGGCCTGCACAGTAGCCACTTGCACACGGGTCTCAGCCTCAGCCGCCATGTCACCCAGATCTGCGATGTTGTAGATCTTGCTCAGCGGCTGGTTCTGTTCCAGCGGGGCCTCGTGGAAGGCTTCCATGGCTTGATCGCCCAATGCCGTTCGATCCACCAGGAAGAGGATGCGGCGGAAGCGTTCGGCCTTGAGGAAGCGGTACATCAGGCCGATGATTGTGCGTGTCTTGCCTGTACCCGTGGCCATCGCCAGCAAGCAGTTGCGCTGGCCTGATGCGAGCGCGGCCTCTACGGACGTGATCGCTTTTTGCTGGTAGTCCCGAACGCGCAGATAGCCAAAACCCTCTTGCTGGAGCTTGGCTTCAGCTTCGGCTTTGCTTCGCTTGAGTTGATCGAGCAGGCCTTCTGGCGAATGGAAGCCTTGAAGCGGTTTGGCCAGGTTGGAAGGATGGCGCACATCACGATGCCAGGTGCCGCTTGCTTCCGCGTTCTGCTTGATGAAGGGGCGGCCATTGCATGAGTAAACAAACGGCACGTGAAAGACGCCCCCTTTGCCATCCGGCCAAGGTCCGTGGCGGCCCTCTACTTCCCAGGCGGCTTCGTGGTCTGCCTCAAGCTTGATACCAGCCGCATAGCGCTCAGCTTGCGGGATCTTGCCCGGGACGTTGACATTTTGGCGTTTGGCTTCAACGGTGGCGATCGGCGTCAGGCCCGCGAACAGCACGTAATCAGCACTTTGCTTGCCTTGTGCTGGCCATTCCGCAATGGCCTTGCTTTTGTGGCGCTCCGGTCTTGCACCCTTGGCGTAGGTGAGTTCAGTCGTATGAGCTTCCCAGCCGGCGTCTTCAAGCATCTGGTCAATGATGAGCCTTGTGGCAGCTTCATCTAAGGCGACCTTCTGTGCGGCTACGGATGCACGCTCGGCGAAGGCCTTGATGTCCTTGGCGCTGGCTGTGTCCGCTTCAGCATTGGCCTGCTTCAGTTTGGCATCGAACTCAGCCTTGAGGTCTGCGTAGCGCGCACTGGCTTCCGCTGCAAGGCTTTCGTAGATGCTTCGCTCTTGTTGGGCGCGCTCGCTCAGCTCACGCTCTTGAGCGAGTTGCGCTGCTTGCAGGGAGGCCAGCTCGGCGTGCGCAGCCTGAGCTGTTTGTGCTTCCTGCAGGGTGCCCTGCAGCTTGGCGATTTGTTGTTGGAGGCCGGCGAGCTTTTGGCTCGGATCATCCGGCAGAAGAAATGGTCCGGGCTTGAAGTTCGGGTTGGAGCCAAAGGTGCGATGAAACCAAAGCGCGACTTCCCTGGCGACCTTCAACGCCTCAAGGCCTTCGCGATAGCCGATGCTGTGATGCACTTGGTGAGCCGCTTCGTTGCCTCGCTGGCGAAGCAGATGAAACATCTGGCGGACCTGTGGATCAAGGCCAAGGCGTTGATCGACCGCGCGAATCAACTCGGCCTGAGTAGGTTGGACCAACCGAACGCCAACACGCGCTGCCACGTCTTGCGTGAGAGCCTCTGCCAGCAGGCGCAGTTTCAAGACAGCGCTGGAAGGATCAAACGGGTAGAGCTTCTCTGCAGTAGCGCCCAAGTCCGCTAGCAGTGGCGAGTGTTCGGCAAGAAAGCTGAAATTGCTCATCCCCAAGGCCCCGTTTGTATTGGGGGAATTTTATAGGGCAGTGTCTACGACCGAATGCGGCTGGGCATGCCGTATTTCGGGGGCACAGCGGAAAGTCGGACACAGGGCCGAGCTTGGCGAGCACAAATGAGCGGGGCTTAAGAATTCCTGAAGCGAATCTGTATTTTTGGTCCC
This sequence comes from Aquabacterium sp. NJ1, assembly GCF_000768065.1. Taxonomy (NCBI): domain Bacteria; kingdom Pseudomonadati; phylum Pseudomonadota; class Betaproteobacteria; order Burkholderiales; family Sphaerotilaceae; genus Aquabacterium; species Aquabacterium sp. NJ1. The sequence goes on along the minus strand of NZ_JRKM01000001.1, from coordinate 2,639,780 downwards.
ATCTGCATCAGCAGCGGTTGCCTGTTAGCGGCTTGAGCAAATCACGCAGGCCGTAGTGGTCAATTTCCCTCTCGTCATCCAGCCACGCGGATGGCTTGCCACAAGGCTGCCCGATCTTTCGGGCCACCTTGTCGCCAATAAGCCTGGACGAATTGATATGACCACATGCGGGGAGAGATCTCGAGCGTCCATGCAAACGTTTGCTACAACCATTTGGGCGGCGTACCCGCTGCCAAGGCCTCATCTGCGAGGTATGCGGACGCGTCTTGGTCATGGTGCCAACTGGCGGTTGCACGCTACGCCACCTTTGCGGCGCATCGAATTATTTGATGCAGACAATTATTCGCTATGAATAATTGAACCTAATCGCCGCGAGTCAGGGCCTTGAATTTGCCCCCAACCAATGTCCCAACCGTTTTTGTGCCGTCTGCAGACTCTCGCACGATCTTCCCCGGCTCATCAACGCACGCCGAGTATGCGTAGACCCCGGCGTTGCCTGACTCACCAAACACCTTCGAACGAGCAATTCCCGGCTTATTCAACGCCCTGCCCGCCTTGGGTAGCAACTCCGATGCGCGGTCCTTTTTTGGCACGGACTTGCGCGTCTTCGCTCCAGCTTGCCTGACAAGCAGCCAGTCAGTTCCGATCTGCACAGCGTACTCAGTTGGCACAGTGCCAACTTTCCCACGCTTCAAAGCCGATGACTCGCTCATGATCTTGCTCTCCGTCTATTGGCGCTTTGATAGTACGCCAAGCCGACAATTCCTTTTGGCTTAGGGCCTGTCAGAACGGTACTGGCCTTCCATCTCGATGTAGGAGTCCTCTAGCCATGGCGTCAATGTCCTCGCTCATGTACAACTGCCCGCGCCAGTGAAGCGGAATATTGTCAACGCCATAAAACGCACCGGCAATTTGCCCCGCTATGGCCGCTGTGGTGTCGGCATCGTCTCCCAAGTTTGCCGCGGCCAAGATGGCAGCTTCAAATGACTCAGTCGTTGCAAAGCTCCAAAGGGCGGCTTCCAGAGAGGCGACGCAATAGCCGCTTCCTTGTATCTGATCACGAGACTTGCTCAGGTAGTCGGCTTGAGCAATGGATATGACCGCAGAGCTTGTCAAGCCGCCCTGAGCTACGCTGAGCACGTTGGACTTCGAATCCATCCCACTAAGCGCATTGGCAATGACTTCAGCCAACACTGAGCAGCACTCGACAGCTTCCGCTGCGCCGTGCGTAGTTTGGGAGCTGAGCCTTGCGTACTGCAATACATCCGAAAGGTCTGGGTAGAACCTCAGCACCACTGGCGCGAGTCGCATCAGTGAGCCATTTCCTGCTGTATTGGGACTCGTTGATCCCGCAATCGGTTCGCCCGTCGCCGTGAATCTCAGCAGCGCATCTTGAACCGTCATACCGATGTCGAAGCATTCACCCGTGGGGCTTGGGTAGCCCCAGCGCCACCAGTTCAGGTACCGGTTCATCTGATCCGTTGCGTCAAAGCCGCTGCGATGCAGCAGGCTTTGAGCAAGGCAAATGGCCATGGCAGTGTCGTCGGTCCATTGCCCGGGCTTCAAGTTGAACGGGCCACCGCCCACCATGTCGGTGATGGGATCAAAACTTCCTCGCGGACAGAACTCCACGGTGGTACCGACAGCGTCGCCACAGGCCAGGCCAAGCAAACATCCTCTATAACGACTCTCTAGATCCATGAGCGTGCTGCATCCCTGTAGTGACTTGAGGCGAACTGGCGTTTACTGAGTGGCTAGTAACTGTCGGCGCACGTCCATCAGCGCAAAGCCAAGAAGATTGAGCCCCTGCCACTTCGCAGGATTCTCGATGTCGGGATGGTCTTCGGCCATGCCGACTCCCCAAATTTTGTCTACAGGACTGGCCTCAACCAGGATGCGGTCACCGGTACTCAGCAAGAAGGCTTTCAGAGGCGCATGCTGCGAGAACTGTGCCAGATTGCCTTCCACAACAGCGTCAAAGCGCCGTTCGTTCCAGCGCGCTTCATCGAATCCTCGAATTTCGCGCCCCAACTTCTTGGCGAGAGCGGGGGTCTTCGAGGCGATGATCTGGTTCAACACGTCCTGATCGTCAAAGAGTCGGGCCTTCTCCGCCATCATGTAGTGCTCAGCTGTCAAGTAGCTGATCCCATTCAAGGAAAACGAGGCCTCGAACCATTGGCTGAAACAAGTCTTGCCGATAGAGCCGTCCTTCTTCGGTTGATGTCCCCAGAAGAAGACGTACTTCAGTCTTTCGTCTTGGTGGGTCCTCTGAATCAACTGTTCGATTAGATCTTCGGTCTGCATGAATCCTCCTGTGTTGTAGATATCACCTCAACAGCGTCGTGTAGAGCGCAAGATCGCGTTCGCTGAAGCAACAGAATGTGATGTCGAGATTGGTGTGTCCGGCATGCTCCTTGGCTGTAGCCACTGCGATCTCCGCTGCCTCTTGAGCTGGGAAGTTGTATGAGCCAGTACTGATGCAGGAAAACGCCAAGGATTGGATGCCTTGCTGGACGGCCAGTGCAATGCACTCGCGATAGCAAGCAGCAAGCAACTTTGCCTCGTCTTTGGTGCCGCCTTGCCAGACAGGTCCGACGGTATGAATCACATAGCTGGCAGGCAGCTTGAAGCCCTTTGTCAATTTGGCCTGCCCCACCTTGCAGCCATTCAGCTTGCGACAAGTTTCCAGCAACTCAGGGCCCGCCGCGCGATGAATCGCGCCATCAACCCCTCCACCACCAAGTAGAGAGCTGTTGGCTGCATTGACGATGGCGTCTACCGCCAACTTCGTGATGTCGCCTTTGATCGCCTGGAAGGTCGCCATGTGACGTGCTCCTGAAATTCTTGTTGACTTAGTTTAAAAGATGAACTTATGATAGTTGCACAACAACACGAAGTCAACCACGCAAGACTGAAAGGGGAAATCGTATGCTGGGAATTCGCTTCATCAAGTCGCAACCGACAACACATCTCATGCAGTTTCGGCGGGGGCGTGTCGTGCGTGAAGGCGCAGGTCTGTCATTCTTCTACTATGGGCCAACATCCACCCTGGTGGCTGTACCGATTGGCAGCCAGGACCGGCCATTCATTCTGGAACTGGTGACGTCCGACTTTCAAAGCATCACTGTGCAAGGACAGGTGACCTATCGCGTTGCCGAGCCCGGGCGCATTGCCGGGCTGATGGACTTCTCCTTGTCGGCAGATGGAAAGGCTCACGCATCAGAGGACCCGAAACGCCTTGGTGAGCGGGTGGCCATGCAAGCCGAGGTCATCGTGCGCCAAGCCGTCCAGCAAATGGACTTGAAGCAGGCATTGCGAGCCTCAGCCACGATCGCGCAGGAAACTCACAAGCGCCTCGCCTCACAGACAGAGATCGCGGCGCTCGGGCTTGAGGTTCTGGGTGTGTCGGTATTGGCCATCAAACCTACGCCCGAGATGTCGCGCGCACTGGAGGCGGAAGCCAGAGAGTCCAATCTCAAGGCAGCGGACGATGCCGTCTTTGGTCGAAGGATGTCTGCCGTTGAAAACGAGCGTGCTGTTCGAGAGACCGAACTCGATACCGAGGTGGCAGTGGAGCAAAAGAAGCGTCAGATTGGTGAAGCTCAAATGGATGCCAAGGCTGCTGTCGCGCGCCGTGAGAACGAACTGCGTACCGAGCAGATGGAGTCAGACGTTGCCCTGGAAGACCGGCGCAAATCGTTTGTCGATCTCCAGGCAGAGAACAGTCGAACCATGGCTGACGCGGAGGCTTACAGATTGGGCGCCATCATGCAGACCATGGAAAAGTCCGATCCCCGGATCGTTCAGGCTCTGGCGGCTTCCGGCATGCAGCCGGGCCAACTGATTGCGCAGGCCTTTGGCGGCATCGCCGAGAAGGCGCAACACATCGGGCAACTCAATATGTCGCCGGAATTGCTGCAGTCCTTGATCCGAGATAACGGAGGCGGGTCGCAAGGAGCCAATCGTGGTCGCGCCAACTGAGCGAAAAGTGGTGCTGGTGACCAGACGAACCCGGCTGGAGGATCTGGTTACCCGCTATCACACGCTGGCTCAAGCGCGGTTTTACATCGAGCACTTGGGAGCAGACCTGTCGGACTACCTGCGGGAGAACGAAGCCTATGCGAGGAGCCTGCGGGTCACCATAGAGGTCTTGCAAGCCTGGGGGCGCTATCAGATCATTGATCGCAGCTACTTGCCCAACTTTGTCTTTGCGCCTGACGACATCGTCGTGGCGCTTGGACAAGATGGCTTGGTGGCCAACACCATGAAGTATCTAGAGGGGCAGCCATTGATCGGGCTGAACCCGGAGCCTCAGCGCTGGGATGGTGTGCTGCTGCCCTTCGAGCCAGAGCAACTCCGGGGATTGCTTCCTTCTGTGTCGCAGGACAGCAGGTCGACCAAGCAGATCACCATGGCTGAGGTGGTGTTGTCGGACGGGCAGCGTCTGAGAGCCGTTAACGATCTATTCATCGGGCCACGCACACATACCTCGGCCTTGTATGAACTTGAGCAGGGCAAGACGAAGGAGTTTCAGTCGTCTTCTGGGTTGATCATTTCGACTGGGCTGGGCTCGACGGCCTGGATGAAAAGCGTGATGACTGGCTCTATGGCATTGGCAAAGGCCAGTGGCATGGCAAGTGGGCAGCGCAACTACACGCCAATGGCTTGGGATGCGGACAAGCTTAGCTTTGCTGTGCGGGAGCCCTTCCCAAGTCGCTCTTCGCAGGCAAGCTTGGTCTATGGCGATGTTGCGCCCGGCCGATCGCTGAAGGTGCGGTCTCGTATGCCTGAGAACGGTGTGATCTTCTCGGATGGTATTGAGGCCGATTTTCTGTCGTTCACGGCAGGTATCGAGGCAACGGTGAATGTCTCGGCTAACAAGGGGCAGTTGATCATGTGATCAACCGTCAAATCAATAAGAAAACGAACAATTGAAAGAGAAAAATGGGAACGAATAAAAAGGTGGAGTCCACCAGCAAGTTCTTGAGCCTGATCTTGCGACATGAGCCGCAGCTTGTCGGGCTGACATTGGGTGATGGCGGATGGGTTCGGGTAGACGAACTGTTGACTCGCTGCGCGCAAGCGAACAAGCCAATCTCGTATGAGTTGCTCAAGGAAGTGGTGGAGACCAGCGACAAGAAGCGATTCGCATTGAGTGAAGACGGTGCACTCATACGCGCCAACCAGGGGCATTCAGTCGCAGTGGATTTGGGGCTCAGTCCCACTACGCCGCCGGACAAGCTGTATCACGGCACGGCGTCGCGTTTTCTCGATGCCATCTGGGTAGAAGGCCTGACGAGGCGAGAGCGGCACCATGTTCATCTGACGGCAAAGTTGGATGTCGCGATGTCTGTGGGTCAACGGCATGGTCAACCCGTCATCCTCGAAGTCGATTCATTGCAGATGCATCTGGATGGGCACAAGTTCTTCCAGTCAGACAACGGCGTTTGGCTTGTAGGTGCAGTCGCTGTCCACTACATGCGGCTTTTGCCTCAGGAATAGTCAGGGACCAGTCATGACAAACACCATCACGCTCTACAGGCCAACTGGGCCGCAAGAACTGGAACTCGTTGCAGCCAGCAACTTCAAGCGCTGGCCTCCAAGGTTGCCTGAGCAGCCCATCTTCTATCCGGTCACCAACGAGCAATACGCTGTTGAGATCGCTCGGGATTGGAACGTGCCCGCCAGCGGCGCGGGCTTCGTAACCCGCTTTGAAGTCGATGCTGACTTCATGAGCCGCTACCCCGTGCAGCAAGTTGGCGCAGCGCACCACACAGAGTGGTGGGTGCCCGCCGAGGAGCTCGAAACATTGAATGATCACATCGTGGGTGTGATCGAAGTCATCCGTCAATTTGGAAATGAAGCTACCAACTGAACTCTATTCAAGCCAATGTGCTCGCTGGCCAAGTGCCGGTGAACATATCCTGGCCCACTATGACGATGAGAGCATCGTCGTTTATCAAGCGTATCGGCCTTCTATCGGGCACTACGCCATCAAGCACGGCCGATTTGGCGGCCCAGACTTCAGCTTGAACCGAATGAGTTGGATCAAACCCAACTTCCTATGGATGATGTATCGATCCGGATGGGGAGCCAAGGAGGGGCAAGAGGTGATCCTGGGGCTGCGAGTTCGCCGGGCCTTCTTCGATGGCGTGCTGGCCCAAGCCGTGGCATCCACCTATCAGCCAGAACGATATGCAAGTCGAGAGGCTTGGAAGGCTGCCGTTGATGCATCGGAAGTTCGCTTGCAGTGGGATCCCGATCATGACCCACAAGGTGGCAAGCTCGCACGTCGTGCGGTTCAGCTTGGATTGCGCGGGAAGACGCTGGAAGCGTTTGCTGGCCGCGAACTCATGGAGGTGATCGACATGAGCCCATTTGTGGGGGCGCAGCGTTCGTTGGCGTTGGCTGGTGACCGCATGTTGCGCACGCCGACCGAGGCGGTTTACACGCCCATGTTCGCCTGATCTGATCAGGAAGAGAAAATGCCAGGCACGAGGCCTGGCATCTTAGTGATCGCTTACGCGATGAGACCGGCTTGTAGGTGTGCCGGTACCTGTTCATAGTGGTCGAACTGCATCGAATACTGCGCACGTCCTGACGTTAACGCACGCAGATGACCGATGTAGCCAAACATCGCCTTGAGGGGTACATCCGCAGTGACGACCGTGGCATTGCCGCGAACGTCCTGAGAACGCACCTGTCCCCGTCGGCGTAGCAGGTCGCCCAGACAGTCACCCAGATGTTCTGCCGGGGTGATGACTTCGACACACATCACGGGCTCCAGTACAACCGGCCCAGCTTTCCGTGCGGCCTCTCGGAAGGCCGCTCCTGCCGCGTGCTCAAAGGCCATGGCCGAAGAGTCGCGCTCATGGAAGCTGCCATCCACCAAGGTCGCCTTGAAATCCACGCAGGGATAGCCACCCAGGACGCCGGACGCCGCCGCACGTTTCACACCCGCCTCAACGGCAGGTATGAACTCGCGCGGGATGGCGCCGCCCGTGATCTGGCTTTCGAACTGCATGCCTTCGCCGCGGGGAAGCAGCGATACCTTCAAGGTGATGTCGGCGAACTGACCGGGACCGCCGGATTGTTTCTTATGTACATATTGCACCTTCGCTTCCTGTGAAATGGTTTCCCGATAAGCAACCTCTGGTTGTCCTACCGAGACCTCGACGCCAAATCGGCTACGCAGCTTCTCCAGTGAGACCTCCAGTTGCAGCTCACCCATGCCTGACAGAATGATCTGACCAGACTCGGCGTCCTGTTGCACACGCAGGCTGGGATCCTCCCTGGAGAGGAGATGCAGCGCCTTACCCAGACTTTGCTGATCAACTCGGCTCTTGGGTTCAATCGCCACATCGATCACCGGCTCAGGCACCACAATGTGCTCCAACACCACTGGGTGTGTTGGGGCGCACAAGGTGTTGCCCGTCAAGGTGTCCTTGAGGCCTACGATCGCAGCGATGTCACCTGCCACGATCTCCTGACGCTCTTGCCGTTGGTCTGCATGGACCTCATAGATGCGAGCGATCCGTTCCTTCTTGCCGGTGTTGGCATTGAGAACTGTATCGCCCACGCGTATGCGTCCACTGTAGACACGCACGAACACCATCGAACCGTGCTCGTCGGCGACCAGCTTGAAGGCCAGGGCCGACAAGGGCTGTTCGCTGACAGGCTGTTCACCGGCCACAGCGGCAAGCCTGTCTTCCGGAGAAGGCAGGTAGGCCACGACCGCGTCGAGCAAAGGCTCCACGCCCTTGTTCTTGAACGCAGACCCAGCCAGTACGGGCACAAAGTCGCCTGCGATCGTGCCGGTGCGGATACAGGCTCGCAGCACATCTGCATCTATGGGCAGCCCTTGCACGTAGGATTCCATAGCGTGCTCGTCCCGCTCCACGACAGTCTCGATCAGGCGTGCCCGCCAGGCCTGGGCGTCATCCAGCATGTCCGCCGGGATCGGGCCTGTTTCGAATGGATGGCCTGCCTGGTCACTCGTCCAGATCAGGGCCTTCATGTCGATCAGGTCAATGATCCCTTTGAAGCCTGCTTCGATGCCGATCGGCAGCTGCAGCACAACCGTGCGCACACCCAGGCGTTCTTCGATCATGTTGTGCACACGAGCGAAGTCGGCACCAACCCGGTCGAGCTTGTTGATGAAGCACAGCCGAGGCACCTGGTACTTGTCAGCCAGTCGCCAGTTGGTTTCCGTCTGCGGCTCGACGCCAGCAACGCCGTCAAAGACCACGACGGCGCCGTCCAGCACGCGCAGTGATCGATTGACTTCGATGTTGAAGTCGATGTGACCCGGTGTGTCGATCAGGTTGATCTGCACGCCACGCCAGAAGACGGTGGTGGCGGCGCTGTTGATCGTGATGCCACGCTGACGCTCTTGCGGGTCAAAGTCCATGGTGGTGGTGCCTTCATGCACTTCACCCATGCGATGGCTCGCTCCCGTGTAAAAGAGAACGCGTTCAGTCGTGGTGGTCTTGCCCGCATCGACGTGCGCAATGATGCCGATGTTTCTACGGGGTGTTTGTTTGTTGTTCATATGGATCTTTCGAATCTTGAAGACTGAGGCCAGCCTTCAAGCGAGAGATCCGCATTGAAAGGCTAGCGCCGAACTTGCATGGACGGACCAAAGCACGCGCGCAAGCAACTGCATGCTTTGGCAGACCAAATCGTGGCGATGAGCTTGTCGTAGGTGCGCATGATGAAAATCTCAGGCAAGAAAAAACCCCGGTGGTGTGAACCGACCGGGGTTTGTTTCCGGAAGGCCCACAGCCCTCCGAACCAGATTCGAAAGGCTATAGCAATGCAGCGGTGATCGCGAGATCACGCATGTCGTTGGCAATGAACACTTTGGAAGTCATGGTTTTGGAAAGTAGGAAGTACGCACACATGTGCGCCGATTGCGTAATTATGCTGCGCTTCTCAAACGGAAGGCAAGCCCTTTGTGAGGCCAAGGAAATGATCGAGCATGTGAAAGTGATCGTCGTGAAATTGATCTTCCATCGTGGGGATCAAGTCGATGTCGATCCAATCAGCTGACTGTGCGTCGTCATCAGCTTGCACGTTTGGCGGAGGGCCATCCCCGAGATCAAAGTAGAACGCATGCGTGATGGTGCGCCCTCTTTGGCTTCTGTCTGGATGGTCGAAAACGGCGCTTCCTTTGAGTGCAGCCTTCAAGGTAGCAAGCGGCAGATCCAGTCGCGTTTCTTCCCGCAACTCCCGAATCGCAGACTGGTAAGCCGTTTCTCTTTGCTCGATGAAGCCACCAGGTACGGCATGCAGCCCGACGCCTGGCGGCTGACCGCGCTTGATGAGCAGGACCTTGTCTGCGCACCGCACTACGGCGTCCACGGTCACGAATACAGGTGGATAGGGCGCTGCCGACCAAGCTTCCTTGTACTTCCTCAGCATGCGCCACTCCTGACACAGTGCTGGGTAGAGGGGAGACTTTGCCCAAGTTCGCAGGAAGTCCAGCGTAGCTGGGGGAACGGACTCTGCCAGCGCAGCGAGATTGGCTGCCAGTTCTTCGGGTTGACTGCCCAGATAGGCATCCCGAATATGGGTTGCGTCAAACGGGCTGTTCCGATCGACCGAAATCAGCTGCCATCCGTCGAAGTGCGCCAGGTACTCGCTGGTGGCATCTTTGAAGTGGCCGATCACACAGACACTTGTACGCTGCGCAGCGAGCCTCTCGACACCACTGCGCACAGCTTGCAGCCACTTCTCTTCGTCGTAGTAGTCCCGAATGGGCAGGAAGGTGGTGCGCGCCTGATCTGCGGCCGAAAGTGTCTGTCGAATCACGTCAGCACGCTCTTGCCACGTAAACGGGTTCTTTGGCGTGCTCGCCTGAAACGCAGAACCGATGACCACAACCACGTGCGGCGCGGCGTCCAAGGCCTGTTGAAGCAGTGCCGCATGGCCTTTGTGGAACGGCTGGAATCGGCCGATCAGGACCGCCAGTTCCGGCTTGTCATAAGTTGGCATGGCGATGTGTCCGTTCAAAGGTGTTTGGCGGCGATGGGCATCTGGCGACCAGAGCCGAATGCGCGTGATCTCACTCGGATGATGGGGGGTGCTTGCCGGCGCTTGTACTCATTGCGTGCCACCATCTGGCGCACACGCTCAATCAAGGCCTGACCCTCAGGTTGAAGCCTCAGCGATTCGACGAAAGCTTTTGCTTGTTCGTATTCGTGCCTCGATAGCCGCCCACCCTCGACCACGTACTTGAGGATCTCGTCCAGTACGGGATAAGGCGGCAGGCTGTCGGTATCCTTTTGATCAGGGGCCAGTTCGGCGGAGGGCTCCTTGTCGATGATGGCCATCGGGATCAACTCCTTGCCGGCCGCTTCATTGACGTAGCGTGACAGCGCGAACACTTCTGTCTTGTACAGATCGCCAATGAGGCCCAGGCCGCCATTGGTATCGCCGTACAGGGTGCAGTAGCCCACAGCTATCTCGGACTTGTTGCCTGTGGTCAGCAAGAGGTGGCCGAAGGTATTGGAGTGCGCCATCAGCACAGTACCTCGAATGCGCGCCTGCAGGTTTTCCAGGGCGAGGCCTTGCAAGGGCTGACCATAGGTGCCGTCGAATTGTTTGCTGTAGGCCTGCACCGTATCCGAGATCGGATAGGTGAACAGCTCGATGCCGAGGTTGCTGCACAAGGTGACGGAGTCGTCGACCGATCCCGCGGACGAGTAGCGCGAGGGCATCGTCACGCCAGCCACGTTGTCTGCGCCGAGTGCTTCAGCTGCCAGTGCGAGCGTGAGTGCACTGTCAATGCCACCGGACGATCCCACCACAGCCTGCTTGAATCCACAGCGCCTGGCGTAGTCACGCAAGCCCAGAAGGATCTGCGCCTTGTAGAACGCCATGGTGGACAAGCCATCAGCCGGTACCTTGGCAGGCAGTTGCCCTTGTAAGGTCAGGAAGCGGCCATTGTCGAAACACAAGGTGGTGATGTCTTCCGTGAAGCGTTGGGCTTCATACACGACACCGGCTTGAGGCTCGACGGCGAACGAGGCGCCATCGAACACGATCTGGTCCTGGCCACCAACCTGATTCACGTACAACAGCGGCAAGCCATGGCGCTTGCTGGCTTGAGCGAATACGCGTTGGCGCAAGTCCCGCTTGCCGATGTCGGATGGGCTTGCGTTGATCGAGACGATCAGATCCGGTGCGGCATCGCGCATGCGCTGGAAGGGGTTGACCTCGTAGTCCTGGCCCGCATCGTTCCAGCCGTCTTCGCACACCATGAAGCCGATGCGCGTGTCGCCTACACGCAGCACAGGCGCCACGTCGGGCCCCGGCTCAAAGTGGCGGCGTTCGTCGAAGATGTTGTAGGTCGGGAGCAATTGTTTGGCGTAGGTCAGCAGCACCTCGCCACCCTTGATGGCGAGCAGGGCATTGCTGAGGCGCTTACCCGGGCCTTCGTGGGCAATGGGCGCCCCCACGACCCAGACCAATTGGCGCAGCTGCCGCGATGCCTGGCGCAGCGCATCCAGGCCATGTGCCACGCGCTCAAGAAAGGCTGGATCGTCCAGCAGATCACCAGGGTAGTAGCCAGTGAGGGATAACTCCGAAAACACGATGATTTCGGAGCCGTCTGCCCAGGCCTTCTGAGCCGCTTGAACCATCTTGGCAACATTGCCCTCGATGTCACCCACGGTGTAGTTCAACTGTGCGGCAGTGATCTTCAGCATCATGCCTCCTTGATCTGAAAGACCTGTCGCAGGTAGGCGAGGAAGGTCTCGTTATGGCACAAGGTCTTGCCCGGTGTATCTGACAGCTTGGCCACGGACTGGCCGTTGGCCTCGGTCAGCTTCATCACGATGTTCAAGGGCTTGATGCCCACATCGTTGCTGAGGTTGGTGCCGATGCCGAAGCCTAACTGGGTGCGGTCAGCGAAGTGCCGGTAGATGGACAAGGCCGTGGGTACATCCAGGCCATCAGAGAAGACCAGGCGCTTGGAGCGCGGATCGATGCGCAGCTTGGCATAGTGAGCCAGGGCCTTTTCTCCCCACTCAATGGGGTCCCCTGAGTCGTGACGCAGGCCATCAAAGAGCTTGGTGAAGTAAAGATCGAAGTCAGCCAGGAAGGCATCCATGCCCACGACGTCGGTCAGTGCTACACCCAGATCGCCGCGATATTCCTGCACCCAGTCTTCCAGAGCAGCACGTTGGAAGTCGCGCAGGCGCACGCCCAGGGCCTGATAGGTCTGCAGGTACTCGTGCGCCATGGTCCCGATGGCAACAAGCCCCAACTCCTTGGCCAGCAACACATTGGACGTGCCTTTGAAGTACTCGGGCACGCTTTCCTTTAATGTGGTGACCACTTCGCGCTGCCAGTCGCCACTGAAACGACGTCGCACGCCGAAGTCAAAGAACTCAAAAGGATTGGCGCGTGCTGGCTCCGAGCCAAATTGTTTGAGCAAGGCAATCTTGTCGGCCAGTCGGCGGCGTCCTTCGGCTTGAGCCGCACTGGCATCGAACCGGCGGAAGTACAACTCGTTGACGATGGCCAGCACGTAGATCTCGAAACCCATGACGTGGACTTGCGGGCCCCGGGCTACGATCTCCAGCTTGGGGCCGTTGGTCCTGACCTCGATGAAGTCGCGCTGGAAGCGGAAGATGCGCAGGAAATCCACGAAGTCCGACTTCATGTACCGCAGGCTTCTCAGGTAGGTGAGCTCATCTGCCTTGAAGCTGAGGGTGCAAAGGTGGTCGAGCTCGCGGCTGACTTCGTCAGCCAACTCTGCCAGCGGGAAGGCGCTCTCATTGCGGCATACGAAGGTGTACTCGGCCTGGGTTTCCGGGTGCCTGTGCAGCATAGCCTGCCACATGGTGAACTTGTAGAGATCGGTTTCCAGGAGACTGGTGATGACAGCGTTCATGTTGGTCTTTCTGAAGGGAGGCCGGTTGAATCGGCCTCCCAGTTCAAGTTCTCTCTGCAGCTTCAGGCGTTGGCCAGCAAACTGGGCAGGACATCCTGGCTGGTTGCCAGCTGCACGCCTCTTGCGCGCATGGCAGACAGGAAGCCTTCAGCCTGTTGCTCGAAGCCGCCTACGGGACTCATGCAGTCAGTGAGCAGGATGATCTTGCCCAACTGCTTGCTGGGCAAGTTGTCCACGATGTGCTCGGTGGTGGCCTTCACACAGTGGCTGCTCGCTTCACCAGCAATCAAGAGCACGTCGGCTTGGTCCAACTGCGCAATCAGCTTCTTGTTCAGCAAGGTGTCTGGATCTTCTGCATCGGGTACCTCTGCCTGCATGGCACTGTAGTGCTCGGTCCAGGGATTGGCACCTTTGTAGACCTGCTTGACGGTACTGAGTCGCTCTTCTTCCCAGGTGTTGCACGCGGCTTGCACATCGGCGTGGACGTTGTGGCCCCAGGTACCAATCTCACAGTGAATAGGCCAGACCATCAACGTATACCTTGCTTGAGCCTCCAGTTCATCCAGGTAGCTCAGGACTCGGGTCAGTGCACCTTCATTACGGGGGCGGTACACGCCTTCGCGAACCTGTTGGGCCGAGATCGTGGTGAAAGGGCTGACGTCTGAACCGTCCGCTTTCACCCAAAACGGGGGGTGCGCCACATCAACCCTGTGGTGAGAGTCCAGCGTCACGATAATGTCCGAGATGCCGTTTTTTCCTGCGCGGATCAAGCTGGCCAGCCTTTGCATGTCGGCGTGGGCGCCGGCAACTGGCAAAGCTGGCCCGACACGCCGCCCGGTAAGTGGATCAGAACCCTGCCAGTTCTCTGGCAGATCGCAGAAGTCGTTCTGCGGGTCGATGATCAGCAGTTGAATCTGTTGTTTCATTTGAGCCTCCACTTGAGTCAGTGGTTGCACTGTACATCACTTAGATTACTAGTGCAACTAACTAAATGTGAAAATTTGTCGGGTATCCCTGTTTAGGGGGGACCGAATTGGTAAGCTACTTCGTTGCTGGATTGAACAAAGACAAGCGAGTGGGCAAACCTATGGCTAAAAGTGCAATCGAATCCGACTATCCACCCGTCATTTGCACCGTAGACGTGGTGTTGCTGACGCTCAAGGATGAAGCGCTGCATGTGGTTCTGCTCAAGCGCAAGAACGAGCCATTTGCGGGGATGCCTGCGCTGCCTGGTGGTTACATCCACTCGCAGGAGGATAAGACCGCCTGGGATGCCGCAGCCAGGGTCTTGAAGGACAAGACAGGTATCGTCAGCCCCTACCTGGAGCAACTGGCGACGTATTCAGGGGTGGATCGGGATCCACGGGGTTGGTCGGTGTCGATCGTCTACTACGCGCTGGTGCCAACTGAGTTGCTGGAGGTTGACCATGACGGGCTGGTTCTGGCGCCCGTTGCTCGGCTCCCCAAGCTGCCGTTTGATCACAAGGGGATCATTGAACTTGCAGTTTCCCGGGTGAGATCCAAGAGCCAATACTCCTCGTTGCCTGTCTATTTGTGCGGAGAGCATGTGACCTTGCCGCGTTTGCAGGCCGTCTACGAGGCCGTGCTGGGTGAGCCCATCAACAAGGTGAGTTTCCGCCGCAAGATGGACGAGATGGGAATACTCGAACCCATCGAGGGTGAAATGGAGTCTGGAGCAGCCCATCGCCCGGCTCAGGTGTACCGGCTACGAAAAGAGTTCAAGCGAGAGCTCTCGCTTGTCACGCGGGGCATCAATTCTTGATGGCTAAGATGGTGCGACAAAAAGGGGAGTGCATTGGGCAAGTCACAAGCCAAAGGGCGCAGTGAGGAAGAGCTAAGGACAGCCGTCCGCGAATTTGCCATTTCGATCAACTCGACGTTCAGACGTTCGACCGACATGTCGTCCATCATCGATGTGACGTCGTCTCTGCCACTATCGAGCCTGGCGCATTGGGAACGACTCATCCGAGGCGAGTTTTCTCTTGCTCTGCGCTCATCAGCTACGCCTTGGATCATCGCATGGGCAAAGCCTAATCGATTCTTGACCTGGGTTGACCTCTGTAGTTGGGACGGATATGTCCGGGAGCGCACATTGCGAACGCTCTCCGGTCCGGCTCCGAATAGCTTCTTTTTCTCGCTAGCTGCTCGCCGCATCAATGACTGGGTACCAGAGGTGAGACTGGCTGCAAGGGAAAAGCTACCCTTGCTTGCTAAGCAATCAAACCCAGAACATGTTGTTGATGCTTTGTGCGCAATGCTTCCAAGCTGGGCGTCGTGGGGGCGGATGGAAGAGGTGGACCAGCAGGTCGTCGCGGAGTTGCTCGCTATCAGGGGTGTGATCGAAGCCTTGAAGCTGAGGCTAATCACGATGGCTGTGGGGCCAATGTCGGTGGTCTTGTCTCAGGCTGCGCGAACGGCGGTACTGGACAGTGATCTTGCTGACATTGCAAAGTATGCAGTTCAACCGGCTGTGCGTGCAACGGCCTTTCGTGCGCAGTTGACTGGGCGTTTTGCTTGGGTGCAGTGCCGGAAGTGGCAGTGGACAGATGTGCGAACCTGTAAAGGCAAACTCCAGAACGTTCTTGGCGAAAGACCACTCCAGGAAGCCCCCCCACTCCTCGAAACGATGGATCTGGCAGCATCGGACCGATCTTGCATTGTCAGAGCGGTCGCCGCGGAAGCGCTCGTTAGAGAGATGGATGCGCTCGGTGGCGCGGCTACGTCGCTGGCGCGCCGATTGGCGTCGGATAGTTCACCACGCGTAGCTGAGAGAGGTAGATTTGTCCTACAAAGGCGCCTTACGCCTAATTAGTGTGCAGAGATCCGACAAGTCCCTCCTGACGCGTCTAACAAATCAAGCGCTTCGCAAAGTGAGTCCCCTGCTGTTTGATTTGTTCTAGCCACTTGCGGCCCCATTTGTTCTATTGAGCTTCTGGAGACCTAAGTCGGCCTTAGGCTGGGAGCAGCCGGTTACCACTCGTCGACCTCCTCGCGAGACAAGCGCTAGGCCGGATGCCCATCAGCGGTCATTCACCAGGGCCCGAGATCGACCCATGGCGGAAGTAGCTACGAGCGGCTGAGGTGCTCTAGATCGGACATTCTCGCCACACCATCTGTGGTTAACGAACAGCCTCAACGATAGGCCTCTACGACGGTGACGGCTGTGTCTTGCAGACGCACGGCAAAGCAGGCTACTCGCCCGTGCAGCGCCTGTGGCAGCAACTCTGCCCACGTGCGCTCGGCTCCGATATTGATGAAGATGCCAAGCGGATAGCGAAGCACATCAAGCATCAGGCCGAGGCTCATGAAATCGTCCGCGGCTTCTGCAGCTGTGGATCGCAGTTTCAGCTCGATCACAGCGACATTGCCCTGCGTTCGGTCGGCAAAGCGTTCCGGGTCGAACGGCTCGTGAATGATTATGTCCGGGCGAATGGTCAAGCCATGTCGCCCGGCTTGCTTTTGGTACTCCTGCTCCACGATAACGCGCGCCGGAAGCTGCAGGCGCCGGTCGAGCTGGCCGAGCAAGGCGCCCTGGTAGCCGCGCTCGGTCTCGAACAGGCGCGGTGCGGTGATGCTCTGCAACGCATCCCGCACGCCGGCAAGAACTTCGGCCGACGTCACTTGACGAGGCCAACAGCTCCGCCGGCGATGCCACCGACGATCGAAGTGACCAGCGGATGTGAAAGAAATCCAACCAGCTTGGACCTCGCGGCCTCCTTCTCCTCCGGCGGTGCATCTGAAGCATCGATCCTCGCCAGCAGGTCGCCGACCGACAGCTGCATGACCGAGTTACTGATCGATGTACCGGCGACGTTCACCTGACCGCTGATCGGTGCGTTGAAATTGATCTGGGCCATAGGCTTCTCCTCATAGAGCTTTGCGTAGATCGGACATTCGGTGTAGTGCATCGGCTCGACATGCTGCCAGTTCCAGCGCCAGTCGTTGCCTTCGCCGGGGCCATCTGCTGCAATGACCCGTTCCGCTTGCGCCCGGTCGATCTCGTCGCTGAATCGAATCAGCGTTGTCGCGAAGAGCCGGAACGTGTCGTAAGCCACCTCCGGGCAGAAATTCGAGTAGCTGTGAGCGGCTCCGTCGGCGCCGCTGATGGCGGTCGCTGTCTCGGCCGTCGCAGGCCAGGCATGATGCGCCTGCCACTTGGCCATGAGCCGGTCGTGTAGCTCGACGGGCATCCTGGTGGTCGTTCCCGCGTCGGATAGTAGTGCCGTCGTCTCGAAATGTCGCGGGCAGTGCTGTACCGAGGTAAACGGGCAGCGGTTGGTCACCTTTTTGCGGTCGCTGACCTTCACGTACCAAGGGATATCGGGGTAGATGGGCTTCATTCCTATGCTTGCCTCCGCACGCCGTATTGCAGCTTGGCCAGCCCGGCAGCCAGCACGAGCCGAATCGCACTTCCTATTCAGCGAGCCAGCCTATCTTAAAGCGGACCGTCTTAAAGCTGACCGTCGCGACGGGCTGGTCCTGGCCGACAACAGCCCCTGCCATTCGGCTGAACTTCACAGAGGCGTAGTTAGACTCGCGCAAGCCTCTCTGAGATGTATTTGAGATAGAACGACCTGAAGAACTGCGCGCTTGTGAAAGCGGCAAGCTGTTGCTTCACGCCTTTCTTTACCTTCTTGTCCTTGCCGGCGAAGTCGCAGATGCTTTTTGCAACAAGTACCTGCACGCGCTCACTGACACCCGACTCAACGGCCCCAACGACAACGGCGTGCGCCTCCATATCGAAGCCAATGATCGCTGTGTTGGTGGACTTGTAAACCTTCACCTCTTCTGGATCGGCAATGACTGTTCCTCCTGACCCAAAGGACCCGAGTCGAATGCTGGGTGGTGACTTCAGTTTGTTTGCCGGGTTGTTCACGTTCCAGCTCTCTTGGATGGCTTCCCGGAGAGCCAGATCCTCCTTGGCCTCCAGGAGATACGGGAAGAAGGTGAAGTGATCCCGAGCGTCTTTCTGGTAGATCTTCGGCTTAAAAACTGACCAGCTACCTTCTCGTTCTAACTTCCCAAGTGCAAGATCGTAGGTGTGAGTCGGCACAATGACGTCACCTACCGCCTGGTTTTTCGGATCGACTCCAGCCGCGATCCCGAGCATCACAACCAGACGGGGACGGTAGTGGTTCACGAGCTTCGTGGTGAGCACAGCGGCATTGGCCATACCCATGTCATTTTGCGTTGCAGCCACGACCGATGCGGTGCCGCCGACAAGCGTCCCTTCAAAGCAAACGGCGTGGTTAGCGTTCACAAAGGGCGTTACGTTCTTTGGATCCTGGAGGATCTTGAGCACTTCGCGATACTCCGGATCGTCCATCGCGGTGACAATCAGGATGTCGAGCCGCGTTCGTGGTTCAGCAGGTGGGCTGCTCCCCTCTGCGCTATGTTCGTGTGACGGAAGAAGTCTCTGAACTCCCTGCCGGTTTAATACACCGCGAAGCTCCTGCCCCAAGTTGTTAAGCGCGAGCTGCAACTCGGCTCCGATAGTTTCTTTCGTTTCACCGAAGGCACCGAGCCGAATGCGTGAGCTGTCAAGAAAGTCGGAAAACGTTAGAACGGACTGGAATACTTCAGTCTCCTGCTTCGGATCGTCGACTGACGCAATGTCTGAGAAGCGGAGATCGATCTGCGAAATGACCTCTGAGAGAACTGACTCTGCCAACTCATCGGTAGATGCGTCGAGCAACGAGATTAGGTGCTTACGAGACTCGGTGAGACTGCGGTCGAGAAGCTGTCTCTCCTCGGCCAGCGCCCCGGTGAACTTCACAAACTTGGCTAACGACTCGGAGGAACTCCCTCCCTCGACGCGCAGCCGTTTCCATCGCGGAAAGCTGGCAATTTCGTCCGCATCGAGATCTGTCGCAGTCGCTTTAATTTCGTAAATTCTCCGCCGGTCTCTGCCGTAGAGGACAACAAAAGCGCGTACTTGCTTGATTGGTGGAAGGGACTTTAGGTACCGCTCAACCGTCCTAATGCCTTGCTGTAGGCTTTGTCTGTTTGGCCCATTGTCCCGCTTGAACTCGATCAAAGCCCGAATTGCAGAACTCTGTGGGTCTAGAACCGCAAGGTCCACAACCGCACCCGGCGCGACAAAAACTTCAGCTCTTATGGAACTTGCCGGGTAACCAAGGTCATGCGTCAAATACGTGCTGAACTCGCGGACGGCGTCTTTTTCCTCGCTACGGTTCTTGTCCCCCAGCAGTTCTTCTAGCTTCATCTGGCCCCTCTTTGCAGACTGATGCAAGAGTTCATTATCGGTCCTCGCTGACCAGGTCGAGAAGCGGTCGCGCCTCGGTGTCGCTTC
Organism: Aquabacterium sp. NJ1; assembly: GCF_000768065.1. Taxonomy (NCBI): domain Bacteria; kingdom Pseudomonadati; phylum Pseudomonadota; class Betaproteobacteria; order Burkholderiales; family Sphaerotilaceae; genus Aquabacterium; species Aquabacterium sp. NJ1. The sequence goes on along the minus strand of NZ_JRKM01000001.1, from coordinate 2,620,545 downwards.
CTGGCCGACTCGAGCCCGCCAGCTTTCGGAATTGCCCGCCCACAACCGGCCAGTCAGGACGTGCCCCCTAAGAGACTGCTTTCGGGCGACGAAGTTGGGCGAAGGGGCACCCGCACCCTGCCAAGAGCAGCCGGTCGCCAGTGGCAGCTTTCCGTTAGTACAAGCGCCATCACTGCAAGCCTTGCGTATTTGCCCAACCGCTCGCTGCTGCGTAGCTGATCTGCTTTGTATTGTATGTACGCGGCCATAAGAGATTCGTGGCAAGCCCACCCCCAGACCGAATCATGTGCCGCCAACAGTAAGGCGACGATCCCCCAAGTACAACGATAAGGACCAGATCTACCGGCCCTTGATGTAGGTGCAGAATAGTTGCCACAGTAGAAATCTAGTGAGCACTATGTCTGGCAGCTACCTCTTCATCGATGGCAACTACTTTCAACAAGCTTGGGAGAAATTCAACAGCTTTTGGTTTGACGGCAAAGGTCGTTTTTCCTATCCTCAGCTTTCGGCTCATCACAAGAAAATCTTCTATTACGACGCATTGCCATCGAAGAAAGACAACGAGTCAGATGAGGAATTTGGGGCACGACTTAAAGCCAAGCATGACTTCTTCAATTACCTGCGCGGCCTAAGCCGGTGGCATGTCTACGAAGGAATATCAAAGCGAGCCAGAGGGGGCATTGCTAGGCAAAAAGAGGTAGACGTTTTGATTGCTGTGGACATGCTTACGCACACTCATCGCAAGAACATGGAGGAGTTGACCTTCATTGCTGGCGATCAGGATTTCAGACCGCTCATTGATGCAGTCGTTAGAGAGGGCATGAACGTCAACCTTTGGTATGGCAGTGGCTCCGTTTCAGAGGACCTGAAAAACACTGCGGACTCATCAATGTGCATGGACGTCTTTTCCCTGCACCACTTCCTTGACGGCGATACGCAGAAGTCATGTCCAATGCCTCAGCGTAGTGGATCAATGGGTGAGTTTCAACCGCATGGACGACTGATAGAAAACGGCTTTAGAGGCGATCAGTTAGTTGCCAGGATTCGGCGAGACGCTACCTTTGACCACATCAACTCCGCTGTCGTTTTTTCCGGTGTCTATCACAGCAACTACCGCGTCCAGGGCAACCTTGAATTCGCAAAGAAGGTGTACGCGTATGAGTTCGGCGACATCGAGTGGAGGCCAGCTGGCGGCGAGTAATACAGCCACTATGTTCGCTCGACCGCTTTGACGTATCGATCTGCCACATCTAAGTAGCTGGCTTAGTTGCTTAGCGCTCTTCGTTTTAGCGACTATTCATTGCGTGAAACCGTCGAAAACGGGGCTCGCAAAGCTGATCATTGCGTATGCAAACACAAACACTAGGGTTCCACTTCCAGTCGGATACATTTCAACCAGGGACGGAATGTACTGGTGGTATCGCTCTGCACCCGTTCCTTCGGCACTTTGATGCCTCATTTGCTCAAAGCGGCGCATCCATTTTTGAGCAGTTCTTGAAGAGCAACACGCAAGCGAGAAATTGGCTTCTGTTATCTGACTATGCCTTCAACGATCGAACGAAAAACTCCGACGTCGCGAGTTTTTCGTTCATTCCCGTTAAAGAAGACATCCAGAAATTGTTTGAGAGATTCAAATCTGTCGCCCCAAAGGACATCAAGAAAGTCAAGCAGGTTCGGCCCGAATTTATTGACTTGATAAAGAGCTACCCAACGTTTAGCGTATCGGTACTCCTCGGGCGCAACAGGCGGCTATCAGCGTCCGAGCGCGGAGGTCTCGTGTCGGATCTTGGGATGATCCATCAGATGGTGGATAGGTGGCAACCGCGCGACGGCGAACAAGATTACGCTGCCCTTTCACAAGACTTTAAAGTCCTCCTGGAAGCTTTGAAAGAGCGTCGCGCGAACATGCGAGTGGTGCGAGATCTTGTCATTGTCTCGAACCTCGTGGCGTACCTAGCATACTCTTTTCATCGACAGCTTACTGGGTCGTCACTGGTCTGGGCAACCGATCGAGACTCAATGCTTGGATTTCTTACAGGGAAGTCTTCAGGCTCTCTATTTCATCATTTTGCGCACACCCTCCATCATGTGCTGTGCGTGCAAGGGGGGCTGGATTCTAGTGCGTCTCGCCTCGATTTTGCGGTTCCTGAGGAGAGCGGTAGCCTCTGGTACGACGACGCTTTGCGCGTACCGGACTTGCTCTGCGGTGCACTTGCCGATCTTCAATATGAAGTCGGAAAACCGCTTCAATGGACACACTCGAAGTTCGAACCTGTTGTTCTGCACCTTTTATCAGATCAAAAAAGTCAGCTGATCTTTAAAATCTCCTTTGATGCAGAAAGCGGCGAGCCCCGAGCTGACCGACTAGTCTTCAATATCGAAATGCCCGCTTCATAAGGCCGTACCCCAAGACGAATGGGAGCTTCAACCTCTGGTCGCGTGGGCGGGGGCTCTATGCGAAGGTGGCGCAAGCTGTTTCGGCGCTTTTTGACTGATGCGTCGTTCTAGGACCCGGCCCTACACGCGGCTAATGCCCAGGATTCGAATCCAATGTCGCTCCATGACGGCCTGCTTCCTTGAGCAACTGTCTGCAAGTGCGTGCATCGAATGTCAGGTTTCGCTCAACCTATTCGGTGCTGCTACCGACTGCTGTGGGTCGATTCCGGCTGGTCACGAGTGACTGGAAAATGCACTTGAAGCGCTTCAGGTGATGGTGCATCAAATCCAAATTAACCAATGAGATATGACTCAGCGTAAGTTGTTCAGCCAAGGAGACCTTGACGGAGCCTGCTTTCTTTACACCTTGGCGAATGCGGTTGTCGCTTTGACAGGAGCCAACCTCAAGGACCGCTGGCCCGGTGCTATTCAACAGGTGCCCAAGCCAGAGGTCTTTCTGCGATTCGATGTTGGCACCGCGGCATTCGAGGATGATTTCAGCACACTGCTTCCCGTTGCGGAATCGTTTGTCTCGGCCATTTGCCGAGACGTGAGCGTAGAGATCGTTTCGGGCGTAGACCGCCGGAGACTGTCCCAGATTGCGGACGGTGACACTGTCTTGGCGATGTGCAATCCGGAGCATTGGTTTGCGATCGTCGAAGCGGACGAGAAGCACGCATGGGTCGCGTGCTCCGCCCGTTTGCTGGAGTGCGGGGCCGACTATCGAGAATTCAACTCACCTCGGTGGAAGCGCCCAAGCAATCACAAGGTTGCGATTGAAGACCTTGCTGTCTATCGACGAACGGTGTTCCGCCTGCATCGTTCGCTAGTGAGCGGTGTAGTCCCTAGGAAGTGAGAATTTCTCCATGCGAGTAGCTCTGGTTCAACTCAACGTACACGATCCATTGTGGTCTCTATCGGGGATCCAGAAAGTACTAATGAGTGCGTCCGACATTGATCTGGTCGTCTTCCCCGAATATTTGCCTTTCGATGAGAAGACGCCAAACAAGTTAGCAGTACGCGAACTGGAGATGATCAGTGCATCGTGCCCCGATGTACCTTTCATCGCTGGCGGCTCGGTAGTTGTAGATGGCAAGCTCAGGAACGCCGTGTTCTTATGTGAGCAGGGCAAAGTCGTTGATCACTATTACAAGAGGATTCTCTGGCACGAGGAGGAGTATGTCCCAGGCACCCAGACCAAACTGTTCGTATGGAGCCGGGGCCGCTGCGTGCCGCTTATCTGCGCTGATGCATCTGACAATCCGTCTCCAACGGGGACCAGGATGATGTACGAGGCGATTAAGGCTGGGGCGGGTCCAGATGTTCCCATCGTTGTTTGCACGTATGGGGCCCGCTTCTTCGAAGAGTATTGGCAGTTACCCCTGCAGACATGGGCCACAGGATGCGATGCCAACGTGTTGGTCTGTGCTGTTTCCGGCAAAGGAAATGAGTACACGGACGATGACGAAAGCTTGGGCCACTTTGGGGGAGGCGGCAGCGGCTTATTCAGGCCTGGCTTGAACACCAAGCCGTTACAACGAGTTCACCGAGGCATCTGTGTTGTCGACACCGTATCGGCTACGCTTGCCTTTCAGAAATTGCCCTAGCTATCGCATGTTTGGTTTAATTCAAAGACGTAGAGATACTGACTCGCCTTGTATGCGGCCGTTCGTTTTTGTCGAGTGATGCACGAGTCAATGCAGACTGTGCATTCGGAACGGATTGGCCAATCCGGAGATCTCTCAAGCCATTGTTGGCGAGTGCGCCACAGGTAAATCTTGGCTTTAGCTCTTGCCGATCTGGGGCGACGAGAAGCGGAGGCTTGTCGCTCTCGCTTGCACTCATTGAGCCGATAGCGGCGCTGCTGCATATCAAGCCGTTGTATTGCGAGCGGATCTACGTTCTGTCCTGATCGTGATTGAATCCGAAGTCGTAGCTTAGAAAAGACCAAGCTGGCCGGCAGACTCCCACTTGGCTTGTTGCGCTTTCGTTTCACCTCAGCTTTCAGCAACACCGACCGTATCCGACGTAGCAGTGTTGGCCTTACAGCGCGATCAATGTGCCGTATGGCTTTTTCCCAGACGATGCTCATAGTGTGATCTGCTAACGTGAATCTACATTCACGCCTGTCCACACGCAGCCGCAACTTCGACCGCTTGAAATACGGCAATCCACACGAGACGCATCCCGAACGCTTACGGATGCGCGCTCTGTTCTGTTGTTGTTGTCACGACTATATCGGTGCCCAGCAACTGCCATGGGATGCACCTATTCAAGATCAAGCACGTGCTTCGCTGAGCCGAAGGACTGCTTGAACTCTTCCGAGCACGGCGGGCAATAGCTCTTTGTGCCATCGTCATGACCATAGATCCATTGCGTGAAGCCTGATGGCTCCACAATTTTCCAGATGCTCTTCACCCTGCGCATGCTCCATCGGGAGTCCGCGTACTCTGGCGAAACAACCTCGAGTTGTTTGATTGCTTCGGGGCTCTCTTCAATCAACTGAGCCACGTCCATCTCGCTTGATAGCAGCAGGTCTCGAAACACCTCTTCCACAGGGTCTTCTACAACAGCAAGAAACCAGGGCAACCTCAGTGAGAGCTCTACAGCCCTCCAAACCTTGGCTCCAGGCGGAAGCAGTGACAGCGGTATGGGATGCTCCATCTCGGGGTACGTCATGAACATGCAACAACTCAAAAATAGTTCAATTTCGCATATTCTAAGTTCGAATTAATGCTGCGAGCACTTTGGTGCTCTATGCAAAAGTCTCTCCACACTCCAGAACAATTTGCGCGCTTTCTAACCTTGTTGCGACAGACACGCAGGGACCAACAAGTCACCCAAGTGGAACTATCGGAACGAATTGGCTTGCCTCAAAGCGACATAAGCAAGGTTGAGCGTGGGGTCCGTCGGTTGGACCTATTGGAACTTCGCGCTTGGCTTAAAGGCCTGGGTGTCTCCCCCGTTGAGTTCCTGCTTAAGCTTGAAGCGGCATTTGATGCGGATGCTGAACGCAATCGGCGAATGCAGAAACGGGTTAAGTAGCGCTCAACTCCACCGCCCCAACTGTCCACTTGTTATGCGTTCATTGACATCGTCTTAATGCATCTACATAGAGGTTCGCTGTTGCTGAAACATGTTGAGAACTTTTGATCGTGAAGGCGCAATAGCACCACCATGTGCCACCAACGATGTCCGCGGCAGATCAGATCCGCCTTTTAGATGACTGGACACAAGCACGATGAACTGTCCAGTTTGGGTAGGAGTGGCCTGGACAAATGAACGTTGTCCGTACGATGCCGCTCCCAGGTAAACATGTGTCCATACATAGGCAACCCGCCAATACCGATCACCGGCTGGCGCCTGGGCTGGGCCGTGGTGCCGCAAGACCTGGTGCCCGTGATGGAGCGCCTCGCGCAGAACTACTACATCTGCGCCTCTACCCCGGCACAGATGGCCGCGCTGGCCTGCTTCACGCCCGAATCCATCGCCGTGTGTGAAGCCCGCAAGCAAGAGTTTGCCGAGCGTCGCGCGCTCGTGCTGCAAGGCCTGGCCGACATCGGCCTGCGCGTGCCGGTGCCGCCCGACGGCGCCTTCTACGTCTACATCGACGTCAGCACCACCGGGCTGGATGCGATGCGCTTTTGCGAGCGGGCCTTGCAAGAAGCCCATGTGGCCTTGACACCAGGGCATGACTTCGGCGTGTGCAGCGCCACGACCCATGTGAGGTTGTCGTACGCGGCCTCCAAGGCGGATCTGGAAGAAGGCCTGCAGCGGCTCAAAGCCTTTGTCACACGCCTTTGACCCGCTGTCGAGCGAGAATGGTGCATCACCCCTGAAGGGAGCCGCACCATGGCCAAGCCCACACCACGCGAGAGCAACCCGCTCGAGCAGTTTTCTGCCTTTCAACTCAACGGCTGGCTGGCCTTGCTGATCTGGCTGGCCGTGGCGGCCTTCACCGGCTCACAGGTGCTGGACGGGCTGCACGAGGGTCACCCGCCCTTGACCAGCTTCTTCGTGATCGGGGCGCTGCTGCTCGTGACCAAAGGCTTCGTGATCATCGCGCCCAACATGGCCACGGTGCTCACCTTCTTCGGCAAGTACGCCGGCAGCATCACCGACGATGGCTTCTACTGGTGCAACCCGCTGGCCTCGCGCCGCGAAGTGTCCCTGCGCATCAACAACTTCACCACCGAGACCATCAAGGTCAACGACAAGAACGGCAACCCGGTTGAAGTGGGGGCGGTGATCTCCTGGCTCATCCGGGACACCGCCAAGGCCGTGTTCTCGGTCAATGACTACGCCACCTTCATCCAGATGGCCTGCGAATCCGCCATCCGCGAAGTGGTGTCCGGCCGCGTGTACGACCACTCCACCGACGATGGCGACAGCGCCAAGACGCTGCGGGGTGACCTCGAAGGCGTGGCGCAGGAGCTGATGCTCAAGGTGGAAGAACACGTGGCCGTGGCCGGCATCGACATCCACTCCGCCAAGATCACGCACCTGGCCTACGCGCCCGAGATCGCCATGGCCATGCTGCGCAAGCAACAAGCCGCCGCGGTGGTCGCGGCCCGCAAGCTCATCGTCGCGGGCGCCGTGGGCATGGTCAAGGACGCGCTGGACGAGATCGAGCACGCGGGCATCGGCCCCTTCAAGGACGAAGCCCGCGTGACCCTGGTGACCAACCTGCTGACGGTGCTGGTGTCTGAATCGGAAACCCAGCCGGTGCTGCCGCTGGGCAAGTGAGATTCAGCGCCCGCTCGATCTCACTGTTGACGACGGCGATGCGCCCACACCAGGCCAAACAGCCCCAGCGCCATCAAGCTGAAGGTCGAGGCCTCGGGCACCGCCGAACTGAAGTGCAGAAACTGGTTGCTCGACCCGTCGTAAGCCCAGAAGCTGTCGCTATTGGGATCCAGGGCATAGACGGTCGTATCGAACCCCAATTTGCCCAACAGCACACCGGTCTTGGCATCGTAGTAGGCGCCGTTGCCGAACGCGTACTTGCTGTTGGCGGCATAGATCAGTTCGGGAAACACCAACAGGTTGTGCGACACGTTCAAGGCATCGACTTGCAGGCTGCCGTAGTAGAGCGTCTGCCCATCGGTTGCCAGCGCCACGGTGCCGCCATAACCTGAAGCCGAGCCGTACATGCCCGAGCCCTCTTGCCTCACAAAGTTATTGTTCTGGACCGAGAAGGCCTGCAACTCTTGCGACGACAGGCCCGAGTTGCCATGGATCAGGCGCTGCGTCCTGGCGTCGTAGACAAAGTCGCCGTAATAAACCGACGCGTAATAGCCGCTGAAATAGCCATTCGAAACATTGAGCTGGGTGGACTGCTGCGTACCCGACCACGCATTGAGCGTGAAGGTCACCCATTGATCGGATGACTTCAAGGCAAAAGTGCTGTCGGAGATGGCCTCCACATTGCCTGCAATGGGCGTGGCCTCTGTCGCGGCCGTGCGGGCCTGCAGGTCCAGCCTGGTCACGTAGCTCTGCGTCGAGGCCGTGCCATAGCCGATGTTTTCACCGCCGTAGTCCGACGCGAACACGTAGTTGCCGCTGGGGCTCAACGAGATGTCCGTGTACCTCGTCGTGGAAAAGGTCTTGGTGACCTGCCCCGACCCCACATCGATGGTCGCAATGGCGCTGCCGCTGTTGCGCTCGATGAGCGTGTTGGTATTGGGCGCATAGATCAGTTGCACGGCCTTGGTCGGCGCATCGATCGCCTGATCGTTCACATAGAACGGGTTCAGGTTGATGGTCGAGGCTTGAGCCGAACCGGCCACGGCGGCGCAAGCCCATGCCGTGGCGGTCGCCACATGGATGAATGGACGCATGGATATCTCCCTGGTATTACTTGATTCAGACGCTCGTGCTGTCAGCCTGCTGAGGCCGTGAGGCCTTGCGACGCACCAGCCCCATGGCGATCAAACCCAGGCCCATCATGGCGTAGGTCGATGTCTCCGGCACGCTGGAGACGAAGTGGCGAAACAAGCCCGCTGTACCGTCGTAAGCCCAGAAGCTGTCGCCGCTGCCATCCATGGCGTACACGGTGGAGTTGAAGCCCAGCTTGCCCAGCAGCACCCCCGTCTTGGCGTCGTAATACGAGCCATTGCCAAACGCATACTTGGCGTTCGCAGCGTAGATCTGCTCAGGGAACACCATCAGGTTGTGCGACACATCCAGCGCATCCACCTTCAGGTTGCCGTAATAGATGCTGCTGCCATCGTTGGACAAGGCCAAGGTGCCGCCATAGCCCTGTGCGGTGCCGTAAGTGCCCGAGGTCTCCTGTTGCACCAGCTTGCCATTGACCAGGTGGAAGGCCGTCAACTCCTGGGAAGAGATGCCCGAGTTGCCATGAATCAGCCGCTGGGTGTTGGCGTCATAGACGATGTTGCCCGCGTACACGCTCCAGGACACGCTGCCTTGCTGGGACGTGCCCAGTGCATTCGTCCACGTATTGGTGGACAAGGTGATCCATTGATCAGATGTGCTCAGGATGAAGTTGCTGTCGCCGGTCGCCTGAATCTGATAGGCAATGGGTGACAACTCCGCGTTCCATTGACCCGTGGTGAGGTTGTACTGATGCACATAGCTTTGCGACGAAGGCGAGCCATAGCCGATGACCTCGCCACCAAAATCCGCTGCGTACAGGTAGTTGCCGCTGGGCGACAGGGACATGCTCGTGAAACGCTTGAAAGCCGCTTCGTCCAACACCGAGCCACCAGCGACATTCGTGACGCTGATGTTGTTGCTCGTCATGGCAATCAGGTTGCTGCCATTCGACGCAGAGATCAGCTGCGACACGCCACTGGGCGCACTGATGCTGTTGTCGTTCGCGTAATAAGGGTTCAGGTTGATGACGCTGGCCTGAGCCTGGCCAATGCCGATCAGAAAAACAAGCGCAGTGGCGCGACGGGCGAATGCCATGACGACTCCCTTGAATAGTTGCCCCGAACAGATCGGGTTTATTGGTAAAAACGAGGGCTCGATGCTCCCCAAAACCGCGCTTGAAGTCAACGGCGCCCACCTCGCTTTCACTCAAACAGGGTGGATGTCGCCTCTGTGTGACAGAGATATCCGGTCAGGCGCGGAACGCATCAAGCCCGGAAACAAGGATGCCGAGTATTTTTGGCACGCCCGTGTCAGACTTTCGACATCCGGTTTGCTGCCCACGCTGACATGCCCTCCCACAACGACACGCCAGAAAGCCTGCCTGACACGCTGCGCGCCCAACTGCACCACGCCGCCGAGATCATCGACCAGGCCGATGGCCTGATCGTCGCCGCGGGTGCCGGCATGGGCGTCGATTCCGGCCTGCCCGATTTCCGCGGCCCGGAGGGCTTCTGGCAGGCCTACCCCGCGCTAGGCCGTGCCGGCCTGGGCTTCATGGACGTGGCCAACCCACGCGCCTTCGGCCGCACGCCCGAGCTGGCCTGGGGCTTCTACGGCCACCGCATGGCGCTCTACCGCGCCACCCAGCCGCATGCCGGTTTCGGCATCCTGCAACGCTGGGCCAAAGGCATGAACGCCGGCGCCACCGTGTTCACCAGCAATGTGGACGGCCAGTTCCAGAAAGCCGGCTTCGATCCCGAGCGCGTGTACGAATGCCACGGCTCCATCCAACACCTGCAATGCTTCAACACCTGCACGCAGGACATCTGGCCGGCAGACGACTTCGTGCCCGATGTGGATGAGGCCCAAGGCGTGCTGCGCAATGCCATGCCGACCTGCCCGCATTGCGGCGGCCTGGCGCGGCCCAACATCCTCATGTTCGGTGACCCCTTGTGGCTGCCCGCGCGCAGCGAGGCGCAATCCCTCAAGCTGGAGCGCTGGCTGGCCCTGGTGCGCAAGCCCGTGGTGATCGAAATCGGCGCGGGCACGGCCGTGCCTTCGGTGCGCAACTTCAGCCACCAGATGCTGATCTATGCGGGCGCCAGGCTGGTGCGCATCAATGTGGATGAGGCACAGGTGCCGAGCCGCGATGACGTGGGATTGGCCTTGGGCGGATTGCAGGCCTTGCAACGCATCGACGCGGCGCTGCAGACCCTGGTTTGATGGGGATATATGAAGTGTATATACTTCATATATTCAACTGGAGCCAGCCGATGGGCATCGTCAAAATCTCAGAGTCCATGCACGAGAACCTCCGCGTGGCGGGCAACGCGCTGGGCCGCTCCATCAACGCGCAAGCAGAACACTGGATGAAAGTCGGCATGCTGGCCGAGATGCACCCGGATCTGGATCACCGGGAGATCTGCCGGTTGCTGGTCCAGGCCGAGCTGGCCGGCGGCCTGGATCTTGTGGGTGCAATCAACGCCCCGCAAGGCAAGCCACGCGCAGCGTCTGCGCCCAAAGGCAAACACTGATGGCGCACGGTGTGCCCATCCATGGCGCCGAAGGCCTCGCCATGGCGCGCCAGGCCGGCCAGCTGGCCGCCGAGGTGCTGCGCATGATCGCGCCCCATGTGGTGCCCAGCGTCAGCACCGACACGCTGGACCAGCTTTGCCACGAGCACATCGTCCACATCCAGGGCGCCACGCCGGCCAATGTGGGCTACCTCGGCTACCCCAAGACCATCCTCACCTCGGTCAACCAGGTGGTGTGCCACGGCATCCCTTCACGCAGCACGATCTTGAAGCACGGCGACATCGTCAACATCGACGTGGCCGTCATCAAGGATGGCTGGTATGGCGACACCAGCCGCATGTACTTTGTCGGCGAGCCCAAGCCCCTGGCGCGGCGCCTGGTGGAGACCACCTACGAAGCGCTGATGGCCGGCATCGCGCAAGTCCGGCCGGGCGCCACGCTGGGCGACGTGGGCCATGCCATCCAGTCGGTTGCACAGCGCGCGCAGTTCAGTGTCGTGCGTGAATACTGCGGCCACGGCATCGGGCAGGTCTACCACGACGAGCCGCAGGTGCTGCACTACGGCCGGCGCGGACAAGGGCTCAGGCTGGAAGAGGGCATGGTCTTCACCATCGAGCCCATGCTCAATGCGGGCCGGCCTGAGACCCGGCAACTGGCCGACGGCTGGACCGTGGTGACGAAGGACAACTCGCTGTCAGCGCAATGGGAGCACATGGTCGCGGTGACGGCGCAAGGCTGTGAGGTGTTGACGGCCTGGCCTGAGGGGCCTGCGGCGAGCCGCGCTTAATCGGCCCCGTTGCCCCGTTCACGCACCAGCAAGTCACCCGTGATGTCCGCCACACGGGCCACGCTGGTCAAGGTCATGGCCACGCGCATCTCCTTTTCCAGCAGCTCCAGCAGGTGCGACACACCGGCCTCACCGGCGGCGGCCAGGGCATAGATGTAGGCTCGGCCGATCATGGCCGCGTCGGCGCCCAGTGCGATGGCACGCACCACATCCAGCCCATTGCGGATGCCCGAGTCGACCAGAATCTTGATCTGGCCCTTCACAGCATCGGCGATCGGCGGCAGCGCACGGGCCGACGACAGCACGCCATCGAGCTGGCGACCACCATGGTTGGACACCACGATGCCATCGGCACCAAAGCGCACGGCGTCCTTTGCGTCCTCCGGATCCAGGATGCCCTTGATGACCATCGGCCCCTTCCAGAAGGCCCGGATCCACTCCAGGTCCTTCCAGGAAATGGACGGGTCGAAGTTGGCCCCGAGGTAGCCCATGTAGTCCGCCAGGCCGGTGGCCTTGCCCAGATAGGTCGAGACATTGCCCAGGTCATGCGGGCGCCCCCACAGGCCCACATCCCAGGCCCAGCGCGGGTGCGTCACGGCCTGCGCGTAGCGGCGCAGCTCGGCATAAGGGCCGCTCATGCCCGAGTGCGCATCACGGTAGCGTGCACCCGGCACCGGCATGTCCACCGTGAAGACCAGCGTGGAACAACAGGCCGCCTGCGCGCGCTCCAGCGCGTTCTGCATGAAGCCACGGTCCTTGAGCACATACAGCTGGAACCACATCGGGCGGCTCAGCTTGGGCGCCACTTCCTCAATGGGGCAGACCGACACGCTCGACATCGTGAATGGGATGCCCCGCGCGTCAGCGGCACGTGCGGCCTGCACCTCGCCACGGCGCGCGTACATGCCGGTGAGCCCGACAGGCGACAAGGCCACGGGCAGGGCCAGCTTCTCGCCGAACAACTCGATGCTGGTGTCCAGCTGGCTCATGTCCTTGAGCACGCGCTGGCGCAGCGCCACACCGGCCAAGTCCTCGACATTGCGACGCAGCGTCTGCTCGGCGTAGGCACCGCCATCGATGTAATGGAACAGGAAAGGCGGCAGACGCCTGCGTGCGGCTTCCCGGTAATCGGCCGAGGATGAAATGATCATGATGCTCCCATCGCGTCTGCGCTCGTGGCGCCTGAATGGCGTTTGACGATAGCACTGATCGACATGGCAGCGCCCACCCACGTCATCCCCCCACAAGCGCGGGTGCACCAGGGTAAGTGCCCAAACCGCAGGGCGTTCATTCCTCATCAAATAACAGTGTTTTTTAAAGACGCTGCGTTTTGATTGGAGAACCCTGATGAAGAACACGATCGGCCTTGGCCTGCTGGCTGCGGCGCACATGGGTGCCATGGCCGGCACCACCACCTTGTTTGAAAGCACGGGCACCAACTGCCGTGACTTCGCCGTGGTCGCACCGGTGGACGCCGCAGTGGCGCGCAGCCTGGTGCCAGCCAAGTACACGCTGCCCAAGACCGTCTACGGTCTGGTGGAGCTGGCCACGTGCGAAAGCGGCACGGTTGGCGAGGTGAGCACCGGCGCCTTCAAGATCGCCGAAGTGGGGATCATGCTGCCCACGGCCAAAGGCAAAGCCGCCTTCCCGCTGGGCGGCCCCAACCTGTACATGCTCTGGCTGCTGGACAACGACGCCCAGCAGTCTGCCCCCAAGGTCGCGGCAGGCTACCCCGGTGGCGTGGTGAACATCGCGTTCGACCCGCCCACCACCGGCCTCATCCGCAAGCAACGCGCGCAAGTGGACTATGACGGCGGCTACAGCATGAGTGGCGACGACCTCACGCTCAAGATCAACATTGGCAAGAAAGTGACCGACCAATACGTCGAGACGCCAGCAGGCACCGTGCACACGGTCAACGTGATCGATGGCTCCACAGAAGGCGGCTTCTCGATTGGCACCGCGACCTTTGCACCAGGCAGCCTGCTGGCCAGGTTGTTTGGCAAGACCAAGGTCAGCGGGCTGGCGTTTGGGGGGCAGGGGAACTATCGGAACGTGACGGAGTTGATCACGGATCAGTGAGGGGCACTGATCGCTCAATGTTCTTCGGGTTCGTCGTTCGCGTCGTCCAGCGGCTGGCCTTGCATGGCCCGGCTGACGGCCTCTTCAATCGCATCCAGCACATGCGCCTGCACGCGGTCGGCATAGCGCTTGCGCCGGTTGTTGGACAACGTGCCGCCGTTCTGGAAAATGGTCACGATCAGGTTGGCAAGGTCACTGCCGCGCAAATCATGGCGCTCGTTGATGTGGCGCTTGACCCGGTCGAACAAACCCAGGAAGGCGACCTCCTGGCGCATGTGCGTGTCCAGTGAGGCTTGGGCCATGGCCAGGGTGAAAGTCGCCGCCTCGGTCAGGTCCATGTGGCGGAACCAGGTGTCGGCCTCTGCCGCCCAGTCGTAGCGGTAGTGCTCGTCGCCAGCCCAGGTCACATGGCACAGCTGCCTTGCGGGTTTGCTGAAGGCCGTCAGCGCCTTGAGGTACTCGGCCTCGTGGCGCTTCATGGCCACCGAGATGGGCAACAAGAACTGCGGCGGCAAGCGGCCCGATTGCCCCAGGCAATGGTGGATCAGGTAGCGCGACAAGCGCCCGTTGCCATCCATGAAAGGGTGGATGAACACGAACGCAAACGACACCACGGCGGCATGCACCAGGGCATCCACATGGTCTGATCGCTGGTTGGCCAGCCTCATGAGGCCGTTCATCAGCTGAACGGCCAGCTCAGGTGCCGGGGGCACGTAGGTCACCCCCGTCGGGCCAGGCACGTCCCGCTGCAATCGGTTTTGTTCGGTGCGGAACTGGACGGCCTTGTCAAACGGGTTGGAGATGGCCGCGTTCTGCAGCTCCACCAACAGCTCTTCGGTCAGCGGGCGCGGCTCATGGGCGCGGCGCAGCAGCGCAGCAAACAAGGTGGCCTTGTCGTGAGTCGGCGCCTCGCCTTCGATGGCGAACGAGCCTTCGGTTTCGCTCAGGTATGCCCAGTTCAAGGCACGCTCCAGCATGGCGTCACCCACCGAAGCCGCAAACGCCTGAGCCTGCCCCAGGATGTCTCGCTCGATCAGCGCCATCAGCGCGGGTGTCCTGCGCACCTCGGGGCAGAAAGTCATGTCGCCCAGGCCGTTGAAGATCACGCGCCATCGGGCATCACGATGCCCCTCGCCCACGACGTGATCGGCAGGGTCGAACAAGGGCACATAGCGGGCCGTGACGCCCGGATCACCCAACTGAGGCAAACGCTGCTGGTGCAGAGCCTCCCACAGGTGGCACAGCTTGCGCACGTACACGCCGTTGGGCGCCGCCCTGAAGGCCTCGACCAACTGCGCAGGCGCGATGCGCCGCAAGGCAGCAGTCAGCAGGTTCAGGCGGACGCCTTCGTGCTTGATGGCAAACAAGGCGTGCTGCAGCAGGTCTGGCGCTGGTACCAGCTTGTGTGGCACCAGCAGCGCGCCTTCTGGCAGGCGCTCCATGCGGCTGACTGGGGCCAGACGCGCCTGTTGGGGCCCCAGGAAGTCGGGGGCGCCCACGTGATGCTGGATCCAGGCGTAGCCAATCACATTCATTTCAGAAAGGCCCTTTTGGCAGAAAAATCCTCAGCGAACAGGAATTATCTTCAGTTTTACCTGTTTGGACGACTTTTTCTTCAGAACAGGGCAAACAAGACCTTCAGTCACAGCGATTCAAGCCGCCTTCAGCGGAAAAATCTTCAGCAGAGCCACCTTTTCTTCAGAAGGCTACAAGTTGGCCATTTTTTCTTCAGCTGAATGGGCGAAAGAAAAATCAGGTCTGGTCGATGGACTTCATGCATGACCACGCGCCTGTTGCCTGGCGTTTGGGGGGCAGGGGAACAATCGCAACACCACGGAGTTGATCAGCAGTCCGTGAGGGGAGGCTGGAGACGCGGCCAGGCACACGCCGTTAATGCTGCTCAAACGGCAAGGTGCCACGGCAATCTGGAAAGCGCGTACATCCCCAGAATTGATTGCCAGCTTGGGGCCCTTTGCGCGCTTGTCTCAGTTTCATCTCCGCGTGACACTTGGGGCAGGTGGGCACGAGGCGGTTTTGCTCATCTCGCTTGATCGGGGCTGGCGCTGGTCTTGTTGATGCAGGCGCTTGTTTCCCCGTTTCCAACAACTGGATAAGCTGAGTGCCATCCAGCAGTTGAATGTTGCGCCCCCGCGCAAATTCAACAGCGTCTGGTGTGAAGGCGCCACTGGTCACCACAAAACCACCTGCTGCACCTTCTGCTGACATGACGCCATAGAGCTCACGCACGACCGCCACACCGACTTTCGTGGCACGCCATTGTTTGCATTGCACCAGATGCCGTTCAGAGCCTTTGGCCAGCACAAGATCAACGCCGCCGTCCGGCCCTTGTCCTCCCCGGTCCTGCACATTGAAGCCACGGCGACGAAACGCCTCGGCGATCAGCAATTCAAACTCTCGCCAGCTCATGCCCGCAATGGCCCGAGCCCCATCATGCCCCGTCGCAGTGGTGATCAAGTGCTCATTTTTCTTGCTGCGAATCAGCGAGACAAACGCGCCAATCAGGAAAACGGCCGGCAAAAGATACTGACCAATTTGAGCGAAGGTCTTGACCAACGTCGCCACAACGAGCGTGTGCACATGCCCAGGAGAGGCGTCTTGCGCAGCAGCAGGTTGCCCGGCGACCCAACTCAAGGCCGCGTAGCTGACAAGCGCCAAGACGACACCCAACCACCAAGGTAGACGCGACGCAATGTCCAACATGTCGTCCAATGCAGTGCCGCGTCTTTTGCGTCCCATTGCTGCAGTCCTTTCGTCTTGCCTTTGCGTCCCATCTGTGAGGGCTTCAAAAACTGGCTTTGAAGGTCGATGGATCCAAATGGCAATGTTGTTCGATGGCCCCGCTCAACTCAAAAAACTTAGGGGCAGTGCGGAAGTGATAGAGCCTGCATAGCCGGAACTGTTCCGCACGTTCCCGAGCAAACTCCACTTCGTTCACAGAAACAAAGAAGGGCGTAGCTGCATCATGGGCGGTGGTCTTGACCTCGATGAAACGCTCACGCCCATCAGTCTCAAAAGACAACACGTCATACCCCAAGCCATCGCCCTTAGTTGCTGCAACATGCTCCACCCGGTCGGCAAGTTGCCCCACACCAAGCTGAGCCAATCGCCATTGCTCGTACTGGACGATGAACCGTTCGCCTGCCGAGCCGAGCGAGCGATTGCGGGCCTCGCGTTCAAAGTAGTCTCGCTTGATGCCGCGTCTGACATACGTTGGTCGAGGCTCATCTGCGCGGTGCTCACGCCTTGGCGGTTCTGAACGAACACCCTGGTAAGCCACGGATTCAGGCACGTCAGCAGGCCGGTCCACAGCCAGCTCTGCGGCCTTGTCCAGCATGGGCAGGTGTTCCACTTGCTCAGCCACCACGTTCACCAGGCCATCTCGCTGAAAGTTCGCTCTGGGCTTATAGCCTTGCAATGAGGGAAAGCCCAACTCGATCATCACCGCACTGATGTTGGCCCGCTTGAACTCGATAGAGCCTTTGCTTCGATCATTGAGCAAGGGCATCAAGGCACGCGCTCTGTCAGCCTTGTTGTACTTCTGGCCAGCGAGCTCCTTGAGCAACATCTCCAGATAGTCCGCCACGATGAGTTCGTTTTCATGGCGTGTCCAGGCTCGCTCTTTGTTGGACGCGTTGGTGGTTTCGGCGTCCGACAACTCAAACCCCAAGCCCTTCAAGACTTTGACCACCGTGGCCTGCCCACCCGAAAAGTCTTGAGGGCGCAAAGGGCCATGCTCGGTAAATTGAAGGCCGTAAGCCGCACCCACAACCGCTTTTGAATCGCATGGCAGCCCGGTGCTAGGGTGAATGACAAAGAACTCTCTCGCGGGGCCAAAGTGGTACTTCTGCAGGAACGCTTCTCGTCCAACTCGAACGAACTCGTCCATTGCGGCCTCAACAGCCCAACGGCTCAATTTGTTCAGCGCGACAGCCATGCTTGCTTACTCCAGCACCATCAACCACTCAGCCACCACGGCCAGGTCATCGGCATCACCGTCTTCAATCGCGATCGATTCAAACTGCGGCTGATCGCTCTCCGGCATCAACTCAATGCGCGTGTGCTGCCAACCACCATCCGCATCCACCACCTTCTCGCTGCGATACCGCTTGATGGTGTAACTGCCCCCCGTCTCCGGGTCGCTGATGCTGCGGTGCTGCACCACCACGATCTTGCCGTTGCGGGTGCCTTGCGAGTTGGCACGGAACAAGCACCACGCCCCATTGGGGATGCGCTTGTTCATGGATTCACCCAGCACCTGGGCCACAAACAAACCTGGCTGCGGCGCAATCCAGTCTGGCAGTTCAAGCCATTCGCTGGCGCCTTCTTCCAGTGCCTGTGATTCAGAGAAGTGCCCGGCTGCAAACTTCAAATCAATCAACGGCACCGCAGGTACGCCTTGCGCACGTTCCTGCTCGCTCACGCGCCGCAATGGCAGCACCTTGGCGGTGGGCTTCGGTGCCTGCTCGGCCTTGGGTACAACTGTTTCCGCAATGACTTCATCCGCCGCATGGGCTTGAGGCTGCACCAACCGTGAACGCAGGTACTCGGCCAAGGCCGGGTCACAGCAATGCACATAACAGCCCTTCATGCCCCGCGTCATCAAGGTGCGGTAGGTGTTCTTGATGATGCGGTCGGCCAGGGCCTGTGCACCTTGCCTGTCTGCCTTCATCATGGCCTTGAGGCCTTTGATGCTCTTGTCTGATCGGGCGCGGGCTTCAGGCCTGGTCTGGATCTGGCCATCGCGGTAGATGAGGTCCGGCCCGATGATCACGCCCACGTAGTCCACCTCCAGGCCCTGGCAGGTGTGGATGCAGCCCACTTGCTGCACAGACTCCGGCGCCATGATCCACAGGCTGCCGTCCTTGGTGAGGTTCCATTGGCGGCTGTAGCGTTGGCCATCTGGCTGCGTGATGACGATGTCATCGGCCTGTGGGTCGTCCTTGCTGGGCCAGCCCCAGCAGTAGCCAGCCACCACACGGGCCTTGTTGTTGGCCTGCTTGTCGTTGCCTTGATTACGGGCTTCGATCAGCTTGTGCAGTTCCGATGGTGTGTCGACAACGCGGAAGTCATACCCCAGGCCATCCAGCTCGGTATTGGCCGTAGGGCGTATGGCCAGGGTGTCATCCAGCCAGGCGAGGTAGCCATCGCTGCCGCTGCACCGGAACTGCGAGGCCAGTTCCATCTCGATCACATCGGCACCCAGCTCGGCAGCCCAGCGGCGCAGCTCACCTGTGTGGCCGATGTCAGCCAGGGTCACGCGCTGGTCGTCGTCCACGAAAAACACGGTGCAGCGGGCCGCGTTGATCAGCTCCTTGACCTGGTTGGCACCCAGGTTGCCATACAGGCCGGACTTCTCGTTGAGCCGGTGCGCCTCGTCCACGATCAGCACATCAAAGCTGTCTCGTTCCGTGCCCGTGAAGGCGCCCGAGCCACTGAACAGGTTGCTGATGCGAGACTTCTTGAACGTGCCCGTGAGCTTGGCTTCGAACACGGCGCGCGGGGCCGCGTTCTTGGACACATAACGCACGTTCTTTTCCTTGCCCAGCAGCGCTGCAAGCAGGTTGATGGCCACCACGGATTTGCCAGTGCCCGGGCCACCTTGAATGATCACCACCTGCTTGCGGCCTGCGGGTGTGCTCGCCTCGGCGGCCAGCACGCTTTCGAACACCAGCTTCTGGTCGTCCACCAGCACGAACTCGCTCTGCCCTTGCAGCAAGCCCACCACCGCATCAGCCAGCATCTTCGAAGGCCGGATGCGGCCATGTTCGATGCGGTAGAGCAGCTGGCGCTCATCACCGTGGCGCACATGCTGGCGAATGAAGGCCTGCAGACGCGAACGTTCAGACTTGACGAACAGCGGGGCACGCTCCAGATGGCGTTCGTAGTTCGGGTGGTCGATCACGCCATCGCGGCGCGGGTAGTTGTGCAGGTAGGCGCAAGGCTGCAGGGCCAGGGCTTCGTCCTGCACGGTGGCGTTGAAATCGGCCAGCAAGGCTGCGTAAGACCAGGCCTGGTAAGAAGGGTGCGCACCTTCGGTTTCGCCAGCACGGCCACCACGGCGCGCCCAGATGATGCCGTCCTTCTCGCTCACACGCGCTTCAGACCATTGCTTGAGCTCGACGATCACCACCTTGGGCTGGCGCTCGGCATCCAGGCCGGTGATCAGGAAATCGATGCGCTTGGCCGTTTGGGGCACCTGGTATTCGATGGCCACGCCCGCATCGTCGGGGATCTCGTCGTCATGCAAGACCTTGGCCATGTGCATGAGCGAAGACGTCCAGGCGCGCACCTCGGCCGGGCCCACACGGTGGCCAGTGGCATGCACGTAATGACGCGAGACAACATCCTCGATGTCGTCTCTCAACGCGTGATGCAGAAACTCGCGCTTCGTCGCCTGATAGATGATCACCCGACCATGCTCCCCGCTACCGTACAAATTTTTTTATAGGGTAGCGCGGCATCACGACATCAGTTGGATGCCGATCGACAAAATGATCCGTTTCAGGAAGTCTTCAGGCGCCTGGATACAGGTTGGCGGACAGCACATGCTGACACTGGTGATTTATGAGTGCCAGGCGGCTTCGGTTGTGGCCGTCATCAAGCCTTGGAGCCGCGCTTGCTACCCGAAACGATAGCGGGTAGGCGTCATGGGCATGATGGCCGGCAAATTGATCGGCAATACAAATCAATTTGTAGCTTCTTTCATGACATTAACTTGTTGACAATAAAAGGTTTTTTGTCGATTATTGATCTGCAAATAAATCGGCAAAATGTCTGTTCAACCCACCCTTGTCACGGCCTACGATCAGCCCCACCAGTTCGAGCCCTTGTTGCCCGCCAGGCAACTGGATGAACTCGCCCGTCAATCCAGGCCGGTGATCGAAGCCTCGCTGCGGCTGCAATCTGCAGCGCACGCCTCTGCGCTGAGTGAGTTGCGTCATCTGGTTCGGGCCATGAACTCCTACTACTCGAACCGCATCGAGGGCCAAAGCACCCATCCGGTTC
This sequence comes from Aquabacterium sp. NJ1, assembly GCF_000768065.1. Lineage (NCBI taxonomy): Bacteria > Pseudomonadati > Pseudomonadota > Betaproteobacteria > Burkholderiales > Sphaerotilaceae > Aquabacterium > Aquabacterium sp. NJ1. The sequence continues at coordinate 2,599,841 of NZ_JRKM01000001.1, read as the reverse complement.
ACATTGCGCGGGCGCTCAAGGCTGATTTCTCCGGGCAGCCCGATATCGCCAGAAGGCAGCGGCTGGCCCTTGCCCACATCCAGGCTGAACAGGCCCTGGAGGCCAGCATCACCGACGAAGTGCAGGCCCTGCGCAGCAGCAGCCTGGTGCTGGCCCACCAGACCTTGTACGAGCAGCTTTCACCCGAAGACCGCCGCACCGAACAGGGTGTAGAGGTGCTGCCCGGTCAACTGCGCACACAGGATGTGGCTGTGTACAGGCACCAGCCCCCCAGCCATGCCAGCTTGCCGCTGTTTCTGGCGCGGGCGGATGAACGCTACGCCAAGCCCTGGGGCCTGGATCAGCTGTTTGTGGTGGCAGCCTGTGCCCATCACCGCCTGGCCTGGGTTCACCCCTTCCTGGATGGCAACGGGCGTGCTTGCCGCCTGCATACACATGCTGTGTTGCGAGGCCTTACGGCGAGCCTTTGGTCAGTCAACCGAGGTCTGGCCCGCCAGCGTGACGACTACTATCGACACTTGTCAGAGGCCGACATGCCACGCCATGGGGACTACGACGGGCGCGGCAACCTCAGCGAGCGCATGTTGATTGCCTGGTGCGAGTTCTTCATCAGCGTCTGCAAGGACCAGGTCGACTTCATGACCCGCATGCTGGATCTGGATGAGTTGAAGGCCCGCATGGCAGCGCTCATCACGATCCGGGCGCATCAGCATGGCAAGACGGATTACCGCAGCGAAGCCATCTTGCCGCTGCAACACGTGATGGCGCTGGGCCCGGTCACACGTGGCGAGTTTGTGCAGATGACGGGCCTGGGTGAACGCACGGGCCGCAAGGTGCTGGCCCAGTTGCTGGCCGATGGCCTCCTGCAAAGCAACACCCCCAAGGGCCCCGTGAAAATTGGCTTTCCACTGGACACCTTGGGGGTGTTGTTTCCGAATCTGTACCCGGAGGCAGCGTCCTCGACGCTGGATTATTAGACGTCGATGTTCGCCGCTCTGAGCGCATTCGTCTCGATGAAGTCACGACGCGGTTCCACCTCATCACCCATCAGCATGGTGAACACACGGTCCGCCTCGATCGCATCTTCAATCTGCACACGCAGCAGGCGGCGCACATTGGGGTCCATCGTGGTTTCCCACAGCTGCTCGGGGTTCATCTCGCCCAGCCCCTTGTAGCGCTGGCGGCCCACGGCGTTTTCGGCTTGCTGGATCAACCAGGCCATGGCGGCGCGGAAGTCGGCCACCTTGCAGTCCTTGGCCTTGTCGCCTTCACCGCGGCGCACCACGGCTTCGTCGGTCAGCAGGCCCTTGAAGGTGGTGCCGGCCTTGGCCAGGGCTTCGTAGTCGGCACCGTGCACGAAGTCGGCATTGATGATGCTGTACTTGGTGTTGCCGTGGAAGATGCGGCTGATGCGCAGGATGTGCTTGTCCGTGCGGGCATCGAACTCGGCGGTGACTTCGGCGTTGTGCAGTGCGGCCTTCAATGCGGCAGCGCTGGTTTCGGCGTCGCCCAGGGTGTCGAGGTTCAGGGTCAGGCCGTTGGCAATCGCGCGCAGAGCTTCGATGTCCATCCAGTTGCCCAGGCGTTCGACCACGCTGTTGGCGGTCACGTAGGCACGGGCCAGCTCGGTCAGGGCTTCGCCGCTGATGGCAGGCTTGCCTTGGCCGGGTTCAACCACGGCGCCGTCCAGGGCCACCTTCATCAGGTACTCGTCCAGCGCGTGCGAGTCCTTGAGGTATTGCTCGTGCTTGCCGTGTTTGACCTTGTACAGCGGTGGCTGCGCGATGTAGATGTGGCCGCGCTCGCACAGCTCGGGCATCTGGCGGAAGAAAAAGGTCAGCAACAGGGTGCGGATGTGCGCGCCGTCCACGTCGGCGTCGGTCATGATGATGATGCGGTGGTAGCGCAGCTTGTCCGGGTTGAAGTCGTCACCACCGGCGCCACGGCCGATGCCGGTGCCCAGGGCCGTGATCAGCGTGAGGATTTCATTGCTGGTCAGCAGCTTTTCGTAGCGGGCTTTTTCAACGTTCAGGATCTTGCCGCGCAGGGGCAGGATCGCCTGGAACTTGCGGTCGCGGCCCTGCTTGGCTGAACCACCGGCGGAGTCACCCTCCACGATGTAGATCTCGCACAGGGCGGGGTCTTTTTCCTGGCAGTCGGCCAGCTTGCCGGGCAGGCCCAGGCCGTCGAGCACGCCTTTGCGGCGCGTCATTTCGCGGGCCTTGCGGGCGGCTTCACGGGCACGCGCGGCTTCCACGATCTTGCCGCAGATGATCTTGGCGTCGGTCGGGTTCTCCAGCAGCCAGTCGGTCAGCAGGCGGGAGACGATGTCTTCCACCGGCGCACGCACTTCGCTGGACACCAGCTTGTCCTTGGTCTGGCTGGAGAACTTGGGCTCGGGCACCTTCACGCTCACCACGCAGGCCAGGCCTTCGCGCATGTCGTCACCGGCCACTTCGACCTTGGCCTTCTTGGCCAGCTCGTTGTCTTCGATGTACTTGTTGATGACGCGGGTCATCGCGGCGCGCAGGCCGGTCAGGTGGGTGCCGCCATCCCGCTGGGGGATGTTGTTGGTGAAGCAGAGCACGTTTTCGTTGTAGCTCTCGTTCCACTGCATGGCCACTTCCACGCCGACGTTGGTGCCCTGTTCGGACACCTTGTCACCCTGCGCATGGAAGATGTTGGGGTTCAGGGTCGTCTTGCCCTTGTTGATGAACTCCACGAAGCCCTTGACACCACCGGCGTAGGCGAAGTTGTCTTCCTTGTTGTTGCGCTCGTCGATCAGGCGGATCTTGACGCCGTTGTTCAGGAAGCTCAGCTCGCGCAGGCGCTTGGCCAGGATGTCGTAGTGGTACTCGTTGTTCTCTTTGAAGATCTCGGTATCGGGCAGGAAGTGCACTTCGGTACCGCGCTTGTCGGTGTCACCGGTGATGCGCATCGGGCTGGTTGCCACACCGTCACGCATCTCAATCACGCGGTCTTGCGGCACGCCCTGCTTGAAGTCGATCTGGTGGACCTTGCCTTCGCGGCGCACCGTCAGGCGCAGCCACTTGCTCAGGCCGTTCACGCAGGACACGCCCACGCCGTGCAGGCCGCCGGACACCTTGTAGCTGTTCTGGTTGAACTTGCCGCCCGCGTGCAGTTCGGTCAGGGCGATTTCAGCGGCCGAGCGCTTGGGCTCGTGCTTGTCGTCCATCTTCACGCCGGTGGGGATGCCGCGGCCGTTGTCGGTCACCGAGATCGAGTTGTCGGTGTGGATGGTGACAACGATGTCATCGCAATGGCCCGCCAGGGCTTCGTCGATGGAGTTGTCCACCACTTCGAACACGAGGTGGTGCAGGCCGGTGCCGTCCGACGTGTCGCCGATGTACATGCCCGGGCGCTTGCGCACGGCTTCCAGACCTTCGAGGATCTGGATGCTGCCTTCACCGTAGCCGCCGGCATCACTGGGTGCCGCACTGGTTTTTTCAGGCTGCGGATCGGGGGTCTGGTTGATGTCGGTCATGGCGGATCAAGGCCCACTTTGCACAAATTAAGTTCTTGATTTTAGCCTGTGAATGACACCAGACCGAGCCCCCTTTCCAGACCCGGACCTCAAGCAGCCAGGGCAGTGGCAAGCTTGCGTCGCTGGCGACGTTTCGCGCCGATGACGCCCAGCAGCCCCAGGCCGAACATCGCGTAGGTGCCAGGCTCGGGTGTGGCCAGTTGGGGATTCAGCAAGAAGTTGTGACTACCCTCCAGATTGATTTCGAGCCGCCCTTCCTGAAAAACATCCGTATTGTTGGTCGCGTAAATCGAAAATGCATGTGGATCCGTATCGGCCTTCATGAAAGAAACTGCGCTCAGACTGCTGGCCGTCATGGTTTGAAAAGCAAAAATATAGTTTTCATATTCGGCATAAGAGCCGTTGTAATACTGCCCACCCACCATGCCGGGAGGAATCGACGCCCTCACGTCCACCGAGGCTGCGGAGAACATCTCCAGCTTGCCGGTGCTTCCGAGCAAAGGCTGCAATGCCGATTTCATGGACGAAGCATCCATCGTCGCGTTCACATCGACATTGCCCTTGAAGACGATGGTTGTATGCGGCGCCAGGTTGAAGACCATCTCGCCGGGGCTGTCCGCGCGTGTAAAGTACGAAGTGGTTATCGCGCTGTTCAGCTGTTCCGGCGACAGACTCGTGAAAGCGTTCGTGATCCGGCTCGCTTTGTATGAAGCATCAACGCTCGCGGACGTATTGGCCTTTTTCAGGACCATGTCGTTGATCGGCACATTGACCACGCCGTCATTCTTTGATCCCAGAAACCCACCGGTCAGATCTGTGACCTTAACATTGACAGGCGAGTAAATATCCGAATCTGAAACCAGAAAGGCATTGTCACTGGGCAAAAAGCTGACGCTGGCCTTGATGCCATCGGACACGTTCTCGTCGATGAGTGAATAACTCAGATTGGAAATCTTGGCGGAACTTGACGATACGGTTGGATCGGCCGCAGCCGCATACGAACCGACAAACAAACAAATGGCGGAAACCGCAATCTTCTTCATTGATTCATCCCTTTAAATATTAATCGGCTTGCCTCGTGCAATAGCCGTGGGACGAACCTTAGACGAATCTCGCGGCGGCGGCATCCCTTCAAACCCGGGCCTTGCGGCGCCCCAGCTGAACTGGCCGTCAGCGTTGTCGCGCCATCGTTCGTCAGGCCGAAGCTGAATGCGCCTGGCATGGCGATGTCGCTCGACACCGGGCCCGTGCCACCGAGCCAGGCATCCTGCTCCAGCGCGGCGTGGGCCGAGCCTTCAGTCATCTGGACACCACTGGCGTCGTAAGCGCAATAGAACAGCTAGGCGAGGACGAGCTGAACTACTGGTTCAACTGTCACTTGCTTGTCAGCGAGGTGGTGCGGAACGGTGCCGTCCGACGTGTCGCCGATGTACATGCCCGGGCGCTTGCGCACGGCTTCCTGGCCTTCGAGGATCTGGATGCAGCCTTCACCGTAACCGGCCGCGATCTGGGCCTCGGTTTGCGGTGCGGCTGGGGCAGGCTGCTGGTCGGGCTGCTGATCGCGAGAGGTGGCGTCGGTCATGAGTACAAGCGCTTGGTCAGGTTGGACCAGCGATGTGGTTCCAAAAATGGAAAAGACCCCGGGCATTTGACAATACGGGACCCTTGTTCTACCCCTCGCAACAAGAGGGCCCTGGGAGGGCCACGCTAGGGGCAACCCTGCGTAGCAATCCACGTTTTGGGCTGGGCCGTCGTGCCGGGCGCGCCGGGCCTGGCCTATAACGGCAGCAAGACCAACCAGACCCGTTGCGATGGCCCAAGCGAGCAACCCCGCTGGTGAAGACGCACCCAACCCAGCCCTCAGCCAGGCCATGGCCTTACGCAAGCAACGCATCGGCTTGTCTTTCGTGGCCTACCTGGCCAGCAGCGGCGTGGTCAACCGCGATCCACTCACGGGCTTGTTCAGCCGGCCGCAGTTGATCGAAACCTTGTCGCGGGAAATCGACCGCCAGGCCCGAGCCAAGGGCGTGTTCAGCCTCGCCTTGCTGGACATCGACCAGTTCAGGCAGATCAACCGGCAACACGGCTACGAGGCGGGTGACGCCGTCTTGCGTGCCATCGCCACGGCGTTCGGCGGCAGATTGCGCGCCATGGACGTGCTGGGGCGTTACGGCGAAGAGGCCTTCATGCTGATCATGCCCAAAACGCCACTGGAAGGCGCCCTGGTCAAGGCTGGGCGCATGCAGGAACAGATCGCGCAGTTGGCGGAAAAGGATTTGGCAGCGAAAGGCAGGGACGCAAAGCCCATCGAGGTCCGCACGTCCATCGGGGTCACCACCTTCTGCCAGGGTGACACCATCGAACTTGTCCTGGCGCGGGCTGAAGGCGCAAACCGGATCGCTTCACTGCCCCTGGTGGACGAGCCCGCACTTCAAGAGGCCTGAGCACCACTGATCAGGCCTCTTGCCGCTCAAGCAGCGCGGCGACGCTTGCCAGCGGTAACCAGCACACCCACCAGGCCCAGGCCCATCAAGGCCCAGGTGCCAGGTTCTGGCACGGCCACTGTGACTTTGTAATCCGCCGTAGCGCCAAGAGCCAGAAAGCCATTGACCGAGCTTGTACCCGTGTTGTTGATCTGAACGCTGAAAGGCGAATCTGCCTGATCGTTCACATTGTTGGTGAACAACTCACCCAGGCCATTGCCGTCCAGGCTCTGCGTCAAATCATGTGAGTTCCAGGCGAACACCCCCCCTTCGTTGCCATCGTCAAGTTGCAAGGCAACGACTGCTGACGAATGGCTGTCGAAGTTGGCGCTCCAACCATTGGCCTGGATGCTGTCGATGAACGCGCCGGGCTGCACCTGGGTCAGATCCAGGCCTGTGTTGACATGCCACTGGCCATCGATGACCAGGGCCGTATTGGCCGACAAGGTGAATGCCGACTGCCCGGGATTAAAGGGAAACCACACGCCCGGAACGTCCGGAGTCTCATCCCTGCCGAAGAACATGCCCGATGCCGCGGTCACGCTGACGGTGTAACCATCTGTGCCATAGCTTGAAGCCATGGCGTTGAGATCAGATGCGCGCAAGCTCGAGTTGATGGTCGCGCTATTGGTGTTGTAGCTGCCCGTGACGTTGCCACTCGAAGAAACAAAATCGGCCGGGGTCGCCGTGAACAGATCGCCCGGCGTGCGTGTCGATTCACCCGTTGCCTGGGACTGGGGGGTCCACGTACTGGTCACGACGCCAATGCCCACGTAGCTGTCGTTGAAGGTGATCGACGGTGCGATGCCGTCTGTGGGATCCAGGTCGATCAGGTGATAGGACAGGCCGGTGACTGATGCGGCACCCGATGCGACGATGCCATCTGCGGCCGAAGCCGTGCTTACAAGCGATGCCAGAAGAACAGGCAATACAAAGCGCTGGATCATGGGGATCCCCTCCGTGTTTATGTGATGAGCACGGAGGATAGTCAAACATCCCGTGTTTGACACCCCCTGTTTGGACGTCGAGTCGTAACTCAGATACGCATCGGCATCACCACGTACTTGAAGCCTTCGAACTCGGGGTTGGTGATCAGCGCAGAGCTGTTGGCGTCCTGCAGGGACACGGTCACCATGTCCTGGCTCATGTTGGCCAGCACGTCCATCAGGTAACCCACGTTGAAACCGATCTCGAAGCTGTCGCCACCGTAGTCGATTTCGAGCTCTTCCTTGGCCTCTTCCTGCTCGGCGTTGCTCGAGGCAATGCCCAGCACGCCGGGCGCGAAGTTCATGCGCACGCCCTTGAACTTCTCGGACGTGAGGATGGCGGCGCGTTGCAGCGAGGCCAGCAAGGTGGTGCGGCCCAGGGTGATGTGGTTCTTGTGGTTCTTGGGGATGACGCGGTTGTAGTCGGGGAACTTGCCCTCGACCAGCTTGGTCACGAACTCGAGACCACCGAAAGTGAACTTGGCCTGGTTGCCGGCAAAGCGCATCTCGATCATCTGCTCGGGCTCACCTTCCTTGCCCTTGCTGTCGTCCTTGAGCAGGCGTTGCAGCTCCAGCACGGTCTTGCGCGGCAGGATGACTTCCTGCTTGGGCATGTCCACGTCCAGCGTGGCCTGCGCCAGGGCCAGGCGGTGGCCGTCGGTGGCCACCAGGGTCAGGCTGTTGCCTTCGGCCACGAACAGGATGCCGTTGAGGTAGTAGCGGATGTCGTGCACGGCCATGGCGAAGTGCACCTGGCCGATCAGCATCTTCAAGGTCTTCTGGGGCACGCTGAAAGCCGGGCCGAAGTCGGCGGCTTCCTGCACCAGGGGGAAGTCTTCAGCGGGCAGGGTCTGCAGGGTGAAGCGGCTCTTGCCACCTTGCAGGGTCAGCTTGTTCTGGTTGGCGGTGAGCGAGACGATCTGGTCGGAAGGCAGGCTCTTGAGGATGTCGCCGAGCTTTTTGGCGCCGACGGTGGTGGCGTAGTCGCCTTCGTCGCCGTCCAGTTGGGCAGTGGTGCGGATCTGGATTTCCAGGTCGCTGGTGATGAGCTCGAGCTGGCTGCCGGACTTCTTCAACAGCACGTTGGCCAAGATGGGCAAGGTGTGGCGTCTCTCGACGATACCGGCCACGGATTGCAGGGCGGCAAGAACTTTTTCTTGGGCTGCTTTCAACACAATCATCTTAGTCTTTCAAATTAGTCGTTGTAGTAGAGGACGACTTTTTCTGTGAACAACGCTATTTTGTCCTGATCCATCAAGGATTTAGCCCTCGTACAAGCCTGTGGATCGTACCGCGGTTCGCCATGGGGACAACAGACAACAACTTTGGAAAGTCCCGAGGGCCTGTGGACAAGCCAGTACTTGTCCTTTTTTTGTCCACAAGCTTGTTCCTTGACAAGGCTGGGAGCCCCTGGCAGGCCGGTCAACAGGGCCGCCAAAGCACCAGAAAGCGCTCAGAAGCCCTCGAACAAGCCTGTGTACAAAAAAAGAACAACCGGCCTCTTGTCCACAAGGCAGACCGGTTTGGGAAAGTTGTTGTCGGTTGTCCCCAGGCGCAACAGGCCCGCCATCCACAGGCTTGTCCTTGATGCAAATGCTTGATGGCATTGAAAGAAAAGCACTTGTCCACAGCAAAAGGCGCCCTCTACTACGACTACGACCTTTTAAAAGGAATACAGGTATGTGAAGAGAAACCGGCGCAGCCTGGGCAAGGACAGGCGAAAAAAAAGGAGGCCTGAAGCCTCCTCTTTGGTTTGATTGATCTGTTGATGAGCCGGCGGATGCCGCATCCGCGCCACTCAACCCTTGAGCGTCTGTTCCAGCACGTGCAGCTGCTGGTTGAGCTCGGTGTCCTTGCCGCGCTCGCCCATGATCTTGCGCACCGCGTGCAGCACCGTGGTGTGGTCGCGCCCGCCAAACAGCTCGCCGATCTCGGGCAGGCTCTTTTGGGTCAGTTCCTTGGCCAGGTACATGGCGATCTGGCGCGGTTTGGCGATCGAGGCCGGGCGCTTCTTGCTGTACATGTCGGCGACCTTGATCTTGTAGAAGTCGGCCACCGTCTTCTGGATGTTCTCGACGCTGATCTGGCGGTTCTGGATGGACAGCAGGTCCTTCAAGGCCTCGCGCGCCAGGGCGATGGTGATCTCCTTGTGGCTGAACTTGGCAAAGGCCAGCACCTTGCGCAGCGCACCTTCGAGTTCACGCACGTTGGCGCGCACGTTCTTGGCCACGAAGAAGGCGACGTCTTCGGGCATGTCGATGGCTTCGAGGGCGGCCTTCTTGATCAGGATGGCCACGCGCATTTCCAGCTCGGGCGGCTCGATGGCCACCGTGAGGCCGGAGTCGAAACGCGAGGTCAGGCGTTCATCGATGTTGGCCAGGCCCTTGGGGTAGGTGTCGCTGGTCATGATGATGTGCGCCTTCTTGGCCAGCAGGGCCTCGAACGCGTTGAAGAATTCTTCCTGCGTGCGGTCCTTGCCGGCGAAGAACTGCACGTCGTCGATCAGCAGCAGGTCAAGTTGGTGGTACTTGGCCTTGAGCTCGTCAAAGGTCTTGCGCTGGTAGTTCTTGACCACGTCGGAGATGAACTGCTCGGCGTGCAGGTAGAGGATGCGCGCATCGGGCTTGTCGGCCAGCAGGGCGTTGCCCACGGCGTTCATCAAGTGCGTTTTACCCAGGCCGACGCCGCCGTAGATGAACAGCGGGTTGTACATCTGGCCGGGGGCGCCGGCCACGTGCAGGGCGGCGGTGCGGGCCATCTGGTTGGCACGGCCGGGCACGAGGTTGTCGAACGTGAGCGCCGGGTTCAGGCCCATGACCTGAGGCTGGCTGCGGGTGCGGTGCGGCGCTTCGCTGGCCTGGTGCTGCGGCAGGCTGACCACGCCGGGGCCACCGGTGACGATGCTGTGGCCACCGTTGGGGGCATACATGGGCTGTGCAGCAGTTTGTGCGGCCTGATGGGGCTGGGCTGCCTGGGCATTGGGTGGCAGGGCGCGGCCGGGCATGACCATGCCAGGCGGGCGCAGCGCTTGAGCCGGTGCGGGCATGGCCGCGCGGGGGGCCAGGGCGATGTCCATGCGCACCTCGCCGCCTTGCAGTTCGGTGAGGATGCTTTCCAGGCGGGTGCTGTACTGCGTGCGGATCCAGTCCAGCATGAAGCGGTTGGGCACACGCACGCAGACCGAGGTCACGCCATCGGCCAGGCCGACGTCTGCCGGCGGCAGGGGGCGGATCCAGGTGTTGAACTGCTGTTCGGGCAGCTCCATGGCCAGGCGCTCGCAGGCGCGTTGCCACAGGCTGGTGGTGTCAAGCGGGGAAGCGGCGTCTGCGGCCAGTGGACGGCTGGATGCAGGCAATTCGGCGGCGCTCATGTGTGGACAAGTCCTTCCTTGGGACGCGAATTCTAAGCGCGTTGGGGCCAGGAATTGACAGGTTATCCACAGATTTCTGCCCAGCGTGAATTGGTGTAGGAAAGCCGCCGTTCCAGCACCTGGAGTGGGTTTGCCGGGGCCCCTTGATTCAAGGGGCATTGACCGATGCCTCAAAAGCTGTTGTAATCGCGGGTTCGTCCGGTTGTGTGCCGGATGTTCGCCTGGTTTTGAAAGACCGGAGCCCTGCTGGCAATTGCATCAGCAGGTAGACAAACAGAAGAATGAGCCGCGGCAAGCTTTGTGCACAGCACTGGGGTTGCGGGCCTCATGAAGGATCATCATGAAACGCACTTATCAACCTTCCAAGACCCGCCGCGCCCGTACCCATGGTTTCCTGGTGCGCATGAAGACCAAGGGTGGCCGCAAGGTCATCAACGCACGCCGCGCCAAGGGCCGCAAGCGTCTGGCCCTGTAATCCAGGCCAGCTGTAGCTGGTTGCGTGCGCCCAAGGCCCTGGCCTGGTGTGCATGAAAACCGGCTGTGGTCCAGCTTCGGGTGTGCATCCGCTTGATCCATCCGGTGCTGGCATGAACGAAGCCGGGCGAAGCGTTTGCGTGCCCGGCTTTGTTGCGACTTGACCCCCCTCCTACCGTGCGTCCACCGAGTCTGAAAGCTGCTGATTTTCAGAGGGCTTTGGGCTCGCGCCCGGTCTCGCGTACCGCCCATTTTGTGCTGCATGTGCTGCCCCGTCAGGTGCAGGCGCCTGCGCGCTCGGGCGAACACGCGGGTGAACGCGCCGCCGAGCGTGTTGATGCCGAGGCGCCTTTGAAGGCGTTGGGGCAGCCCGCTTCACTGACCGGTCTGGTCAAGTTGTCAACAGGCGAGGGTGCCGAGGCAGACGTGCTTGTGGATGACTTTGTCACCGAGATCCCCGAGGCGGGCCGCCTGGCCTGGCGCCTGGGTCTGGTGCTGCCCAAAAAGCAGGCCAAGCGCTCGGTGACCCGTTCCCTGATCCGCCATCAGGCCCGCGAGGCCTTGCGTCGCCACGCCCCTGCCGTCCTGGCTCAGGGGCGCCATGGTGAAGATGTCGATGGCTGGGTGCTGCGCCTGCGCGCGCCGTTTGACCGCACCCGATTCCCCAGTGCTGCTTCTGACGCCCTGAAGGCCCTGGTTCGCCAGGAGCTGGACGAGTTGTGGCTGCGACTGACGGTGCCCGCATCTGCGGGGGCGCGCTTTACAAAGGAATCGTCCCCCTCTGTGGCAGACAGCACCGGAGGTGCGGCATGATGCGCGCTGTGCTGTGCCGTGCCGTCAATGCGGTGCTGATCGGCCTGGTGCGTGGCTACCGTTTCTTTCTGAGCCCCTGGCTGGGTTCGGCCTGCCGGTTCACGCCCACCTGTTCCCAATATGCCCTGCAGGCGCTTGAGCGTCATGGCCCGGCTGCCGGTTCTTACCTGGCGGCCAGGCGCCTGCTGCGTTGTCACCCGGGTTGTCCGGGTGGCCATGATCCGGTGCCCGATGTGGCGCCGGGTCTTTTGTCCCGTTATTGCAACCCTTCGTCGGATTCAACTCGCTCATGAATGATCTGCGTCGCACCCTGCTGTGGTCGGTGTTTGCCGTCTCGCTGCTGATGTTGTGGGATGGCTGGCTGCGTCATACCGGCCAACCCTCCCTGTTCGCGCCTGCGCCTGCCACCACGGTGGCAGCTGCTTCGGGTGCTTCCGCTGTTGATGGCACCGTGCCGCAAGCCAGCACCCAGTTGTCCGGCAATGGCGTGGGCAACGGGGCACCAGCGGCCGCCCAGCCTGCGGCCAGTGGTGTGGCCGGGGCGGCGGTGCCTGCACCCAGCGAGCAGGTCACCATCACCACCGATGTGGTCAAGGCCACCATCGACACGCTGGGCGGCAGCCTGGTCAAGGTCGAGCTGCTCAAGCATGAAGACCAGGACCACCCTGATCACCACATGGTGCTGCTGGACCAGTCGCCCACGCACACCTATGTGGCGCAGTCCGGCCTGATCGGCTCGAGTGCGGCTGATGGCACGCTGCCCACGCACAAGACACCGTTCACGCTGCTGAGCAGCGAGCGCAAGCTGGCCGATGGTGCCAACGAGCTGCTGGTCAAGCTGGAATCGGCGCCAGTCAACGGCGTCAAGCTGGTCAAGACCTACACCTTCAAGCGGGGCGACTACGCCATCGACGTGAAGCAGGACGTGATCAATGCGTCGGCCGCCACGATCAAGCCCCAGCTGTATGTGCAGCTGGAGCGTGACGGCTCGCCTGCAAAGGCACCGGCCGGCCCGGCCTTCATGGGCGGCCCGCAGGCTTATACCGGCATGGCCATCTTCAACCAGAAGGGCAAGTACCAGAAGGCCGATTTCAAGCACATTGAAGAAGGCAAGCTGGAGCTGGAGAAGGTGGACGACAACGGTTGGGTGGCGATGGTGCAGCACCACTTCGCCTCGGCCTGGTTGCAAAACGACAAGATCACGCGCGAGTTCTTCGTGCAGAAGGTGGCCACCAATCTGTATGCCACCGGCATGCTGTTCCCGCTGGGCGAGATCGCGCCGGGCCAGAGCAAGTCGCTCGACGCCAAGTTGTTTGTGGGCCCCCAGGAAGAAAACAAGCTCAGGGCACTGGCCCCTGGCCTGGAGTACACCAAGGACTACGGCTGGACCCACATCATGGCCGCGCCCCTGTTCTGGCTGCTCGACAAGATCCACGGCCTGATCGGCAACTGGGGCTGGGCGATCGTGGCGCTGGTGGTGCTGCTCAAGGCCGCCTTCTACTGGTTGAATGCCAGTGCCTACCGCTCGATGGCCAAGATGAAGGCGCTGAACCCGCGCATCCAGACCATGCGCGAGAACCTCAAGGACGACCCGCAGAAGATGCAGCAGGAGATGCTGAAGATCTACCGCGAAGAGAAGGTCAACCCGATTGGTGGTTGCCTGCCCATCCTGATCCAGATCCCGGTGTTCATCGCGCTGTACTCGGTGCTGTCGTCCTCGGTGGAGATCCGCAACGCGCCTTGGATTGGCTGGATCACCGACCTGTCGGTCAAGGACCCGTTCTTCGTGTTGCCCGCCTTGATGACGGCTTCGACCCTGCTGCAGACCTGGCTGAACCCCACGCCACCGGACCCTGTCCAGGCCAAGATGATGTGGATCATGCCGCTGCTGTTCAGCGTGATGTTCTTCTTCTTCCCGGCTGGCCTGGTGCTGTACTGGCTGACCAACAACCTGCTGTCGATCGCCCAGCAATGGATGATCAACAAGCAGCTGGGTGTGGCGAAGTAAACAAGCCCTCAGTCAAAACAAAAGCCGCCTGCGCAGTACGCCAGGCGGCTTTTTTCTTGGGTTCTTGTGAGGTGCGGGCCAGGAGCGCTGGGTGATCACCTCCGCTCATGTCCCCCGGTTCGGGCTGCGCCCGCCTCTCCTCCTTTACTTCGCTGCGCTGTTCACCCAGCGCTCCTGTCTTGCAGGCACTCAGTCGTCAGACTGACGCTTGAGGATCATGGCCGCCACCAAGGCGGTGGCCACGGCCAGCGGCCAGACGGACAAAGTGCCCCCGGCGTTGTCGACGCCGAGTTGGAGGTAATCGTTGATCAGGTCCAGCATGGTGCAATCTTTCCAATGTCGTCATCGGTCAATTGTGCGATGCAACATTGGTGCCAGTGTCCGATTGCCCGGTGACAAGGCTGTGAAACCGGGTATGCACCGTTTTGTGATGTCACGCCGGGCGCCAACTTGGGGCACCGTTGTGAGCGCGATGGCCTGAGTGGCTTCTTTGGTACAGGCTGAGGCTCAGGCCGTGCGAGCGATGGTGCTGGATGCGGCTGCCGGCTGGTTGCCCGTGCCCCCCTGGGCCACGCCGGCATGGGGCGTGTGTGTGGCACCGCCCGCTTGCTGGGCTTCGAGTGCCGCCTGGCGGGCCTTCATCTGCTTCCACTTCCAGGGGATGAAGAACTGGCCCAGGTAGGCGTGCACGGGGTAGAAGTGCTCGTTGAACAGGCCCATCTTCGCGGGCCGGACCTGGCCTTGTGGGTGGTAGACAAAGGTGCCGAACAGGTGGTCCCACAGCATGAAGACGCTGTAGTTCTTGGCCTCTTCGATCTTGTTGGAGTGGTGCCAGCGGTGCTGCTCGTTGGTGCCGATGATGTAGTTGAGCGGGCCGAAGCTGAAGGCCACGTTCATGTGGGTGATGGTGGCCAGCACGCTGCCGATCACGCCGCTGAGGATGAAAGCTTCCTGGCTGACGCCGGTCTGGAAGGTCACGAAGATGGGCAGCAGGCGGCGCCAGATCAGGTCGGCGGGATGGGCGCGGCTGGCGTTAAGCACGCTCAGGCGGTGGGCGCAGTGGTGCACGCTGTGCAGGCGCCAGAAGAAGTCGATCTCGTGGCCCATGCGGTGGGTGACGTAGAACATGAAGTCGAACGTCAGGTAGGCGATGGCGACCTGGCCCCAGAAGGGCAGGTTGTGGGCGGCGGCGCTCTCGGGCAACACGCCGTACTTGAACAGCAGGCCCGAGCCCGTCAGCGCGACCAGGGTGTGCACGAAGAAGTTCTGGAAGGCGGTGATGGCCATCAGCACACCGTTGTGCAGCCAGTCGTTGAGCACCTCGCCCTTTTCGAAGTCATTGGGCTGCTCCGGCCAGATGTACTGCATCACCGTGGCGATGATGTAGTAGGGCGCCAGGAAGTAGGTGAAGATCTTGTTCGGGTCGAAACCGAAGTGCAGCACGGTGTAGATGCCCAGTGCCAGCGAGCCAAACAGAAACGACCAGCTTGAAAAACGCTTCAACATAAATGAACCCCGTAATGCGCAGCGAGGTTATGGCCGCGCGTCAAGCCCGTCTACGGGGTTTGTGCCCAAACTCCCGCAGGTGAGGGTGTTGGCAAGAGACAATCGGGGCAAGTTGTTGATTCAAGGCAATGTCCGGGCAAGGTGCCTGGACGTTGGCGTCCAGTTTGATCGGTTTTTGAAGCGGGAAAAGGGTTGTTTGCATGTCATGGCGTGAGCGCAATGTCCCCATCGTGGCGGTGGCCACGGCGTCCGGCCGCGGTGCGGTGGGCATCGTGCGGGTGTCGGGCAAGGGCTTGATGCCACTGGCGCAGGCGCTGTGCGGGCGCGAACTGCAGCCGCGTGTGGCCACGTACGGGCCGTTCAAGGATGCCCACGGCGAGGCGCTGGACCACGGCCTGGCGCTGTATTTTCCGGGGCCGCACAGCTACACCGGCGAGGATGTGCTGGAGCTGCAGGGCCATGGTGGCCCCGTGGTGATGCAGCTGTTGCTCGCGCGTTGCCTGGAGGCCGCCACCGAACTGGACCCCACCACCGGCCGGGCCCGCTTGCCAGGCTTGCGTCTGGCCGAGCCCGGTGAGTTCACCCAACGCGCCTTCCTCAACGACAAGATCGACCTGGCCCAGGCCGAAGCCATTGCCGACCTGATCGATGCCAGCACCGAAGCCGCGGCGCGTTCGGCCAGCCGCTCGCTGGGCGGGGCCTTCTCCAAGGAGATCGAGGCCCTGCGTGACCAGCTGATCAACCTGCGCATGCTGGTCGAGGCCACGCTGGACTTCCCCGAGGAAGAAATCGACTTCCTGGAAAAGGCCGATGCCCGCGGCAAGCTCGACCGGGTGGCGGCCACGCTGGACAAGGTCCTGGGCCAGGCGCGTCAGGGCGCCCTGCTGCGCGAAGGCCTTCAGGTGGTGCTGGCCGGCCAGCCCAATGCGGGCAAGAGTTCGCTGCTCAATGCGCTGGCCGGTGCCGAGCTGGCCATCGTCACGCCCATTGCGGGCACCACGCGCGACAAGGTCAGCGAGACCATCCAGATCGAAGGCGTGCCCTTGCATGTGGTGGACACCGCCGGCTTGCGCGCCGAGCATGAAGCGTCCGACGAGGTCGAGCGCATCGGCATGGCGCGCAGCTGGGAGGCCATCTGGCAAGCCGATGCCGTGCTCTTTCTGCACGACCTGACACGGGTGGACAACCTGGCTTATGCCCAGGCCGATGCCCAGATCGCCACGCGCCTGCCCGAGGGCGTGCCGGTGGTGCACGTGTTCAACAAGGCCGATGCGGGCAGCCTGTCGCCCGCGGTGCAGGCCGGTGTGCTGCCAGTCGGGCCGGTGCTGGCGCTGTCAGCGCGCACGGGCGAGGGGCTGCAGGCCTTGCGCCACAAGCTGCTGGAGATCGCCGGCTGGCAGGCCGCGCAAGAGGGCGTGTTCATCGCCCGTCAACGCCATGTGCAGGCGCTGCGCGTGGCCCGTGAGCATCTGCAAGGTGCGCAGGCGCACGCCGCCTTGAACGATGGCGCGCTGGATTTGCTGGCCGAAGAGCTGCGCCTGGCGCACAACGCGCTGGGCACCATCACCGGGGCATTTTCGGCAGACGACCTTTTAGGTGAAATATTCACGCGTTTCTGCATTGGCAAATAGGTTTAAGCGCTTGGCAGAAACAGGGCGTGGTATCACTGGCGGGCCCATATTCGGGCCATGAACCGGCCGGATGCGTCATGGCCAGGCAACAAAAAGGGCGCTTCGTTTGAAAAGGCGCCCACTGCCAGGCCGTGATGGATTAAATTCATAAGCTCGCGCTGCAGGGCGCCGATACAGCGAGCGAACTTGAGGCACCGATGGATTCCACAGCACTGATTCAGGCGATTCAGACGCTCAATACGGAAGATGCATTCCGTCCGCGTCTGGATCCTCAGCAATGGCGGACGTTTTGCCAGTACCTGACACGCCATGAACTGCGTTCGGGTGATCTGCTGGTCAAACAGGGCGACCACGACCGCACGGTCTATTTTCTGGGGCAGGGCTCCTTGCAGGTATTCGTGACTGGCGGCACGCCCGGGGCGTCACGCATCGCGATCCTGCGGCCAGGTTCCATTTGCGGCGAGCCGGGGCTGTTTGCCGATGGCCCGCGCATGGCCAATGTCGAGGCCATGACCCCGTGTGTGATCTACGCCTTGCGCCTGCCACGTTTTGAAGAACTAGCCGCCCGCGTGCCCTCCGTGGCCGTGGAGGTGGTGAGGGCAGCGGGCTCGGTCATGGCCCAGCGCATGCGCGCGAACATGACCCGTCAGATTCCGTCAGCTTGAGGCCTGAAGGCTTCTGGCTTGCCACGGTTACCGTGCCAGCTATAAAAAGAACATTGACCAGCGGAGTAGTGCAGGATGTCAGCAAGCCTGGGTTTGCGTAGGCCCACCATACTCGTGGCGGACGATTCGCCACAGAACATCGAGTTGTTGTCCAAGGTGCTTGGGCAGGATTACCGCATCAAGGTGGCCACCTCGGGCGACAAGGCTCTGGCCATCGCGTATTCGGAAGATCCCCCCGACCTGATCCTGCTGGACATCATGATGCCCGACCTGAGCGGGCACGAGGTGTGCCGCCGCATCAAGGCCAACCCGGACCGGCGCCGCATCCCCGTGATCTTCGTGACGGCCATGAGCACGGTCGAAGACGAGAGCCTGGGCCTGAGCCTGGGCGCGGTCGACTACATCACCAAGCCGATCAGCCCGCCGCTGGTGCAGGCCCGCGTGCGCACGCACCTGGCGCTGTATGACCAGGCGCGCGAGCTGGAGCGCATGGTGGCGCAGCGCACCAGCGAGCTGGTGGCCACGCGCCAGCAGATCATCCGCCGCCTGGGCCGTGCCGCCGAGTTCAAGGACAACGAGACGGGCAACCACGTGATCCGCATGAGCCACATTGCCCGCCTGGTGGCGCAGCAAGCTGGCCTGGGGCCCGAGTCGGTGCAGCTGCTGTTCCAGACGGCGGCCATGCACGATGTGGGCAAGATCGGGGTGCCCGATCAGATCCTGCTCAAGCCGGGCCCGCTGAACCCGGAGGAGCGCAAGATCGTGCGCCAGCACCCGCAGATCGGCGCCGACATCATCGGCAAGCACGACAACGAGTTGCTGGCCACGGCGCGCACGATCGCGCTGACCCACCATGAGCGCTGGGACGGCGCGGGTTACCCGCAAGGCCTCAAGGGCGAGCAGATCCCGCTGTTTGGCCGCATCGTGGCCATCGCGGATGTGTTCGATGCCTTGATGAACCGCCGGCCCTACAAGGAGGCGATGAGCGCCTCGCAGGCCCTGGCCGTGATGGCCGAAGAGCGGGGTGGGGCGTTTGACCCGACCTTGCTGGACTGCTTCTTCCAGCAGCAGTTCGAGATCCTGCGCATCATGGACTTGTACGCCGATGAGCGGGGCACGGTCGCCGAGATGGCGAGCTGATCGCCTGATTTGACTGCTTGAGCTTCTTGGGCCGGTTCAGCGCGAGGCCATGAGGCCTTGCAGCACCGTGGCGGCTTCTTCGAAGTCGTAGCGTTCCAGGGCCTTTTGCAGCGCCTGGATCTGCGGGTGCTGGCGCAGGGCAGTGCGGGCCTGCATCATGTCGTGCAGCATGTCGCGTGATTGGGCGTCGTTGTCTTCGACCAGCTGGCCCAGCCTGATCCACAAGGGGTGCAGGCTGGCGTCATCCAGGCTGGCTTGCTGCTGGTCGGTGACCTCCGCGCGTGGCTTGTTGAGCCGGTCGATATCGGCGAGCACGGCTTGCAGGGCATCCAGCGTCTTGGCGAGCTGGGTGTGCACCTGGGCGTGTGTATCGGCGCGATGCTGTTCAGTCGTTTCATCCGCAATCTTGGTCTGCATGAGGGCTTCCAGTTGGGTGACGGCTTGAAGGAGCCCGGTGGCGCCGATATTGCCAGCCAGGCCTTTGAGGGTGTGGGTGATCAGCAGGGCCGCGTCTTCATCGGGTGCGGCGGCGAATTGCTCGGCAAAGTCATGCTGGGTCTTGGCAAAGCCTTTGAGCAGGCGCAGGTAGAGGTCCATGTTGCCCATGCAGCGCGACAAGCCGTCGGCGGTGTCCAGGGTGGGCAGCTTGTGGGAGGCTTCGCTGGCCGTGGGCCTGGGGGCTGGCGCGGGGGCCGTGTGGATCGGGGCGGTGGAGGCCGACGCCGCCGCGCTGGCCGGTGCCGAGGGGCTGATCCAGCGCGCCATGATGGTGAACATGTGGCCCAGTTCCAGGGGCTTGGTGATGTGGTCGTTCATGCCGCAGCCCAGCACGCGCTCGCGGTCGGCGGCCATGGCGCTGGCGGTCATGGCGATGACGGGCATGCCGTGCCATTCCGGCCGGGCGCGGATGCGCTCGGTGGCGGTGTAGCCGTCCATCACGGGCATCTGGCAGTCCATCAGCACGCCGTCAAACGGGCCGTCGTTGGCGAGCTTGTCCAGGCATTCCTGGCCATTGGCCGCGGTGACCACGCTCATGCCGGCGCGTTGCAGCAGGTCGCAGGCCAGCTCCTGGTTCATGGGCTGGTCTTCCACCAGCAGCACGCGGGCACCAGCCAGTTGGCGCTGCGCCTGTTTGATGACGCGGCTGGTGCCACTCTGCGCAGTCGGGGCGGCGTTGTTGTGGCCCATGGCGCGCGAGAGGCTGTCCAGCAGGGTCGAGGGGGTGACGGGTTTGTTGATCACGCCCGCCAGGCCGATGCCGTCTGAAGCCTTGAGGGCTTCTTCGCGCGCGAAGGCGGTGACCAGCAGCACGCAGGGGCGGTGCTCGGGCGGGATGGACAGGGCGTGGCGCGCGAAGGTCAGGCCGTCCATGCCGGGCATCTTCCAGTCGGTCAGCAGGATGTGGTGGGGCTGCCCATCGGCCAGGCCTTTGTGCATGTGGGCCAGGGCCGCTTCGCCGCTGTCGGCCGTGTCTACTTCCAGGCCGAGGCGGCGGGCCATGTCGCCCAGCACCTCGCGCGCGGTGGCGTTGTCATCGACCAGCAGCAGGCGCTTGCCCTGCAGCTCGCCGGCGGTGAGCGCGCGGTGCGTGCCGGGCTGGCTTTGCAGGCCGAAGCGCGCGGTGAAGTGGAAGGTCGAGCCTTTGCCGGGCTGGCTGTTGACCCAGATGCGGCCGTTCATCATCTCGACGAGCTGGCGCGAGATGGTCAGGCCCAGGCCGGTGCCGCCGTACTGGCGTGTGGTGGAGTTGTCGGCCTGGGTGAAGGGCTGGAACAGGCGCTCGATCTGTTCGGGGCTCATGCCGATGCCGCTGTCGCGCACCCAGAAGTGCAGCACCACGTCGGCCGGGTCCATGCGCTGGACTTCGCAGCCGATGAGCACCTCGCCCTTGCTGGTGAACTTGATGGCGTTGGTGCCCAGGTTGATGAGGATCTGGCCCAGGCGGATGGGGTCGCCGATCAGGCTGGTGGGGATGTCGGGCGGGGCGGTGAACAGCAGCTCGAGGCTCTTTTCCTCGGCGCGCATGCCCAGCACGTCGGCCATGTTGCTGATGACGTGTTCGAGCTGGAAGTCGGTGTATTCGAGCTCGAGCTTGCCGGATTCGATCTTGGAGACGTCCAGCACGTCGTTGAGGATCTGCAGCAGGTTGCTGGCCGAGCGGTGCGCCTTCTCCACATAGTTGCGGGCCTTGGCGGGCAGCTCGTCCATCAAGGCCAGGTGGGTCATGCCCATGATGGCGTTCATGGGCGTGCGGATCTCGTGCGACATATTGGCCAGGAAGCGGCTCTTGGCCTGGGTGGCGGCCTCCGATGCCTGCTGGGCGTTGCGCAGGGCGGCTTCGGTCTGCTTGCGCGCGGTGATGTCCTGGATGATGGCGCACAGCTGGCGTCGGCCATCGTGCTCAAAAGGGATGAGCACGACTTCGGCGTCGAAGACATCGCCGTCAAGTCGTGTGTGACGCCATTCCATCGTGACGGGGTGGCCCTTGGCCACCGCGTCCTGAGGGATGCCCCGCACCTCGGCGTCCTGCACATAACCGGCCGGTGACAGCGGGGGCTTGTTGGGCTGCAGGCCTTTGAGGGCCTGTTCGCTTTCGCCACCGAACAGCTGCACGGCGCTGGGGTTGCAGCGCGTGATGCCCTGGTCGTCATTGAAGAAGATGAAGGCAAAGGGCGCGTGCGTGAACACGGCCTGCGAGCGCGCTTCAACTTCCTTGCGGGCGGTGACGTCGGCCCAGTAGCCGTTGTAGGTGCGGCTGCCATCGTCGTGCGTGACGCACTGGCTGTCGCAACGCAACCAGCGGCGCACGCCGTGGAGATTCAGCGGAAACTCAACCGCGGTCAGCGGGGGGCGATTGGGTGCGGCCTGGTCGCTGGCCTGGTTCATCAGCCGCCAGGGCAGATGAGGGTCCTCCATCAGGGTCTCGCGCGATTGGCCCAACAGGCGCTCGGCCCCCTCGCCGATGAAGCTGAAGTAGGGCAGGCCGCGTGCGGGTTGCCGGTAGCGGAACACGGTCAACGGCAGGGCGTGGGCCATGTCGTGGAGTTCTTGCTTGGCCTGCAGCAAGGTGGCCTGGCGTTGCAGGCGCTGTGCCCGCATGGTGATCAGCCAGTAGCCGGTGATCAGGGCCAGCGCGGCGGCGGTGCCCCAGCCGGCGATGATGGGCGCTTCGCCACTGATGGGCACCAGTGACCAGGCCGTGAGGTTGCCGTAGTTCAGCGGGTTGGACAGGGCCATGAAGCGGCCGTCCGGGCGCTGCACCTCGGTGATGCTGCGGTTGCCCACATGCAGTGTGCCGATGCGCCAGCCCAGATCGGCGGGGATGCGCTGGTAGTTGCGCCGCTGGCTGTCGTCGTCCAGGCTGACGGGGCCCTGCAGCATGGTGCGGCCCAGCAACTGGTCGACCTGGTTGCCGATCAGCATCACGCCGTGTTCGTCGGTGACAAAGAGCTGGTAGGTGGTGTCCTTGAACAGCCGGGCCAGCGAGGCCGATTCCTGTGCCACCACGATGGCGCCAACCGCGCCTTCGGGGCCGTCGACCCGCGCGGAGAAATAAAAGCCGGGGATCTTGTTGATGCGGCCCACGGCGAACTGCGAGCCGTGGCCGTTCTCGATGGCATCGATGTAGTAGCGGCGGGTGCGGAAGTTGCCGCCGATGGCGCTGTTCGTGGTGTCGATGCCGGCGTCCGCCAGGACGGTGCCGTAGCGGTCCATCATGAACAGGTGGTCGAGCCGGAAGTCGTGGGTGGTGTCCAGCAGGGTCTGGCTGGTCTTGCGCACGGCCGGCAGGCGGCTGAGTTCGTCGCGCACGCGCGCCCGGCTGGCTTCGGTCAGGCCCTCGCTGCCGGGGACCTTGACCTCATTGAGGAAGCGCACGACATCGGTCTGGCGGCTCAGGGCCAGGGGCAGGGCGGCGTATTGCTGGAAGCTGACGTTGAGCGTCTCGTGCAGGCTGTTGAGGCGCAACTGGGCGGCGTCGAGCTGGTCCAGGCGGTGCTCGGTGAGTTCCCGCTGGATCATCCAGGCGCCCAGGCCACCGACGACCACGGTCCAGATCACCGCAGCCCGCCACAAACGGGGGTTGCCGCGAAGGCTGGCCAGATAGCCGGTGGGCTGATCGCGCGATGGGTGAGGCTCGGCGGACGCGAGGTCCATGCAGGCAATCTCCTCTGTGGCAGATACCCGGGACCCTACCCAGGCAAGCAACGGCCACCGAGTTTGCACGGTCTTGGGGCTTCAGCCTAGGGGGGCAATGCGGTCATCCGTGCGGTTTTCAGCCTTTGAGCAACAGGCTTTCGGCCCTGGAGAGGTCCTGGGGGCGTCCGGACAGCACGAGCGTGTCGCCCACGTGCAGGATGATGGCCCCGTCCGGGTTGACCACCTTGCCCCCGGCGCGCCGCACCGAGACCACCGCCACGCCGCTGTCGTGCTGGTTCAGGCAGGCGCTCAAGGGGCGGCCGATGCAGCCTGAATCGGCTGTGAGCGTGACCGACACCAGGCGTTGCAGTTCCAGCTCGTCGACGCTGTCATCGTCGGCGCCATGGAAGTAACCGCGCAGCAGGCCGTAGCGCGCCACCCGCTGGTCCTGCACCAGGCGGATCACGCGGCGGATGGGCACGCCCATCAGGGCCAGGGTCTGCGAGGCCAGCATCAGCGAGCCCTCGATGGCTTCGGGCACCACCACCGTGGCCCCGGCCGCTTGCAAAGCATCCAGCCGCGCATCGTCGATGGTGCGCACGGCCACCGGCATCGTGGGCGCATGCTCGCGCACCAGGCTGAGGATCTTCTTGGCCGAGGGCGTGTCCGGGTAGGTGACCACCAGGGCCGAGGCCCGCGACAGGCCGGCGGCCATCAGGCTTTGCAGCCGGGTGGCATCCCCGAAAGACACGTTCTGCCCGGCGGCGGCGGCTTGTTGCACGCGGTCGGGGTCCAGGTCCAGCGCCATGTAGGGGATGTGCTCCTGCTCCAGCAGGCGGGCCAGGTTCTGGCCACTGCGACCGAAGCCGCAGATGATCACGTGGCGCTCGGTGTTGATGGACTTGGTGGCGATCTTCGTCATGGCCAGCGACTGCATCAACCAGTCCGATGACGACACGCGCATCACGATGCGGTTGCTGTACATGATGATCAGCGGCGTGGCCAGCATGGACAGCACCATGGCCGCCAGCAGGGGGCTTTCGACATGGCGCGGGATGAGGTGTTCGGCTGTGGCCAGCGACAGCAGCACGAAGCCGAACTCGCCCGCCTGCGCCAGGTACAGGCCGGTGCGCAGCGCCACGCCGGTGCTGGCGCCAAACAGCTTGGCCAGCGTGGTGATCAGGCCGAGCTTGAACAGCAGTGGGCCGGTGGCCAGCATCAGCACCAGGGCCCATTGTTCGTACAGGCTGTGCCAGTCCAGCTTCATGCCGATGGTGATGAAGAACAGGCCCAGCAGCACGTCATGGAAGGGGCGGATGTCGGTCTCCACCTGGTGCTTGTATTCGGTCTCGGCGATCAGCATGCCGGCCACGAAGGCACCGAGCGCCAGCGACAGGCCGAAGTGCTCGGTCAACCAGGCCAGGCCCAGGGTGACCAGCAGCAGGTTGAGCATGAACAGCTCTTCGCTCTTGCGGCGCGCGACCATGTCCAGCCACCAGTGCATCACCTTCTGGCCACCGGCCAGCAGCACGGTCAGCAGGGCGCCGGCCTTGAGCGCGGCCAGGCCCAGGGTGCGCGTCATCTCGGAGGCCGAATCCCCCAGGGCGGGGATGAGCACCAGCAGCGGCACCACGGCCAAGTCCTGGAACAGCAGGATGCCGATCACGCGGCGCCCGTGCTCGCTCTCCAGCTCCAGCCGGTCGGCCATCATCTTGACCACGATGGCCGTGCTGCTCATGGCCAGCGCCCCGCCCAGGGCCACGGCACTTTGCCAGTTGATGCCCCAGCCCAGCAGGCCGCCGTGGTGGCCCAGCCAGGCCAGGAAGGCACTCAGCGCCACGTGGCCGACCAGGGTGGCGAGGATCGTCAGGCCCACCTGGCTGAAGCCCAGCCCGAACACCAGCGAGCGCATGCTCTTGAGCTTGGGCAGGTTGAACTCCAGCCCGATCACGAACATCAGGAAGACCACGCCGAACTCGGCCAGGTACTGCACGCCTGCCGAGTCCTTGGCCAGGGCCAGTGCATTGGGCCCGATCACCACGCCCACCGCCAGGTAACCCAGCATGGGGGGCAATTTCATCAGCCGGCACAAAACCACGCCGACCACGGCGGCAAACAGATACAAGAGCGTCAGATCGAGCGTGGTGGCCATAGAGTCCCTAGAATCACCCGATCGTACTCTGTCGACTTCTGACCTGTTCATGCCCGCCTCATCCACTCAACAAGACGCCGTTCAACAAGAGGCCGTCGTCGCGCTGGCCCGCCAGGCCTTTGACATCGAGGCGCGCGCGCTGATGGACTTGCGCGAGCGCCTGCAAGGCGAGGCCGGCGCGGCTTTCACGCAAGCCATCGACGCCATGCTCGCCTGCAAGGGCCGTGTGGTGGTCATGGGCATGGGCAAGAGCGGCCATGTGGGCCGCAAGATCACGGCCACGCTGGCCTCGACCGGCACGCCGGCCATGTTCGTGCACCCGGCCGAAGCCCACCACGGGGACCTGGGCATGGTGCAGCCGGGTGACGTGGTGCTGGCCATCTCCAACTCCGGTGAAAGCGAAGAACTCACGGCCTTGCTGCCCGTCATCAAGCGCCTGGGCGTGCGCCTGCTGGCCATGACGGGGCGCCCCGGTTCGTCGCTGGCTCGCCATGCCGACATCGTGCTCGACTGCGCCGTGGCCCAGGAGGCCTGCCCGCTCAACCTCGCGCCCACCGCGTCCACCACGGCCCAGATGGCCCTGGGTGATGCGCTGGCCGTGGTGCTGCTGGAGCTGCGTGGCTTCAAGGCCGAGGACTTTGCCCGCTCCCACCCCGGCGGTGCGCTGGGCCGCAAGCTGCTGACGCACCTGCGTGATGTGATGCGCGCGGGTGAGGCCGTGCCGCGCGTGCAACCCGATGCGCCGTTTGGCGAGGTCATGCGCGAGATGAGCGCCAAGGGCCTGGGTTCCACCGCCGTGGTGGACGCCGCCGGCCGCATCCTGGGCGTGTTCACCGACGGTGACCTGCGGCGCAAGATCGAAGCGGGGGTGGACCTGAGGGCGATGAGCGCATCGCAGTTGATGACGCCCAAGCCGCGTACCATCCGCGATGACGTGCTGGCCGCCGAAGCCGTGTCCCTGATGGAAGCCCATCGCATCACCACCTTGCTGGTGGTCGACGCCGGTGGCGTGCTGGTGGGCGCCGTCAACACGAACGACCTGATGCGAGCCAAGGTGATCTGATGCGAGCACTTGTTTCGACCCTGACCTTCTCTGCCGCCTTGCGCCACCATGCCATGGGCGTGCGTGCCGCCATCTTCGATGTGGACGGTGTGCTGACCGATGGCACGCTCTACATCAGCGAGGCGGGTGAAACGCTCAAAGCCTTTCATGCGCTGGACGGCCATGGCCTGAAGCTGCTGGCCCAAGGCGGCATCACCCCCATCGTCATCACCGGGCGCGACTCACCGGCCGTGCGCCGCCGCCTGAAAGACCTGGGCGTGAACAACGCTGTGTTTGGCGCGCATGACAAGCTGGCCGCTGCCGAACCGCTGCGTGAAGCCATGGGCCTGCGCTGGGACCAGGTGGCCGTGATGGGCGACGACTGGCCCGACCTGCCCCTGATGGTGCGTGCGGGCTTGGCGGTGGCGCCGGCCAACGCGCATGCCGAGGTCAAGGCCATTGCCCACCACGTGAGTGCCTTGCGCGGCGGCGAGGGTGCTGCCCGCGAATGCTGTGACCTGCTGCTGTGGGCCACCGGCAAATACGATGGCCTGCTGCATGGCCATCTGCAGACCCTGGACACCACCGCCCCTGGAGCGCGCCGATGAACCAGCGCTGGTGGTTGTTGCTGGAACGCGCCCAGGCTGCCTTGCCCCTGCTGGCGGCCGCCGGCCTGGCCGGCTTCACCTGGTGGCTGGTGCAATCCTCGCCCAAGGAGGGCAGTGCGGCGCGGCCCGCCCTGGCCGCCTCCGTGCCGGACTTCGAATTGAACCAGGCCCGCGTGGCCCGCTTTGATGCCCAGGGCCGCATCGAAGCCGTGCTCGATGGCCAGACCATGCGCCACTACCCCGATACCGATCGCCTGCAGATCGACCAGCTGACCTTGTCGGCGCGCGATGACAAAGGGCTGGGCTTGCGCGCCGTGTCGCAACGCGGCGAGGCCGATCGCAAGGCCGAAGTGGTGACGCTCAGCGGTGGCGCCAAGGTCACCGCGCTGCCGGCCACCGACCCCGGTACCGGCTTGCGCGCCGCCCCTGCCCATTTCACGGGCGAGGGCTTGCGCATCGACACCCGCACCCGCGTGGTCTCGTCGGACCAACCCGTGCTGCTGCAACAGCAAGGCAGCGAGGTGCGTGCGCAGAACATGCGTTATGACGACCGCACCGGCATCACCGACCTGGGCGGCCGTGTGCGCGGCCAGTACGAGGTGCCGGCACGATGATGGAGCCCGGCACCCGGCTGGTGTTCATCACGGGGGCCTCCAGCGGCATTGGCCAGGCACTGGCAGCGCGTTACATCGCGGCCGGCTGGCGTGTGGCCCTGGTGGCGCGGCGCGTGGCCGACATGCGGCAGTGGGCCATGGCACAAGGCTGGCCCGCCACGCAATGGGCGGTGTACGAGGCCGACGTGCGGCAGGAGGCCACCGTGGCCGCTGCCGCGCAGGCCTGCTTGCAGTCACAAGGCCTGCCCGATGTGGTGGTGGCCAATGCCGGCATCAGCGTGGGGGTGGACTTGAGCCTGGCCGAAGACCTGGCCGTGCTGCGCGACCTGATGGACACCAACGTCATCGGGCTGGCCGCCACCTTCCAGCCCTTCATCGAGCCGATGAAGCGGCGCGGGCACGGCATCCTGGTGGGGGTGGCCAGCGTGGCCGCCATCCGGGGCATGCCCGGGCACGCCGGTTATTGCGCCGCCAAGGCCGCCGTCGTGCAGATGTGCGAGACCTTGCGGGGCGAGTTGCGCGGCCATGGCATCCGGGTCGTGACCCTGGCGCCGGGTTACATCGACACGCCGATGACGCGCGCCAACACCTACCCCATGCCCTTCCTGATGAAGGCCGAGGACTTTGCCGATCAGGCGTTCAGCGCCATCGAGCACGGTGTGCGCTGGCGGGTCATTCCCTGGCAGATGGGGGTGGTGACCACCCTCCTGCGCTGGATGCCGCGCTGGCTCTTTGACGCCATCGCAGGCTCGCAGCAGCACCGCAAAAAGCAACGCCGCACCTGAGTGCGGCGTTCGGCCGGAATCTGCCTGCTCAGGCGCGAGGGTCAGTGGCCATGCCCACGGCCGTGGCCTCGGCCATGGTCATCGTCGCGGCCACCGCGGTCCCATCGGCCATCGCGATCGTCACCTCGACGGTCCCAGTCACGGCGGTCGTCGCGGCGTTCATCACGGCCACCGTGGCTCCAGCCACCGTCGCGGCGATCGTTGTCGCGCACGAAGTACACCGGCTGGCCACACGCGCGGTAGCGGCCGCAATAACGCGCCCAGTTCTTGTAATGGCCGGGGGGCACATGCATGTAAATGGGCCGTTGGTACACGGCCACCGGCGCCTGCTGGATGACAACCGGCTGCGGGTAGATCAGCGCGGGCGGTTGGTCGCCGATGTCGACACGGCCGTAGAAGCCGGGCTGCGCGACGCTGACGCTGACGCCCACGTTGGTGGAGCCGGCCAGAGCGGCTTGTGCGCTCAGCGCAAGCAGACCGAGCGCACACAGCGCGCGGCGAAAAGAGAAGGAATGCGATGACATGTTCAAGGTCCTGCAAAGGGTGGGCTGGAAAAGCGCCCACGCATCTTTACATTGTGCCCGCACCGGGGCGGCCGGGCGTGTCCACTTGTGTCTGCCATGTTGGCCATGAGATCCGGCCATGAAAAAAGGCGACGCCGTGTGGCATCGCCTTCCTTGGTACTTCGGATTTGTCAGGCCTGGGGGTTCAGGCCTGCTGATGTCCGATCAGTAGCCGCCGCCGTAGCCGCCGCCGTCGCCACCACGGCCACCGCCGTAGCCGCCACCGCCTTCACGACGGCCACCGCCGCCGTAGCCACCGCCGCCGCCTTCACGACGGCCGCCGCCACCACCGTAGCCACCGCCGCCGCCTTCGCGACGACCGCCGCCGAAGCCGCCGCCACCATTGCCGCCACCGCCGTTACCGCCGCCGTAAGGGCTGCGGAAACCAGCAGGACGCTCTTCACGGGGGCGAGCCTCGTTCACGACCACGGCGCGACCAGCCACAGGCTGACCATTGAGGCCGTTGATCGCAGCTTGCGCTTCTGCGTCGTTGCTCATTTCAACAAAACCGAAGCCCTTGGAGCGGCCGGTTTCGCGGTCCATCATGACCTTGGCGGAGCTCACGGCCCCATATTGCGAGAAAGCATCCTGCAGATCCTGATCGCGCACGCTGTAGGCGAGATTGCCCACGTAAAGTTTGTTGCCCACGAGAGAGCCCCTTTCAAAGTAACCATGTGGAGCTTCAACCCATCAGGACCCATTCCAACGACGGTGCCGCTTCCAGACACAGACGAGAACATTATGGGTGAAGCAGCCACATTCATCCAGCGTTTTCAACCCTTATTTAAGCGCTGCTGTCAACCGTCCGCATGCGGTGTTGCACGCTTTCCTCAAATTTACCTAGGGGCTAGCCCCTATGATCAGCGGACATTCAGCGCAAGATGGCACGTCGTGCCCATGGACTTTCAAGATGCCCGATCAGCCGAGTTTTCCGACTTCCGATGCCGAGAATCCCCGCGAAAGTCGGGCTCTTCCAGGCGTGGGCGCGCGATTTGACTGGTGGCAGGCCCTGGTGCGGGTGCTCTCCAGCATCGAGGCCGTGCGCGACGGGCGGGCCATGTACGTGCTGCTGGCGGCGTTTTCGGGTGCGGGCCTGACGCTGGCCATGGCCCAGGCCTCCTTCGGGCGCGGCCAGATGAACTGGGCGATCGGGCAGGGCGCGGCCGCCTTGTTCATTGCCTTTTATGGTTCCAGCGCAGCGGGCCTGCTGCTGATGGACCGCGCCATGGGCCGCCCCAGCCGCGACGTGGGCCAGGCCGTTCAAGACGCGCTGGGCATCGGGCACCGGGTGCTGGCCATCCTGCTGGTGATGGGATTGGGTGCTGCCGCCTTGGCCGGCGGGCTTCTGGGCCTGTACTGGCTGAGCGGCCTGCCCAAGATCGGGCCCTGGTTGTTCGTGCTGGTGGTGCCCCTCACGGTGCTGGTGATCGGGCTGGCGCTGATGGCCGGCGTGGCCGTGGTGGCGCCCCTGACCGGCCCCATCGTCTGGGCGGGGGCCACATCCTGGGAGGGCGTGCGCTTGATGACGCGCCTGATCCGCGAGCGACTGCTGCAGGCCGGCGTGCTGATCGGGGGGCTGAGCGTGGCCACCGGCCTGGTCGGTGCGGCCACCAGCGTGTTCGTGATGGTGGGCGGCCGGGTGATGGCCGAGGCCTCGGTGTTCGTGCTGGGCGTACAGGTCAACCCGGAAGTGCTGATGGCCGGCCTGTTCGGCTACGGCCTGCACAGCATCAACGCGACGGGCATCCCCAAAGAAGCCTACCCCTATATCTCGGCGGCCACGGTGGGCGGCGGCGTGGTGTTCGCCCTGGCCCTGGTGATGCCGACCCTGGTCTACCTGCGTGGGGTGTGCGAGGTCTACCTGGCCCTGATGGCCGCCGACAAGCTGGACGAGGCCTGAGCGGGGCTTTGTCTGATTAGATTAGAAGTGCGACAGGTAGCCGCCGTCGACCGCCAGGGTCTGGCCGGTGACATAACTGGCGGCGCTGCTGGCCAGGAAGACCACGGCCCCGGCGATCTCGGGCGGACGCCCCCAGCGGCCCAGTGAGGTGCGGCGCGCCAGCCAGTCGGCCACCTCGGGGTTGTGCACCATCTCCTCATTGGCCTCGGTGGCGAAATAGCCCGGCGCCACGGCGTTGACCGTGATGCCGCGCGGGCCCAGCTCGGCGGCCAGAGCGCGTGTGGCGGCATCCAGCCCGCCCTTGGCCACGGTGTAGGCCACGTCGCCCGCACGCGAAATGGGCCCGGCGATCGAGGTGATGTTGATGATGCGCGCGCGCCCGGCCGCCGTGGCGCCCGTTTCCAGCATCAGCTGCGCGGCCTCGCGGGCCAGGGCCAGCGGTGCGACCAGGTTGACGTCCAGCAGCTGGCGGATCTCGTCGAGCGGGAAGTCGTCCAGGGCGCGGCGGTTGCGCTGGCCCACGTTGTTGACCAGGATGTCGAGCTGCCCGGTTTGGGCGTGCAAGTGGGCCAGGGCGGTTTGCCGGGCCTGGTCATCGGCGATGTCGAAGGGCAGGGCGTGGACCTGCGGCGACGATGACGCTGCGGCCAGCGGGGTGGCGGGCCGTGTCGATGATGCCGACGGCTGTGGCTCGACGTGCGTCGTGGGGTGCGCCTCGGTGTGCGACCTCAACTGCGCCCGGATGCGCGCCACCGCCTCTGCCAGCGCCGCGGCGTCGCGCCCGTTGAGCCAGACCTGCGCGCCCGCCAAGGCCAGGGCCTGGGCGATCTCGAAACCCAGGCCACGGGTGGCGCCGGTCACCAGGGCCACGCGGCCGTCGAGCTGGAAGGGGTGCATGCTCATGTCATCATTGTGCCCCTCATGAGCCGACGCGCCCCCGCCCCCCTGCCTGACGCCTGCCCCTGCGGGCGCCCCGCCACGTATGCCGATTGCTGTGGGCGCTATCACCATGGGCCGCTGGCCTTGATGGCGCCCGATCCCGAGTCGCTCATGCGTTCGCGCTACAGCGCCTTCGTCAAGGACGAGCGGGCCTACCTGCTGGCCACCTGGTACCCCTCGGCGCGCCCGGCGGTGATCGAGCCGCCCGAACCCGGTCTGCAGTGGCTGGGGCTGGACGTGAAACGTGCCGAGCTGCAGGGCCCGGACCACGGCCTGGTGGAATTCGTGGCCCGCAGCAAGCTGGGTGGGCGCGCCCACCGCCTGCATGAAATCAGCGCGTTCGTGCGTGAAGGTGGGCGCTGGTTTTACCTGAGGGCGCAGGTTTGACCTGACGCAAGCGCGCCGCAGACGGCCGTGGCGCACGCCCCCTCAGGCAAGGGGTTTAACGGCTTCCGAAAGGGCTTCCCCGGGCGACAAGTTCGGGTTAAGCCTCTATGGTTGAGCCCATTGTCAATGCATGTAACGAAGTTCATCATGTCGTTCGATCTCGCACAGCTCAACCCCATCCAGATCATGATGGGGCTCATGGGGGCCTCGGCCGTGGTCATCACGGCCATCGAAGGCGTGATGATCAGCAAGCGCACCGACCGCGAGGCTTACGACTGGCGGGCTTTCTGGACCACCGTCCGCATCAACCTTTTGCGCGTGCTGGTCGAGGCCATCCCCATGGGCGCGGTGATGGGCGTGGCCCTGCCGTTTGGCGCCTGGATGTACGAGCACCGCTTCTGGACGGTGCCCATGGACACCTGGTGGGGCTGGGTGGCCATGTTCTTCTGCACCGAGTTCTTCTATTACTGGCTGCACCGTGCCGGCCACCGCATCCGCTGGTACTGGGCCTCGCACGCCATCCACCACACGGGCAACCAGTACAACCTGGCGGCGGCCTTCCGCCAGTCCATCACCGGCAAGATCTCGGGTGGCTTCGTGTTCTTCGCGCCGCAGTGCCTGTTCGGTTTTTCGCCGGACGCGGTGCTGATGTCCTACGGCGTGAACCTGGTCTACCAGTTCTGGATCCACACCGACCTGATCGGCAAGATCCCGTTCATGGAGGGCATCTTCAACACGCCCTCGGCGCACCGTGTGCACCACGCCGCCAACGTCGAGTACCTGGACTGCAATTACGGCGGCACCATTCTGTTGTTCGACCGCCTGTTTGGCACCTATGTGCCCGAGAAGGACGGCGTACCGATTCGCTACGGCCTGGTCAAGACCCTGACCACCTACAGCGCGCTCAAGACCTGCCTGTTCGAGTGGGGCAATATCTTCAAGGACGTGGGCCGTGCCTTGAAGGGCGGCCACCCCCTGGATGCGCTGGGCTATATGTTCGGCCCACCGGGCTGGGCGCCCAATGGCCAGGGCCTGACGACCGACCAGTTGCGGGCGCAGATGAAGCGCCTGACGGGCTCGGCCACTGGTGCGCCACCGGTCGAGCTGCTGGACAACTGGGCGGGTGTCCCCAAGGACGACCAGGCGCTCAACGGGTCGCCTGCTCCAGTTCGCTGAGCCAGCGCATCGCCTGCTCGCGGCTGTCGCCGCACATCTCCTGGCTGGGTTGCAGCGAGCCGCACACGGCAGGGCGCTCAGGCCGGCCAAACAGGCGGCAACGCAAGGTTTCGTCCAGATGCGGGCAGGGCATGCCGGCGGGTTTGCCGTGAGGCAAGCCAGGCATGGGGGACGAAATGGAGGGCGCGGTACAACAAGCCGCGCAGCCGGGTCTGCAATTCATGGGGCACCTGCAAGGAGGGGCCTGATTGTCGCGTGGAATTCCGCGTGTTGTCGGATGCAGACCGTGGCGCTGTCGTCCGGGAAAAGAGAAACCCTGTTTTGATTTTGGTGACGACAGCGAATGGATCGACTCTAGACAAGCCGGGTTGCGGGCGCCATCCCTAACTTTTAAATGGGCGCATGGTACGGGTCTGGACCGTGAAGGATGTCTCGGTATCAGTCTGGATGTCTGGCGTGCAAGCGGCTCAGGCCGACCAAGGTCAGACCGACCAAGGCGATGATCAGCGACGAGGGTTCGGGCACGGGTTGCAGGCTGCCCACGATGATGCCCGCCTCACGAAACGCCATCGCGCTGTCCAGCAGATGCAGCCCGCCCTGGTCATCCACCTGGATGTGGGCCCAGCCAAAAGAATCGAAGAATCTGGGATCGGGTTAGAGCCAGTTATAGCCTGGGTCCATGTAACTGCGGGTTCGGGCGCCTAGCCAGAAGTCGGTGCCGACTTGTACGGCTTGGGTGCGCATGCCCAGGCTGTATTTGGAACTCCCCATCAGATACGGAAACGCCCCGGCATCGACGTTGGTGTTGGTGAATGTGGCGCCCGGGGTGACCACAAACAGGTCAGAACCTTCGTCTGTGTTGTAGGTGATGCCGGTGATCACGCCTTGTTGGAACGTGAAGAACTGGCCTGTGTAGTCGCCCGCGGGAGTCTGGTTGATTTGCAGTTGCCAACTTGTCGAACCGCCGTCGGGCAAGAGTGCGAACTGGCCTGAGGCCACATTGGCTTGAGCCTGGGTGGCGCCAACGATGAGCACCAGGGTTGGCAGCAACCAGCGCTTGAATCCAGATCTTTGCATGTGGGGTCCCCGGGGTTGTGATTGGTCTGATGTCGACTTTGACCTCGTCGTGTGATGGGGGCATGTACGGTCGACTCTGCCAAATGACCCATACAGGCACCGCAAAACCCCGCCTTTCAGTACAATGGAAGGTTGCTTAAAAATGAGGCAAACGTAGCCGGTGCACCTTGCTGCCGGGGCGCTGCCACCCGAGGCCCAGGCCATGCTTTATCCCCAAGAATTTGACGTGATCGTGGTCGGCGGTGGCCACGCAGGAACCGAGGCCGCGCTGGCCGCTGCCCGCATGGGTTGCGCCACCTTGCTGCTGACCCACAACATCGAGACCCTGGGGCAGATGAGTTGCAACCCGTCCATCGGCGGGATCGGCAAGGGCCACCTGGTCAAGGAGGTCGATGCGCTGGGTGGTGCCATGGCGGCGGCCACCGATGAAGGCGGCATCCAGTTCCGCATCCTCAATTCCAGCAAGGGCCCGGCTGTGCGGGCCACCCGTGCGCAGGCCGACCGCATCCTGTACAAGGCTGCCATCCGCAAGCGTCTGGAGAACCAGCCCAATCTGTGGCTGTTCCAGCAGGCGGTGGACGACTTGATGGTGGAAGGCGACCGGGTGGTGGGTGCCGTCACGCAGGTGGGCATCCGGTTTCGGGCACGCACCGTGGTGCTGACGGCCGGCACCTTCCTGGACGGCAAGATCCACGTGGGCCTGAACAACTACAGTGCCGGCCGGGCAGGGGACCCGCCTGCCGTGTCGCTGTCAGCGCGGTTGAAAGAGTTGAAGCTGCCGCAAGGGCGCCTGAAAACCGGCACCCCACCGCGCATCGACGGCCGCAGCATCGACTTCAGCAAACTGGCCGAGCAGCCAGGTGACGGCGTGGGTCTGGTCGGCACTTGGGGTGAGTCTGCCCCGACCGGCCCGAAGGTGCCGGTGTTCAGCTTTTTGGGCACACCCGATCAGCACCCCCGCCAGCTGCCCTGCTGGATCACGCACACCAACCAGCAGACGCACGACATCATCCGATCCGGCTTCGACCGCAGCCCGATGTTCACCGGCGTGATCGAAGGGGTGGGGCCGCGTTATTGCCCCAGCATCGAAGACAAGATCAACCGCTTTGCGGACAAGGATTCGCACCAGATTTTCCTGGAGCCCGAAGGCCTGACGACCAACGAGTTCTACCCCAACGGGATCAGCACCTCGCTGCCGTTCGACATCCAGCTGGCAGCCCTGCGCACCATGCCGGGCCTGGAGAACGCCTACATCCTGCGCCCCGGTTACGCGATCGAGTACGACTACTTTGACCCGCGTGAGCTGAAGTCCACCTTCGAGACCAAGGCGATCCAGGGGCTGTTCTTTGCCGGGCAGATCAATGGCACGACGGGTTATGAAGAGGCGGCGGCCCAAGGGCTGTTCGCCGGCTTGAACGCCGCGCTGCAGGCGCAAGGGCGCGAAGCCTGGGCGCCGCGCCGCGACCAGGCCTACCTGGGTGTGCTGGTCGACGACCTGATCACCAAGGGGGTGACCGAGCCCTACCGCATGTTCACCAGCCGGGCCGAGTTTCGCCTGCAGCTGCGAGAGGACAACGCCGACATGCGCCTGACCGAGATCGGCCGTGAGCTGGGGCTGGTGGATGATGCCCGCTGGGTTGCCTTCAATCGCAAGCGCGACGCTGTTTCACGTGAAACAGAGCGACTGCGCTCGACCTGGGTGCGGCCGGCGACGCTGCCTGCTGCAGATGCGGAGCGCCTGCTGGGCAAGGCCTTGGAGCGCGAGTACAACCTGGCTGAGCTGCTGCGCCGGCCGGGTGTGGACTATGACAAGGTGTGCGAGGCGGGGGTGATTGCCGCCGAACGCCAGGCGGCCATCCGTGCCGAGGCGGGTAAAACCGCCAGCACGGAGGGTGCTGTTTCACGTGAAACAAGTGGCCCGGTCGATCGCGCGGGCATGCATGCCGAACTGGGTGAGGCCCTGGCCGAGGCGGTGGTCGAGCAGGTGGAGATCAGCATCAAGTACGCCGGCTACATCGACAAGCAGAATGACGAAGTCGAGCGGGCCGCCTACTACGAGAGCCTGAAGCTCCCGGCGGAGCTGGACTATATGCAGGTGTCAGCGCTGAGCATCGAGGCGCGCCAGAAGCTGAGCAAGCATCGGCCCGAGACCTTGGGCCAGGCCTCTCGCATTTCGGGCATCACGCCAGCGGCCATCTCGCTCTTGCTGATCCACCTGAAAAAGGGGCGCTTCAAGGGCTTTGCGGCCAACGACAATGCAGGGGCTGGGAACGAGGCTGCCTGATCGGGGCCTGGTCGGGGCCCGATGTTGGTCCTCTGGTATTGGTCTGTTGGTTTGCTTGGCCTGCCATCGGCGGGCGCGGGCAACAACCGGGTGTCTCGGCTGCTGGCCGCAACGCGTTTTTGAATCGGTGGCTGTATGCCTGGGGTGTACGGCCACTGCTGTTTTTCTGGAGTGGGGATGTCATCTCATCGCAAGCGGGGCTCGCAACGTGGGGCCTCTTCGTCGGGCCTGTACCTGTTGCGCGAGGCGCTGAACGGCAAGCCTGGTGGGGCCAAAGCGGGGGCCAAACCGGCGAGCAAGCCGGCCAGCCATCCGGTGCACAAGGCGCCAGCCAAGCCTGCCGTGGTCTGGTCTCAGGCGCAGTGGGAGGCGGCGCTGCCTCCGGTGCTGGCCGGGTTGGCCTTGCCGGTGGATGCCGAACAGGTGCAGAAGCTGGCTGCCTATATGGTGATGCTGGCGCACTGGAACAGCACCTTCAACCTCACCGCCTTGCGTGATGCGCCGGACATGCTCACCCATCACCTGACGGATTGCCTGACGGTGCTGGCACCCTTGAACCGTCACCTGGACGCGGTGCGCGCGGGCAGGGCGGCGGAGGCCGGCCCGATCAGGTTGCTGGATGTGGGCAGTGGCGGGGGGCTGCCCGGCGTGGTGCTGGCGATCTGCTGCCCGGATGTCCAGGTGAGTTGCGTGGACACGGTGGGCAAGAAGGCGGCCTTCATCCGCCAGGTGGCAGCCGAGTTGCGCCTGCCCAATCTGCGTGGGGAGCACGCGCGGGTGGAGCAACTCAAGGGCCAGTATGAGCTGATCACCTCGCGGGCGTTTGCGTCCTTGCTGGATTTCGTCTCCCTGACGCGGGCCATCCTGGCGAAGGGGGGCGTGTGGATGGCCATGAAGGGCAAGCAGCCGGATGATGAGCTGGCGGTGTTGCCGGCCGATGTGGATGTGTTTCACGTGGAACAACTGCAGGTGCCCGGGCTGGATGCCGACCGCTGCCTGGTGTGGATGCGGCCCAGGAACTGAGGCAGGGCAACCGAGGCCGAACAGCCCAGACCGCCACCGTGGCGGGTTGAATTCCAGCCACAGCAACCGCAACTTTCTTGATGCCTGCCACGCATCTCTTGTCGGGCACATGAGATGCTTCGGCATGGAACACCATTTCAAAATGGCCTTTGTGCAGGAGACAGACAGATGAGCGTTCGAGTTTGGAAGCGGATCGCGCTGACGGCCGCCTTGTTGGTTTGGGGGGCAGCGAGCCAGGCTCAGACAACGAAGGGCAGTGCAGCGGGCGTCGGCGTGAGCCCGAGCCCCACGAGCGGGCAGGGCGCGGTGCCTCAGGTCCGGCCGGCACCGGTGACGGGCCGTGTGGCCCCCGACCCCACCGCCGTGGCCTTGCGCCCGGCCGCTCAGCAGCCCGTCACCTCAAGCGCCCGGCAGGTGCCCCCACCGGCCAACCCGAATGAGCCCCTGTTGATGCCGGAGTCCGAGCAGGTGAAGGCCGCACCCAGTGCGCGCCACGCCCAGCATGCCCCGGTCGCCGGCCAGGAGGCCGCCGCGCCAGTGACGACGCCGGCCCGCCAACACGTGGACCGCACGCGGGGCGTGAAGAAGACGAACGAGACCCAGCCTCGTCCGCATGAGCGCAGGGTCAAGGGCAAGCCGCACCATGCCGGCCAGAAGGCCTCGTCGGTTGAACCCAAGGACGAGCGACACCACGGTGGCAAACGGGGCAGCCTGGCACCGGGCAAGCCGGGCAAATCGGGCCGACACGTCGCGGCGCTGAGCCCGCAGCACGCCCAGCCTGCTGGCGGCGCGGCCCCGCACCACGTGAAGCGGGCGGGTACGCACAAGGCGGCGCACAAAGCGGCGCACAAAGCGGCCACGCAGGCGGCCACGCAGGCGGGCGAGCGCCAGGGTGGGGCGCAGCACCCATCCTCCGTGGCGCACGGCCAGCGGGCTGGTGCACCACGGCCTCATGCCGGGCAGCCTGCCCACGTGAAGCACGCCGGCACCAGCGGCAAGGCCCGCCACGCCCATGCGGCGGCGGCCAAGGCCTCCGCGCCTGTGGCCAAAAAGCCCGTGCACCACAAGCACCGCAGTGCCTGATCCCGGATCCCGGCTGAGATAATCAAGCCATGCCGCACATCTTCTGTATCGCTAACCAAAAGGGCGGGGTGGGCAAAACCACCACCACGGTCAACCTGGCTGCCGGCCTGGCCCAGATCGGCCAGCGCGTGCTGATCGTCGACCTGGACCCGCAGGGCAATGCCACCATGGGTTCAGGTGTGGACAAGCGCACCTTGCCCCACAGCGTGTACGAGGTGTTGCTCGAAGAGGTGTCGATCGCCGAGGCGCGCGCGCGCAGCCCCAAGGGCGGCTACGACGTGCTGGGGGCCAACCGCGAGCTGGCCGGCGCCGAGATCGAGCTGGTGACGCTGGAGCGGCGTGACCGCCGCCTGAAGTCGGCCATCGAGGCGGCCGCCGATGACTACGACTTCGTGCTGATCGATTGCCCGCCGTCCCTGAGCCTGCTGACGCTGAACGGGCTGACTTGCGCCCATGGCGTGATCGTGCCCATGCAGTGCGAGTACTTCGCGCTCGAAGGCCTCACCGATCTGGTCAACACGGTCAAGCAGGTGCACGCCAACCTGAACCGCGAGCTGCAGCTCATCGGCTTGTTGCGCGTGATGTTCGACCCGCGCATCACCCTGCAGCAGCAGGTCAGCGAACAGCTCAAGTCGCACTTCGGCGACAAGGTGTTCGATGCCGTGATCCCGCGCAATGTACGCCTGGCCGAAGCGCCCAGTTATGGCGTGCCCGGTGTGGTGTTCGACCCGTCCAGCAAGGGTGCGCAGGCCTTTATCGGCTTTGCCCACGAGCTGGTCAAGCGGGTGGCACCCAACATCAAGATCAGCAAGCCCAAGAAGGCCGCTGCGGCCAACGCGGGCACGGCCTCGGCCTGAACTCAGCTTGACGGTGGGGCCGGCCCGTCCAGGGGCAGGGCCTCTTCCAGGCAGCGCAGCAGCGCCATCACGTCCAGCGGTTTGGTCAGGTAGGCCTTGAAGCCATGGGCCCTGGCCGCGTGGATGCGGTCGGGCATGGCGTCGGCCGACAGCGCCACGCGGGGGATGTCGCGTGTGGCGTCTTCGGCGTCCAGCGCGGTGGCCAGGTCCAGCCCGGTCATGTCGCCCAGGTGCATGTCGATCAGCATCAGGTCCGGCCGGTGCCGGCGGGCCACCTCCAGCGCGCGCTTGCCGTTCATGGCCACCAGCAGGCGCCAGTGCGGGCGCAGCTTGATGACCTGGTGGACCAGGGCCACGTTGACCTCGTTGTCTTCGGCGTACAGGATGGTGGCGGGACGGGCGAACAGGTCGCCGTCGGACAGCGGGATCTGGTCCGTGACTTCGGGTTCGCTGTCGGCCGCAGGCAGGGTGATGCGAAAGCAGCTGCCTTCGCCGGCCTGGCTTTCCACCTCGATGCGCCCGCCCATGAGCGACACCAGCTTGTGCACGATGACCAGGCCGATGCCGGTGCCTTCGATGCCGCTTTGCTCCACGCCCAGGCGGTTGAAGGGCTGGAACAGCTGGGCCTGTTGCTCCGGGCTCATGCCGATGCCGCTGTCCTGCACCTCGATGAGCACCTCGCTGCCGGCGCGCCGCGCACGCAGCTGCACGGTGCCACCCGCGCGGTTGTACTTGATGGCATTGCTCAGCAGGTTGACCAGTACCTGACGCAGGCGCACCCGGTCGGCCAGCGCGTACACATGGCTGCCCACGCCGTGCGTGTCGATGCGGATCTGGCTGTGGCGGGCCAGGGCGCCGACCATGCTGAGTGCGTCGTCGGCCACCAGGTCCACGTCCTGAGACTCGATGGACAGGGGCAGGTCACCGGCCTCGATGCGTGAGAGGTCCAGCACATCCCCCAGCATCGACAACAGGTGCTGGCCGGCCTTTTCGATGAGGTTGACGCGGCGGCGGTGCTCGTCGCCGAACACGCTGCTGCGGTCCATCTGCAGCAGTTGGGCAAAACCGATGATGGCGTTGAGCGGGGTGCGCAACTCGTGGCTCATGCGCGAGAGGAACTCGCTCTTGGCGTGGTTGGCCTGGTCGGCCGTCCGGGCGTCGATCAGCGCCTGGGCATACAGCTTCTGCTCGGTCACGTCCTGCGTGTAACCGTACCAGGCGGTGCTGCCGTCCGGCCCTTCGCGTGCGGCCATGGCCTGGCCGGCCATCCAGCGTTGGCCCTTCTTGGGCAGGATGGTGCGGTATTCGAACTGCTGCAGCTTGCCTTCCTGGTCCGCGATTTCACGGCTCAGTTGCTGCACCAGGGGCAGGTCGTCGGGGTGGATGCGGTGGTAATGGGCGCTCCAGTCCAGGCCGGTGGCTTGGGCGTCCAGCTCATACAGTTCGGCGGCTCGTTCGCTGATGTAGTGCAGCTGGGCCTCACCGCCGGGTGGCACCACCACCTTGAACAGTACGCCGGGCACGTGTTGGCTCAGGCCCGCCAGCAGGCCCTCTCGCGCTTTCAGGCGTTTTTCGGCCTTGGCCAGTTGGGCGCGTGTCTGGGCGAGCTCTTGTTGCAGTGCAGCAAGCGCGTCGTCACCATCGGGCGTCGGGGTGGGCGGCGAGGCATCCATGTGTGCGTTATCGACTGGCCGGCAATCGGGTGTAGTGAGTGTGTGGCTGGTTGACCCTGGCGTTGTGGGGCTCAATGCCCATTCAACAGCGACTCGCAGGCGGCTGTCAAAGTCTGGTTCAAGGAGTCCGGACGGAAGTCACGATAACGATGGGCCATGGCCTGCGCGGCGGCCCGGTAGCTGGCCGTGTGCAGCAAGGTTTGCAGCAGCTGGGCGTAGGGCGCGGGCTGGCCATGCGCGGCCGCGTTCAGGCCGGCACCCAGTTGCACCACGCGCTGGGCGTTGAGGAACTGTTCGGCCTGGGTGGGCAGCAGCAGCATGGGCACGCCCGCCAGCAGAGCTTGGGCCAGGGTGGCTTCGCCGGCATGGCTGATCAACAGGCTGGCTTGCGGCAAGGCCTGGGCCAGGTCCACCGGGCGGCCGGCATAACGGATGCGCGGCGAGGCCAGCGGGGCAGGGCGGCCGGCGGCCACTTCGGGCAGGTAGCACAGCGTGCGGCAGCCGGCCTGGTCCAGCGCCTGCAAGAGCGGCAGCAGGTCGCCATGGGTGCTGCGCACATAGGCAAACACGCAGGGGCCGTCGCCATCGGGCCAGATCGGGGCCTCACCGCCTTCGTTCAGGAAGGTGGGGCCCAGGCCTGCGTCGATGTGATCAGATGCCGTGGGCAGGGTGTGGCGTTGGTCATGACGCTGATAGGGGTCCAGCTCGGGCCAGCAGCACAGCAGGGCCTGCTCACCTCGCAAGATGGTGCTCAGGCGGGGCACGGCGGGCACCCCATGACGGGCCAGCACGGTGTTGACGGTTTGCGTGACACGCTGCTCCCAATAGGCCACACGCCCGGGCTCGATGGGCTCCCAGGTGCGAAACGGGGGCAGGGGGCTGGCGTCGGGCGGCAGGTAGAAGCCGCCGCCCACCGTGGCCACCGGGATGCCCTTGATGCGCGCGGCGATGGTGGCGGTGGGTGCGTAGTCGGCCACCAGCACATCGGGGCGGATCAGGTCGAGCGCGGCCAGCCAGCCTTGCACCAGGCCGTCCAGGTGATCAGGCTGCAAATAGCCGTT
This sequence comes from Aquabacterium sp. NJ1, assembly GCF_000768065.1. Lineage (NCBI taxonomy): Bacteria > Pseudomonadati > Pseudomonadota > Betaproteobacteria > Burkholderiales > Sphaerotilaceae > Aquabacterium > Aquabacterium sp. NJ1. The sequence continues at coordinate 2,557,899 of NZ_JRKM01000001.1, read as the reverse complement.
GCCCACCAGGATCTCGGTGAGGCTGATGGTGGGGTTGGGGCCGCCGACGGTCTGGTGCATCCAGAAGGGCGCTTGCAGCAAGCGCAGGCCCAGGTCACCCAGCACGCTGCGGGCATGCACGATCTCGCGCAGCATGAGGTCGACCTCGTGGCCGTGCGCGCGCAGGCCTTGCGCCAGGGGCCTGAAGCGGCTGGCATGGCCCAGCCCGTCGCCCAATTCCCAGGCCAGTAAAAAGCGGGCCATGCCGATCGTCTCCATCCAGGTGTTCAATGGATTGTAGAAACATCGGACAATGGCGCCCATGGCGACCAAAAAATCCAAAGGCCTGGGCATGGGCCTGGAGGCCCTGCTGGGCCCCAAAATCAGCGATCAACCTGCGGCCACGCCGGAGGGCGGTGCACCGTCCGTGCTGCGTCTGGACCTGATGCAGGCGGGCAAGTACCAGCCGCGCACGCGCATGGACGAAGGCTCCCTGTACGAGCTGGCCGAGAGCATCAAGGCGCAGGGCATCATGCAGCCCATCCTGGTGCGGCCTGTGGGCGGTGGCAAGTACGAGATCATCGCGGGTGAACGCCGCTCGCGTGCCGCCAAGCTGGCCGGCCTCACCGAGGTGCCGGTGCTGGTCAAGGAGGTGCCGGACGAAGCCGCCGCCGCCATGGCGCTGATCGAGAACATCCAGCGCGAGGACCTCAACCCGCTGGAAGAGGCCCAAGGCCTGCAGCGCCTGACGGTCGAGTTCGGCCTGACGCACGAGCAGGCCGCACAGGCCGTGGGGCGCTCACGCAGTGCGGCCTCCAACCTGCTGCGCCTGCTGAACCTGGCCGAGCCCGTGCAGGGCATGCTGATGGCCGGTGACATCGACATGGGCCATGCCCGCGCGCTGCTGCCGCTGGACAAGGCCGTGCAGATCACCACGGCCAATGAGGTCGTGGCCCGCAAGCTCAATGTGCGCGAAGCTGAAAAGCTCGTGGCCAAGGTGCAGGGCGCCGGCCGCCAGACGCCGCTGCTGCGCGTGAAGTCCGAGAAGTCGCGCGATGTGGTGCGCCTGGAAGAAGAACTGTCGGACATCCTCACGGCCCAGGTCGAGATCAACGTCAAGCGCAAGACCAAGCGCGGCGAGCAGGGCGAGATCACCATCCAGTTCGGCAGCCTGGACGAGCTCAATGGCCTGATCGACAAGCTGCGCGGCGGCGCGGCCGAGTGAGGCCCGGCTAAGCCCCGCTCGGACACCGCCGTCCACCACCACCCACCCACATGACCACGGAGCCCCATCAGGCATGCTGACCTGGCCTTTGCCGGCCTTGCTGACCTGGGCCCTGGCCTGGGGCCTGGCGCTGGCCTTGCGGGCCGTGCAGGCGCCTCTGTGGGCCGTGCTGATGCTGCCCACGGCCCTGGGTGTGTGCGCCACCTGGCTGCCCTTGGTGGCGAGCACCACCTGGCGGCGCGTGTTCGTGGCCGCCGGCTTCCCGCTGAGCGTGCTGGCGCTGGGGCAGGGCGCGGGCTTGCCCGCCTGGTTGTGGCTGGCGCCGCTTGCCTTGTTGCTGCTGGCCTACCCGGTGCATGCCTGGCGCGATGCGCCCGTGTTCCCCACCCCGCGTGGCGCCCTGCGTGAGCTGCCCCTTCATGCGCCACTGGTGGCTGCGGCCGATCAGGCCAATGTGCAGATCCTGGACGCCGGCTGCGGCATGGGCGACGCGCTGGTCGAGCTGCATGCGGCCTACCCGCAGGCGCGCCTCCACGGCATCGAGTGGAGCTGGTTGTGGCGCGTGGTGGCGGGCCTGCGCTGCCCCTGGGCCCGCGTGCGCCAGGGCGACATGTGGGCTCAGAGCTGGGCCGGCTTCGACCTGGTCTACCTGTTCCAGCGGCCCGAGACCATGCCTCGTGCCCTTGAGAAAGCCCTGCGCGAGATGCGCCCGGGCAGCTGGCTGGTGAGCCTGGAGTTCGAGGCGCGCGATGCCCAGGGCCTGTCGTTGAAACCGCACGCACGCCTTCAGGCAGGGGGGGGACGCCCTATATGGGTGTATCGAATCGTTTCCCATGGCACGGGACGCCCGACTACACTGTGAGGCATCTCAGTGAAAGCCCTGAATGACTTTGCCGCTCGACACGGTGTCTGAACACGAGACGCTGCCCTTCACCACCGACGACCTTCGTTCCGCTCTGGGGCAGTTTGCCACCGGCGTGACGATCGTGACCGCGCGGGACGATGAAGGCCGTCTGGTGGGGCTCACGGCGAATTCCTTCAACTCGGTGTCGCTGACGCCGCCGCTGGTGCTGTGGAGCCTGGCGCGGCATTCGAGCACCATGGCCGGCTTCCTGAGCGCACGGCACTACGCCATCAATGTGCTGGCCGCCGACCAGCGCCCCTTGGCCGAGCGCTTTGCCCGCCGCGGCATCGACCGTTTCGAGGGCGCACCCTGGCACGCCGGGCTCACCGGCGCACCCGTGATCGACGGGGCCGTGGCGGTGTTCGAGTGCACGCACCGCAGCCAGTACGACGAAGGCGATCACATCATCTTCGTCGGGCAGGTCGAGCATTGCCGCCGCCGCCTGGGCGCCGCGCCGCTGGTGTTCCACGGCGGCCGCTTCTTCACCGACCTGCCGATCTGAGGCCTGGCGGGGGGCGGTCCTCAGCCCAGGTCCGGTGCCGCGCAGCGGTCCAGCAGCTTGAGGAAACGGGCCACGTCCAGGGGCTTGGTCAGGTACTCCACAAACCCCCGCTCGCGCGCCTGGCTGATCTGGTCGGGCATGGCATCGGCAGACAGCGCCACCCGCGGGATGCTGGCGGTGGCGGCGGTCTGCGTCAGTGCGTCGGACACGTCCAGCCCGCTCATGTCGCCCAGGTGCATGTCCAGCAGCAACAAATCAGGTGGGCTGGATTGCGCCATGGTGATGGCCTGCTGGCCGCTGTGGGCCACTTCCAGGTGCCACTGAGGCCGCATGCGCATGACCTGGCGCAGCAGCTCCACATTGATCACGTTGTCCTCGGCGTACAGCACGGTGCGCTGGGCCGCGCCGAGTTCATCGAGCGCCCCAAAGCCCGAGCGCGAGCCCAGCTCGGCGCCATCGGTGTCCAGGGCGAGGGGCCGTGCCAGCGGCAGCCAGACCCGAAAGCTCGTGCCATTGCCGGGTGTGCTGCTGGCTTCGATGCGGCCGTCCATCAGGTCCAGCAGGCGCTTGACGATGACCAGGCCGATGCCCGTGCCCTCGATGGACGTGCGCTCTGCCCCCAGGCGGTTGAAGGGCTCGAACAGGTGCTGCATCTGCTCGGGCGTCATGCCCTGGCCTGTGTCGCTGACGGTAATCAGCACCTGCTCGTTGAGCGCCATGGCCTCGACCATCACCTGCCCGCCGGCGCGGTTGTACTTGATGGCGTTGGACAGCAGGTTGCTGAGCACCTGGCGCAGGCGCACCCGGTCGGCCTTCACGTACACGCCGGCATCCGGCAGGTGCTGGATCAGCTTGAGACCGGCATCGGCCGCCTGGTTGCTCACCAGCGCCAGGGTCTCTTCCATGACCTTGCTGACGGCCAGGGTCTCGATGGACATGGGCAGGCTGCCCGCTTCGATGCGGGAGAGGTCCAGCACGTCGGTCATCATGGCCAGCAGGTGGGCACCGGCTTTCTCGATGTGCTCGACCTTCTGGCGCTGGGCCTCGTTGAGCGGGTTGCGCGGGTCCACGCGCAGCAGTTGCGCAAAGCCCAGCATGGCATTGAGCGGGGTGCGCAACTCATGACTCATGCGCGAGAGGAACTCGGTCTTGGCCTTGCTGGCGCGCTCGGCCGCCCGCGCCGAGCTCAGCGCCTCCTGCATGCGCACGCGCTCGGTGATGTCCTCGATCACCGACACCATCTGCACTGGGTGGCCCTTGGCATCGCGCAGCATGACGCTGTTGAGCATGGCGTAGACGACCTGGCCGTCCGGGCGCACATAGCGCTTCTCGCGCGCCATGCGGTCCTTTTGGCCTGTGAGGATGCCCTCCATGGCGGCGGCGCTGCCTGCCGCGTCATCGGGGTGGGAGATGTCCTGGTAGTGCAGGCCGATGAGGTTGTCGCGGCTGCGGCCGGTGATGTCCGCAAAACGCTGGTTGACCTCGACGAAGTGACCACTCGGCGTCAGGCGGGCGATGCCCACACCGGCGGCCTCGAACATGGCGCGGTAATGCTGGTCACCCGAGAGGGCGTCGATATCGGGCGCCTGGCTCAGATCACCGGGTGGCAAGGCGTTGGAAGCACCGTAGGTTGGGCTGGACATGGGGACAGCGTCAATCGGACACCACCCCTCGAGGCAGGCCGCTCATGGTGCGGCTCAACCCCGGCTCCTCCTCGATATGGACCGGACGGTGGTGACTTCCGGTGCCATACCGGTAACTGTCTCACACTTGGTCGTCCTCGGCCAGCGGTGTGCGGGTCGTGTGACTTTGGTCGATTGGCGGAGGCAACATCAACTCCACCCGGTTGCGGCCATGCGCCTTGGCCTGGTAGAGGCCACGGTCGGCGCGCTCCAGCGTCTCGTGCAGGGGCTCGCCCGGCGGGTGTTCGGTCAGGCCAGCCGAGAAGGTGACGCGCACACCGTTGCCCACCACCACTTGCTGCAACGCCGCCTGGAAACGGGCCAGCGAGGCCTGTGCCCCATGCAGGCCCGGGTCCGGCGCGGTCAGCATCAGCAGGAACTCTTCGCCACCCCAGCGTGCCAGCACGTCGGTCTGGCGCAGCTCCTTGCCGATGGCTTCGGCAAAGGCCTTGAGCACCATGTCGCCCATCTGGTGGCCGAACTGGTCGTTGACATGCTTGAAGTGGTCCAGGTCCATCAGGGCCAGGCAGAAGCCCTCGCCGCTGCGCAACTGGCGCTTGTACTGCTGCTCCAGCAACTGGTGCATGTGGCGGCGGTTGTGCAGGCCCGTGAGCTCATCGCGGGTGGCGACTTCGTGCAGCATCGACAAGGCGTGCTGCAGCTCCTGCTTCTGGTCGACCAGCCTGGTGCGCAGCTTGGCCACGTGCGAGGCCACCGTCGAGATCACCGGCAGGGTGCAGGCAGCCAGCACGAACTTCATCAACTCCATGCGCGCATCAACCTGGCCGGGCTCGTGCAGCGTCAGCCAGGCCATGGCCAGGCCGAGGAAACCGAAGGTGGTCACGCCCATGATGCGCACCTGGCGTGGCGTGAGCGTGATCATGCTGAACACCATGACCAGCGCGATCAGCAGCAGCACCGCATTGCGCATGGGCCCCACGATCACATAGGCGATCAGGATGGAGGCCATGGCGAACAGGCACTGCGGCAGGTCCATGCCGGGGCTGCCCAGCCGCTTGGAGATGCCGGTGCGCACCAGCAGGTAAAACAGCGGCACGCCCGTCCACATGAAAGCCACCAGCGGCATGGCGGTGCGCGCGGGCACCTCCCGGATGTGCACGAGGTAGAGCAGGATGCCGGTGCAGGCCGCATAGCCGTAAAGCGCCAGCAAGGTCATGGTGACGCGGGCGCGCAGCTTGGGTTCCGTTCCCAGGACAAGGTCGCTCAATTTGCTCATTCTTGTAGCGTGCTCGGTTCGGTCGGGCTGCGGTAGGTGGCATCGGCGGGCGTCAGGCCCATGCGGATCACCGTGCAGTTTCTACCGCCGTCCTTGGCCTTGTACAGGGCTCGGTCAGCGCGTTCGATGCAGACGTCCAGTGCCTCGTTCATGTTGTAGGCCGTCAGGCCGGCCGAGAAGGTCGGCTTCAGCTCGGGCAGCGAGGGTACCAGCACCGCCTCGGCCAGCAGCATGCGGGCACGCTCCAGGCCCACATTGGCCAGCTCGGGCGAGGTGTCGTTGAGCAGCACGAGGAATTCTTCGCCACCCCAGCGCGCCAGCACATCGGTGTCGCGCAGGCCGCTTTGCACCACCTTGGCAAAGTTGCGCAGCACCTCGTCGCCCACGGCGTGGCCATGGGTGTCGTTGATGCGCTTGAAGTGGTCGATGTCCAGCAGGGCCAGGCAGAAGCGGTGGTGGCCCGAGCGCTCCAGGCGTTTCTTGTGCTGGCCCAGCACCTCCATCATGTGGCGGCGGTTGACCAGGCCGGTGAGCTCGTCACGCGTGGCCAGGATCTGGATGCGCACCAGGGCGTTGGCCAGTTCGTCCTTCTGGGCCTGCAGCTTGGCGCGCAGGCTGCTGAGCTGGGCGGCCAGGCCGGAGATGGTGGGCACGATGGCCGCCGTCAGCACGAAGTGCGCGATCTCCAGCTTGAAGGGGTAGTTGTGCGGGTCGGTGCGGATCTTGATCAGGATGGCGATGCCCATCAGCACGACGGTGTAGGCGCCCGCCACGATGGCCCCCTTTTGCTTCATGTTGAAGATGCCGAACACCAGCACCAGGGCCAGCAGCATCATGGTCGAGCCGTGCACGGGGCCCGTGACCGAGTAGGCGCCCACGATGATGGTCAGCGCCGACAGGATCTGCGGCAGCGTCATGGCCGGGTCTTCAAAGCGCTGGTTCAGGCCGGTGCGCAGCACCACGTACCACAGCAGGATGTTGAGCACGATGACGCCAGACAGGCGCTTGACGTCTTCCAGCTCCATGTAGCCAATCGACCAGGCGTAGACCTGCAGGAAGCAGCAGGCGATGAACACATTGGCCGCCATCAGCGAGCGCGTGATGCGCAGACGCTGTTTGCGGTCTGTGGTCAGCAGCAGGTCGTTGAGGCGTGAAATGAAGGGGGCGTACATGGTGTGGTCACGGCTTCACCAGGGCTTTCGGCGTTTTGCGCCGGCAGCTTGAGGGATTTGTCGCCATCTCGCCCCCGGTGGCGGGACGTTCGGCGCATTTATGCGTTCGAAATTTTTGAACTGTTGCATCAAGCCACTTCACCCAACTCGGTGCACAGTTCATCCACCATTTCACTATTGCGCAATGCAGCAGGAGCAATCCACCATGAAAACCGGACAAAACCCCCCAATCCAGCGTTACAGCACGGTGGCCATTGTTTTGCACTGGGTGCTGGCGCTGGCCATCCTGACCGCCTTCGTGGTCGGGGTGACGGTGGACGACATGCCCCTGAGCCCCAGCAAGATCAAGCTGATCAACTGGCACAAGTGGGCCGGCATCGGCATCCTCTTCCTGTCGGTGCTGCGCCTGGTCTGGCGCCTGACGCACCGCCCGCCTGCCTTGCCTGATCGCATCCAGCAAACCATGCCCGGCTGGCAGACCAAGGCCTACCACGCCACCCACCACCTGATGTATGCGCTGTTCTTCGTGGTGCCGCTGCTGGGCTGGGCCTACAGCTCGGCCAAGGGTTACCCCATCGTGTGGTTCGGCGTGCTGCCCCTGCCGGACCTGATGCCGGTCAACAAGGAGCTGGCCGACAGCATCAAGGAGCTGCACGGTGCCGCCGCGTTCGGCCTGATCGGCCTGGTGGCCCTGCATGTGGCGGCAGCGCTCAAGCACCAGTTCATCGACAAGGACGGCCTGCTGGAGCGCATGCGCCCTGGCCATTGATCCCGGGCTGCTCTCACTTTCACGCTGAAAGGCAACATCATGTCTGCTTCCACTTTGTCTCGCCGCCTCTTGCTGACCATGGCGCTGTCAGGCACGGCGTTCTCCTTGCCGGCCCTGGCGGCCGAGCCTCAGAGCCTGGTGGCCGCCAAAAGCGAAGTCACGTTCGTGGCCAAGCAGCTGGGCGTGCCGCTGGACGGCCGCTTCAAGACCTTCAGCGCGCAGACCGCGTTTGACCCCAAGGCCCCGCAGACCAGCAAGATCGCCTTCACGGTGGACCTGGGCAGCGTGGCACTGAACCCGGATGCCGATACCGAACTGGCCAAGCCCGAGTGGTTCAACATCGGCAAATTCCCGAAAGCGAGCTTCCAGTCCACCGCCATCAAGGCGCTGGGGGCAGGGCGCTTCGAGGTGGCCGGCAAGCTGGCCATCAAGGGCAACGCCCGTGACCTGGTGGTGCCGGTGCAACTGACGCAGGCCGGCGGCCTGAGCACCGCCACGGGCACGTTCGCCCTCAAGCGGCTGGACTTCAAGGTGGGTGAAGGCGATTGGGCCGACACCTCCGTGGTGGCCAACGATGTTCAGGTCAAGTTCAAGCTGGTGCTGCAAGGCGTGCCGGCCTTGTGATCCCTTTCTTTTCACCTTTTTTGACAGGGCGCCCTTTGGTGCCCACCTTACCCAGGAGCCCTTCCATGAACCGTACCGCACTTGTTTCCCTGTTCGCCACCGCCGCCCTGAGCGCGGGCATCGCCCACGCCGAGCCGGTCACTTACGCTGTGGACCCGACCCACACCTTCGTGACCTTCGAAGCCAAGCACTTCGGCACCTCGACCAACCGGGGCCGCTTCGACAAGAAGAGCGGCTCGGTCACCATCGACACCGCCGCCAAGACCGGCAAGGTGGACATCAGCATCGATATGGCCTCGATCAACAGCGGCACCGAGGCTTTCAACAATCACCTCAAGAGCAAGGACTTCTTCAACGTGGAAGCCTTCCCCAAGTCGACCTTCGTGAGCGACAAGGTGATCTTTGAAGGCGACAAGATCTCGGCCGTGGTCGGCACGCTGACCCTGCTGGGCAAGAGCCAGACGGTGACCCTCAAGGCCAACAACTATGGCTGCTACCAGAACCCCATGCTCAAGCGCGAAGTGTGCGGCGGTGACTTCGACACCACCATCACCCGCAGCGAATTCGGCATGAACTACGGCCTGCCTTTCATCCCCGACAACGTGCACCTGGTCATCCAGATCGAAGCCGTCAAGCAGTAAACAGCTGGCTGGTGCCGCGGGTTCAAGCCGGGTTGCTGGCCTGGGCCAGCGGCTCAAGCTGCAGCCCTTGCAGATGGCGCACCAGCACGGCGCGCAGCTCATCTTGCTTGAAGGGCTTGGCGAGGTGCTCGTTCATGCCCACCGCCAGGCAACGCTCGCGGTCACTGCTCATGGCATTGGCTGTGAGGGCCACCACGGGCACGGGCGGGCGGCCATGGTGGTGCTCCCAGGCCCGCAGGCGCCGGGTGGCCTCGATGCCGTCGAGTTCGGGCATCTGGCAGTCCATCAGCACGATGTCATACGGGTGGTCCGGGCGTTGCAGCTCGGCCAGGGCCTGTACGCCGTTTTCCACGCGGGTCACGGCCACGGCCAGGTTGGCCAGGGTCGCTTCGGCCACGATGGCGTTGACCGGGTTGTCTTCGGCCAGCAGCACATGGCCACGCACCTTCAGGCCGGGTGAGGCGGCTTCCGGCAAAGGCAGCAATGGCTCGGACAAGTCCACATCCACCTGCTCGACCTGGGCGCTGGGCAAGGGCACGGTGAGCGTGAAGGTCGAGCCTTTGCCCAGCGCGCTGCTGCACACGATGTCGCCGCCCATGGCGCGGGCGATCTCGCGTGAAATCGTCAGGCCCAGGCCCGTGCCCTTTTGCTTGCGGGCAAAGGTGCCATCCACCTGATGGAAGGCCTCGAAGATCAGGGGCAGGTGCTGGGCTGAAATGCCCGCGCCGGTGTCTTCGATCTGAAAGCGCATCACCGGCTTGCCATCGGCGTCCGGCTCAGGCTGGCCGGCCACATGCAGCCGTACTTCGCCTTGCTCGGTGAACTTGATGGCATTGCCCAGCAGGTTGAGCAGGACTTGCCGCACGCGGGCGGCGTCACCCCGGACCCAGCAGGGCGAGGGCAGCTCCAGCGTGGTGCGCAGCCTCAGGCCTTTTTCCGCGGCCGACACATGGAGCACCGACAGCACCTCGTTGATGACGCCATGCAGCTCGAAGGCGCCGGGGTTGATCTGCAGCTTGCCGGCTTCGATGCGGGAGAAGTCCAGCACATCGTTGATGATGCCCAGCAGGTGCTCGCCCGTGCGCTCGATCAGCTCGACTTGCTGGCGTGTTTCGGTGAGCGGGCCCAGCTTGTTGGGCAGGCGGTTGTGCACCAGCCGCGCCAGGCCCAGGATGCCGTGCAGCGGCGTGCGCATCTCGTGGCTCATGGTGGCCAGGAACTGGTCCTTGACGGCGCTGTGGCGTTGCGCGAGCTTGAGCGCTTCGGCCCGCTCGCGCGCGATGCGGTCGGTGGTGAAGCGCAGCCACAGCAGCTCGGTGGTGCGCCGCTCCACGCGGCGGCTTTCGAACATCATCAGCGCCAGCAGGGACAGCAGGCCCGCGCCGCCGTAGAGGCCATAGGCGTCCATGCGTGTGAACAGCTTGAGGCTGGCGGGCAGCAGCAGGGGCAGGTTCATCAGCATGCTGGGCACGATGTGCGCCTGCAGCGTGAAGGTGCACACCGCGCAGGCCCCGATCAGCGTGGCCACGATCATGACGGTGGTGACCATGTCCTGCACGGGCAGGAAGACACCGGCCAGGCCCCACATGGCGCCATGCACGGCACACACCACATTCAGGCTGGTGAGCCAGCCGGGGCTGGCGCGGTTGCTTGAGCCGTGGTAGGCGCTCAGGTGCACCACCCGCATGATGGAGCCCAGCACGCACACGGCGGCCCAGACGGTGGTGAGTGTGCGGCCCATCTGCGGCGCCACGAGCAGGGCCAGTGCCACCGCGAAGATGCCGCTGAACAAGGCCACCGGTACGGTGGAGGCAAACAGCATGCGGATGCGCTCGGCGCGGATCAGCCGGGACAACTCGGGGTCGTCCGGCGAGACCCGTGACCGATCCGGATCGGGCAGCATGAGGGCTTGGCATTGGAACCGCATCCGGTTCTTATCGTCTGAGGCCCTGAAAGACTTGAGGCCCGCATGAGCGGGCCTCGTTAGATGCGGGCAATACCGCCGCCGGGGTGCGGGCCGTGTGTCAGCCTTCGCCTTGCGACAGGTTCAGCCGTTCGCACACGCGCATCGTGGCCAGCTTGAAGGCGTCGAAATGCAGGCCGACCTGGTGGGCGATGGGCTCGAGTTCGGCCCACACGGCCTGCGGGTCGGCCGATTGGTCGGTGTTGAGCAGCAGGGCGTCCACGGCCGCGCCGATGGTCAGGAGCTTTTGCACGGCGGGGCGCTCCTGCGACCACTGGCTGGGCGCATTGGGGCGGGCACGCACGCTGTCAGACACGTCGCGCGACAGGCCCCAGGACTGGCACAGGGCCGCGCCCAGCGCCGAGTGGCTCACGCCAAAGGCTTCGATCTCGGCGGCGCACAACAGGGCTTCGTCGTTGCCGCTCACTTCCAGGGCCTGGTAGCGCTGGCGGTCATAGGCGTACAGCACGGCACGGCCGGTTTCGGCAAACAGGCCCGAGGTGTGCGCCTGCCAGGGGTCCACGTCGAGCTGGCGGGCGATGCGGCCCATGGCCAGGCCACGGATGCCGGCGCGGTCCCAGATCTGTTGCAGCAAGGGGCTGGGCGGGAAGGCGCCACGCAGGCCGATCTCGTAGGTCAGGCCGGCGACCTGGGCCATGCCCAGATAACGGATGCCTTCGTGCACGGTTTCCACGCGCTTGAGCAGGCCGAACAGCGCGGAGTTCACGGTGCGGACCACGGCCGAAGACAAGGCCATGTCGGTTTCGATCAGCGAGGACAGCTGGTCGATGGAGCTGTCTTCCTCGGCCATCAGCAAGGACAGCTTGACCAGCGTGCTGGGGCAGGCCGGCAGGTCGATGTTGAGGTTGCGAAGCTGGGGGGCGATGGTCATGACGGGCTCTCATCCAATGATGCCAGGCCAGTCTAGGCTTTTGCCCCGCCAGGGAACAGTGGAAGAGCCTCGTGAAGCCGAGGCTTTACCGGGTTTTGCCCGTGAAGGATTGCCGCTTTGGCCTCGTGGGCCCTTGGCCTGCTTCAGCGCACCGCAAAGCGTCGGCGCGGGATGCGGGCGGCCTGCGCGGTCAGGCCATTGCTGCGGCGGAACTCGCTGGGCGGCATGCCCTTCCAGCGGCGGAAGGCTTCGATGAAGGTGGTCACGTCGGCATAACCCAGGCGCTCGGCGATCTCGCCGTGTGTCAGGCTGGCCGAGGCCATCAGCTCTTCGGCCAGGGTCGAGCGCACCTCTTCGAGCAGGGCGCGGAAGGTGGCGCCTTCGGCCGTCAGGTGGCGGCGCAGCGTGCGCGAGGTGATCTTCATCTCGGCCGCGATCTCTTCCATGTCGGGGATGTGGCCGGGCGTGCGCAGCAGGCGGTCGCGCACGGAGGCGGCCACGCCGGTGCGGGTCTTGCGGGCGTCCACCAGCTTGCGGCACATCTGCTCGCACAGGGCGGCGGTGTGCGGGTCGGCCTGGGGCAGGCGCTCGTGCATCAGGGCGGCGTCGAACAGGGCGCAGTCGCGGGCCTGGCCAAAGGTCGGGCGGATGCCGAACAGGCTGGTGTAGGCCTCGACGATGTCGGCAGAGGGCTCGGCACGGCGCATGTGCACCGCGCGGTAGGGCAGGGGGTGGCCCAGGATCTCGCGCTGCAGCGTGATCACGGCGGCGCGGTCGCGGTCCAGGATGAACTGGCGCACGTCCGGCGGCAGGTGGTCGCTCTGGAAGGAGGACTGGATCAGGTCACCAATCTGCTCGACCTCACTGATCGTCAGCGAGAAGGTCAGGTTCAGCATGCGCGAGGCCATGCCGACGGCGGACCCCAGCGTGGGGCTGCTCATCACCGCGTAACCCCACAGGCCGTAGGTGGTGACGTGGTAGCGGGTGCCGGCCTGCAGGCCCAGCGTGGGGATGTGGGGCAGCGCGTGGATCAGGTTGCGGATCAGCTGCACCTCCTGGTGAGCCTCGATCTCGCCCTTGGGGTCGTCCAGCAGGGTGCGGGTGATGCCGGTGTGACGCAGCATGTTGTCCACGCTGACGCCGTGATCGAAACCAAGCTGAGTCAGGACCCGGGCGGTGGCAATGCCTCGCCTGAAGTCCCAGATGGATTTGGCGGATGCTCTGGCGCTCATGATGTTTCCCACGCTCCCTGCGCGATTTGACAAGAGATTATGTCGCTATTGGTTACATGTGTGTCCTCAAAACTGTCACCCACTATGACATTATTTCAAACTAGGGATGTTATTTCCGGACAATGACCAGGCCCTTGAGGTACTCGCCCTCCGGGAAGGTGATGGTCGTGGGGTGGTCAGGGGTGGCTTCCAGGCGCTTGAGCAGGTAACCGTCCACGCCCGCGTCCATGCCGGCGCCGGCCACGATCTTGTGGAACAGCTCACCGCCGATGCCGCCCGAGCACGAGAAGGTCAGCAGCAGGCCGCCCGGGTTGAGCAGCTTGAAAGCCAGGCGATTGATGTCCTTGTAAGCGCGCGAGGCGCGGTCTGCGTGGGCGGCGCTGGGCGCGAACTTGGGCGGGTCCAGCACGATGGCGTCAAACGTTCGGCCCCCCTTGATGAAGGCGCGCAGGCTGCCGTTCACGTCGGCATCCAGGGCCGTGTGGGCGCTGGCGTCGTAACCGTTGAGTGTGACGTGGGCGCTGGCGCGGGCCAGGGCCGGGCCAGAGGAGTCCACGCTGGTCACCTCGGTGGCACCGCCTTCCAGCGCGGCCACGCTGAAGCCGCCGGTGTAGCTGTAGCAGTTGAGCACCGTCTTGCAGTTGAACTGTTTGACGAGTTTGGCGAACAGGCCGCGGTTGTCGCGCTGGTCCAGGTAGTAGCCGGTCTTGTGGCCCTCGGCCACGTCCAGCGTGAGCTTCCAGCCGTTTTCGTGGATGGTGACCTCGGTCGAGCGGCGCGCGCCGTCGGCCGTTTCCGGATGGCGCAACCAGCCGGTGACCGGCGTCAGGCCTTCGAGGCCCCGCACACCGGAGTCCGAGCGTTCGTACAGATAGGGGCAGCCGGTGGCTGCCACCAGCGCATCGGCGATCACGTCCTTCCAGCGCTCGGTGCCGGCGCTCAGGAACTGGGCGCTCAGCAGGTCACCGTACTGGTCCACGATCAGGCCGGGCAGGCCGTCGGCTTCACCATGGATCAGGCGGATGCCGTCGGAGTCGATGGCCAGGCGTTTGCGCAGGGCCACGGCGGCGGCCACGCGTTGCTGGAAGAAGGCGTCGTCGATGCGTTCGGCCTCGTCAAAGCTCCAGGCGCGCACGCGGATCTGCGAGCTGGGGCTGAAGGCCGCCCAGGCCAGGAATTTGCCGTCGTGGGACTGCACGCGCACGGTCTCACCGGCGTCGCCGCCGCCTTTGGCCACGCTGCCCTGGAACACCCAGGGATGACGGCGCAGCAGGGAGCGTTCTTTGCCTTCGCGCAGGGTGATGACTTTCATGATTATTTAAGAGGCAAGGTGGTCGAGCGAAGGCAACATTGTCGTACCTGTGCGCCGTGAACCGGCGTGGCAGGCACAAAGCGGCGTTGCGCCCGGTTCTTTCGCAATGCAGTAAACATGGGGTGTGAACAGTTTGTGCAAGATTGGTCAACCGGTCACGCGCCGGCGTTGCATGACGCGTCCATGAGGTTAGTGATGTCGCGTGATTCGTCTTCTGTCTTGCAGCTGGATTCGGCCTTGCCGAGCATGGGCTCTTCCCCGTGCGAAGGCGACGAGGCCGCCTTGCGCGCCGAACTCGCTCGCCTCAAAGCCCAGTTGCTGGAGCAGCAGGCGCAAAACGAGCGCCTGCAGCAACGTTGCCTGGAAGCCGAGTCCGGCCTGATCGCCGCACGCGTGTGCCCGCCGGACCGCCGGCTCGAAAGCATCCTGGACGCCATGCCCGGCGCCGTCGCTTACTGGGACGCGGGCCTGGTGCTGCGCTACTGCAACCGTCGCCTGCGCCAGCACTGGCGCCACAAGTCGGAGTCCCTGGTGGGGCGCCACATGGCCGAGCTGCTCTCGCCCGAAGGCTTCCAGCGCACCATGCCTTTCGTGCAGGCCGTGCTGCAAGGCCAGGAGACCACCGGCGAGCACCAGGAGCGCAATGGCCTGTATGCCCAGGTCAGCTTCACGCCGGATCTGGTCGACGGCGAGGTCAAGGGCTTTGTGGTGCTGGCCATGGACGTCACCGAGCTCAAGGCCGCCCGGGCCGTGGCCGAAGAGGCCGGCAAAGCCAAGAGCGAGTTCCTCTCGGGCGTGAGCCACGAGATCCGCACCCCGCTCAATGCGGTGCTGGGTTTTGCCCAGGTGGGGGCCTTGCGCTACCCGGACCACGCGGCCGCGGCCCACTTCGGCCACATCCTGCAAGCGGGCCAGCACCTGCTGGGCCTGATCAACGACATCCTGGACTTTTCGCGCATCGAGGCGGGCAAGCTCGACATCCACATCGGCGAGATGGCGTTGAGCGACTGCATCGAGCAGGCGATTGCGCCGGTGCGCGAGCAGGCCAGGGGCAAAGGGTTGACGCTGACCGTGGCGCGTGCGCCCGGTGTGCCCGAGCGCTGGCGTGCCGATGCCCAGCGCGTGGGCCAGATCCTGAGCAACCTGCTGACCAATGCGGTGAAGTTCACCCAGCATGGCGAAGTGCGCCTGAGCATCGGTGCCGACGACGCCGGGCTGAGCCTGGCCGTGCACGACACCGGGCCGGGCATGGACGCGCAGATGCAGTCCCAGCTGTTCAAGCCCTTTGTGCGGGGTGATGGCAGTTCGACACGGCGCGCCGGTGGCACGGGCCTGGGCCTGTCCATCTGCAAGCGCCTGGTGGACATGATGGACGGTCGCATCCTCGTGCACAGCACACCCGGCCTGGGTTCACGTTTTGAAGTGCGCCTGCCGCTGGCCTTGTTGCCCGAACCCGCGCCCCAAGTGCCGCCGCCTGCCGAGGCCACGCGTTGGGAGACGCATGGCCTGGATGGTGCGCGCGTGCTGGTGGCCGAAGACCACCGCGTCAACCAGTTGCTGCTGGAGCAATTGCTGCAAAGCGTGGGCGTGTGCCTCACCATGGTCAACAACGGCGTGGAGGCGGTGGATGCGGTCAAGCAGGCGGGCCAGGGTGCCTTCGACCTGCTGCTGTGCGACATCGAGATGCCCTTGATGGACGGCTACCAGGCCACCGAGCAGATCCTGCAGCTGGACCCGGGCCTGCCCGTGCTGGGTCTGACCGCCCATGCCTTCGAAGAGGCCCGCGCCAAGGGCCTGCGCGCCGGCATGGTGGACTACCTGGTCAAGCCCTTTGTGCACGACGAGCTGATGCGCCTGATGGCGCGGCACGCGCGCCGCGCGGCCTGAAGCGGCTTGCCGGCCTACTTGCTGTCCTTGCCGCCCTGACGTTTGGCGCGCGGATGCGCCGCGTCATACACCTTGGCCAGGTGCTGAAAATCCAGCTTGGTATAGACCTGCGTGGTGCTGATGTGGGCGTGGCCCAGCAGCTCCTGAACGGCGCGCAGATCGCCGCTGGACTGCAGCAGGTGGCTGGCAAAGCTGTGGCGCAGCATGTGCGGGTGCACATGGGTGGGCAAGCCCGCCTGTTGGGCCAGTTGCTTGAGCCGGTTGCGCAATTGCATGGGCGTCAGGCGCGTGCCCAGCCGGCTGATGAACAGGGCGGGTGAGGTGGGGGGCGTGAGCAACGCGCGCACATCCAGCCAGGCGCGCAAGGCCTGCAAGGCGGCCTGGCCCACCGGCACGATGCGCCGTTTGCTGCCTTTGCCCAGCACATGGGCCTCACCCGTTTGCAGATCGAGCCAGCCTTGCGCGTCGCCGCTGGCGTCCACGTCCAGGCCCAGCAACTCGGCACTGCGCAGGCCGCTGCTGTAGAGCAGCTCGATCATGGCGTGGTCACGCGCGTGCAGCCAGGGCGCTTCCCGGGCCTGACGCGTGGCCGCGGCGGGTGAAGCGGCTTCGTCATCGGCGGGTTCATGCACAGCCAGCGCCACGGCCTGGTCTACCGACAAGGCCTTGGGCAGGGGCTTGGCCGCTTTCGGGGGCTTGATGCCGTCCACCGGGTTGAGCTGCACCAGGCCCTCGCGGCCCATCCACTTGTACAGGCCTCGCCAGGCTGCCAGTGTGATGGCGATGCTGCGCGGGCCCAGGCCCTGCGCATGCAGGCGCGCCGTCCAGCCGCGCACATGGTGCGGGCGCACGTCGGTCAGGGGCAGTTGTGCCTTGTCGCACAGCTTGAGCAGGCGCTTGAAGGCGTCGCCATACATGGCCAGGGTGCGGTCGGCCAGCCGGCGCTGGACGCGCAGGTAGCTCAGGTGCTGGTCGAGGGTTGGCGAGCCGAGCGCAGCGGGCTGTGTTCCGGGGGCGTGCATGGCGCCATATTGTCAGCCGTATCGCCTGCTGCAGGGTGGCCGGCGGCGGGCGTGGCCCGGTTTGCCACCTGGCGCGAGGCCGAAGCCTGCAGCACCCGGGCGGGCACGCCCACCGCGGTGCACCCGGCAGGCACATCCACCAGGACCACGGACAGGCTGCCGATGCGGGCGTGGTCGCCGATTTTCACCGCGCCCAGCACCTGTGCATACGTGCCCAGGTCGACGTCGTCACCCAGCACAGGCGAGGGGCCGTCGTCATGGCGGCTGCCCAGCGTCACACCCTGGCGCAAGGTGCAGTTGCGCCCGATGACCGCGCCGCGGTTGATGAAGATGCCGCCAAAGTGCCAGATCCGCAGGCCCCCACCGGCTTGCAGGCCCAGGGGCAGGCTGATGCCCAGGATGGATTCGATCAGTTTGTAGCCCGCGTACCAGGGCACCAGGCACAAGCGCCGCAGCAGGCGAGGCTGGATCAGCAGGATGGCGCTGCCCAGGCGGAACCAGAGCACGGCCCACAGCGATTGTTCATGCAACAGGGCCAGCCACCCGCCGTAGCGGGCGACATCCATGCGGACGCAGGGCCAGATGCCCTCTTTGATTTCGCGAGCCATGACTGCTGCCTGCGGCGTACTGCTTGAAAGACGAAGCGCCTCATCATGCGCGCCAAATGGCCGCAATACCTAGCAAGATCGCACCTCCTTACGCCCAGCAAAATAACTTTACGTTGCCGCACCCTGGCGTCACCGGTGCAGCAGCTTGTTTGCCACATCGCGCAACATCCAGCCCCACAGCTGCGGCTTGCGTACGAGCTGGCCCAGCGCATAAGGCAACCAGGCGGTGCCATAGGGGATGTAAAAGCGCACGGGCACGTTCAACTCGCGGGCCACGGCCATCACCTCGCGCCGCGGCAGGCCACACAACAACTCCAGTTCGCACGGGGTCCCCGCCTGCTGCAAGCGGCGCAAGGCCTCACGGGCCAGCGGGGCATCGTGGGTGGCCACGGCCACTTCGGTGGCGCGCCCCGCCAGCCTGTCGATGACGGCGAGAAAGCCGGCGCGCAGGTCCATGTCGGGCTCAAGTGGGCAGGCCCATTGGCCCTTCACCACCCGCACGCGGATGCCGCGCTGAACGGCCCAGTCGCAATCCTGCAGGCTGCGCCGCCAGCGACCGGGCACGGTCAGGCTCAAGGGCGCCTGCTGGTTGCGCAAGGCATCCAGCAGCTGGAGGGTGGGTTGCGCGGTGTCCGGGCCATGCGAGTCGAAGTGCAGCAACTGGTGGTGGCGCGCGGCGTGGCTGGCGATCTCGCGCGCGCGGTGCAGGGCATAAGCCAGTGGCGGCACCTTGACCGACACGTAGGCGGGCTTGTTCAGCCGGGCGGCGGCGTCCACGGCGGCGCGGCCCTGGTCTTCGATCAGATCGGGTGAATCGCTGTCGGCATTGAAGTAGCCGATGGTGACGGCCATGCCATCGGCCTCCACGCGGCGGGCCATGCGCACGGCGTCTTCCAGCCGGGGGCCGGGCACATAGGCTCGACTGGCCAGGTTCAGCACGGGTGCCGCCAGGCTTGACACCAGGCGCTTGACGGGCGTGAGCAGGTGGCGCTTCACGGTGGATTGGATCCGGCCGCTTTGCAGCGTGGCCCTCACGCGGGCCTGGACCATGGTGCTGATGTCTTGCAGCAGGGCCACTTGCCCGGCGACGGAGAAGGGGTAGAGGCGCACGTCCACATGGGGCTTCAAGGTCTGGGTCCACATGTCGGTCCAGGGGGCCGGGTTGCCCAGGAACTCGTAGCTGCGCAGGCCGCGGCGTGCGGCATCGGCCACGGTGTGCAGCATCAGCAAGGTGCCCGGCGAGCAGCGGGCGAAGCGGCTGTCGTATCCGATCTTGAGCAGCCACCAGCTTTGTTGCCACTCGACGGCCAGCTGCATGCCCACGGCCTGCCCGCCTATGCGCATGAAAGCCAGGCGCAGGATGCCTTCGCGGCGGGCGCCATGGGCGTAGTGCCGAAAGAAGCTGCCCAGTGTCTGGTCGTGCAGCAAGGCCGTGCCCGCGTCGCCCTTCCAGTTGTGGGCTTCCACGTCGAAGGCTTCGTCCAGCAGCTGATCCAGCGCCTGCTCGCTGGGCTGCGTGTGGATCTCGAAGCGCAGTTCGCCCAGCTTGGCGGCGTGGCGTTCGGCCCGGCGAAAGTCAGAGCGGTGGCCCGCGTTGAACTTCATCTGCGGCTCGGCCCAGGAGGCATCCAGCGCGATGGTGGGGGTGCCCAAAGCCGGGCGCACGATCACCAGGCCGCGGCCGGCGAAGGCCTTTCTGAGTGCGGCGATGGTGGGGGAGTCGCCGGGCACGCGGGGCAGCAAGGCGGGCCGCTTTTGCGCGGCCAGGCCCCGGGCCAGCAGGTCCAGTTGCGCCTGGGCATCCCAGACCAGGTCCAGCGGCTCGTGCGTTTCGTTGTGGGCCAGGGGGACCAGCCGGGCAGGGTGCTGGCTGTTGGGCACCAGCAAGGCCGAGGTCGGGTCTTCATCCAGGTGGGCCAGCTGTTGTTCCCGGTGCAGCCGCCGGGCCATGCTGGCAAGCCAGGCTTCATCCTGGGTGGGCAGCGCTCTGCCTGCAAATGGGGTGGCCATGGTCGCGGTGGCTCCTCGACTGGTTCGAGAGGACACCGACCTCGTCACCGATGTTCAAGGTGGCCCACCATCAGGCCTGCGCTGGATGCGCCATGCCATTTGGCCAGTCGCGATCGTGGCAGGTATTGACCTTGCACAAAACGCGACGCGGCCATCCCCCCCTGGTCAGGGCGATGGGATGGCCATGGTCGCGCTCGTTGTTGACGCCGATCAGCTCAGCAGCCGCGCCAGCGCCGCACTCGCGATGTCGCTGACCTGGTGCAGGAAGTCCACGCCCATGTCGGCGGTGTAGCGGGTGGGGTCGGGCGAGCCCAGTACCAGCAGGCCGAAGGTTTCGCCCTGGTGGTGAAGGGGCAGCAGGGCCAGAGACGTGATGGTGGCGCTGTCTTCCAGCCACTTGCCGGCCTCGAAGCCGGCGTTCAGGCCGCAGTAGGGCACGTTGAGGCTGCCGGCAAAGCTGCGGGCGTCGTCGCTCACGGGCTGGGTGATGGCCAACTCGCCCAGGCCTTCGCGCAGCGCCTGGCTGGGTGTGCCCCAGACACGCACGGCCGCTTGCGGGATCATGAACTCGTGGCGCAGGCGGTCGATCATGACCTCGGCCAGCAGGGTGTCGTCATGCGTGAGCAGCACGGCGCGCACCCAGCGGTGCAGGCGCTCGGCGATGGCTTCGTTTTCCTGGCCGTGGCGGATCATGTCCATGATCCGGCGCTCCAGGCCCTTGATGCGGTCGCGCAGCATCTCCATCTGGCGCTCTTGCAGCGAGACGGCGCGCTGGCCGTGCGGGCTGGTCAGCTGGATGGAGGCCAGCACCTGGGCGTTGCGCTCGAAGAAACCGGGCGTGTGCACCAGGTAGTTGACGATCTCGTCTTCGGTGATGCCTTGCAGGGTCATGGGGGGTACTTGGTTCAGAGTTCGGGAACGTCGATTTCGCCGTCAAACACCTTGACGGCCGGGCCGGTCATCAGCACGTGCGTGCCGGGGCCTTCCCAGCTGATGCTCAGGCGGCCGCCGGGCATGTCCACGTGCACGGTCTCATCCAGCCAGCCCAGGCGGATGCCGGCCACCACGGCGGCGCAGGCACCCGAGCCGCAGGCCAGGGTCTCGCCCGTGCCACGCTCGTACACGCGCAGGCGGATGTGGCTGCGGTCCACCACTTCCATGAAGCCGGCGTTCACGCGGCGCGGGAAGCGCACATGGCTTTCAACCTGCGGGCCGAGCTCTTCCACGGGGGCGTGCTCGACGCTGTCCACACGCATCACGGCGTGCGGGTTGCCCATGGACACCACGGCCACGTCGACCGGGTGGTTCGCCAGCTGGATGGGCCACAGCTCGCAGCCATTGAGCAGCTTGGGCGTCAGGCCCTGGCCATCAAAGGGCACCTCGGCGGGCACCAGGAAGGGCTCACCCATGTCCACGGTCACGCGGCCATCGGGCTGCAGGTGCGGCTCGATGATGGCCTTCATGGTCTGCACACGGATGGTGTCCTTGTCGCTCAGGCCGGTGTCGTGCACGAAACGGGCGAAGCAGCGCGCGCCGTTGCCGCATTGCTCCACCTCGCCGCCGTCGGCGTTCATGATGCGGTAAGTGAAGTCGGTGGCATTGGCCGGGTTGCCGGGCTCGACGATCAGGATCTGGTCTGCGCCGATACCAAAACGGCGGTCAGCCAGAAAGCGGTACTGGGCCTCGCTCAATGGCAGGGGCCCGCGTGTGGCGTCGAGCACAACAAAGTCGTTGCCGGCGCCGTGCATCTTGGTGAAGCGCAGCTTCATATAGAGTGGTCCTGGTGAAAACTGTTCAACTGGGAGTAGCGTGTATGGCACCAGTCGCCGCTTTGCTGGCCTTGTGGGCTTTGGTTGTCGCGTGCATGAGGCAGACGGGCGGCATGCTCGTGTATTCGCTGGATGACCCTTACATCCACCTGGCGCTCGCGAAGAACATTCAGCAAGGATCATACGGTATCAACCCTGGCGAGTGGGCATCCCCTTCGTCCAGCATTGCCTGGCCTTTTCTGATGGCGCTGGCACCTGCGCGTGTGGCTGAATGGTTGCCCTTGATCATCAACGGGGCGGCTTGTGTGCTGACCGTATGGTGCCTGGCGCGGGTGATCCGGCGCGCGGGCGTGCCCGCCTGGTTGCCCACGCTCGGGGCGATGGCCGTGGCCTTCGGGCTCAACCTGTTTGGCCTGGTGATGACCGGCATGGAGCACTCGCTGCAGGTGTTGCTGGTGGTGTTCGTGGCGATGCGCCTGATCGAGCAGCGCCGCGATGCCTGGTTCTATGTGGCGCTGGGCTTGATGCCACTGATCCGTTATGAATGCCTGGCCATCAGCCTGCCGGTGGGGGCCTACCTGTGGTTCACGCAGGACAAGGTCCGCCCCGCGGTGGCCGTGGGCGTGTCGCTGGCCATCGTGGTGGCTTTCTCGGCCTTTCTGCATGCGGTGGGCTTGCCCCTGCTGCCTTCGTCGGTGCTGGCCAAGACGCTGGAGCCGCCCTTCATGACCAACTACACCACGCACCCCACCATCGTGCTGATGCTGGCCTGGCTGGCTTATGCCTGGCGTGATCGGCTCGGGCAATGGGTCATGCTCATCGGCTTGCCCACGCTGGCCTTCATGCTGGAGGGCCGTGTGGGCTGGTTCGGGCGCTATGAGGTCTTCATCCTGGCGTGGCTGGCCGTGTTCGTGCTGGCCTCGGTGGGCGACATGGTTTTGAAAGCTGCTGAGGGCGCCGCGCGCGCTGCATGGGCCATGGCCCTGAGCAGCACGGCGCTGGCCCTGGCGTTTCCGACCCTGTGGCAGGTCACGCTGGACACCCCGGGTGGCTGCCAGAACGTGGCACAGCAGCAGATGGTGACGGCGCGCATCGCCCGTGAGCTGGGCATGCGCGTGGCGGTCAATGACCTGGGCCTGGTGGCCCTGCGATCAGGGCAGTACGTGCTCGATCTCGCGGGCCTGGCTTCACCCGAGGTGCTGGAAGTGCGGCGTCATGGACAGATGACCGGGCCGTGGATCGACGAGCTCGCGGCGCGCAAGGGCGTGGAGGTGGCCTTCATCTACGACAAGTGGTTCCCGCAATGGTCCAGGGACTGGATCCTGGTGGCCAGCGTGGAACTGCTGGGGCCCAAGGTCAGCGCGGGCGAATCGAGCGTGCAGCTGTATGCGCGCACGCCGCAGGCCGCAGCCAGGCTGCACGCCGTGGCCCAAAGCATGGCGGCGGACCCCAATGTGCCCGCCACCATCCGGCTGTATTGATGGTCACCGCGCCGGCGTGGCGCGGGTGACTCAGCCTTCCAGCTGGAAGCGCTGCACCGACTTGGACAGGTCGATGGCCTGTTGACGCAGGCTGTCCGCGGCGGCGGCCGATTGCTCGACCAGGGCGGCGTTCTGCTGCGTCATGTGGTCCAGCTGGGTCACCGACTGGCTGACCTGGCCGATGCCCGCGGATTGCTGGCGCGTGGCACCGGCGATCTCGCTCATGGCCTGGGTCACGCGGCGGATCGCGTCCACGATCTCGTTCATGACCTCGCCGGCCTCGCGCACCTTCTGCGAGCCTTGCTCCACGCGCTCGGAGGACTTGCCGATCAAGGACTTGATCTCCTTGGCGGCCTCGGCGCTGCGTTGCGCCAGGGAGCGCACCTCGCCGGCCACCACGGCAAAACCGCGGCCTTGCTCGCCGGCCCGCGCGGCTTCCACCGCCGCGTTCAGTGCCAGGATGTTGGTCTGGAAGGCGATGCCATCGATCACGCCGATGATGTCGACGATCTGGCGCGAGGCGGCGCTGATGTCCTGCATCTGCGTGACCACGCTTTCGACCACCTGGCCGCCTTGCTCGGCACGCTGGCTCGCTGTGTCGGCCAGCGAGTTGGCCACATGGGCCGATTCAGCCGAGTGCTCCACCGTCTTGCTCAGCTCGTCCATGGACGAGGCGGTGTCCTGCAGGTTGGCGGCCGTTTGTTCGGTGCGTTGCGACAGGTCCTGATTGCCGGCTGCGATCTCGGTGGAGGCCGTGAGCATGTTCTCGGAGGACTCGCGCACCGAAGCCACCATCTCGCGCAGCCCATTTTGCATGTGCGCCATCGAACTCAGCAGGCGGCTGATCTCGTCCTGGCCATGGGTGTCGATCTGCTGGGTCAGGTCACCGTGCGAGATGGCCTGCGTGATGGCTTCGGCCCGGCGCAGCGGCGCCGTGATCGACAGGATGGTCAGGCCCATCAGCGGCAGGAACACGATGCCGGGCGACATCAGCAGGCCCCACAGCCACATGATGGCGTGGTTGGCCGCCTTGCCCGCATTGGCGCGGCGCGCTTCGGCCACCTTGGTGACCGCGTCATTGAGCTTGGCCGTGATGGCTTCGACCGCATCGGCCTCGGCGCGTGCCGGCTCGCTGGACTGGTAAGCCTCCGCAGCCGAGGTCAGCGCTGAAGAGGTGATCAACTCCAGGGTGGGCTCCAGGCCCTTGCCATAGCTGTTGAGCTTGCCTTCCAGGGCCTGGGCCTGTTGCTTGATCTCGGGTGTGGGGGCGGCGTCGGCCAGTGCCTTGGTGGCCTGCACGGTGGCGGCCAGGGCGCTCTTCCAGGCCTTGAATTGTTCGGCGGCGCTCACGGAGTCACCCGTGGCGATGATGGTGGTCTTTTCACGTCCGCGCAGATCACCCAGGCTCAGCGCCAGTGTGGCCATGCGCTGCGTGGCAGCAAACTCCTGGCTGGCAAACGAATCCAGCTCGCCTTTGAGGGACAGCAATTGCCAGCTCATCGCGCCCCCGATGGTGCAGCCAATGCCCACCACCAAGGCCATGCACGCCAGCAGACGCGAGCGAATAGAAAAACCACGAAGCCACGCGATCCAAGCCATGAGCTGGCACTCCTCAAACCATTACAAGCTTCGGCTTGTATCGGTTCGCGGAGGGCTCAACTTGAGGTGACACAGGGTAATCCTTGCGTCAGATCAGGCCGACTCAATACAAGGGGGCTTCGCCCTCGGGCCGGGTCTTGAATCGCTTGTGCACCCAGAGGTATTGGGCAGGCTGTTTGAGAATTTCTGACTCGATGAAGTGATTCATTCGCGTTGCGTCAGATTCTGCATCTTTTGTCGGGAAGTCGGGCAGCGGCGGCATGAAATGCACGCGCCAACCGCGTCCTTTCGGCAATAGTTCCGCAATCACGGGCTGCACGACCATGTTCATCATGCGGGCCATGCGAGAAGGCGCGAGCAAGGTGGCCGCCTGCACGCCGAAGAAGGGCACGAAGGCCGCGTCCTTGGCGCCGAAGTCCATGTCCGGCAGGTTGAAGAAACCGCGCCCGTCCTTGATGGCGCGCAGCAGGGGCTTGACCGAGTCGCTGCGCGGGAAGATCTCGGCGTTGCCGAAACGCAGGCGGCCGCGCTTCATCAGCTTGTCCATCAGCGGGTTGCTCTGCGTCTGGTAGATCGAAGCCCCGGGCCGCTTCTGGCACAGCAGGATGGCAGCACCCGCCACGTCCAGGCCGACAAAGTGCGGGCACAACCACATGGTGGGGCGGCCGGTGGTCTGCATCTCGCGTTCGGCCAGCTCGATGTCGCCCTCGACCTGGATGAGGCGCTTGATGCGCGTGGGCGAGGCCCACCACAACACGGCGCGATCCAGCAGGCTTTGCGTGAGCCAGCCAAAGTGCGCACGCAGCAAGGCTTCACGTTCGGCCAGAGGCATCTCGGGGAAGCACAGCGCCAGGTTGCGCAGGCCCACACGGCGGCGCGACTTGGCCAGCTTGTAGAGCAGGGCACCCATGCCACGCGCGATGGCGGCCAGCACCGGCAGCGGCAGCCAGTGCAGCAGCCACAGGAGGCCCAGCGCGAGGCGGATGCCCGCTTGAGACAGCGCTTGCTTGATCATCATCAGGTTGGCGCTTCACCGCCCGCGGCCGAGGTCAGGATCTCGGCGCGAGGCTGCTTGTAGCGGTTGTAGCCCCACAGGTACTGCTCGGGTGCTTGCATGATCATGTCTTCCATCAGCCGGTTCACGGCGGCGGCGGATTGTGCCGCATCCCCGGATGCCAGCACTTGCTCGACATCAGGGGGGACACGGGTGGCGTGCACGATGTAGTCGCAGCCCTGGCGCCAACGCGCCAGCAGCCCCAGGCGCTCACCGCGCAGCAGCACCACGGCGCAGCGGGTCTGGGCGACCAGCTTGGCGGCCATGGTCATGGTGTAGGCGGGGCGGCCGAAGAAGTTGGTCCACACGCCCATGCCCTCGGGCGGCACCTGATCGGGCAGCAGGCCCACGGTCTCGCCCTTCTTCAACGCGCGCAGCATGTTGCGCACGCCGCTGAGCGTGGCCGGGCTGGTCAGCATGCCGGGGCGGTTGCGCGAGTCGCGCATCATCTCGGCCAGCCAGGCCTGCTTGGCCGGGCGGTACAAGGCGGTGATCGGCTTGAGCGCGCCAAAGCGCTCGGCATAGGCTTGTGCCGTGATCTCGAAGCAACCCAGGTGCGGGGTCAGCAACAAGAGCCCACGGCCTTCGGACAAGGCCTGGGACACGGCTTCGGGCTGAGCCCACTGCACCGTGCTGCCCAGGGCCTGCTCACGCGGGCGGCCCCACAGGCGAGGCAATTCGCCCACCATCTTGCCCGCGTGCGCCACGGCCGCCCAGCGCTGCCAGGTGCCCATGCCCACGGCGCGTGTGTGCGCCTTCAGGCGCCGGCGGTAAGACGGGGACAGCAGGTAAGCCAGCCAGCCCAGCAGGCTGCCCAGCGGGTGCAGCACGGCCAGCGGCCAGCGAGACAGCATGAAAAACAGGCGCGACATGGTGGCGGATTCTGCCCGATGCCGTTCGCGCATGAAAAAGCCCGGCCACCAGGGCCGGGCTGAACCGTCGAGAGACAAGCCAGGCGACAGGCCTGGCTGTTGGCGAGTTACTGCTGGTTCACCGCACAGGCCTGGTCGCCCAAAGTGGCCGACAGGTCGCTGACCGCGGGGGCGCCGCCATTGGCGTGGCCGCGGAAGCTGAACGAGGTCGAAGCACCGGCGGCAATGGTGGCGTTGGTCGCCGTGGGGGCCGCCGTGTAGTTCGTCAGGCCCTTGTTGCTGAGCTTGGCGTTCTTCACCTTGAGCAGCAGGGTGGGCTTGGCGTAGTGCCAGTTCACCTGCCAGCCGGTGGCGGCATTGCTGCTGGGGTTGTTGATCGTCACCTCGGTGTTGAACAGCTGCGCGTTCTTGTTGCTGGTCTTGAAGCTCACCGAGCAGCTTGCTTGCGGTGGCACGGCCGTCGAGTTCAGGGTCATCGAGAGGCCACCGAAGTCGCTGACGGCGGCCAGTGTCGCCTTGCCGAGGGTGACGAGGCCCAGCGAGCTCACGACCTTGGCAGAGCCATCAGCCGTGAGGTGCAGGCCCTGCACGGCCAGGTTGAATGTCCCGCTGCCGTTGGCTGGCAAGGCGATGTTGGTCGGGCCCAGCACCGTGTCGATGTCCCACAGCGCCACATTGGTCACCGTGCCCACGCCATTGGCGCCGATCACGGTCGCATAGACCTTCTTGGCATTGAGGTCCACGTTCAGGTCCGTCAGCGTGACGGAGCCGCCGGAGGAAATGGAGCGCAGGACAGGCGCCGTCAGGGTGATGCTCGTGTAGAAGCCATCGGTGTCCTGAGTCGCAACGACCGTGCTGGCACCGTTGGCCGCAACGGTGCCCTTGATCGTGTCGAGCCAGGCATTGAAGTCGGCACCGAAGGTCAGCACTTCGCTGCCCGACAGCGTGTGGCCCTTGTAGACAGTATGGCCCAGCGTGACGGTCACGGTGGCGGCGCTGGCGACGTCGCGCGCGAATGAGCAGTTGCGGGATATCCCGCGCCTTTTCCCGGGTTTACGGCCTTTCCAGCCCGAACGAATCCACTACACTTGCATCCATCGCCGAGTTAACAGGACAACTTGCGGGGCGATTCACAAATGCCGCTAAAGCGTTCGCCGCTGCGAAGAGCCCCACCAGGACAACTCACCAGCCCCGGCGACGCCGAGGGTCTTTTGTCTTTTTTGGAGCAACATATCGTGGCGAACGATTTCCTTTTCACCTCTGAATCCGTATCGGAAGGTCACCCCGACAAGGTGGCTGACCAGATCTCCGATGCCATCCTGGACGCCATCCTGGCCCAGGACCCCGTCTCCCGCGTGGCCGCCGAAACCCTGACCAACACCGGTCTGGTTGTTCTCGCAGGCGAAATCACGACGCAAGCCAACGTGGACTACATCCAGGTGGCGCGTGACACCATCAAGCGCATCGGCTACGACAACACCGAGTACGGCATCGACTACAAGGGTTGTGCCGTGCTGGTCGCGTACGACAAGCAGTCCAACGACATCGCCCAGGGCGTGGACCGCGCCTCCGACGACTACCTCAACATCGGCGCTGGCGACCAGGGCCTGATGTTCGGCTACGCCTGCGACGAAACGCCCGAGCTGATGCCCGCGCCGATCTACTACGCCCACCGCCTCGTGGAGCGCCAGGCCCAGTTGCGCAAGGATGGCCGCCTGCCTTTCCTGCGCCCGGACGCCAAGAGCCAGGTCACGATGCGTTATGTGGACGGCAAGCCCCACAGCATCGACACCGTGGTGCTGTCCACCCAGCACAGCCCGGACCAGTCCGAGTCGGCCACCAAGATGAAGGCCTCGTTCACCGAAGCCATCATCGAAGAGATCATCAAGCCGGTGCTGCCCAAAGAGTGGCTGAAGGAAACCCGCTTCCTGATCAACCCGACCGGCCGTTTCGTGATCGGTGGCCCGCAAGGTGACTGTGGCCTGACCGGCCGCAAGATCATCGTGGACACCTACGGCGGTGCCTGCCCCCACGGCGGTGGCGCCTTCTCGGGCAAGGATCCCACGAAGGTGGACCGCTCGGCCGCCTACGCTGCCCGCTACGTCGCCAAGAACGTGGTGGCAGCCGGCCTGGCCAAGCAGTGCCAGGTGCAGGTGGCGTACGCCATCGGCGTGGCCAAGCCCATGAACGTGACGGTCTACACCGAAGGCACGGGCGTGATCCCTGACGACCAGATCGCCAAGCTCGTCAACGAGCACTTCGACCTGCGGCCCAAGGGCATCATCCAGATGCTGGACCTGCTGCGCCCGATCTACCAGAAGACGGCGGCTTACGGCCACTTCGGTCGTGAAGAGCCGGAGTTCAGCTGGGAGCGCACGGACAAGGCCCAGGTGCTGCGCGACGCAGCTGGCCTGAAGGGCTAAGCTGAAAGGCTAAAGGCCAGACGGGGCAGGCCCCCTCTGCAACAAAGGCGTATCCTCACCGGGTACGCCTTTTTTCTTTGCCCGCATGATCAACAGGCTTTCAACCCGGCTCTCCATGGGCCCGCAGCTGTGGCTGGCCACCATCATGGTCGGCCTGATCTGGTCCTTTGTGGGCGCCTATGACCGGGGCGTGTGGGTGATGGAGGTCTTCCCCATCTTCATCGCCTTGCCCTTGCTGGCCTTCACCCGTTCGAGCTTTCGGCTGACCACCCTGGTCTATGTGCTGATCGCCATCCACGCCTGGGTGCTGATGATCGGCGGCCACTACACCTATGCGCGCGTGCCCCTGGGCTTCTGGATGCAGGACGTCTTTCACTTCACCCGCAACCACTACGACCGCATCGGCCACCTGGCGCAAGGCTTCATCCCCGCGATGATTGCGCGCGAGATCCTGCTGCGCAAGACGCCCTTGCAGCGCGGTGGCTGGCTGTTCTTCCTGGTGACCTGCGTGTGCCTGGCCATCAGCGCCATGTACGAGTTCATCGAATGGGGCGCGGCGGTGGCGCTGGGGCAGGGCGCCGACGAGTTCCTGGCCACCCAGGGCGACCCGTTCGACACCCAGTCCGACATGCTGATGGCCTGGATCGGGTCCTTCCTGGCCCAGCTGCTGCTGGCACGCTGGCATGACCGGCAACTGGCCGGCCTCAGGTGGCGTTGATGTGGTGACGCCGGTGCGAAGGTGATCAGCCCCGTACACCACCCATGCGGAACACATTGACCGCCTCGGACAGCTTCTGCGCCTGATCGCGCATGCTGGCTGCTGCTGCGGCAGACTGCTCCACCAGCGCGGCGTTCTGCTGTGTCATCTGGTCGAGGTGCACCACCGCCTGGTTGACCTGGCTGATGCCATCGCTCTGCTCGGAGGCCGAAGCGCTGATGTCGCTCATCATGTCGGTCACGCGCTGGATGGCGCTGACGATCTCGCCCATGGCTTCACCGGCCTCGTTGACCAGGCGAGCGCCCGAATCCACGCGCTCGCCCGAGGCGGCGATCAGGCTCTTGATCTCGCGGGCCGCATTGGCCGAGCGCTGCGCCAGGCTGCGCACTTCGCTGGCCACCACGGCAAAACCACGGCCTTGTTCGCCCGCGCGGGCGGCTTCCACGGCCGCGTTCAGCGCCAGGATGTTGGTCTGGAAGGCGATGCCATCGATCACGCCGATGATGTCGTTGATCTTGCGCGACGAGGCGGCGATGTCCTCCATGGTGGACACCACCTGGCCCACCACCTGCCCGCCACGCTGCGCCGCCTCGCTGGCCGTGCTGGCCAGTTGATTGGCCTGCTGCGCCGCCTGGGCGGACTGCTGCACCGTGCCGGTCAGCTGCTCCATGGACGAAGCCGTTTCCTGCAGGCTGGAGGCCGTCTGCTCCGTGCGGTTGGACAGGTCCTGGTTGCCCGTGGCGATCTCGGCCGATGCGGTCGTGATGCCCTCGGTGCTCTCGCGCACATCGTGCACCAGGGTCGACAGCGACTGGGTCATGCCTTGCAGGGCGTGCATCAGCTCGCCGAACTCGTCGTGGTAGCCCGTGTTGATGCGCACCGACAGGTCGCCCTGGGCAATGTGCGAGGCCACCGTGACGGCTTCCTGCAGCGGCGTCTTGATCGAGCGGATCAGGAAGTGCGCGCCCACCGCAATGCCCACCAGCACGCACAACACCATGACGGCGGCCATGGCCGTGGTCGCGCGGCGGTCTGCGGCCAGTTGTTCGCGCAGTTCGGTCGCATTCTTTTCCTGCATGCCCGCAAAGGCGTTGAGCGCGTCCGCGTAGCGGTTGGCAGCCGGCACAAACTCGCCCAGCGCTTTGGCGCGGGCCTCATCGAGCTTGCCTTCGGCCTTGAGCGCCTTGATCTCCTTGTCCGTGGCCAGCACGGTCTTGCGCAGTTCGCCGATCTTGTCGAGTTGCTGTTTGTCCGCATCGGTCAGCGGCATGGCCTTGAGCCCCTTGTGGATCTCGGTGATCTGGGCCACGGCCTCCGAAATGGGCTTGGCGAAGGTCTGTGCCACGAAGGGGTCCGAACTGAGTGCAGAGGCCACCACGCGGGTGATGGCCACGGTGCTCATGCCTGCCCAGTCGTGGGCGGCGTGCAACTTGGCATCGTTGGTCTTGAGTTCGATGTCCATGGCCTTTTGCTGCACCACGGCGCGCCAGGCGGCCACGCCCACGATGCTGGTCAGGGCCACGATCAGTGCAATGACTGTCGCCCACAACTTACCCGCGATACCCATTTGTTTGAACATGTCGCTCACCTTGCTGCGTTCCCGGTTCATGAAAAGGGAGGCTTGCAAGCAGCGACCGGGCTCAGCTCGCACCGATACACAGGGCGGTATCGTCGTTCCTTATCGTCAGTACCCACGCGATCTGTAGTGGAATCGACAAAATGCCGCAAGTCCGGCCTTTTTGACCGACCGAGGCCTCTGGGCCGCGCATAGGATCCGGGTTGAATGCCAAAAAAGGGTCCATGCAGGGCCAGCCCAGAACCACGTCATGCTCAGGAAGATCCCGATCCAGCAAGTGCGAGTAGGCATGTTTGTCCACGAGGTGTGCGGCTCGTGGCTGGATCACCCTTTCTGGCGTTCCTCCTTCAAGATCGCCGATGCGCGCCAGCTCAAGCAGCTGGCCGTCGTCAAGGAAGTGATCATCGACACCAGCAAGGGCCTGGATGTGGAGGTGCCCGGCGCCCCCATGGCGCTGATGGACGACATCGAGGTCTCGTCCACCGATCCGGTGACCCAGACCGTGCCCCTGGACGAAGACGAGGCCCCGCTGGCCATGAGCGTGAGCTTCCAGCAGGAGCTCGTGCGGGCCTCGCGCATCGTCGAGCAGTCGCGTGGCGCCATGAAGTCCATGTTCAACGACGCCCGCATGGGCAAGGCCGTGGACACCGAACACTGCCTGCCCCTGGTGGACGACATCACCCAGTCGGTGTCGCGCAACCCGGGCGCCATCGTCAGCCTGGCGCGCTTGAAGACCAGCGACGACTACACCTACATGCACTCGGTGGCCGTGTGCGCCCTGATGGTGGCCCTGGCCAAGCAGCTGGGCCTCAATGAAGCGGACACCCGCGAGGCGGGGCTGGCCGGCCTGGTGCACGACCTGGGCAAGGCCCAGATGCCGCTCGAAGTGCTCAACAAACCCGGCGCTCTGACCCCGGCCGAGTTCGCCATCATGAAGGGGCACCCCGAGGCCGGGCACCAGATGCTGGTGGAAGGCAATGGCGTGGGCCCCATCGCCCTGGACGTCTGCCTGCACCACCACGAGAAGGTCAACGGCAAAGGCTACCCGCACGGCCTCAAGGGCGAGGAGATCAGCCTGTATGCCCGCATGGGCGCCGTGTGTGATGTGTATGACGCCATCACCTCCAACCGGCCGTACAAGGCAGGCTGGGACCCGGCCGATTCCGTCCAGAAGATGGCGCAATGGGCCAAGGAAGGCCACTTCGACGAACGCATCTTCCAGGCCTTCGTCAAGAGCGTGGGCATCTACCCCACGGGCTCGCTGGTCAAGCTCAAATCGGGCCGGCTGGGCGTGGTGGTGGAGCAGGGCGGCAAGTCCCTGCTCAGCCCTGTGGTGCGGGTGTTCTTCTCCACCAAATCCAACGAGCCCATCACGCCGCAACTGCTGGATCTGGGCGATGGCAGCACCACCGACCAGATCGTCTCGCGCGAATCACCCGCCGCGTGGGGCTTCAAGCACACCGACCAGTTCTGGCTGCCGCAGTCTTGAAGGCGCGGCCGCGCCGGCTGATCAAGATTCATATGTCAGCAATGTGACGCCTGCCGGACAAGGGTAA
The DNA here is from genome assembly GCF_000768065.1 of Aquabacterium sp. NJ1. Classification (NCBI taxonomy): domain Bacteria; kingdom Pseudomonadati; phylum Pseudomonadota; class Betaproteobacteria; order Burkholderiales; family Sphaerotilaceae; genus Aquabacterium; species Aquabacterium sp. NJ1. The sequence continues at coordinate 2,525,190 of NZ_JRKM01000001.1, read as the reverse complement.
ACGATTGCCGATCAGGGGGTGTGGCTCGCCAGAATACGCAGGCTTTTCTGCGCACCATCACAGGGAGAAGGTCTGCGCAGGCAAGGGCGCCGTTGCAACGGCAAATAGATATCAAGGAGCTTTGAAATGCCTTCCATGCCCATCACACGGGATACCGCGTGGGATTACTGGTCGCGTGGCCTGATCGCTGCCGCCAATATTGATCTGACGGTTGAATCTTTTAGTGCAGCTGACCCTAATGATCCCAACGGATACTCAAGGAGTATTCTGGCGAATCTGACGTTGAAGCGCAACTACAACGCCTTCAGACTCTGGTTTGGGTATGCTGATCGATTCTCGATCTATTCCAAAGACATCGTGGCGATCGCCCTGTACGGCTGGGATTCGACGATAGCCACGTCGGGTGGCAATACGATTGCCGGAGTTGCCGTGCAAGTGACCAATATTCTGGACTCTGCCCAGAAATTGGGCGCAGGTATATTCATGGTCACGGATTTCAACCAGGGGCCAACGGGACTTTTGTGGAGCACCAACAGCGCTGATCTTGTGAAGGATCCTGTTTCCGGTAATCAGACGAGTTATACCTACCGAGACATCCTCAAGATGTTCTGGGTCAATACGCTGACCAAATGGAAGAGTCATGCGGCCTTGATCGGGTTTGATCTGGTCAACGAGCCCAATCCCTTCGACTCACCGCAAACGGACGGCAATGGCGCGGTGGTATTCGATGCCACGCTGGCATCGCACCGAGCCTTGTCCAATGGTTGGCCGCAACTCGCGCAAACCATCATCAACGCCATCCGTACGAAGGAAAGCCAGTTGGGTTTGACAACACCGCTGCCTTTGATCGTGGAGGGCATTTATGCCGGTGGCCCCAACGGGTTGATGCTGTTCGACGTGCCATCGGGCAGCAGTGGCACCCTGTTCCTGACGGACGGTGCCTCGCCCCGCATTGTCTATTCCTTCCACTACTACGGACCTGGGTGCGTGACGTCACAAGGGGTGGACCAATGGAACTATGAAAACATGGGAACGCCTTACCCCATGCCCGGCGTTTCCTACGATCCCTACTGGTATGACGGCACGCCTTACGGAGAGTTCAACACGCATGCCAGCACCGATGACGTGCTTCGGGACGTAGGGCGCGCCATCACATTCAAGCAAAGGCACCCTGAAGCCCCCGTCTTTGTGGGCGAGTTTTCTTGCTGCCAGCCCTCCATCACGCAGGTCTACCCACCTGACCCCAACCGTGTGACGAATTCACCCAATATGCGGGTGTCGGAAATACAAAATACCGTGACCTGGCAAGCACCCCTGCTCGCGCAAATGGCGAGTGTGGCAACCCAGGCCGATGCCGATGCACTGGTGTTGGCCCAAGGTGCAGGCAATGGCGCACGGCTGTATACCGATATCTTCGGCACCACCAAGCGCCGCTGGATCACGCAACTGGAAATCAGCGCCGACGGCACGAAGATGATTGCCACGTTGGGGCACACCGCAGATCCGGCGGATGTGGATTCGGGTGGGTTCAACTACGGCTTCCGTGTGTGGACCAGCCCGCTGACGGCTGCGCAGCTGGCGAGCTATGCCGCCAGCGTCAACGAGCAGGCCGTGCCTTCGAACGGTACCCAGTTCGCCACCAAGTTCACTTCGCAGCCCATGGCCAAGGTGGTCGGCGTGTACTCGTGGACAGACGGCACGAACCCTGTGCAAACCATCAATACCAGGGCCAGCGCGCTGAACATGACCACGTCGCAGCAGGTGACCTTGACCCGTCATGCCACCACCATTGAATTTGCCGCGCCCGCCGGCGCCGTGGCTGGCACCAAATATGTAGGCGCGGTGGTCAACTTGCCTACGAATGCCGATGATCCGACCAAGACTGCAGCTGTCCAAATGCCCGTGGCCTTGCTGTGGCTGGACTCGCCGAGTTCAGGCACACAGATTGATCAGGCACGCCTGAAGTGGGCACAGGATGCGCTCTACGTCTGGCAGCAAAAGGGCTTCTCTTGGGCATGGCATGGCGAGGACAGCGGTGGCCCTGTCGCGGCCGTCATGTGGCGCCCTTCGAAGGCCATTGGCGAGCTGTTGAGCGTGGCCGCCAGCGGCCGTCACGTTGCCAAGCGCACCAGCTAAGTCGAACTCAACCGAACAGGTAGGAATACATCATGGACGAGCAACGTAGAAAGCTATTGATCGGTGCTTCAGCACTGCCATTGGGCCTGAGCCTGAGTGGATGCGGAGGGGCAGAAGAAGATGCAGGCACGACCGCGAGCCATCAGGGCATGGCCACGGCTGCGTCGGTCAGGCCCGGCAGCGGCCCATACATTGAGGTTTCAGCCCAAGGGTTGGGCTTGAACAGCGGTGATTGGCAGTACAACATTTTCCCGAGCCCCAATCCGTTCCGCTACATGGTGCCACCCGCCAACCGGACTCACGCTGTGCGAGCCAACGGCGGCGCACAGTACGTGGAAATCAACGACGTCATCGTTGTCAATGGCATCACCTACTCGCGTTCGCTGTGGATGCGCTTGTCGGTGCCGACGACCACCAACGGCACCACCTACTCATTGACCAATGCGGGCAACGCGGGCTTGCTGACCTCCGTCATGCTGGGCAGCCCGGCCAGCTACAAGCAGTACACCTTGTCCAACGGCTCGGTGGGCTTGGTTCAGGTCGGCACAGGCAACCAGTATGTGCTGACGCTGAAAGACCTGTATGGCGCTCCGGCGACCAATCAGGTGCTCAGTGGCTCGACGGTGGCCTCGGTGGACAACCAGGCGAGCAGCACCAACCTGCAGGTGCAGACACCCAACGGTGGCGTGGTGATCACCCTGGTCCAGCAAGACGCCGCATGGATCTGATGGGTTGATTGCGATCGAGGGCAGGCTTGTGTATCTTGCAGGCCTGTCCCTCACCATTTCTGGAGCACATCATGGGCCTTCTGGATTCAATCGTCGGCCAGGTGGCCGGTTCGCTGGGCGGCGGTGCCGCTGGTCAGCAAGGTGGTCTGCTGGAGGCCGTGACGGGCCTGATCAACAACCCGCAGACGGGCGGCCTGCAGGGCCTGATCCAGAGCTTCGAGCAGCAGGGCCTGGGCCATGTGATCTCGTCATGGGTCGGCACCGGGCAGAACCTGCCGATTTCGGCCGAGCAACTGCAATCGGTGCTGGGCAACGAACAGGTGCAGGCCATGGCACAGAAGTTGGGCCTGTCGCCGCAGGACATCAGCAGCCATCTGTCGCAACTGCTGCCCCAGGTGGTGGACAAGGTCACGCCCGATGGCACGGTGCCGCAAGGCGGTGATGCCTTGCAGTCGGCCATCGGCATGCTGGGTGGGCTGTTCAACAAGCAGGGCTGAGAAGCTGAGCGCCCGCTGACCCAGCAACCGCCACGGATCTGGCTTTGCCAGTCCGCAGGCGGTGCCCCCTGGGGGGCGGCCGTGAGGCCGTAGGGGGGGGGCTTAACTTATTGCGTCGACAAGCTCAAACCCGCATGCTCACGCAGCGGGTGGAAGTGCACCTGCGGGTGGCGCTCGGCCGTCAGGCGCAGGTCATACGCCGAGGTCATCATGTAGGCCAGGGTGTCGGCGGCGTCCAGCGCCAGCTTGCTGGCGTTTTCGTCGCAGAACTTCTTCATGGCCTCGGGCGTGTCCGCCGTGATCCAGCGTGCGCCCACGAAGCGGCAGGGCATCAGGCGGATGTCCACGCTGTACTCGGCTTTCAGGCGGTGCTGCACCACTTCGAACTGCAGCTGGCCGACGGCACCCAGCAGCATCGAGCCACCCACCTCAGGGCGGAAGACCTGGATGGCGCCTTCTTCACCCAGTTGCATCAGGCCGGCTTGCAGCTGCTTGCTCTTCATGGGGTTGGCCAGTTCGACCGTCTGGAACAGCTCGGGCGCGAAGAAGGGCAGGCCGGTGTACTGCAGGCTGATGCCATCGGTGATGGTGTCGCCCAGCTGCACGCCACCGTGCGTGGTGAAGCCGATGATGTCGCCGGCATAAGCCTCGTCCACCGCTTCACGGCGCTGCGACAGGAAGGTCACCACCGAGGTGGGGCGCAGCTCCTTGGCCGAACGCTGCACCTTGAGCTTCATGCCCGGGGTGTACTTGCCTGAACACACGCGCACAAACGCGATGCGGTCACGGTGTGAGGGGTCCATATTGGCCTGCACCTTGAACACCACACCCGAGAAGTTTTCCATCTCGGGCAGGATCTCTTTGTGCGAGCCATCCTTTTCGGTTGACAGGCGCGGGCGGGGCGAGGGGGCCAGGTCCACCAGGGCGTCCAGCACTTCCTGCACACCGAAGTTGTTCACGGCCGAGCCGAAGAACACCGGGGTCTGCTTGGCGGCGAGGAACAGCTCCAGGTCAAACGCAGGGGCGGCTTCGGCCATCAGCTCCATATTGGCTTCGGCCAGTTCCCAGTCGTGGCCAAAGCGGGCGTGCAGCTTGTCGCGCTCGCTCAGGGGCACCACCTCATCGTCATCGCCGCGTTTGTCGGCGCCCGCGTCAAACAGGCGCATGCTCTGGGTGCGCAGGTTGACGATGCCGCCAAACTGCTTGCCCTGGCCCACCGGCCATGTCATAGGCACGCAGGGCATGCCCAGCTCCTGCTCGACCTCATCGAGCAATTCGAGCGGGTCGCGGCCTTCGCGGTCCATCTTGTTCACGAACGTGATGATGGGCGTGTCGCGCTGGCGGCACACCTCGATCAGGCGCTTGGTCTGCGCTTCCACACCGTTGGCCGCGTCGATCACCATCAGGGCCGAGTCCACGGCCGTCAGCACGCGGTAGGTGTCTTCCGAGAAGTCCTTGTGGCCCGGGGTGTCCAGCAGGTTGACCACGTGCTCGCGGTACAGCATCTGCATCACCGAGGAGGCCACCGAGATCCCGCGCTGCTTTTCGATCTCCATCCAGTCCGACGTGGCGTGGCGCGAGGCCTTGCGGCCCTTCACGGCACCGGCGATGTGGATGGCGCCCGAGAACAGCAGCAGCTTTTCCGTCAGCGTGGTTTTACCGGCGTCAGGGTGGGAAATGATGGCGAACGTGCGACGACGGCCGGTTTCAGGCGCAAACGGCGAAGACGAGGATGCAGAGGTAGACACGACAAGGGGCTCCGGGCGAACCCGACATGCTAGCTGATTCGGCCGCGCCGAGGGCCGCCCGAGGCAGGGGGCAGGGTGGCATCATCCGGCTGTTGTTTTTCATGATGCAAAATGACCGTGACAAGTTAGGGATTGTTCCGCTGTGGAACATCCGAGAGACTCAAAGGCTGCCATGTCCGATCAGCGTAGTCACGACCAAACCATGGGATCTGTTCAACCTCCGCCTCTGGGCACGTTCAAAGTCCTTCTGGTGGACGACCACGATCTGGTGCGGGTCGGCCTGCGCACCGTCCTCAACGAGGTCGAGGACATGCAGATCCAATGGCTGGAAGCCGACAACCTGCATGACGCCATGCGGTTGTACGGCGCCGAGCCCGATGTGGCCCTGGTCCTGCTGGACCTGAACATGGCCGACTGCAAGGGCCTGCAGGGGCTGCGCCAGTTCATCGAGGCCTACCCGCAGGCGCGCGTGGCCGTCATGAGCGGCACCCAGGATGAATTCGTGATCGGCCAGGCCAAGGGGCTGGGTGCCGTGGGTTACCTGCCCAAGGCTTACTCCCCCTCGCTGACCCGCTCCAGCATCGTCGGCCTGCTGACCGAATACTCGTATGCGGCAGCCGTGGCGGCCCCGGCTGGCGCCTCGGCCGTGCGTTTTCCCCGCGCGCCCTCGGCATCCAGTTATGACCGTGTGGCCGAACTGGGCCCGCGTCACCTTGAAATCCTCGAGCTGGTGCTGTCGGGCTGTTCCAACCAGGAAATCAGCAACTCCACCAAGCTGTCGCTGGGCACGGTCAAGAACTACGTGTCCACGATCCTGCTGGCGCTGGATGTGAAGTCGCGCTCGCACCTGATCAGCCTCTTCCGCTGATGTGGTGCTGAAGCAGCGCTGATGTCTTGCTGACCACGGCGGCCCCCGCGTGACCTACCGCATTGCCCAGGACGCGGGCCAGAGCGCGTCCGAACTCATCGCCGAGAGCAACAGCCAGCAGCGTAATGACCTGCTGCTGGCGCAGATCCACGCGCTCTACAGCACGAACTGGTTCACCTCGGCGGGCGCCATCGTCACCGCCATGACCTTCTGGGTGGCCTACCTGGCCTACACCGGGGATGGTCGCGTGCTGATCTGGGCGGCCCTGGTTCACCTCATCCAGGCTGCGCGCATTTTCAATGGCTGGGCCTATCAGCGCGACGAGCGCGCCTGGCAGCGCATGCCGGTGTGGCGCCAGCGCTTCATGGCGGGTTTGCTGGCCTCGGGCCTGGTCTGGGGGTCGGCGCCGCTGTTCGTCTTGCCCACACATGACCTGGCCACCATCTGCCTGATGATGCTGGTGATGCTGGGCATGGGCTCGGGCGGCATCGGTGCGATCGTTGCGTATCGCCCGGCGGTGTGGGCCTGGTTGCTGGCCTTGCTGCTGCCCCTGCCGGTGCTGCTGCTGTGGTACCAGGCCCCCTTGCACAACGCCCTGGCCATCTTCTCGCTGGCTTACCTGGGGGTGAACCTGGCTTTTGCCTTCGGGCAGAACGACCTGCTGGTTCGGGCGCTGAAAGCCCAGTTCGACAACGCCGAGCTCGTGGCCCAGCTGCGCCACCAGATGACGCTGGCCGCCCAGGCCGACAAGGAAAAGAGCCGCTTCGTGGCCTCGGCCAGCCATGACCTGCGCCAGCCCATGCACGCGCTGGGCCTGTTTGCCAGCGCGCTGGAAAAGCGCCTGGCCGGCACCTCCGAGGCGCCGCTGGTCAGCAACCTCAACCGCTGCATCGAGTCGCTGGACCGCTCCTTCAACGCCATGCTGGACATCTCCAAGCTGGACGCCGGGGTGGTGGAGCCGCAGCTGCAGTCCTTCCCGATCCGCGATGTGTTCCGCCGCCTGCACATGCACTTCGCCGGCCAGGCCGAGGGCGCCGGCCTGCACCTGCGCTTCAAACCCGGCGGCAAGCACGTCACCAGTGACCCGCAGCTGCTGGAGCGCATCCTCAGCAACCTGATCCAGAACGCCATCAAGTACACCCGCGACGGCGGCATCGTGGTGGTGGCGCGCAACTCGGGCCCCAACGTCAACATCGAGGTCTGGGACACGGGCATCGGCATCCCCGAGGCCGAGCTGCCTCGCGTGTTCGACGAGTTCTACCAGCTGCACAACCCGGAGCGCGACCGCAACCGCGGCCTGGGCATGGGCCTGGCCATCGTCAAGCGCCTGGCCCTGCTGCTCGATCATCCGCTGACCGTGGCCTCCACCGTGGGCAAGGGCACGATGATCCGCCTGTCCGTGCCGCAGACCGACCTGAACGCGCTGCACGGCATGAACCTGGAAGCCGAAACGGTGCCTTCGCCCATTGGCAACGCCCGCACCCTGCTGTTCATCGATGACGAGGAAGCCATCCGCGACTCCATGGCCCTGTTGCTGCGCGAGTGGGACTACGAGGTGCTGGTGGCCAGCAACATCAACGAGGCCTGCCTGCTGGCGGCCAACCACCCCGAGCCCATCCACGCCGTGCTGTCGGACCTGAGGTTGCGCAATGGCGAGGACGGCCTGCAGGCCATCAACGCCATCCGCCATGTGCTGGGCTACCAGATCCCGGCCGTGCTGGTCACGGGCGACACCTCGCCGGAGCAGGTCAAGCGCGTGCACGACAGCGGCCACCGCGTGCTGTTCAAGCCTGTGCTGCCCAAAGAGCTGTTTTCCATGTTGCGGCAGCTGTCATGAGCCGCGACCCCGTGGTCCCGGGGTGGCCCACCCCTAGGGCTTGGGGGATCGTCACCTAGGTCACTTGCCGGGGTGTGAACTATTTCATAGTCTGCGCCATTTGCTGTGTTTTTGAGGGGAGCCCGGATGCCGCGGCGAACACTGTTTGAATCTGCCAGGCGGCCCGCAGGCCTCCTGTCCACCCTGATGCTGGCTGTGATGACACTGGCCGGCGGGGTTGCCAGCGCCCAGCCCGGCACGGACGCCGAAGGCCGCCAGACGGCCCTGGCCCTGCAGCGCGTGCGCGAGGCCACCCAGCCGCGTACCCTCGTCAACGAAGGCCAGGCCCTGCTGGACCGCGATGTCATCAAGCTCGACGGTTATGCCTACTGTGGGCAGGCTACCAGCCTGGCCGAGCAAGGCGAATTCCGCCAGAGCATCCGCGCGGCGAGCAAGGCCCTGTTCCTGGGCGAGCGCGACAAGAAACCTGAGTTGCAGGCCCTGGCCCACCGCGATCTGGCCATGGCCTACCTGTACGCCGGCAAGATCGATGAAGCCGAGCAGTACGCCCGCAGTGCCCTGTTGTTCCCTGGTGCCAGCCCCGAGCAGGTGCTGGCGCCCGCGCACAAGATCCTGGGTGATGTGGCCGCGAGCCGTGGCAACCAGGCTCAGGCCATCACCGAGTACCACGACGCCTTGAAAACGGCCAGCGAGCGCTATCGCCCGCAGGTGCTGGTGTCCCTGGCCAACGCGCTCAACGCATCCGGCCAGCCCAAGCCGGCCTTGCAGCAGCTCGACGCCATCGGCCCAGAGGCCCGCACCGCGCTGGGCAGCTTCTACCTGCGCAGCCGCGCCGCCGCCCTGCTGGCTGACGACCAGCCTGAAGCCGCCCTGGCGGTGTACGACCAGATCGCCACCGGCGACCAGACGGCCGACTCCGAATACCAGCGCCTGTGGGCCCTGGTGGGCGTGGGCCGGGTGCAGCTCAAGCGCGGTGACAAGCCCCAGGCGCTGGCCGCCTTCCTGAAGGCCACCACCCTGGCCAACGGCCTGCGCGCCAAATTCCGCAGCGAGGAGTTCCGCACCGGCCTGTTTGGTGACATGCAGGCCGTCTACGACCAGGCGCTGGCCCTGGCGGTCGAGCAGAAGGACTTCGTCACCGCCTGGAACCTGTCTGAAGACTCGCGCTCGCGCCAGTTGCTGGACTCGGTGCGGGGCCGTGCCAATGACGCCCTGGGCGGCCGCCTGTCGCTGTCTCAGCTGCAAGGCCTGCTGCGCCCCGATGAAGGCGTGCTCGAATTCCATGCCGTGGGCGACCAGCTCGTGGTCTGGATGATCCGGGCCAACAGCTTCGAAGGCCATGTGCTCGCGCTGCCGCAGGCCACCCTGGCCCGCGAGGTGGACGACTTCCGCCGCAGCATCATCGAGCGCAAGCGCGATGTCGAGGCGCAGGGCCAGCTGCTCTACAAGCAGCTGATGGGCGGCGTGAAGCTGGGTGAAGGCCCCAACGCCACCACGCGCCTGTTCGTCGTACCCCACGGGCCGCTGCACTACCTGCCTTTCCAGGCCTTGTATGACGGCCAGGGTTACCTGATCGCCCGCACCGCCGTGGCCGTGTGGCCCTCGGCCTCGGTGGGCGGTCAGCTCTGGTCGCGCCCCAGCAAGACGGTCAGCGCCTTGCTGGCCTTCGGCAACCCCGCCACGCAAGAAAACGTGCCCCTGCCGGGTGCCGAGCGCGAGGTCAACGAGGTGTCTGCGCTGTTCAAGCAAAAGCAGGTCTATGTGCAGCGTGATGCCACCAAGATGACCTTCAAGCTGCGCGCCAACCAGTCGGCCGTGCTGCACGTGGCGGCGCACGCCGAGGTCGACGACGTGGACCCGCTGTTTTCCAAGATCCTGCTGGCCAATGATGGCCAGGACCGCGGCCTGCTCGAAGCGCGCGAGGTCTACGGCCTGGACATGCACAGCGTGAGCCTGGTCACCCTGTCGGCCTGCGAAAGCGGCCTGGGCAAAGTGCTCAAGGGCGACGAGATCGTGGGCTTCACCCGCTCCTTCCTGTCCGCCGGGGCCAGCAGCATGGTCGCCTCGCTGTGGCCGGTGGCCGACGACTCCACCGAAGCGCTGATGACGCGCATGTACCAATCCATGAGCGAAGGCGCCGACCTGATGGACGCCATGCGTACCGCGCAGGTCGAGGTGCAAAAGCGCAGCCGCTTTGCCCATCCCTTCTTCTGGGCCCCCTTCAACGTGATCGGCAATGGCCGCATGCAACTAGGAAGCTGAGATGTCACGTGCAGCCGTATCTCTTGTCCCGCTGGCCCTGCTGGCCGCGCTGATGCCCCTGGGTAGCGCGCAGGCCCAGGTGGCTTCGGCCGCCCCGGCACCCCGCGCAGGCGACATCCTGCGTGATGTGCCCACCGAGCCCAGCGCCATGCCGGCCCTGCCCAATGTGGCCCCGCTGGACGCCGCCGCACCGGTCGACAAGGCGCCTGCGGTCAGCTTCGTGCTGCGCCGCTTCGAAGTCCATGGCGCCACGGCCTTCACGCCGCAGCAGTTGTCGCAGCTGGCCGATCCTTATGTGGGCAAGACCCTGGGCGAGGCCGATCTGTCTGCCTTGATCGGGGCCCTGCGCAAACGTTATGAAGACGCCGGCCTGGGTCTGGCCTCCATCGGTTTCCCCACGCAGGACGTCAGCCAGGGCGTGCTCAAGGTCGAGGTGGTCGAGCCCAGGCTGGCCCGCATCCAGGTGCCGCTGGGCCCCGATGCGCCGCTGAGCGAAGCGCGTGTGCGTGGCCTGCTCAACACCTTCTGCCTGGGCTCGGGCCGTCTGCTCAACACCCAGTCGCTGGAGCGCGTCATGTTCGCGCTCAACGACAGCCCCGGCGTGCAGGCCAAGGCCACCTTGTCGCCCTCGGGTGACGAAGGCGCCTACAACCTGGCCATCCAGGTGACGCCGCGCCGCAGCTGGGATGCCTCCCTGGCCGTGGACAACCAGGGCGTGACCTACGCCGGTCGCTGGCGTGTCACGGGCCTGCTGCGCTTCAACAACCCCTTGAAGATCGGCGACAACATCGACCTGCAGACGATCCAGAGCTCGGGTGGGGGTGTCAAGGTCGGGCGCATCGCGTATGAGCTGCCCGTGGGCTACACGCCCGCGCGTCTGTCGGTGGCGTATGCGCAGGTCAACTACGCGCTGCGCGGCGAGTTCGCGTACCTGAACCCTTATGGCGAGGCCGATGTGGCCGAGGTCAACCTCAGCTACCCCCTGGTGCGTGCGCGTAACCGCACCGTGATGGCCCGCCTGGGCTATGACGAAAAGTACATGCGCGATCACCTCACATTGGACCCACTGGGCGATCAGGTGTACAGCAAGCATGTGCGCAGCGCCGTGGCCGGCTTGAACATGGAGTCCCGTGACGGCTTCATGGGCGGTGGCTTCAACGGTGCTTCGGCCCAGTTCCACTGGGGCCGTCTGCGCCTGAACTCCGTAGAAGACCAGCAGAACGACGCAGACCTGGGTGACCTGGGCCATGCCGGCGCCTTTGGCAAGGTCGAGCTGCAGTACTCGCGCCTGCAGGCCCTGGCCCGCAAGGTGTCGCTGTATGCCAGCGTGAGCCAGCAACTCGCTTCGCGCAACCTGGACCCGGCCGAGAAGATGTCCCTGGGTGGGCCGCGTGGCGTGCGCGCCTATCCGGGCTCGGAAGGCGCGTCTGACGAAGCCACCTTGTTCACCAGCGAATTGCGTTACTGGCTGAATCCCAACTGGACGGTGTTCGCCTTGTATGACTGGGCCAAGGGCCGCCGCGAACGCGACACCACACCGGTCAACTTCAGCAGCAACGATATCCAGCTGCGTGGTTCGGGCCTGGGTGTCGCGCTCACTTATCCCGACATCGCCACCATCAAGGCCACCGTGGCCTGGCGCGGCACGCGCCCCGTTGAAACCGAGCCGGGCAACGACAAGGTTCGTGTGTTCGTGCAAGCCCAGCACGCCTTCTGATCCATGAGGCTCGTGATGCAGACTCTTTCTTCTTCCAAGCACCGCAGCCGGGCCCTTGTTCGCCTGCGTCCTCTGATGATCGCCTTGTGCGCAGCGGGCTACGCGTCCGCGACGCTGGCGCAGGTGGCGTTGCCCTCGCGCACCATCGACGCCAACACCTTGCCCAATGTGGGCAACACCTACGGTGACATCACTTCCAGCGTGTCCACCACGGCCAGCGGTGTGGCCAAGCTCACGATCAACCAGACCAGTGCCAGGGGTGTGGTCGAGGTCGGGTCGAGCAGCGCCAACGGCCAGTTTCAGACGTCCAGCCTGAGCGTGGGCAGCAACGCCTGGGTCGATGTGGTTGCGCCCAATGCCAGCTCGCTGACGGTGTTGCGCTCCCTGGGCCAGGACCCGAGCTACATCTACGGCCGCATCACGGCCAATGACCGCCTGTTCGTGATCAATTCCAACGGCATCTACGTGGGCGCCACAGGCAGCGTGAGCGCATCCAGCCTGGTCATGTCAGCCCTGGACCTGCGCTCCGATTACGTCGAGAACAACTACGCCAAGCTGTTTGCCGACACCCACGTGGTGTTCTCCGCGGGTGCATCCGGTTATGGCTATGGTTCGTACGGCAGCCCGGTGGTTGAGATCGAGAAAGGCGCCACGCTCACCGCCACGGATGGCGGCGGCGTGATGCTGATCGGTGACCGTGGTGTGCGCAATGCCGGCGGCATCTCGGTGGGCTCGGGTGGCGACATCACCCTTGTGGCTGGTGCCACGGTCGAGGCTGACATCGGCGACAGTGGCTACATCAAGCTCGCCTCTGTGGCCGACGCCTCGGTGCCCGACCAGTTCCAGGACGCCACGGGCCGCTCGGTGGTCAACGCCGTGAGCGGCACGATCGATGCGCCCAACGGCACCGTGACCTTGCAGACCAAGGGCAATGGGCAGGGCGGCAATGTGTTTGGTGACCCGACAGGGCTCAGCACGCTGGTCACGGATTTCCCCGTGGCGGGCGTCATGAATGCGGGCACGATCCGCGCCAATGGCAGCAACGGTGGTCAGGGCACGGTCACGCTCAAGGCCGAAGGCGACCGCGCTGGTGCTTTCAACTCTGGCACCATCGACGTCAGCGCCAAGGATGCGCGCTCGACGGCCGGCAGCATCGTGATGTCGGCGGCCAATGTGATCGTGGGCCCCAACATCTCCACCAACCTGAACCCGGATGAGCCGCTGCCTGCCACGCAGTTGCTGGCGGAAGGTCCGTCAGGCGGCGGCACCATCACGCTCAACAATGTGGGGGCCACCGAAAGCCAGTCCCCGAACCAGATTCAGGTTCGGCGCGGTGCAACGCTGTCCGCAGACGCCACGGACGATGGCAAGGGCGGCACCATCAAGCTGTCCACGCTGGATGGCTTCACCGTTGACGAGATCAACAGCAACTTGCACCGTGGCGAGCTGCGCGTGTATGGCACCTTGCAAGCACGCGGTGGTCTCAATGGCGGCGACGGCGGCGCCGTGGAGACCTCGGGCACCTATGTGAGTGTGCGCGACGCGGATCTGGGCGGCGCCAACATTCTGGTGGGGGCGCGTGCGGCGGGTGCCGTGGGCGGCATCTGGTCCGTGTATTCGCCCTCGCTGACCATTGGCCGCGGCAATGGCAGTGCGGCGTCCGAGACCTACATCGCCGATACCGACATCAACGCGGTGCTCAACAGCGGTGGCAGCGTGGGCATTTCGACCAGCTATCCGCCCGAACTCTCGTCTCAGACGCAAGCGCGCAAAACGGTGGTCAGCGATACCCTGACCGTTCGATCCGGCGCGCGGATCGTGCAAAGCGAAGGCCTGGGTGGCAACCGCCTCTACCTGCAGTCGGGCAGTGACCTGGTCGTGCAAGGGGGCGCGACGGTGACGTCGACCGCCGGCAAGCTCGACGTATCGCTGGTGGCCGACGCCTATGGCGTGGGCAAGGGCAGCGTGATCCTCGATGGCGCGAGCCGGGCCGCGGACACCAGGCAGGGCCTGGAGGTGGCGCCCGAAGGCGGCATCGCCATCCAGACCAACGGTGGCAACCTCAACCTGATGGGCGCCGTGAGTCCGGCCACAGCCGGGACAACACTCGTCAATGACAACCCGGGCGTGTCCATCAATGGCACGGTGATCAGCACCATCGGCACGGACAGCACAGGCAAGACCGTGCGGGGTGATGTGCTCGTCAAGGGCTCGGGCGGTGTGGCGGGTGACAGCGTCAGCGCCGACACCACCGTGGCCAGCCAGATCGGCGTGGCCATTGGCGGCGGGACCACCATCGATGCCGGCAACGTCACCATTTTGGGCAACAGCACCTCGGTGGCCGGCGTGAGCCTGGCCAACACCACCATCAGCACCGACAAGGGCATCATCGACATCCGCGGGGTGTCCGAAGGTGGCCGCACGGTCCCGTTCAGGGAGCAACCCATTGGCGTGGACATTGGTGCGGGGGTGACCCTCAATGCCGGCCAGGGCTCCGTGCGCATTCTGGGGCGTGGTGTGCGTGATGCCGGTGCCGCCGTGACCGGTGTCGACGCCTATGGTGTGCGCGCCAACGACCTGCTGATCACCACCAGCGAGGCCAACCCCGGGCAGCAGATCACCATCGTGGGCCAGTCCGGTGGTTCGGCGGGGGCGGGCATCCAGGTTGACAGCGGCCAGCCTGGCATCCAGGTGTATGGCCTCGGGCCGGGCGGCATCGACCCGATCACATCGAGCGCCGATATCGTGATTGGCGCCAGCGCCGATGCGAGCGCCACGCGGGCCCTGAACCTGGGAACCCCCACCTTCAACACCATTGGCCGACTCAACTTCCGGCCGGCCGGCGTGAGCGCGGACGGCAAGCTCACCGAGGCCACGGCCACCGCCATCCGTGTGGGCACGGGTGCAGGCAGCATCCCGACCAACTTCATCGTGAACCCGGCCTGGTTCAACGCCAGCGTCAATCCCGGCGTCTCGGCGGGGGCCATCACCGTGATCGGCTCGAACGCCCACGCTGGCCAGATCAGCGTGGAAGACGGCGCCCTTAACGGTGCGGGCAAGGTGACACTGCAGAACCAGAACGAGCCATCCAGCGCCTCGGCCAGTGGCAGTGCCGCTGGCAACAAGACCGCCGCGGCTGTGGCGCCGGCACCTGGCGGCATCGACCTGGGCGCCCAGACGGGCGCGAACCCGGCGCTGAACCTGACCCTGGCCACGGCCGGCGACATCACCCAGAGCGGCCCGATCAACGTGGCGGCGCTGCAGGTGATCGGGGCGCCCGGCAGCAATGTGCAGTTGAACAACCCGGGCAACCAGATTGGCAGTGCCATCTACAACAACGGGGTGCTGGCGCCGCAGATCAACGCGCAGTCCCTGCCGCAGTCGACGACGTCGGCCACGGCCATGGGCTACAGCGTGAACACGGGCGACACCGCCACCAATGCCTTCGTGCCGCTGGCGATCAACTACACGTTCAACCGCAACGAGCAGCCCTATATCCCGCCCGATCAGCGCCCCAAGCTGCCCTTCGAGTCCGTTGACGCCCTCAACGAGTTGCGCACCGACGTCTACCTGCACGGCCAGTTCTCACGGCCGCAGTTGTGCACGCCAGCCAACACACTGGCCGCGGTCACCACGGGTTCGGGTGAGGCCGAGCCGCTGTCGCTGGAGTGGACCAAGGTGCGCCGTGGTGCCCAGCTGAGCAACTGCTCGGGCGTGCAGGCCGACGGCAACTGCGCGGCCTTCTGACGCGGGTCAAGAAACAGGGGGTGTGGTGCCCGGCGCAACGCAACCCCCTGGTTTCAGCCGCCCTTCAGCTTCACATGACTTTTGGCAGGTGTGAGGCCCTCTTCTCGAACCTACAGTGCTTGTCATCCTCTGATAACGCTGTGAAGAGTCGGAACACACCATGGCCCTGATTGATGTCGATACCCTCCTGGCACCGGTTGGCGAAAGCGAACCCTGTGGCCCGGATCTGGAATACGACAGCGCCTTCCTGGCCCTGGACGAAGCCTCGCGTGGCAAGCCCGAGCAGCAGTTCGGTGACACCATCATCCCCGCCGAGGAGCCTGACTGGCGCAAGGTCCAGGCCCTGTCCAGCGAGTTGCTGACCCGCACCAAGGACGTGCGCGTGGCGGTTCACCTGCTGCGTTCGTCCACCCGCCTGCAAGGCCTGGCCGCCGCCGCCGATGGCCTGCGCCTTATCCACGGCCTGCTGACCCAATACTGGGACCACGTCCACCCCATGCTGGACGCGGACGACGACAACGACCCCACCATGCGCCTCAATGCGCTGGCCCCGCTGGTGGATGGCGCCGGTTTCCTGGCCGATGTGCGCAAGTCTGGCCTGGGTGCCGGCCGCAGCAGCATCACCGGCCGTGATTTCGAACTGGCCGCGGGCAAGGCCCAGCCTTACGAAGGCGAAAGCGTCACTCCGCTGGCCGGTGTGGTCGCCGCCCTGCAAGATGCTGAAGGCCAGCAAGCTGGCCTGCTCACCGCGCTGGCCGGCATGGCCGACACCGTGGCCGCCATCGACGCCCTGGTCACTGAAAAGGCCACCATCTCCGGCCCCGAGTTCCGCCCTTTGCGCCTGCTCCTGCAGGTCATTGGCGATGTCGCCAAACAGGCTTCGGGTGCGGCAGCGGGTGCAGACAATGCGGCGGCAGCCGACGTGGGCGGTGATCCCGCCTCGGCGACAGGTGGTGCCGCCCACGTGGCGGTGGCCGCTGGCGTGCTGCGCACCCGCGACGACGCGGTGCAGGCGCTTGAAAAGGTGTGCGAGTGGATCGAGCTTAACGAGCCCTCCAACCCCGCGCCCCTGCTGATTCGCCGCGCGCAGCGCCTGATGAGCAAGAACTTCATGGACATCATCCGCGACCTGGTCCCGGACGGTGTCGACACGATTTCCAAGCTGGCTGGCGTGCCCAACGACCAGTACTGATTCTCAACGCCATTGAAACCCAACGACCCAGGAGCGAAGCATGGCCACCAGTAGTCAAAAATTCATTGCCCGCAACCGTGCACCCCGCGTGCAGATCGAGTACGACGTCGAGCTCTACGGCGCTGAGAAGAAGGTTCAACTGCCCTTCGTGATGGGCGTGCTGTCCGACCTGTCGGGCAAGCCGGCCGAGCCCCTGGCCCCCGTGGCCGATCGCAAGTTCCTGGACTTCGACGTCGACAACTTCGACGCCCGCATGAAGTCCATGAAGCCCCGCGTGGCCTTCCAGGTGCCCAACACCCTGACCGGTGAAGGCAACCTCGCCATCGACCTGACCTTCGAGAGCATGGACGACTTCTCGCCTGCCGCCGTGGCCGCCAAGGTCGATGGCCTCAAGCAGCTGCTCGAAGCGCGTCAGCAGCTGGCCAACCTGGTCACCTACATGGATGGCAAGACCGGTGCCGAAGAGCTGCTGGCCAAGGTCCTCAAGGACGAGGCCCTGCTCAAGTCCCTGGCGTCCGCCAAGAAGCCTGAAGACGGCGCTCAATAACAAAAGCCCTAGCTAGGAGTTGACGACATGTCCGAAGCACAAGTTCAAAGCGCGGCCCTGCAGGGCGTTCAATACGAAGGCGGTGATTTCGCCTCCCTGCTGAACAAGGAATTCAAGCCCCAGAACGACAACGCCAAGTCGGCCGTTGAACAAGCCGTTCTGACCCTGGCCCAGCAAGCGCTGTCCCAGACCAAGCTGATCAGCAGCGACGTCATTGGCTCGATCGAAGCCATGATCGCCGCGCTGGACCAGAAGATGTCCGAGCAGGTCAACAAGATCCTGCACCACCCCGAGTTCCAGCAGCTCGAATCCGCCTGGCGCGGCCTGAGCTACCTGGTCAACAACACCGAAACCGACGAAATGCTGAAGATCCGCGTCTTCAACATCTCGAAGAACGATGTGGGCAAGACGCTCAAGAAGTTCAAGGGCACGGCCTGGGACCAAAGCCCGCTGTTCAAGAAGGTGTACGAAGAGGAATACGGCCAGTTCGGTGGCGAGCCCTTCGGTTGCCTGGTGGGTGATTACTTCTTCGACCACACGCCGCCCGATGTGGAATGGCTGGGTGAAATGGCCAAGGTCTGCGCGGCAGCCCACACGCCCTTCATCGCCGCGCCTGGCCCCGGCCTGATGGGCATGGAGTCCTGGCAAGAGCTGGCCAACCCGCGTGATCTGACCAAGATCTTCACCACGCCCGAGTACGCCGCCTGGCGCTCGCTGCGCGAGTCGGACGATGCCCGCTACATCGGCCTGGCCATGCCTCGCTTCCTGGGCCGCCAGCCTTATGGTGCCAAGACCAACCCCGTGGAAGCCTTCGACTTCGAAGAAGACACGGCCGGTGCCGACCACACCAAGTACACCTGGGTGAACTCGGCCTATGCCATGGCCGTGAACATCAACCGCTCGTTCAAGATGTACGGCTGGTGCTCGCGCATCCGCGGCATCGAGTCCGGCGGTGCCGTCGAGGGTTTGCCCACGCACACCTTCCCGACCGATGATGGTGGCGTCGACATGAAGTGCCCCACCGAGATCGCCATCAGCGACCGCCGCGAGGCCGAGCTGGCCAAGAACGGCTTCATGCCCCTGGTGCACAAGAAGAACTCGGACTTCGCCGCCTTCATCGGTGCCCAGTCGCTGCAAAAGCCCGCCGAGTACGACGATCCGGATGCCACGGCCAACGCCAACCTGGCCGCGCGCCTGCCTTACCTGTTCGCCACCTGCCGCTTCGCGCACTACCTCAAGTGCATCGTGCGCGACAAGATCGGCTCCTTCAAGGAGCGCGGTGAAGTCCAGCGCTGGCTGCAGGACTGGATCATGAACTACGTGGACGGGGACCCCGCCCACTCTTCCGAGGAAACCAAGGCCCGTCGTCCGTTGGCTGCTGCTGAAGTGGTGGTGGAAGACGTGGAAGGCAACCCCGGTTACTACACATCGAAGTTCTTCCTGCGCCCGCATTACCAGCTGGAAGGGCTGACCGTGTCGCTGCGTCTGGTTTCGAAACTGCCTTCACAAAAGGCAGCCTGATCAGTCAGGCCAACTGACCTGGGCGCCAGAAACAAGCGTTCCATCGGGCCGGGGGCAACCTGGCCCGGCTTCAACACGCCGGTGGTGTGGGGTCCTGACCCATCTCTGCACCAGATCCAACCGGTTCATTCATTTCAATTCGGGTCGCTCAACTTAACTGGAGAAGCATCATGGCAGTGGACATGTTCATCAAGATTGGTGATATCAAGGGCGAGTCGAAAGACGACAAGCACGCCGACGAAATCGACGTGCTGGCCTGGAGCTGGGGCCTGTCCCAGTCGGGCACCGCTCACTCGGGCACGGGCGCCGGCGCCGGCAAGGTCAATGTGCAGGATCTGTCGCTGACCAAGTGGGTGGACGCCAGCTCGACCGCCCTGATCGTGGCCGCCTGCAAGGGCACCCACATCAAGGAAGCCAAGCTGACCGTGCGCAAGGCCGGCGACAAGCCCCTCGAGTACATCAAGATCACCCTGACCGACGTGCTGGTGTCCTCGGTGCAGACCGGTGGCTCCGGTGGTGAAGACCGTCTGACGGAAAACGTCGTGCTGAACTTCGCCAAGTTCAAGGTCGAGTACACCATCCAGTCCAAGGAAGGCGGCGCTGGCGCCACTTCCACGGCTGCATGGGACATCCCTGCCAACAAGCCGCAAGGTTGATTGCGCTTATTGCGCGCTGAGCAGGCGACCGACAGACGCAGGAGCACACCATGTCCCTATCCGACATGTTCCTCAAGATCGAGGGCACCAAACAGGGCCCGATCAAGGGGGATTCGACCGTGGCAGGTCACCTCGACGAGATCGAGGTGATCGGCTGGAACTGGGGCATGGACGTGTCCGCCGCGTCTTTCGGTGGCGGCTCGGCCCGCACCACCATGAAAGAGATGGTGGTGCGCAAGCGGGTCGACCGCTCGTCGACCGGGCTGATGTCCGCGCTGCGCAACAACGAGCCCCTCAAGGCGGTCACGCTCAGCGTGCGCAAGGCGGGTGGCACGGCCGCGGTGGACTACCTCAAGATCAAGATGGAAAAGGCGCGGCTGATGTCGCACCGGATCGCCTCCGTGGGCGACGAGCTGCCTGAAATCCACGAAGAGCTGCACATTGCCTTTTTCAAGGTGTGCGTTGAATACCAGGTGCAGACGGCCGCTGGCGGCAGCGGCGGCGCCAGCACCTTCGAAACCGAAATCACCCCGGGCTGATCGCCCCAGGAACCCAAGCCATGAACACGGTTGAAGCAGCTGAACAGGCACTCAAACAGGGCGACCTGACGCAGGCCTTGCAGTACCTGCAAGAGGGTGTGCGCGCGCAACCTTCGCACCCCAAGCTGCGCATCTTCCTGTTCCAGCTGCTGGCGGTGGACGGGCAGTGGACGCGGGCCATGACCCAGCTGGGTGTGTGCGGTGAGCTCGATGCCGGCACGCTGGCCATGGTCAACACCTACCGCGAGGCCATCAAGTGCGAAGCCCTGCGGGATGCCGTTTTCAACGGCCAGACCACGCCCATGGTGTTCGGCCAGCCCCAGGCCTGGGTGGCGCACCTGGTGGAGGCCGTGCAGGCCGATGCCCGTGGGGACCACGCCCTGGCCCAGCACCTGCGCGAGCAGGCGCTGGAAGCCGCGCCTACCGTGAGCGGCGCGCTCAATGGCGAAGCCTTTGAGTGGGTGGCCGATGCCGACTCGCGCTTGGGGCCGGTGCTGGAAGTCATCATCAACGGCAAGTACGGCTGGTTGCCCTTCTCGTCGGTGAGTTCGATCACCTTCGAGCCACCCAGTGACCTGCGTGACATGGTCTGGCTGCCGGCGGCGATCGAGTTCCCCAATGGCGGCGGCACCGTGGCCCTGGTGCCCACGCGTTACGCACCCATGCCCGAAGGCTCGGACAACCTGGTGCGCCTGTCGCGCCGCACCGACTGGATCGAGCTGTCGCCCGGCCAGTACCGCGGCGTGGGCCAGCGCTTGTTGACCACGGACCAGACCGAGCTCGGCCTGCTGGATGTGCGCACGCTCATCCTCCATGTGGCCAGCGCTGAGGGCGAGGGCGCCGACAAGGCCCCCGGCCAGGCCGCAGCCTGATCCACGATCTGAACACGCGAGCAGCAGTCCATGGCCACGACCGACCTGCGTGACCGTCTGCAGCCTGCGCTGCTGGACCGCCTGACCGACGAGCACCCCGACGACAAGCACGATGCGGACGACAAGCGCGTGCTCAACAAGAACCAGTTGCGCCAGGCGGTGCTGCGCGACCTGAGCTGGTTGCTCAATGCCGTGCAGCCGCTGGGCAAGCAGGGCGCCGATGCGCCTTATGCGGCCGAGTCGGTGCTGAACTATGGCTTGCCGCCCTTGTCAGGCCAGCTGGCCTCCAAGGTGGACGTGCCCAGCGTCGAGCAATCTCTGCGCGAGGCCATCCTGCGTTATGAGCCCCGCATCCTCGAACATTCGCTGAGCGTGAAGGCCGTGGACGGGGGCGCCATGCTGGACGCCCATAACATCATCGAGTTCGAGATCCGTGGCTTCCTGTGGGCGCAACCCATCCCGCTGGAGCTGCTGCTGCGCACCCAGCTGGACCTGGAGGCCGGGCAGGTCAAGGTGCGTGATGGCAGCCCGTCCACCATTGATGGAGGCCGTCGCTGATGGATCCCGGGCTGCTCAAGCTGTACAACCAGGAACTGGCGCACCTGCGCGAAGTGGGCGCCGAGTTCGCGCGCGAGTTCCCCAAGATCGCCTCCCGGCTGACCATGGACGGCCTGGAAGTGGCCGACCCGTATGTGGAGCGCCTGCTCGAAGGTTTTGCCTTCATGGCCGCGCGCACCCAGCTCAAGCTGGACGCCGAGTACCCGCGTTTCATCCAGCATCTGCTGGAGACGGTCTACCCCAACTTCCTGTCGCCCGTGCCGTCGATGATGGTGGCGCGTCTGCAGCCCGATCTGGCCGACCCGGCACTGGCCAAAGGCTTCACGGTGCCGCGCCATTCGGTGCTCACCAGCGAGGTGGCGCGCGGGCAGGGCACACGCTGCACCTTCCGCACGGCGCACGAGGTCACGGTGTGGCCGCTGGAGCTGGTCAACGTCCAGTACTTCAGCCATGCACCTGATCTGCCGCTGGCACAGCTGCCGGTGGCGCGCCAGGTGCGCGGTGGCCTGCGCCTGCGCCTGCGTGTGCAGGGCGGCCTGATGGCGCATCAGCTGCCGGTGGATGCGCTGTCCTTCTACATCAGCGCACCCGATGAAACGGCGCTGCGCCTGCATGAATTGCTGACCACGGCCGCCCTGGGCACCTGGTTGCCCGTGGATGCGGCACAGGCCCGTGCGCAGTGGGCGCACGCCGACAGCCTGCAGCAGCAGGGCTTCGATGACGACCAGGCCTTGTTGCCCGAGACCTTGCGCGGTTTCTCCGGCCACCGCGTGCTGCAGGAGTTCGCGGCCATGCCGCAGCGCCTGATGTTCGTGGAGCTGTCGCAACTGCGGCACCGCATCCAGCGCATCAAGGGCAACGAGTTCGAGATCGTCATCCTGCTGTCCAAGGGGGATGCGTCGCTGGAGTCGCTGGTGGACGCCAGCAGCCTGTCGCTGTACTGCACTCCGGCCATCAACCTCTTCCCCAAGCGGCTGGACCGCATCGCCTTGACCTCGTCGCAGGTGGAGCACCACGTGGTGCCCGACCGCACCCGCCCGCAGGACTTCGAGGTCTACAGCATCGAGGCCATCACGGGTTATGGCACCGGCCGTGTGGCCGAGCAGGGCTTTCATCCCTTGTACGCGGCCTTCCACACCGAAAGCAGCGAGCACCCGGCCTACTACACGGTGCGCCGCGAGCCCCGCATGCTGTCGCAACGCCAGCGGGAGCAGGGCACGCGCTCGTCCTACATCGGCAGCGAGGTCTTCGTGTCCCTGGTGGACCCGGCCAATGCGCCTTACCCCGAAGAGCTGCGCCAGCTGGCCGTCTCGGCCATGGTCAGCAACCGGGACTTGCCCATGTTGCTGCCGGGCGCCGGCCAGCGTGATGCCAGCACGGGCTCACAAGCCTGGGCGCTGGATGCCACCGGGCCTGTCAAAGGCGTGCAGTGCCTGCGCGGGCCCACGCCCGTGGTGCAGCGCCTGGTGCGCGGGGATGTGGGCTGGTCGCTCATCAGCCAGCTCACGCTCAACTATCTGTCCATCGCGGGCGAGGACCCGCAGAAGGCCGCAGCCGCCTTGCGCAGCCTGCTGAGCCTGCACGGGCCCGAGGGTGATGCGGGTTGGCGCAAGCAGGTGGACAGCATCCGCGCGGTCACGGCCCGCCAAGTGGCGCGCCGCCTGCCGGGGCCCGGGCGCCTGGCGTTTGGCTCGGGCGTGCAGATCGACCTTGAGCTCGATGACATGGGCCTGCAAGGCACCAGCACCGTCTTGCTGGGCAGCGTGCTGGAGCACTTCTTTGCACGCCATGCGGCCATCAACAGCTTCACCGAAACGCGCTTGCGCACGGCATCACGCGGGCAGGTCATGCAGTGGGCGCCCCGCATGGGGCAGGCCGCCATCCTCTGAGGCGCAGCAGGGCCATGAGCACCCCGTCGAACATCCCGTCGAATGCCCACTTGAGCGGCTCGTCCAGCGAGCCGGTGGACGACCTGGCCCCGCCTTCGGTGATGCTGCCTTCGCGTTCACCCACACAGGCCAGCGCGCGTGACCACGCGGCCTTGCAGCAGCTGTGGGCCGAACTGGCCCAGGCGCCTTATGCGCACGACCTGTTCGAGGTGCTGCGCCGCATCCAGGCCCACAGCCCGAACGTGCCCAGGCTGGGAGATGCCCTGCGCCCACGCGACGAAGCCGTGCGCCTGGGGCAGGATGCCGAGCTGGCCTTTGCCCCGGCCAACCTCCACTCGTTCACGGCGGCAGGCGAGGGCGGGGCACCGCGCATCGGGCAACTGGGCTTTGGCCTGTTCGGCCCCATGGGCCCGATGCCGCTGCACCTGACCGAGTACGTGCGCGAGCGCGCCCGTGGTCATGGCGACGCGACCCTGATGCGCTTTGCCGATGTCTTCCACCATCGTGCGGTGTTGCTGTTCTTCAAGGCCTGGGCGCAGTCCCGCCCGGTGGTGCACCGTGACCGCCCCTGGGACGACGACTTCTCGCGCTGGGTCAGCGCCCTGTTCGGTCAGGCTGGCAAGCCCTTTGCGCAACGCGACGTGCTGCCCGATGACGCCAAGCGCCTGCATGCGGCGGCCTTGTCACGTGGGCCACGCAATGCCGAGGGCCTGATCAAGATCCTGCAAAGTTACTTCGGCGTCAAGGTGGCGCTGGAGTCGGCCGTCGGCCACTGGCTGGACTTGCAGGACGAAGACCGCAGCCGCCTGCTGCCCAGCACGGCGCCGGGCCGCAACACCGCACTGGGGCAACGCGCCGTGCTGGGCAAGCGGGTGTGGGACAGGCAGTCCAACTTCCGCTTGCGCATCGGGCCGCTGAGTTACGAGCAGTACCAGCGCTTCCTGCCGGGCCAGCCTGCGCGCAAGGCCCTGCGCGACTGGTTGCGCCAGTATCTGGGCATGAGCCTGTCGTGCGAGGTGCAACTGGTGCTGCAAGGCAGCCAGGTGCCTGCGCTGCAAGCGGGCCGCAAGGCCGCACCCGTCACGTCGGCTGCGCCGCGCGCCCAGCCAGCTCAGCCGAGTGCTCCCGGCGGGCGACTCGGCCTCAATACCTGGCTGGGCCGCCGTGGCCCCCACCCTGACCGCGCCGACCTGCGCTTGCGGCTTGAAGCCCCAACCCATTGAATTTCAAGGAGAACCCCATGGCAGAAATCAGTCGCACCGCCCTGTTCGGCAAACTCAACCCGCTGGCCTACAAGGCCATCGAAGGCGCCACGGTGTTTTGCAAGCTGCGCGGCAACCCGTATGTCGAGCTGCAGCACTGGTTCGCGCAGATCCTCAACAACCAGGACTCCGACCTGCACCGCATCATCCGTCAGTACGAGCTGGACACCTCGGCCCTGACCTCGGACCTGACCGCCTCGCTGGACCGTCTGCCGCGTGGCGCCTCGTCCATCACCGACTTGTCCACCTTTGTCGAGAACGCCGTCGAGCGCGGCTGGGTATATGGCTCGCTGATGTTCAACGACCGCCAGGTGCGCACGGGTTACCTCATCATCGGCATGCTCAAGACACCGACCTTGCGCAATGCCCTGATGGCGATCTCCAGGCAGTTCGAGCGCATCAAGCTCGATGACCTGATCGACAACTTCGCCAGCTTCCTGGCCGCCTCACCCGAAGCCGCCCAAGGCGCCACCGAATCCGGCGGTGTACCCGGTGAAGCCAGTGATGCCATCGCGCCCGCGGCCATGGGCAAGCAGGAAGCCCTCAAGCGCTTCACCACCGACCTGACCGAGCAGGCCCGCAGCGGCAAGATGGACCCCATCGTGGGCCGCGACGACGAGATCCGCCAGGTGGTCGACATCCTGATGCGCCGCCGCCAGAACAACCCCATCCTGATCGGCGAAGCCGGCGTGGGCAAGACCGCCGTGGTCGAAGGCTTTGCCCAGCGCATCGCCCGTGGTGACGTGCCGCCCTCACTGCAGGACGTGTCCCTGCTGGCGCTGGACGTAGGCCTGCTGCAAGCCGGTGCCAGCATGAAGGGCGAGTTCGAGCAGCGCCTGCGCTCGGTCATCGACGAGGTGCAGGCCAGCCCCAAGCCCATCATCCTCTTCATTGACGAGACCCACACGCTGGTGGGTGCGGGCGGCGCCGCCGGCACGGGTGATGCCGCCAACCTGCTCAAGCCGGCCCTGGCGCGTGGGCAGCTGCGCACCGTCGGTGCCACGACCTTTGCCGAGTACAAGAAGCACATCGAGAAGGACCCGGCCTTGACCCGCCGCTTCCAGAGCATCACGGTCGACGAGCCCGACGAGCCCAAGGCCCTGCTGATGATGCGCGGCGTGGCCTCCACCATGGAGAAGCACCACAAGGTGCAGATCCTGGACGAGGCGCTCGAAGGCGCCGTCAAGCTCAGCCACCGCTACATCCCCGCACGCCAGCTGCCCGACAAATCCGTCAGCCTGCTGGACACGGCTTGTGCCCGCGTGGCCGTGAGCCTGCATGCCACGCCCGCTGAAGTGGACGACAGCCGCAAGCGCATCGAGGCCCTGGAAACCGAGCTGGCCATCATCGGCCGCGAAACCGCCATCGGCGTGGACACGGCCGCCCGCGAGGCCGATGTCAAGGCCCAGCTGGCCGACGAGCACGCCCGCCTGGCCGAGCTGGACAAGCGCTGGGAAGCCGAGAAGACCCTGGTGGACCGCTTGCTGGGCCTGCGTGCCAAGCTGCGCGGCGTCATCGCCCCGGTGGAAGGCACCAGCAGCAAGCTGGAAGAGAAGGTCGAGGCCGCTGCCGCCACGGCCGCCGCGGCCGAGTTGCACCCCACCCTGACCGAAGCCGAGCGCGCCGATGCGCTGGCCGAACTCAAGCAGGTGCAGGCCGAACTCACCGCCTTGCAAGGCGAACACCCGCTGATCCTGCCCACGGTTGATTACCAGGCCGTGGCCAGCGTCGTGGGCGACTGGACGGGCATCCCCGTGGGCCGCATGGCCGCCAACGAGATCGAGACCATCCTCAACCTGCCCAAGGCCCTGGCCCAGCGCGTGATCGGCCAGGACCACGCCATGGAAATGATCGCCAAGCGCATCCAGACCTCGCGTGCCGGCCTGGACAACCCCAACAAGCCCATCGGCGTGTTCATGCTGGCCGGCACCTCGGGTGTGGGCAAGACGGAAACCGCGCTGGCCCTGGCCGAAGCCTTGTACGGCGGTGAGCAGAACCTCATCACCATCAACATGAGCGAGTACCAGGAGGCCCACACGGTGTCCACGCTCAAGGGCGCGCCTCCGGGTTATGTGGGTTATGGCGAGGGCGGTGTGCTGACCGAAGCCGTGCGCCGCAAGCCCTACAGCGTGGTGCTGCTCGACGAAGTCGAAAAGGCCCACCACGATGTGCACGAGATCTTCTTCCAGGTCTTCGACAAGGGCTGGATGGAAGACGGCGAAGGCCGCGTCATCGACTTCAAGAACACCCTGATCCTGCTGACCACCAACGTGGGCACCGAGACCATCGATGCCCTGTGCGCCGACCCCGAACTGCGCCCCGACCACGAGGGCATGGCCAAGGCCCTGCGCGCGCCGCTGCTCAAGGTCTTCCCGCCTGCGCTGCTGGGCCGCATCGTGACCATCCCCTACTACCCGCTGAGCGACGAGGTGCTGGGCCTGATCGCCAAGCTGCAGATCGGCCGCATCAAGAAGCGCGTCGAGCAGCGCTACAAGGTGCCCTTCACCTACACGGACGACGTCATCAAGCTCATCTTGTCGCGTTGCACCGAGACCGAATCCGGTGGCCGCATGATCGACGCCATCCTGACCAACACGATGTTGCCCGATGTCTCGCGCGCCTTCCTCAACCACATGCTCGGCGGCAAGCCCATCGAGAAGGTCGAAGTGGCCGTGGTGGATGGGGCCTTCCAGTACAACTTCTGACGGGAGTACGCCATGGCTTACCTGAAATGCAGCAGTTGCGGCAAGTGGTATGAAAGCTCGCAGGGCGGTTGCACCAACGCGGGCTGCGGCGCGGCAGACCGTTCGCGCACCAACCGCATCGCAACCGCACCCGTGCACCCCGTTACCAAGGCTCCCGTGCTGGTGGCGACCACGGCCAAACCCCGTCCCTTGCCCAGCTTGACCCAGCCCAAGCCGGTTGAACAGCCCAAGCAGCCATTGCAGGAAATCAGGCTCAAGAGCACCGCCTCCAGCCCGATGGCACCCGTGGCCCTGCCCGAGGCGGCCGGCGAGGCTTTGCTCGACACCGAAATGAACCAGCTCGAGGCGGGGCACCACATCCTCTACCGAGGCGATACACGCAGCCCCGCCCAGCTCAAGGGCTTTGGCGGCTTCACCGCGTGGGTGCCGCTGGACGTCGAGGGCGCGCGCCAGGTGGTGCGTCGCGGCATGGGGCAGAACTTCGCCATCACGCTGCCCACCAAGGCCAAGCGCCTGCAGGACCTGTTCAACAGCGACAAGTGCCAGAGCCTGACCTTGCTGACGCTGGCCCGGCAGATCAAGCTGGAGAAAGCGGGTGACACCTTCCACATCTCCACCGACCCCAGTGATGCGTGCGGCGGTTACGACAGCGGCTATGTGTATGCCATGCGCTTCAAGACGCTCTACATGGTCGACAAGGTGGGCAATTCCTCGCCGGCCAACTTCCAGAGCATCAGCCGTGTCAACACCAAGCTGGTCATGGACTCGACCCGGCTGCAGGACGCCAACGTCATCGCCGTGGCCATCGACCCCGAAGAGGTGGCTTTCCTCACCTCGGTCACGATGGCCCACATCTACAAGTACAAGGAACCCAAGGGCACGGTCTGGTACAAGATGCCAGCCTGAGCACCTGGCCTGCCACCCCAACCCTGTCACGCAGCATGATCAGCTATTACCAACTGGGCGCCGACAAGCAGCTCAATGAAATCGTCATGGCAGGCAGCCACGATGCGGGCATCACCGGCGGCGCCTCGAATGTGCAGACGCAGGATCTGGACATCCGCCAGCAGGCTGAAGCCGGTGTGCGTGTGTTCGACCTGCGCATCGCCGCGCAGACCATCGATGGCATCGGTGGCAAGGACGCCATGCTGCGCGCCTTCCACGCCGACGGCATGCTCAAGAAGGATGAAACCAAGTCCCGCTTCGTGATGGACGTGGGCCGCCAGGAAACCATCACCCGCACCAAACTGCGCGGCGGTGCTTTTGGCCTGGGGCTGACGCGCATGCTGGCCGAGGCCCGCGGTTTCGTGCAGGCGCACCCCGACGAGTTCCTCATCCTGAAGTTCGACAAGTGCAGCAACTGGGCGCTGATCGCCGAGACCTGTGTCAACGACCTGGGCGCCTTCATCTACAAAGGCACCGGCAACCTCAACACCAGGACCCTGCGCGACCTGCGAGGCAAGGTCATCGTGCTGTTCACCTCGGAGGGCGTGGTGGCCGTGCGCAAGCAGTTCCCGGTCAACAGTGGCATCCTGGGCATCCGCAACCTGTACGACAAGTCTGGCGACAAGACCTACTTCCCGGCCTACGACGGCCTGCAGTATTTCGGCAAGGGCGGTACCTCGGTGGCCAAGCCTTTTGGCAAGGTCGGGCAGAACGAGCGCAAGCAGGCCAAGCTGATGCAACGCGGCGGCCATGGCAACCCCGAGGTCATGGGCATGATGTACTGGACGAGCACCGGCCTGCTCGAAAGCATCGAGAACCGCAATGACACCATGTGGAATGGCTCCAATGTGGCCGCCTTGCGCCGCATGTGGAAAAAGGGCCTGTCGGACGCGATCGACGAACGCATCGCCCACCATGTGGACCCGACCTCGCACGCCTTTGGCAATGTGCTCAAGGCCTTCATGCCCAACATCGTGATGATCGACTTTGCCGATGACACCAAGTGCAAGACGATCTACGAACTCAACCACGTGGCCGCCACCGCCCTGACCGATGCTGCCCGGGCACTGGACGATGAAATTCAGCAGTTGCAGGCCAATTACGCGCAGTTGCAGCGCAATGTCCGCCAGCGTGGTGGGCGCGGCTAGTTTGAATCCGGCGGCCGGTGAGCACAATTTGGGGGTGGCCTCGGCGTGACTTTGGTCGCTTGGCCGTTTGAAGGCCATGCGCTCCACTGGCGGGATGATCCGGGTTGGGATGGACCAGCCCCCGCCAGAGGAGTTTGCAGCCATGAACACCGCCGCCGCCCAGCCTGACCAGCCCCAGGAAGTCACTTTCGATGACGCCTTGCAGATGGCCGTCCAGCTGCACCGCAACAACCAGCTCGAAGGTGCCGTGCAGCTCTACCAGCGCCTGCTGGAAGCCGTGCCCGGCCACCCCGATGTGCTGCACCTCATGGGCATGGCGCGCCACCAGATGGGCCAGTCCGACGAAGGCGTGAGCCTCATCGAGCGCGCCATCGAGGCCGAGCCCAACTACGCTGGCTACTTCAACAACCTGGGCAACATCTACATGGCCCGCGGCGAGGTGGCCAAGGCGCTGGGCGCCTACCAGCAGGCTGTCGAGCTTGACCAGGGCAATGCCGACCTGCACAACAACCTGGGTGCCCTCTACAAGGCGCAGCGCCAGTTCGACCAGGCCCACGCGTCGTACGAGCGTGCCATGCAGCTCGACCCGCGCCACGTCAGCGCCCACAACAACATGGGCCTGCTGTATGCCGAAAAGGGCGACCGCCCAGGCGCCATCACCTACTACATCAAGGCGCTGGAGCTGCTGCCGGGTGATTCATCCGCGCGCCGCTTGCTGGGCACCACCTACTACGCCATGGGCCGCATCGCCGACGCCGGCGAGGTCTACCGCCAGTGGCTGGAACAGGAGCCCGAGCACCCCACCGCGCGCCACATGTATGCGGCCTGCACCGGCCAGGGCGTGCCTGAGCGCGCCCCGGACGACTACGTCGAGCAGGCCTTCGACCACTTTGCCGAGAGCTTCGAGTCGGTGCTCAACGAGCGCCTGAACTACCAGGCCCCGCAGCTGTGCGCCGACATGCTGGCCCGCCACCTGCCGCCCCCCCAGCACCAGTTCGTGATGCTCGACGCCGGTTGCGGCACCGGCCTGTGTGGCCCCTTGATGGCGCCCTGGGCCCGTGCGCTGGCCGGCGTAGACCTGTCCAAAGGCATGCTCGACCGCGCCCAGACCAAGGGCGTCTACAGCGACCTGTACAAGGCCGAGCTCACCGAGTTCCTGCACCTCTCGCCCCGCCAGTGGGACGTGGTGCTGTCGGCTGACACCCTGTGCTACTTCGGTGACCTGGGCAAGGTCATCCAGGAGTCGGCCAATTCGCTCAAGCCGGGCGGCACCCTGGTCTTCACCGTCGAAGCCCTGCCCGATGAGGCTGAGCTGGCCCACCAGATCCAGCCGCATGGCCGCTATGCCCACCACCAGCAGCACATTGTCGAGGTGCTGAGCGCCGCGGGCCTGAGCCTGCTGGACATGGAAGGCGTCATCCTGCGGGAAGAGGGCGGCAAGCCGGTGAATGGCTGGCTGGTGGCGGCGCGTCAACTGGCCTGAGAGTCAGGCGCGTTCAAGGCTCGGTCGGCGGGTGACTTTGGTCGCTTTGCCGGCATGCCCGACTGAGGTCCACTAAGGCACCATGGCCAACCAAGCACCCATCACGCTCAGCTCGCCGCTGCCTGCTGCCGACCTGTTCCTCGAATCGATGAACGTGTCGGAGGGCTTGAGCCAGCTCGGCGGCATGCAGCTCAACCTGCTGAGCGAAAAGCCCGACCTGGCGCCCAAGGACCTGCTGGGCAAGCCGGTCACGCTCACCCTGCACCTGCAGGATGACGAAAAGCGCTTTTTCCACGGCTACGTCACCCGCTTCGGCCTGGGCACGCCTCGGGGCCGCTACTTCGCCTACCAGGCCGAGGTCCGCCCCTGGCTGTGGTTCCTCACCCGCACCAGCGACTGCCGCATCTTTCAGGAGATGTCCGTCCCGGACATCGTCAAGAAGGTGTTCGACGACCACGCCAGCGTGGCCCAGGTCAAGCTCAAGCTGTTTCGCAGCTACCGCCCCTGGACGTATTGCGTGCAGTACCGCGAAAGCGACTTCCAGTTTGTCACCCGGCTGCTGGAGCGCGAGGGCATCTACTGGTATTTCGAACACACCGACGGCAAGCACGAGCTGGTGCTGATGGATTCGCTGAGTGCGCACGACCCCATCACGGGCCAGAGCACCATCCGCTACATCGAAGACCCCAGCAACGCGCCGCCGGACCAGGAGTACATCTCGCAATGGACCTTCAGCCAGGAGGTCAAGACCGGCAAGATGGTGCTCACGAGCTACGACTTCGAGCGCCCCTCGACCTCGCTGCTGGTGGACGCCAGCCTGAGCCGCTCGCACGACCAGGCCTCGGCCGAGCGTTTTGATTTCCAGGGCGACTACATCCAGTCGGCCGACGGCAAGCAGTTTGCCGAAGACTGGCTCGACGAGGTGCAGGCACGCCATCACCGCCTGGATGGGGCGGGCAATGCCATGGGCCTGGAGGCCGGCCGCACCTTCACGCTGGCCAAGCACCCGCGTGAGGACCAGAACGCCCAGTACCTGCTGACCAGCGTGAAGATCCAGGCCCAGGTCGCCGTGTTCGATGCCGGCGAAAGCGGCAGCCAGTACAAGGTCAGTTTCGAGGCCATCCCGGCCACGCAGCAGTTCCGCCCGCCGCGCCTCACGCCCAAGCCTTTCGTGCAGGGCCCGCAGACGGCGGTGGTGGTCGGTCCCGGCGGCGAAGAAATCTTCACCGACAAGTACGGCCGCGTCAAAGTGCAGTTCCACTGGGACCGCCTGGGCAAGAAGGACGACAAAAGCTCCTGCTGGGTGCGCGTGTCGCAACCCTGGGCAGGCCAGAACTTCGGCTTCATGCACATCCCGCGCATCGGCCAGGAAGTGGTGGTCGACTTCCTCGAAGGGGACCCGGACCAGCCGCTGATCACCGGCCGCGTCTACAACGCGCAGCAGATGCCGCCGTGGGACCTGCCGGCCAATGCCACCCAGTCCGGCGTGCTCACGCGCTCGTCCAAGGGTGGGGCTTATGCCAACGCCAACGCCATCCGCTTCGAGGACAAGAAGGGCAGCGAAGAGCTGTGGCTGCACGCCGAAAAGAACCAGCTCACCGAGGTCGAGAACGACGAGGTCAAGTGGGTCGGGCATGACCGCACCAAGACGATCGACCACGACGAAACCGTGCACGTCAAGCACGACCGCACCGAGACGGTGGACAACAACGAGACGATCACCATTGGCGTGGACCGCACCGAGAAGGTGGGCAACAACGAGAAGATCAGCATCGGCGTGAACCGCACCGAAGACGTGGGCGCCAACGAAGACATCACGATCGGGGCCAACCGAACCGAGAACGTGGGCGCCAATGAAAGCGTCACCATCGGCGCCAACCGCAGCATCTCGGTGGGTGCCAGCGAAACCGCCACGGTGGCCATGCAGCGCACCCACACGGTGGGCGTCAACGAGACCATTGCCATTGGTGCCGCGCAGGAAGTGGCCATTGGGGCGGCGCAGTCCATCAACGTGGGCGCCAACCAGTCGACCAATGTGGGTGCCAGCCAGTCGATCAATGTGGGCTCGGGCCAGGCCATCTCGGTGGGCGCGGACCACAGCCTCCAGGTGGGTGGCGCACAGAGCGTGACGGTGGGCAAGGACCGCACGCTGCAGGTCAGCGGCAACGAGGCCGTCAAGGTGGGCAAGAACCTGATCATCGAAGCGGCCGATTCCATCTCGATCACGACCGGCAGCGCCAGCATCACGATGAAGAAGGACGGCACGATCATCATCAAGGGCAAGGACGTGACGGTGGAAGGCTCGGGCAAGATCAACGTCAAGGCCAGCAGCGACATGGTGCTCAAGGGCTCCAAGATCCTGCAGAACTGACGAGCCAGCAAGGCGTGAAGACATGAAGCCAAATGACCTCCCTGAGCACTCGCCGACGGCATCTGCCGAAGCCGATGACCTGCTGTCGCCTTTGTTGAACGGCCCTGCTGCCGGGCTGTTGCCGCAAGCGGTGCCTTTGCAGCGCCCGGTGCCGGGCGTGGTGGTGGGCACCTTGCTCGCCCTGACGGACGATGGCCAGACCCCCTTGGTCAGCTTTGCCGGCCAGCCTGGCCACGCCGCCTTGCCGGCTCGCAGCACGGTGGACCTGCATGGTGCGCACATCGGGCAGGGCGTGGTGCTGATGTTCGAGCAGGGCGATGCGCACAAGCCCATTGTCATGGGGGTGTTGCGCACCCAGGGCGCCTGGCCGCTGGCGGCGCAGCCTGCCACGGTGGACGTTGATGCGGACGGCGAGCGCATGACCGTGTCGGCCAAGGAGCAGCTGGTGCTGCGTTGCGGCAAGGCCAGCATCACCTTGACCAAATCCGGCAAGGTGCTGATCGATGGCAGCTATGTCGTGAGTCGATCGAGCGGGGTCAACCGTGTCAAGGGCGGCTCGGTTCAGCTCAACTGATCGCGTCGTACCGCCATGAACATCATCAACGCCACCCGCATGGTCGTGGGGTTCAACATGGGCCTGGAGCCCAGTGGGCGCGAGCTGCTGGTCGTGGTCATCAAGGGCACCTTTGTGCTGCCCAAGCCCGGTGAGCAGGTGCGGCTGCATGAGGTGCAGCTGCCGCTGGTGATGGCCGACACGTTCACGGGTGAGCCGGGCCGCAGCGCACCGGTGCACGAGATCGATTTCGCACCACGCAAGCGGCAATGTGATGTGCTGCTGATGGGCAGCGCGTATGCCCCTGCAGGGCAGTCGGTCACGCGCACGCAGGTCAGCCTGAGCGTGGGCGCGATGAGCAAAAGCTGCGATGTGGTCGGCCCGCGTGTCTGGGAGGCGGGCGTCACGGGCATCCGCGCTTCGCAGCCACAGGCCTTCACGCGCCTGCCCATCTCGTATGACCTGGCATTCGGGGGTGTCGACGATGCCTCCGGTGACCCGTCCGAGCACGAGGCCTTCATGCTCAACCCCGTTGGGCGCGGTTTTCACAAGCAGCTCAAGAACACCTGGGTGGATGGCCAGCCCCTGCCTTGCACCGAAGAGCCGGGCGAGCCTGTGAGCTGGCCGGCCAGCAGCTACAAGCCCATGGCATTCGGGCCGGTCGGGCGCGGGTGGCAGCAGCGCGCCTGTCATGCAGGCACCTATGACCAGCAGTGGCTCGACGAGGGCTTCCCCTTCCTGCCCAAGGACTTCGACGAGCGCTACTACCAGGCCGCACCGCTGGACCAGCAGATCCCGATTCCCCAGCAGGCACTGGATGTGCGCCTGGTCAACTTCACGCCGGATGGCCTCAGGCAGTTCACCTTGCCGTATTTCGAGGCGCCCGTGCATGTGTTTCCCAAGCAGGGCGAACGCGAGGACTTCATTGCCCAGCTCGACACCATCGTGTTCGAGCCCGATGAGGAGCGCTTCTCCATGACCTGGCGGGTGACGCGG
This sequence comes from Aquabacterium sp. NJ1, assembly GCF_000768065.1. Lineage (NCBI taxonomy): Bacteria > Pseudomonadati > Pseudomonadota > Betaproteobacteria > Burkholderiales > Sphaerotilaceae > Aquabacterium > Aquabacterium sp. NJ1. Next base: position 2,490,413 of record NZ_JRKM01000001.1, on the reverse strand, counting down.
CCTTTGAAGAAAAGCCTGCACGAGATCTCGCATGTGCTGGTCGGCAAGAAGGGACCCGAGTGGTGGCAGCAGCGCGAGCGTGTCGCCTTCCCGATCAAGGTCGTGATGGTGCCGATGTCGCCGCAAGAGGCTGAACCTGCATGAACACGCCTCACATCGCCATTCAGGGCCTGGGGCTTGTCACCTCGGTGGGCCTGGACGCTCCGGCCAGTTGCGCAGCCTTTCGCGGCAAGATCGGCAACCCCACCCAGACACGCTACATCGACAGCGCGGGTGAGCCCATCATGGCGCACCAGGTGCCCTTGGCGCAGCCTTGGGTCGGGCCGACCCGTCTGGCCAAGATGGCCGCGATGAGCATGGAAGAGGCGCTGCGCGACCTGCCTCGCAAGGAATGGGGCACCCTGCCCATGCTGCTGTGCGTGGCCGAGGCCGAGCGCCCCGGGCGCATGGAGGGGCTGGACGAGGCGCTGTTCAACCTGATCCAGGCCGAACTGGGGGTGACGTTTGCAGCGCGCTCGATGGTCATCACCCAAGGCCGCGTGGCGGTGGCGGTGGCGCTGGCGCAGGCGCGAGCCCTGATCACGCAAGGGCATTGCAAGCATGTGCTCGTGGTCGCGGCAGACAGCCTGCTGAACTGGCCGACCATGGGGCACTACGAGCGGGTCGGGCGTCTGCTGACCTCTCAAAATACCAATGGCTTCATGCCGGGCGAGGGCGCAGGCGCCTTGCTCGTGGGCCAGGCGCAAGGCCAGGCTGGCGAGCTGGTGTGCACGGGTCTGGGTTTCAGCCGTGAGCCCGCGCATCTGGACAGCGAGGCCCCTTTGCGGGCCGATGGGCTGTCGCAGGCGATCAAGGCCGCCATGAACGAGGCAGGCCGCCAGATCCACGACATGGACTTCCGCATCACCGACGTGTCCGGCGAGCAGTACTACTTCAAGGAGGCTGCGCTGGCCTTGTCGCGCACCATGCGGGTCCTCAAGGAGGCATTCGATATCTGGCACCCGGCCGAGTGCATGGGCGAAGCCGGCGCGGCCGCGGGGGTGGCGGTCGTGGCCCTGGCTCAGGCCGCCTGTCGCAAAGGTTATGCGCCGGGGCCGAACGTCCTTGCGCACATGGCCAATGATGCGGGGCAGCGTGCGGCCCTGTCGCTGCAATACCGGGTGGCGCGATGAGCAACGAGGTCTATGCCAACAACATGGAGGTGGCTTGCAAGGCCGCCGATGGCAAGTCCATCTGCGCCTTCCCCGATGTCTGCATGACCCCACCCCAGACGCCGGCCACGCCACCCGGCGTGCCCATCCCGTATCCGAACACCGGCATGGCGTCGGACACGACAGATGGGTCGAGTTCCGTCAAGATCTCCAACCAGGAAGTGATGCTCAAGAACAAGAGCAGCTTCAGCAAGAGTTCAGGGGACGAGGCCGGTTCAGCGCCCATGAAGGGGGTCGTGACGCACAAGAACATGGGCAAGGTGTTCTTCAATGCCTGGTCGATGGACGTCAAGGTCGAAGGCGAGAACGTCGTGCGCATGCTGGACCTCACCACGCACAACCACGGTTCGGTGCCTGGCAACTCGCCGACCTGGCCTTATCTCGACAAGCCCGCCATGTCGGCGCCGGGCGGTGTGTGCCATGGCATGGAGCACGTGATGTTGTTGCCCAAGGTGCCGGGTTGCCCCAAGAAAAACGGCGAGCACCAGACGCCGCACCACCTCATCCCGGGGCGCTGTACCAAGGGCATGAGCGGCTTCAACTACGACAAGGCGCCGTGCATCTGTACCCTGGGCAAGAACCAGCACACCGGCAGCCACAAGGCTTGCCACCGGCGTTTTGACAAGGTCGAGCGCTACCACTTTGAAGAAGGCAAGGACTTCAAGTACGGCACGGCACTGGACACGGCCGCAGGCTCGGCCGGTGGCGCCATGGACCCGCCCCGTGATCTGAACGACAACGAGAAGGCCTGTGTCAAGGCGCAGCTGGACGCCTACTATTCGCAAAAGCCGCCCGATGGCCCCGGTTGTACCGCCGACACCAAACTGACCGCGTCGGGTGCGCCGGGCAAGGTCAATGATGACTATGAAGCCTACAAGACATCCATGAGCGCCGGCACCTGGTAAGCAAACACCAACAGGCAAGAACACCTATGGCAAAGAACGCACGCATCTACTTCACGAAGGCCGTGGCCACCAGCACGGGCGACGCCTTCCTGGCTGGCCATGTGCAGGACCAGGGCCAGGACCCTACTTTCACGCGTTTCGTCAAGGCGGGTGACGCCGGCTGGGTGCACCTGGGCGACCTGGGCGCCGTGGCCTATGGCGCCATCGCGGTGCCGGTGCCGCAGTCCCCCCGCCCCTGGATCGCCGTGCTGGGCCGCGACGGGCCTTTGCGCCTGTACAAGCCCGGCCAGCAGCCTGCGGACATCGACATCCCGCGCAAGGACAAGTCAGCCGTGTTCGAGGGCCTGTGTGCGGCCAGCGATGGCCTGTACGTTTGCGGCGGGCAGCGCGAGGTGTTGCGCTTCGCCGATGACCAGTGGCAGTCCGTCGATCAGGGCTTGTTCGAGAAATTTGACGGCAGCAACGATTGTTCGCTGTTCTCCGTGGCCGAACTCGCGCCTGGGCGCCTGCTCGTGGTGGGCGGCAAGGGCTTCATGGCCTGCCGCGTCAACGGCGGTGCCTGGAAAACGCTGGACTCGGGGACCAACCTCGATCTGCATTGCGCCCTGGCCGCAGGCGATGGCTCGGCCTGGGTCAGCGGGGATGGTGGCACCTTGCTCAAGATCGCAGCGGACCTGGCTTCGGTACAGGATTGCAGTGCACCCGAGCTGAGCAAGCGCAGCTTTGACTGCCTGGCCCTTTACCAGGGTGCCTTGTACGTGACGGCTTTCAACGAGTTGCTCGTGTGGGCCCCCGGCCAGGCGCCTGACAAGGTGAAGGCGCCGTTCAAGGCCGGCTCCGAGTTCCACAGCGTCAACGCCGCAGGCGATTACCTGTGGGTCACGGGCGACGAGCATGCCTACAGGCTGGGGCCGAAGGGCTGGCAGTACTTCCAGTGCCCGGACAACGTGTAAAGGGCTTGCAAGGTGAGCATCCCGCTGGTGTTGCAACAGCATGTCGATGATGCGGTGAGCCTGCGCCAGGTTCGCTCGGTGTTGCTGCGTGCGCCGCATGTGCAACTGCATCGCCTGCGTCGACTGGACGAGCGCATTGCGGCGCACCTCGACGGCGTGGCCGTGGCCGGGCCCGAGGGCCTGGCGATGCTGCAAGCCGGGCTGGCCTCGCCTGGTGCGGGTGTGGTGTTTGCGCTGGCCGTGTGCGCCCTGCAAGGTCGCGATGCCGCGGTGCTGCAGCGCCTGGTCAAGCTGGCGGCAAGCTTGCCGGAGGCCGAGCGTGGCTTCCTGTCCGCCTTGGGCTGGGTGTCGTCCGAAGACCTGCAAGGCACGGTGCGAGCCCTGTTGGGCAGCACCGTGCCGGTACACCGGGCCTGGGCCCTGGCCGCTTGTGCCATGCACCGTGTCGATCCGGGTGCCGTGCTGGCTCAGGCCGTGCAGGATGCGGATGCCGGCGTGCGCGCACGGGCCTGGCGGGTGGCCGGGCAACTGGGGCGCCGTGATCTGGCTGATGCAGCGCGTCTGGCCGTGTCCGCACAAGCCGGGCCGGTGCACGACGAGCACGCCACGGTGGTGCTGGGGGCAGGCGGTTCGCCGGCGGATGCCCTCGCTGACCGGCGCGCGGCGGCCTGGGCGCTCACGCTGTGGGGTCAGGGCCAGAACGACCTGGTGCGCCAGGCGCTGCTGGCTGTGCCGCCCGGTCAGACCTGGCCGCAACAGGACGCCCATCGTCTGGCCACCATGGCCGCACCGATGGACTGGGGCCGTGAGCAGGTGCGCAAGCTGGCCCCCCTGGCCGAAAACAGTGCCCCGGCCAAACGCCGCATGATGCGCATGGCCGCCTGGGTGGGCGATGTGCAGGTCATGCCCTGGTTGATTCACCACATGGCCGACGACAACTGGGCGCGCCTGGCGGGCGAGGCGTTCAGCCTGATCTCGGGCGCCGACCTGGCAGCATGCGGGCTGGAGCGCAAGCCACCTGAAGGCCTGGAGCCTGGTCCCAACGACAACCCCGAGGACCACGACGTGGCCATGGACGAAGACGACAGCCTGCCCTGGCCCGATCAAGCCAAGGTCCAGGCCTGGTGGCAGGCGCAGGCCGCACGCTTCAAGGTCGGGCAACGCTATTTCGTGGGTGAGCCACCCAGCGCAGGGCACGCCCTGGTGGTGCTGCAAACCGCCGGGCAACGCCAGCGCATCATGGCCGCCGAATACCTGTGCCTGCTGAACCCGGGCAGCGTGATGCTGCCGGTGGCGGCGCCTGCCTGGCGGCAAAGCCGCTGGTTGAATGCGAGGGGCTGAGGCATGCAGCTCAACCCGCAAGTCGTGCTGGCCTTGGTCGGCGGCCTCCTCTTCGTGCTGGGCATGCGCGACGTGATCAAGCACAAACGCATCACGCCAGCCGCCAAGGGTCGCTTGATGGTGGCCTTGATCTTCGCCGCCGTGCTGGCCTGGCAAGCCTGGCAGCACCAGCCTTGATGCACCGCAGCCTGGCGCATGCGGCCGCATGACTTTCGTTGATTGACCAAGGTCAGTCACGCCGACACCATTCGGATCATCGCCCCAAGCCATTTCTATAACAGGGGCAGTCTGGAGCCTCCTTCATGCACTTGCTCATCCGCGCCGTCAGCCTGGCTGGCCAGCCTTTGACGCAGGCGATTTCCGCATACTTCGACGAGCGCGGCGGCACCATCGGCCGCTCCGACACGAACACCCTGGCGCTGCCCGATCCGGAGCGCCGCATCTCGCGCCTGCAGGCCGAGGTCAGCCGCGGCCCCGAAGGCTGGCGCATCCTCAATGTGGGCAACGCCAACCCCATCTGGCACAACAACAAGCCGGTGCCGCCGGGCGAGGGCGTGCTGCTGGATGAAAACGACGAGCTGCAGATCGGCACCTATGCCCTGCTGGTCACGTATTCGCAAAACGATGCCACGGCCCGCACCATCACCAAGGGCCGTGCGGCGGTGGATTCGCGTACCGTCATCGTCGGGTCTGGGCAGGAGCCCCGCACGGATCCGAGCCTGATGCGCTCGGCCGAGCATGGCACGGGTGTGCCCATGCCGGCTGCTGCTGCCGTACCGGCCATGGCGCCGGCACAGGCTTTCGCTCCCGCACCTGCACCTGCCCCACAGGCCTCCAGCGCCTCGCCCTTTGCCGATCTGCTGGGCGGCTTGAGCGGCTCGTCCTCGGCTTCGGCGGGGGCCTCGGTGTCGCCGGCCTTCGTGCCCGCGCCGGCGCCGTCCCCGGCTTCGCCGTTCGCCGATCTGCTCGGTGGATTTGGCTCGCCCTCGCCAGCATCGTTTGCGCCCGCTGCTGCGCCCGTCGCGGCACCCGCTGCACCGGCACGCTTGCCCGATGACTTCGACCCGTTTGCCGATTTCCAGGCCGCCCCGAGCCCGACGGGCCGGCCGGCCCCGGCCGCCAGCAGCTGGGACTTGCCGCAAGCGCCCACACCGCCGGCCAGCGCCTCGCCGTTCGACCTGTCCGGCGGCGCCAAGCCTCTGCCGGGTGACCTCGATCTCATGGGCTCGGTGGCCCCTCCTGGCGCCCAGTCCCTCGACCAGATGTTCGGTCTGGGCGGCGGCACCTCGTCCGACCCACTGGCCTCTTTCCTGAAGAAGACGGAGCCGGCTGCACCCGCCGAGGCCGCGGCCGGTACGCCCATCAGCGTGGACCCGCTCTCGCTGATCAAGCCGCGTGCAGACATCGGCATCCTGGCATCCGACAAGCCACCGGTCGAGGCCGGCCCGGCCTTGCCCGACGACGTGCCCGAGCTGCAGGCGGCCATGCCGTTGCCGCCCGTGGCGACGCCCACGCCGGCACCCATGCCTGCACCCATCCCCGCGCCCGTGCCGGCCGAGCCCCCCCTTGCCGCACCTGCTGCATCCCAGGCCAGGCCCACGCGTGAACCGATGGAGGCCTCCTTCTCCTTCATGCCGCCGCCCAAGCCGGCGGACAAGGGGGCGGACAAGGGGGCGGACAAAGGGGCGGCCCCTGCCGAGCCCGCAGGGAGCTCACCTTTTGCCGATCTGGGCCTGGGCACACCAGCCCGCTCAGGCGGCTTGCTGGACGACCTGGACCTGTCGCCGCAGACCGTGCCGGCCGTGCACGTCAAACAAACCATCGACGTGAGCGCCCCGGTGGGCCACGAGCCGCTGGCCGAGCCTTTGCAGACCCAGTTGCCCATTCCGCAGACGGCCGTGCCGCATGTCGAGGTCCAGGCGCCCGAGCCTGTGGTGGCCCCGGCGCCGGTGTCCGCACCTGTGGCCGCGCCCGCAGCATCAACAGCGGCGGCCGTCGCCTCCGCTCAGGCCGCCACCCGTACCGGAGCTTCATCGGACACACCAGCCGATACCCGAGCGCTCTGGGCCGCCTTCTGTGAGGGCGCCGGCATCCACTTCACGCCACCCCAAGGCCTCAACCCGGATCTGATGCGCGTCATCGGCCAGCTGCTGCACCACACGGTGGACGGCAGCCTCAAGCTGGTGGCCGCGCGCGCCGCCACCAAGCAGGAGATGCGCGCCGAGGTCACCGTGATCCAGGCGCGGCGCAACAACCCGCTGAAGTTCTCGCCGGATACGGTCTCGGCCATGGAGCAGCTGCTGCAACCGCCGCTGCGTGGCTTCATGTCCGGCCCTGAAGCTGTGGCCGACGCCATGGACGACCTGCTGGGCCACACCATCGGCACCATGGTGGGCATGCGCGCCGCGCTGGAGGGCGTGCTGGCCCGCTTCGAGCCCGATGCACTGGAGGCCAAGCTCGTGGGCCGCAGCATGCTCGACAGCCTGCTGCCCATGAACCGCCGCGCCAAGCTGTGGGAGCTGTATCTGCAGCACTACGAAGCCGTCAAGGCCGAGGCGCAGGACGACTTCCACAACCTCTTTGGCCGCGCCTTCCTGCAAGCCTACGAAGAACAACTGGACCGCCTGGACGCCGAACGCCGCCAGACCGGCCGTGACCCAGCCAAACCTGCATGATGCACATAGAAGTAGCCAGCCGCAGCGAAGTCGGCCAGCGTTCGCACAACGAAGACGACTTTCGCCACGGCACCTCGGGCACCCACGTCTATGCCGTGCTGTCTGACGGCGCCGGCGGCCACAGCAATGGCGCCATGGCCTCGGACATCGTCGTGCGCACCGCCACCTTGCTGTTGCAGCGCGCCACCGTCTACAACCCCGCCGTGCTGGAGGCCTCGATCGAAGAGGCCAACGAGGTGCTCAACGCCGGCCAGGAGGGCTTCAAGAGCCACCAGCGCATGCACGCCACCGTGGTGGTCCTGTGGCTGGAGGCGCAAGAAGGCCTGGCCATGTGGGGCCATGTGGGCGACTCGCGCCTGTACCGCGTCCGCCAGGGCGTGGCGCAACAGCTCACCGTGGATGACAGCGTGGTGCAGCACATGGTGGACGCTGGTTTCATCAAGCCCGAAGAGGCCCGCCACCACCCGCGCAAGAACCAGTTGCTGGCCGCCATGGGCAGCGAGGAGACGCCGCACGTGCACCTCACGCGCGAGCCGCAGGCGCTGATCGAAGGCGACGCCTTCTTGCTGTGCTCGGATGGCTGGTGGGACCAGCTCGAACCCGCCGACATCGAGCGCACCCTGCTGCAGGCAGGCAACCCCGGCCAGTGGCTGGACCAGATGGCCGAGCTGGTGGCGCAGCGCCAGGTGCCCAACCAGGACAACTACACTGCGGTGGCCGTCTGGGTGGGCAACCCGGCCGAGGTCACGCGCATCGGGCCTTGATGGGGCATGACCTGGCCCGCCTTGCCGCCCATGACCCTGTCGATGACAAAAGTCGCTTTTCACCTCCAGGCCATCGCCCTACAGTGACGGCCGTCACCCCTTCAAGGACTTGTCCATGAACACGTCTTCCCGCTCCTTCCTGATCCGCGCCTTGAGCGCCGCCGCCTTGCTGGTCAGCGTGGGCCTGGCCCATGCCGATGACCCCACCCCCACCACCGTGCTCAAGGGCAAGGCCGTGACCGAGGGCAACCTCATCGACGCGCTCACACCCGAAGAGCCCGTGGTCACCCGCTCCCTGCGCGTGCAGCGCGACACCCCCGGCCAGCAGGCCGCCCGCAAGCCCAGCGCCTCGCTGCTGATCACCTTCGAGACCAACTCCGCCGAGCTGACCCCGCAGGCCAAGAAGCAGCTGGACGTGGTGGCCGCGGCCCTGCGCAACAACAAGCTGGCCGACTATGGTTTCAACGTCGAAGGCCATGCCGACCCGCGCGGCACCCACGACATGAACCTGACCCTGTCGCAGCAGCGCGCCGAGAGCGTGCGCAACTACCTGGTCACGGCGCATTCGATCGACCCCAAGCGCCTGAAGGCCGTGGGCAAGGGGGATGCCGAGGTGCTCAACGCCAAGGACCCGGCTGCCGCCGAGAACCGCCGCGTCACCATCGTGACCGACGTCTCGAAGGACTGATCTGTCTGGCACCCGCGCGGTATCGGCGCGGGGGTGGTGATACGCTGCGCGGCTGTTCAAGTTGATTCCAGCAAGCAGCGTGAGAAAACACCATGCAGTCATCGTGATCGGTGGCGGCCCGGCCGGGTCGTCTGCCGCCCGTACCCTGGCCAGTCAGGGCGTGGACGTCGCCCTCGTCGACAAGGCGGTGTTCCCCCGACCCAAGCTGTGCGGCGGCCTGCTGACGCTGCGAAGCCGCAAGCTGTTTGCCCAGATCTTCGGTGACGCGGCCTGGGCGCAGGCCTTCGAGTACGAGGCCGATGGCATCCGCCTGTTTCACCGCGAGCGTTGCCTGAGCGAGGTGGGTGGCCACAGCGCGCTGTACTTCACGGCCCGCCATCACTTTGACCACTACCTGCTGGGCCTGGCGCGCGAGCAGGGCGCCACCCTCTACCAGGGTGATGGCCTGGCCTCGGTCGACCTGGATCGGCAGGTGTGCCGCCTGCAGTCCGGCCAAGAGATCAGCTACGACTACCTGATTGGTGCAGACGGGGTCAACAGCACCGTGGCGCGCACGCTGTACGGTGCTTCATACAACCGCGACAAGATCGCGTTCGCGCTGGAGATGGACGTGGACCGTGCCTTGCTGCCCCGCGATGTCAACCGCCCGGAGATCTACTTCGGCGTGGTGAAGTGGGGCTACGGCTGGGTGTTCCCCAAGCGGGACACGGTCACGGTCGGCGTGGGCGGCATCCAGGCCCGCAACCCGCAGATGAAGCAGGACTTCGAGGCCTTTCTGGTCAGCGTGTTCGGCCGCATGCCGCCGGGCAAGATCAAGGGCCACCACATCCCCTTTGGCGATTACAAGCCCACGCCGGGTGCCGGCCAGGTGCTGCTCGCCGGGGATGCCGCCGGCCTGGTCGAGCCCATCACCGGCGAAGGCATTGCGTTTGCGATGCAGAGCGGCTACCTCGCCGCACAGGCCGTGCTGGAGGCGCAAGCCTCGGGTGGCCGCGTGCCCGCGCTGGCGGCTTACCAGCGCCGCCACAAGGCCATCACGCAGGTGCTGGACCACGCCAACCGCCTGCGTTACCTGATCTTCCCTCAAGCCTGCGAGCGCCTGCTGGTCAAAGCCTTGCCACGCAGCACGCAGGTCACGCGCATGCACCTGGATTTGATGGCCGACGAGATCAGCTATGGGGCTTATGCCCGACGCCTGGGCTTGCGGGTGGTCAAGGGCCTGGTCAGCGGCCGCTTCCTCTGAGGGGCTGCGCGCGGCTGGCCGTGTGCGTGCAAGCGCTCAGCCCGTGGTGCAGGTGACGCGGCTCAGCAATTCAACCAGCGGTTGCGGCTTGTGGATCAGGTAGCCCTGGGCATGGTCCACGCCGAGTTTGCGCAACTCATGCAGCGTGGCTTCGGTTTCCACGAACTCGGCGATGGTCTTGATGCCCAGCACACGCGCCACTTCGCAAAAGCAGCGCACGGTGGCCTGGTCGAGCGGGTCATGTACCAGGGCTTTGATGAACTGGCCGTCGATCTTGAGGTAGTCCACCGGCAGGTTCTTGAGGTAGCCAAAGGACGAGGCACCCGAGCCGAAGTCATCCAGCGCCATGCGCACGCCGCGCTGGCGCATGCCTTCGATGAAGGCGCCCGCATCGGCCAGGTTGGTGATGGCCGAGGTCTCGGTGATCTCCAGGCAGAGCTTGCGCACGTCCACCGAGGTTTCGGTGATCAGCTCCTGCATGAAGTGGTGGAAGCTCGGGTCGCTGATGGACTGGCCCGACAGGTTGACGGCGATGGTGTCGATCTGGTCGAGCGCCTCGCCCTGGCTGGCCAGCCACTCGAAAACGTGGCGCACCACCCAGCGGTCGATGCGTGAAGCCATGTGGAAGCGCTCGGCCGCGGGCAGGAAGGCGCCGGGCGGGATGATGCTGCCATCGGTGTCTTTCAGGCGCAGCAGCACTTCGCAGTGCAGGCCCCGGGCATCGTGGTGGATGGGCGCGATGCGCTGGCCGTAGAGGATGAAGCGGTTCTCGTCGAGCGCCTGCTCCAGCCGGCTGGCCCACTGCATCTCGCCTTTGCGGGCACGCATGGCCTGGTCGGTGTCGTACCAGGCGTGCACGCGGTTGCGGCCGGCCTCTTTGGCGGCATAACACGAGGTGTCGGCCGCCTGCAGCACGGAGGCGGTGGTGGCCCAGCGTTTGTCCAGCGGCACCAGGCCGATGCTGGTGCCAATGCGGAAACGCCGCCCATCGTGGATGAAGCGGAACTCGCTCATCTGGTCGCAGATGTCTTGCGCCACGCGGTGGGCCTGGTCCACATTGCAGTGCTCCAGGATCACGCCGAATTCATCGCCACCCAGGCGCGCCAGCGTGTCACGTGCGCGCACGCAGCCTTGCAGCAGGCTGGTGACCTGGCACAGCAACTGGTCGCCCACGCTGTGGCCGCAGGCGTCGTTGACGAGCTTGAACTGGTCCAGGTCGATGTACATGAGCGCGTGCGCGCTGTCGTGTTCATGGGCCTCGCTCAGCACGCGGGTGAGGCGCTTGTCGAACTCTGCACGGTTGACCAGCCCGGTCAGCTCATCGTGCGTGGCGCGGAAGTTCATCTCGTGGCCCATGCGGCGCTGCTCGGTCACGTCATGGAAGACCAGGACCACGCCCAGCATGGTGCCGTCTTCATCGCGGATGGGCGCGGCCGAGTCCTCGATGCCGTATTCGACGCCAGTGCGCGAAATCAGCAGGGTCTGGTCCAGCTGGCCGATGTGCAGGTCTTCGGCCAGGCAGCGCTCGAAGGGGTTGACCTCGGGCTCGCGCGTGAGTTCGTTGACGATGTGAAAGACCTGGCCCAGGGGCTGGTCACGCGCGGCCTCATTGGGCCAGCCCGTCATGCGCTCGGCCACGGGGTTGAGCCATTGCACGCGGCCATGGGCATCGGTGGTGATCACGGCGTCGCCGATGGAGTGCAGGGTCACGCGCAGCAGCTCGTGCTTTTCGGCGAGTTCGCGCTCCATGCGCTTGCGCTCGGTGACGTCGTAGTTGGTGCCCAGCACGCGTGTGGCGCGGCCCTTGCCGTCGCGGAACACGGTGGCGCGCCCGTACACATAACGCACATTGCCATTGGGGTGGCGCACGCGGAAGTCGAAGTCCATCGCCTTGTGGCCCTTGATGGCGGCGGTCAGCTCCCGGCTGGTGTACTCCAGGTCATCGGGGTGGATGCATTGCGCCCAGTCTTCGATGCGGCCGGTGAAGTGCTCGCGTGGCAGGCCGAAGATGGTGAACATCATGTCGCTCCAGGTGAGCCTGCCATCGGGCAAGGTCAGCTCCCAGATGCCGATTTCATTGGCCTGCGTGGCCAGGGTCAGGCGTTCCTGGTTGGCATGCAGCGCGGCCTCCACGGCGTGCTTTTCGGTGATGTCTTCCAGGATGGCCAGCGAGCGGCCAGGCTGGCCATCGGCCTCGCGCTCCATGATGGCCGACAGGCGCACGTCGATGAGGCTGCCGTCCTTGCGCACCATCTGGTACTCGACGTTGTCGCAGCGGCCGGTGAGCAGGTAGCGCGGCAGCACCACGTTGCGCGCGTACTCATAGGACGAGGGCACGAGGAAATCCGCCGATGAGCGCCCGATGACCTCTTCGCGCGTGTAGCCCATCTTGGCCAGCCAGGTATCGCTCACCGTGAGCAAGATGCCGTGGCTGTCGATGGAGTGCAGCATGGCCGGCGTGGACTCGTACAGCGAACGCAGACGGGCCTTGCTCTCCTGCAGCGAGTATTCGGCCAGCTTGCGCTCGGTGATGTCGCGGCCCACAGAGTGGATGCCGGTGACCTGGCCGTGCTCGTCGCAGATCACGCGGTTGGTCCAGGCCATCCAGCGCAGTTCGCCATTGGCGGCCACGGTGCGGTTTTCGTCTTGCAGGGGCTCGCGGGTGTCCAGCAGGCGCTGGATGTGGGCTCGCACTGCCTCGCGCTCGTCTTCGGGGATGTAGTCGTAGAAGCTGGTGCCGATGAGGGCCTGCGTGGGCTTGCCGTACTGGCGGCTGTAGGCCGCGTTCACAAAGGTCAGCCGGCCTTGGGTGTCGGCCAGCGAGATCAGCTCGGTCTGGTCTTCGACAATGGCGCGGTACAAGGCTTCGTTGTTGGCGATCTCGGCGGCCAGACCCTGGCTGGCTTGCAGGGCACGGTTCAGCGTGCGTTCGCGCAGGAGCAGGGCGTCGGCGGCGATCTGGGCCAGGTGCTGCAGGGTCTGGCGCTGTTTGCTCGACAGGATGCGGGGCTGCCGGTCGATCACGCACAGCGTGCCGATGCGCGAGCCATCGGGCAGCTTGATGGGGGCGCCGGCGTAGAAGCGGATGCCGGGCTCGCCGGTGACCAGCGGGTTGTGCACAAAGCGCGGGTCGCGCGTGGCATCGGCCACTTCCATCACGTCATCTTCCAGGATGGCATGGGCGCAAAAGGAGATGTCGCGCGGGGTCTCGGTGACCGCTGGCAGGCCCACGCGGGCCTTGAACCATTGCCGGCCCGTGTCAATGAGGCTGACCAGGGCGATGGGCACACCACAGGTGCTGGCAGCCAGCTGCGTGAGCGTGTCGAACAGGGGTTCGGGCGCGCTGTCCAGAACGGCCAGCTCGCGCAAACGCGACAGACGCTGTACTTCGTTGGCGGGCAGAGGCGCAGGTTGGGTCATCAAGCGGTGCGGGTGGGCTCAAGAAGCGGGGCCGGGCGGGGTGGACCTGCCCGGTGGGATTGTCTCCTTGTGAACTGCCCCGGGATGCGGGGATACAGCCGTCTTGTCACCGGTTATTTGCCGATTGTGTGCCTGTCCGGGCGCCGTGTCAGCAGATTCGTGATGGCTGTGGTCAGCGTGTGGCCACTTCCTCGATGTGGACCAGTGTGGCGCCATAACGTTGATCGCAAGGCGTGGGGGGCGTGGTGGTGCCTTCGCACAAGGCCGGTGGCACGAAGGGGCTGCCCGGGCCCTTGTGCTCGGCCCAGGCTTGGGCGGCCTGGGCCATGTCGAACTCGGGGATGGTGTCCGTGGTGTTGAGGTGCAGCGCGCTCAGGTCGCGCGGGTAGGGCGAGACCATGGTCACGATGTGGTCTACGCCGGGCGGGCCGCCGGCGGTGATGTGCCAGCCCTTGCGGGGCAGCTCCACCAGCTTGTCGGCCTCGATGCGGTTGTTCTTGTCCAGCGCGTTGGGGAAGAGCAGGTAGAAGTGGTTCTGGTCCGTGCCGGCCAGGTAGACATACAGGTAGCCGGGCACACTGGACTTGACCTGGAACAGCAGCTTGTCCTTGCCGATGAGCAGCTGTGACTTGTCGGTCAAGGTGTTGACGGCCATCAGCGGGTCGGCGTTGCGCACGATGTCTTCCAGCGCGGCCACGATGGTGAAGGGGTCGCGCTGGGCGGGCATCGCGGGGGGCGTGGCGGAGGCGGTGTTGGCCGATGTGCTGGTGGCCGTGCTGGCCGAGGTGTCGCTGGCGGTGTTGGATGCCGCCTGTGCCACTTGTGAGGCGCTGTCGCCTGCCGTGGCCGGGCCAGCCTGGTGCGAGCGGGTCATGAACCAGGCGCCACCACCACCGGCCAGGCCGAGCGCGGCCAGCGCGATCCAGAGCTTGTTGAGGCCGCCGCCGGGGGCGGTGGTCGATGTGCTTGCCGATGACGGGCTCGATGTGGCCGTGGGGGCCCCCGTGGTCGCCGGTGTGGCGGCGTTGGACGCCTGCGCCACCTGCGTGGCCGGGAAGCCGGTCGCCGTGGCGGCCATCGCCGTCATCTGTGTCTGCTGCTTGGCCTGCGTCACCAGGGTGGCCGCGTCCATGCCAGCGGGCATCATCACCGTGCGCTCGTCGTCCTCATTGGCGGGGGCGGGTGGCGTGGCGCCAGGTGGCAGCTCGGTGGCAAACAGGCGCTCGCGCAAGGCGGCCATGTTCTGCAGGCGCTGCTCGGGGTGCACGGTCAGGCCGGCGTCGATGGCAGCGAGGAAGGGCGCGGAATAACGGCCGAGCGCAGCTTGCGAGATCGGCGTCATGTCGTCCTTCATCATGCGGCCCACCGAGGGCGGCGGCGCCTTGCCCAGGATGGCGGCATACAGCACCGCGCACAGGGCGTAGACGTCGGTCCACGGGCCCTGCTTCATCGAGGGCACTTCGGCGTACTGCTCGATGGGCGCGTAGCCCGGCTTGAGGATGACGGTCAGGGCCTGCGTGGCGTCGCCGATCACGCGGCGGGCGGCGCCGAAGTCCAGCAGCAAGGGCTTGTTGAGGCCCAGCAGCAGGATGTTGTCGGGCGCGATGTCGCGGTGGTAGCAGTGGTCGGCGTGGATCACTTCCAGCGCGTCGATCAGGGGGCCGAGCATGCCCTTGAGCCAGGCCTCGTCGGGCGGCTGCTGCTGCTCGCGCAACCAGGTCTTGAAGGTGGGGCCCTGGTAGTAGGGCATCACCATGTAGGCGGTGCCGTTTTCTTCCCAGAAGCGATAGACCTTGATCAGCGCGGGGTGGTCGAACGAGGCCAGCAGCTTGGCTTCGTTGACGAAGCTGCGCATGCCCAGCGTGAAGGTGTCGCGCTGGCGCTCGGACTTGACGGTGACGGACAGGTCACCCGCACGTGTGGCCAGCGAGCCGGGCATGTACTCCTTGATGGCGACCACGCGTTCGAGTTGCGTGTCGTGCGCCAGGTAGACGATGCCGAAGCCGCCTTCACCCACCAGGCCGGTGATCTCGAACTCGTGCAGGCGGTGGCCGATGGGCAGGGCGTTGCCGCTGTGGCCGCCAGCGGCCGGCCTGGGACTGCTGGAAGAGGGCGTGGCGGGCTGGGGTTGGGCGGATTCGGCTTGGCTCATGGGGCGAGGGCAACGCAGGCAGCGCTGAAACGGGTTACCAGCTGCCTTGCAGCAGTTCGACGAAATGGTCTTGGCCGGGCAAGCCCGGGCCCAGGCTCAGGCTACCACTGCCATGGCCCGAATCGGGCAGCCACCACAGGCTCTGGCCTTGCACCTGCTGATGCAGGCTCATGCCCGCCACGCCTTCCAGCCAATGGCTGAGCGAGGGGTGCGGCGCGCCCTGGTAGCGGTCGCGCCCGACCAGGCGTTGCAGATTGGGCGCGCCAACGGGGGGCGCGGCCTGCCAGGTGGGGGCGTCCATCAGCCGGGCCTCGAAGGCGTCGACCTGGGCGCCTGCATGCAGGGTGCTCATGGCGGCCTGGGCCACGTGGTCCATCCAGCGCTGCAAGGCGGTGTGGTCCTGGCCGGAGTCTGGTGCGTAGGCGCTGGCCTGGGCCACGACCAGGGGGAAGTAGCGGCCCACGCTGTCCACGCTGGGCATCATCACGCCCATCCACCAGTGGGGGCCTGCGATACCGGGGCTCCAGGCGAAGCGCCAGATGGGGGCGGTCAGGTAGGTGTTGAGCCAGCGTTCGCCCAGTTGCGCGCGGCTGGTCTGCACGCCGCGCGACAACCAGTCATCGCAGCGCTGCACGAACTCGGGCGGCAGGCGCCGGGCGCTGAAGTCACCCAGCGAGGCGATCTTGCCGAACCAGCCACATGTCGAACCCACGGCCGAACCACCCGCCGACATCATCACAGGCCTCCAGGGCAGGAGAAGCTGCTCAGCTCCGGCAGGCGGAAGGGGTTCTGCACGCTGCTGGACGTGACCGTGAACGTGGCCTTGCGCCCGCCCACATTGAACACCACGTTGAAGCGCTCGGGCGCGCCCGCGGGGCTCAGGCTCATGCGGTCGAACAGGCGGAACAGCGCCCATGGGCCTTCGGTCACGATGGCGTTGTCACCGGGGCCGGGCGGGGCCAGCGAGACGCGCACCAGCGAGCTGCCACGCGGGCCGGGCCATTGCACGGTGGCCGGGATCTGCGGGCCGTGGGCGTATTTCACCAGTTGGCCGTCCACGTCCAGCGTGAACTGGGTGATGGTGGCGTCCATCTCGAAGGGGCGGAAGTCCAGGCGCAGGCCCGGCTGGTTGCCACCCGCACGGAAGAAGGTGTCGCGGATGGCGGCCGCGCGCTGGAACTGCGCCAGCGTGCCGCTGTCCGTGCCCATGGTGGCGCCTTCGAGCTTGCGGAAGCTCCATGGCCGCGTGGACGTGTCCACGAAGCGGGCGAGCTGCTGCTGGAAGAAGCTGTCAATCAGGCCGCCGGGCGCGAACATGCGGGCGAAGTCATCCTGCGTGACATCGCGGCTGCTGCCGCGCGCAAACGGGTAGCGGCCCGCAATCGCCTGCTGGCAGAACTCGCCGATCTGCGACTTGATGGCCTGCCCCAGGTTGGCGCGGGTGGCGTCCAGCGCGGCCGCAGTGCCACTGACCGACAAGGTGTTGAGCAACGAACGGATGGGCTCGGGCAGGCGGGCGGCTTCGGCCTTGACCTTGTTGGGCACGTCGCTGGGTGGGGGCACATTGCCGCCTTGCACGGCCGTCTCGGTGGCGGTCAGCAAGGTGTAGACCTCGTTGATCAGGCCGATCGTGCCGTCGATGGGCGCGGGGCTCTTGCCATCGGGGCTGGTGACCATCTCGCGCAGGGCCACGAAGCGGTCGTCCACGATGGACTCGATGCGCCGGCCATCGGCCACGGCGTTGGGCGCAGGCTTGTCACCAAAGAGCTTGGCGATCTCGGCGCGGGACTTGTCCAGCGTGCTTTCGGCCTTGTCCTGCGCCTTGTCGATGAGCGACTTGCTCTCGGACAAGCTCAGCGTGGTCTCGTGCGACAGCGCCGTCAGCAAGGGCTTCAAAGGCGATTCAGGGCTGGACAGCACACGCGCCATCTGCACGGCCTTGGGCAGGCTGTCGGAGGGCAGCATGCGGATGTCGGCGATGAAGCCTTCCCAGATCGTGGCGTACTCGGTGAGGTAGATCTGGCGCACGTCGTCGGTCAGGCGGCGCAGCGCGGTCGGGTCACGCAGGGATTGCGAACGGGCGCTGTCCTGCACGCCCAGCACCCAGGTCTCTTCCTCGCTCAGTTGCTTGGTGGCTTGCTCCACCTGCGGCTGGAAGCCCTTGTGATAGCCGTCAAACGTGAACAGGCCGGGCACGCCCTTGGTCAGTGGTGCGCCGCTGGCCCGCATGAACACGAGGGCCGCGCTGTTGCCCGCGGCCTTGGCCACGGTGAACTCGGGGATGTCTTCCCCCACGCCTTGCTGCTTCAATCGGTAGTACACGCGTTGCGCCAGGGGGATGGCCACCAGGCGGGCCCGGGTGCTGTCCACCAGCTTGCGGTCTTCCGGCAGGGGCGACACGGCCGGGCCCTGGGCCAGCAGGTCATCCAGATAGCCATTGAGCTCGGCCCGCTGCTCGGTGGTGACGCTGCGCGGCAGGTTCTGATCCCAGTCGGCCATGAAGTAGGACTTCAGCGCCTTGGGGTCGAAGTGGTCAGGGTCATGCAGCATCACGTAAGCCTTGAGGGCCTCGTACTGCAACTCGGGGTTGTCGATGCTGGTCTTGACCTGGTCTTCCACGCGCAGGGCGATGCGCGGCAGCAGGGCGTCCACCAGCATGCGCTCATAGGCCTGGCGCGAGGCCGAGTCCAGCTTCTTGCCTTGGTACAGGCCCCAGCCGAGCGACCAGGGCACCTCACGGTCGCTGTCGCCCACGGCCAGGTCACGCGTGGCCTTGAGCGCGGGCATCAGCACCAGGATGTCGGACGAGGCGCGGTTGGGCGTGGTCTGCAGCAGTGAACGCACCGCCTGTTCACGCTGGCTCACCGCGTTCACGTAAGCGCGGTTGTTGAAGAAGCTCACGCCCCAGGCCACCAGCAGGGCCGTGGCCAGCACGCCGATGGTGGCGTAACCAGCCAGGGCCATCAGGCCGCGGCGGCGCTCCCACTTCAGGTTGGTGCCACCCAGTTCGCTTTCGGCGAACACCACGTCATTGAGCAGGCGCTCCAGGAAGAAGGCCTTGCCGCTGGCCTTGTTGGGCGGCAGCACGGTGCGCTCCAGCCGGTAGCTGCGGGCGATGCTGCCCAGCATGCGGTCCAGCGGCGTGCCTTCCTGCGTGCCGCTGATGAAGTACACACCGCGGATCAGCGGGTTGGCTTCGAACTGCGACGGCGAGAACACATCGTCCACAAAGGACTTGAGCACATTGCGCAGGCCGCCGAACTGCTGCGGGAAGGCGTAGATGCGGGCGCGGCGGGCCGGGTCGTGCTCCAGCTGCAGGCGGTCGATCAGGCCGTCGGTCAGGCGCTTTTCAAGCGCGTCGAACTCGGGCAGGAAGGCCGATGCGTCACTGTGTTGCTGCTCATCGAGCTTGAAGGTGAAGCCCCAGGGCGTGGCGCGCGTGTCGCGGTCCAGCTCGCCCAGGGTGTCCATGAAGCCGGACAGCAGGTCGCACTTGGTCACCATCAGGTAGATGGGGAAGCGCACGCCCAGCTGCTCGTGCAGCTCCTGCAGGCGGGTGCGCACGGCGGCGGCCTGGGCCTGGCGTTCGGCGGCAGACTTGGTCAGCAGATCGGGCACGGACACGGTCACCAGCACGCCGTTGACGGGCTGGCGTGGGCGGGCGCGCTTGAGCAGGCCCAGGAAGCCGTTCCACGCGGTCTGGTCGGCCTGGTGGTCGCTGTCTTGCGTGGTGTAGCGGCCGGCGGTGTCCAGCAGCACGGCCTGGTCGGTGAACCACCAGTCGCAGTTGCGCGTGCCGGCCACGCCGGGCAGGCCTTGTGCGCCGCTGCCAGGTGTCGCCAGCGGGAAGCGCAGGCCCGAGTTCAGCAGCGCCGTGGTCTTGCCCGAACCCGGCGCGCCGATGATGATGTACCAGGGCAGCTCGTACAGGTAGCGCTTGCCGGCGCGGGCTTTCATGCCCGCCCACACCCCTTTGTGCGTTTCGAAGCGGGCGTTCTTGAGCGTCTCCATGCCCTTCTCGAAACGCTCGCGCAGCAGCTTGACTTCAGGCGCTTCGGGCGGGGCATCGGCGCCTTTGGGGGCGGGCTCCATCAGCTGGTTGACAACGGCCTGGTTGGCCTTTTTGGCGCGGATGGCACCGATGACCTTGACCAGCACGTAGATGCCCACGATCAGGCCGATCAGGATCAGGCGGGACCAGACCGATTCCAGCGGGCGCACGGTGCCAATCGCGATCAGCGGCCCCACGATCCAGATGACGAGCGACAGGGCCAGCAGGCCGATGATGGCCAGCACCGTGCCGTTGAACAGGAAGGACAGCAGCTTCTTCATGGTTGGGTCTCTTGGGCTGCGTTGCCGTTGGCTGCCGCGTTCTCACGGGCCACGAACAGGATCACCTCCACGCGGCGGTTGAGGGCGCGGTTGGCCGGCGTGGTGTTGTCCACCACGGGCTCGCCATCGGCCCGGCCTTCGGCGCGGATGCGTTCCTTGGCCACACCATTGGCCTGCAGCAGGTCCCGCACGGTGTCGGCCCGTTCTTGCGACAGGTGCCAGTTGGAGGGGAAGCGCATCGAGCGGATGGGCTGGTTGTCCGTGTGGCCGGTGACGAGGATGTTGCCTTGCACGTTGACCAGGGCCTGGGCAATGCGCTTCATGATGGCTTCGCGGTTCTCGCTCAGCGAGGCACTGCCGGCCTCGAACAGGCCGTCGCCACGCAGGGTGATCACGCTGCGGTCGATCTCGTCGCGGACGGCCACCAGGCCCGAGCGGATGTCGGCCTGGAGGAACTGCGCCAGGCGGGGCTTGGCCGCGGGGATGGGCGTGGGCGGCACAGGCGGGGCCAGGCGCAGGCTCTGGATGGCGCCAAACACCGGGTCGGAGTGGCCGCTCAGGGCAAAGCTCAGGCCCAGGTAGAGGGCCAGCAGCAGCAGGGCGCTCACGGCGCCCGTCACCCACAGGGGCAGCCACGACAGCATCAGGCGGCGGGCCTGCGGTGCGCCTTGCCAGTTCTGCGCCAGCGGCTGGGCATAGTCGCCACGGGCTTGCTTGAGCAGCTGGGCCAGGCGGTCGCGCACGGTGTCCAGCTGGGTCTTGCCGCCTTCGATCACGCGGTAGCGGCCCTCGAAGCCCATGGTGATCACGGCATAGATGAGTTCGAGCAGGTCGCGGTTGGCGGGCACGTCTTCGGCCAGCTTGGCCATCAGCTGGAAGACCTTTTCGCCGCCATACGCCTCGTTGTGGAAGGTGACCAGCAGGTTGTGGCGCGCCCACTGGCCCGAACCGCCCCAGGGGGTGGAGGCCGCGGCTTCGTCCAGCAGCGTGCACAGGATGTAGCGGGCCGCCAGCACGCGTTCGCTGGCGATGCCGGCGGCGCGGGCCTTGGCTTCGAAGTCGCGCAGGCCGGCGGCCATGGACTCCTTCAGCGCGGCCGGGTCGGCCAGGTGCGTGGTCGAGCGGATCTGCGGCACCAGGGCCAGCAGCGGGTTGGCCAGGGCCACCAGCGGGTTCAGGCCGGTGTCGGGGGCGGCCAGGTCGGCGGCCACATCGGCGCCGCGCGCCAGGTTGTCAAAGGGCGCGGGCGAGCCGGCTGGCCGCTGGCCCGGCGTGGGCATCACGAAGGTGCGCCCAGTGTCGATCGAGGCAAAGGGGTCGATCGGGGGTTGGTTGGGTGGCTGGGTCATGCCGGTCTTTCAATGGCGCAGGGTCAGCGGCTTCTCAGTGGCGTTTCAACGGCGTCGCAGCGGCCTGTCAGCGGCGGATGGCCCACAAGGCCAGCTCCAGGCCGGGGAAGTCACCGGCCACATGCAGGGCCAGGTTGCCGCTGGCTTCGAACTTCTGCCACAGCTCGCCACCGCGCTCCAGTTCGAAATAGAAGAAGCCGGCGTGGAAGGGCAGCTGGCGTGGCGCCACAGGCAGCGCGCGCAAGGTGATGCCGGCCAGGTTGAAGTTGACGAGCTCCTTGATGCTTTCCACCGGGCCGACCTTGGTCTGCGCCGGGAAGCGCGTGCGCAACTGCTCGCCGGGGATCTGGGCGTTGACGGCCAGCACGAAGGTGGCGGTGCGCACCATCTCCAGATCGGGCACGACGGCGGTGCGCACACCGAACTTGCGGTCCACCAGCTCGATTTGCACGGCGTTGTCTTCCTCGACCGCCGAGAGCATGTCGCGGATGGCCTCGAACACGGGCGTGAAGCAGCCGCGCAGGTCCTCGTGCTGGTACAGCGGGAAGTCGGGCGAGCGGCGCGCCGCCGTGTGGAAGGTGGACAGCTCGCCGGCCAGTTGCAGGCAGGTGGTGAACAGCGTGTGCGGGTGCACATTGGGCGCGCTGGCGTACTGGCGCAGCAGCGGCTCATGGCGGTTGAGCAGTTGGAGCCGCAGGAACTGCGCTACCTCGGACACGCCATGCCCCAGCTGCCCCATTTTTCCGGCCAGGGCGTGCGAGCGCTGGCGCACCAGGCCGTGCAGCAGCGTCAGGCTCGACGACAGGTGCCCGCTGGCATCACACACCACCTGGGGCGGGATGTAGCCGCGGTCCAGCAGCACGGCGTTGTCGCTGCGGCGCTCGGCCACCAGGGCGCAGCCCAGCACGGTGTAGGCGTCGGTCAGCTCCTTGGCGCGCAGCAGGCGCAGGCGCAGGCGGCCGGTCTGGATCTCTTCGGGTTCGGCGGTGGCGTCGGTGTTGTCGCGCACGCCTTCGATCAGGGCTTCGAAGCGGGCCAGTTCGTCGCCCGTGCCGGCATCACCACCGAAGTCCGCCTCGTTGAGGCCTTCGCGCTGCACCGGCAGGGCCAGGTAGACCACCTCGTTCTTCAGGTCGGCGGGGATGTCCAGCGGGGCCGGGGCCGGGTCCAGCTGGGGAATGGCAAAGGGCGTGCCGTCCGGCCAGATGCCGCTGGCGCGGGCGATGCCCAGGCGACCCAGCGCGAGCAGGCTGTCGTCGAGCTGCAGCTCGGTGAAGCCCCAGGCGAACGGTGACAGGGCGCGCACGCGGCTGTCGATCAGGCGCTCGGTGTAGCGGGCCTCCTGCTGGAAATGGTGCGGTTGCAGGAACATGCCCTGCGACCAGACGACTTTGTTGCGCCAGCTCATGTAGTTGCCTTGTATTGCTTGAAGGGCTTTGCTTGGGGCTTCACGTGGGCCTTCATTCCCGGCTTCACTTCGCCGGGGCGGGCAGGATGGCCACGGTCAGCGGCTCGATCTTGATCACCCAACGGTTGGTCTTGTTGGCTTCCACCGCGGCGATGGCGCGCGAGCGGGATTTCTCCAGGTCACGGAAGCCCACCAGCACCGCCAGGAACTTGGTGTCGGGCTGCGTCTTGCGGTTGAGGTCCTTGGTCTCGCCGGGCTTGAGCACGAACTCGTCACGCACGACCAGGTCACTGCCCAGCACGTCCTTGTCACGCTCGTACAGCGAGATGAAGTCGGCCGAATCGAACTGCGCACGGCCCTTGAGTTCGTACACGCGCACCACCACCGGCGAGGGGCGCTTGCGGGCATCCGGGTTGGCCTGCGGCGACGCCACCACCTTGGCCTCGACCACGGTGGGGTCCGGCTTCATGAAGGGGATGGGAACGTCAGCGCAACCGGCCAGCATCACGCCGATCACGGCAGCAGACAAGCAGCGGGGGAGTGAGGGCAGATGAAAGCGCATGCCAGACGAGGGGTAGATGACCATAAGGATGAGTAACGGTCGAGAATACTGGCCCCCCCGTGCGAGACGCGGTGACTTAGGTAACAAGCCGGGCGTTTTGACCAAGGTCAGTTGCCGTGGTGTGAGCGGGGTTTCAAGATGCGGCGCATGTTGCGCAAACCGTTTGACCTGTTTCCCCCCGTGATCCGGCCCGGTGTGCTGTCGGCGGGTGTGTTGCTGCTGGCGCTGGTGGGGTGTGCCAGTGGTCCGGCCAAGGTGGATCAGGCGGCAGCGGTGCCACCTGAGATCGCTGCAGGCAGGGCAACCGATGTGCAGGCCGATGCGGCGCCCGTTCCGGCAAGGTCGCAAGGCCAGTCCATCGCCACCAAACACGCCCTCTTCAAGGTCAGTGCGTTCGACAGCCTGCCCGGCTGGCAGCAGGACAACCTGGGCGAAGCCTGGGCCGCCTTCAAGGAGTCGTGCAAGGCCCTGGAGCGCAAGCCCACCTGGAAGCCGCTGTGCGCCAAGGTCAAGACCATCAAGGACCCCAAGGCCGGCCGCCAGTTCATGGAGCGCGAGTTCGCCTTGCTCACCGTGCAGAACACCGACCGCACACGCGAAGGCGAGATCACCGGCTACTACGAGCCCCTGCTGCAAGGCCGCGCCCAGCGTGATGCCCGGTTCGCCGTGCCCGTCTACGGCATCCCCAATGACCTGTACTTCCTGGATTGGAAGACGGTGCCCGTCAGCCAGCGCAAGGGCCTGACCTATGTGCGCGCCAATGGCCGCCTGCTGACGCCGACCCAGGCTGGTCAGCCCGGTGCCATCGCCGTGGACCTGCGCGCCTTCACGCTCGACACCCTGGACCGCCGCCTGCGTGTGCGCGTGCAGGGCAAGCAGGGCCTGCCTTACTACACCCGCGCCGACATCAACCGCAGCGCCGCGCTGGATGCCCCCGTGCTGGCCTGGGTGGACGACCCCATCGCCCTGTATGCCATGCAGATTCAGGGCGCGGGCCGCATCCGCATGGCCGACGGCAGCATCCTGCGCCTGGCTTATGCCGATCAGAACGGCCATCCCTTCAAGCCCATGCAGCTGTCGGCCTCGGGCAATGAGCGCGTGCAGACCCGCGGCGCCCGCACCGATGGTGCAGCGGATATCGCCGACGAGATCGAGCATTTCGACCTGGCCGATGCGGGTGGCGCGCAGGCCGATGCGGATGCCGATGCCGCAGGCCCAACCGATGCGCCCTCATTCTCGTCCTCACCCACGCCCGACGAACCTTTGACACGCGGCGCCCGCAAGGCCTCGCCCACACCGGTTGCCGCCCCCGCCTCGACCGATGCCGCCGTGACCGACACGGTTGATGCCCTCTTGCCGCCCCCCGGCTCGCACAAAACCGTGCCCAAGCCAGTGGCGCGCACCAAAGCCTTGGGCACATCCAGCGGCGCCACCTCGGCCACACCGGGCGCGGCGCCCACGTCGTCCCAAGCAAGCGGTGGCTCCCAGCAACTGGTGGATGACTTGTTGACCCAGGCACAGGCCAGCAAGGGCCGTGCGCCGAAGCCCGCCCGGTCAAGCCCGCCTGGCACCCAGGCGCCGTCGAGCATGCCCGCCATCCCGGGCGCCAACCCCCTGACCAGCAAGCTGCTGCAGCAACGCAGCCGCGCGCTCGACAGCGACCCCAGCTACGTCTTCTTCCGCCCCGCGCCGGACCAGTCCATGCAGGCCGGCCCCGTGGGCGCGCTGGGCGTGCCGCTCACCGCGGGCCGATCCCTGGCGGTCGACCCACGCGTGCTGCCCCTGGGCTACCCCGTCTTCCTGGATGCCGCAGGCGGTGACCGCCGCCAGCCCCAGATGCAGCGCCTGATGTTCGCGCAGGACACGGGCGGGGCCATCCGGGGCGCCGTGCGTGCCGACTACTTCTGGGGCTTTGGCGCCGATGCGGGCAAGCAGGCCCGCCGCACCAGGCACAAGGGGCGCATGTGGGTGCTGGTGCCCCACGCCGAAGTTGAGACGCTGCTGTCTAGCAAGCTGGTCACCCGCGGCGGCAAACCCGACGCAGCCCAGCCCGAATGCCTGATCGACGACGAAGCCTTCTGCGACAGCGACAGCGCCAGCCCTGACGACGACAGCGCCCGATAAAGCGCTGGCGACCGCCTCAAGTCGCCATTTCGTCTGCCGATAAAACCCGATATCACCTCTTCGGGCTGCGGCCGGGCGTTTCCGTGAAGTACATCCAGGACCTCGTCAAGACCCTGCAGGGCGGCACCAACACGAAGGGTGTTTTCCTGGGCTTGCTGACGCTGGTCACCGTCATCGCGGCCGTGGCCCACCTGAGCTTCATCTTCCTGTTCGACTCGGTGGGCGTGCCCTGGATGGCGCGCGCCAACGTGGCCAGCGTGCTGGTGTACGTGCTGTCGGCGCTGCTGATCCAGAACGGGCGGCACATGATCGCCATGGTGCTGATCGTCGGTGAGATCCTGCTGCACGGCATCCTGGCCGTGGCCGTCATCGGCTGGGACAGCGGCTTTCACTACTACATCATCCTCATCATGCCGGTGACCATCCTGAGCAACTTCCACGCGAGTTGGTTCAAGGCCGTGGTGGCGACCGGCGTCGGGGTGCTGTACATGGCCCTCGATTTCATCTTTCGCAACGCCACGCCGCTGGACGTGATCCCTCAGCCCATGCTGCAAGGCCTGCACTACTTCAACCAGGCCAGCACCCTGGTCATCCTGGCGATGTTGGCCATGGCCTACTACCGCCTGGTGGCCAATGCCGAGGCGAGCTTGCGTCAGCAGGCCTGCACCGACCCCCTGACCCAGCTGCAGAACCGGCGCTTCGCCATGGAAGTGGCCCAGCACGAAGCCGCCGTGTTCGAGCGCGGCGGCCGCCCGCTGGCCCTGGTGCTGGGTGACATCGACCACTTCAAACGCATCAACGACCTGCATGGCCACGAGACCGGCGACACCGCCCTCAAGGCCGTGGCCCAGGCCCTGCGCGAAGGTGTGCGCGAAGTCGACCACGTGGCCCGCTGGGGCGGCGAGGAGTTCCTGATGCTGCTGCCCTCGACCGACGAGGAAGAAGCCCTGCAGGTGTCCGAGCGCGTGCGCGAGGCCATTGCGCAGATCGACCTGGTCCACCACCACCAGCTGGTGCCCATCAGCATCACGCTGGGGGTGAGCCTGCTGGCCAGGGGCGAAAGCGTCGAGCAGGCCCTGGCGCGTGCCGACCAGGCCCTCTACAAAGGCAAAACAGCCGGGCGAAACCGTGTGATTCTGGCTGGACACGAGGCCTGAAACATTTATACTGCGCAGGCTTTCGAGGAGCGTTGCAAGGGCCCCCTGTTGATCAGGCGAGTTGCCCCCAGGCTCGAAAGACACGTGAACCCTCATGTGATGTGCAACCGCGCTCACCCGCATGTGTCCCGCTGGGTGAGTTGTATCTGTCACGTCCCCCCACGGTAGCGCACGGCGGCTTCTGAACCCTTAGGAGCTCTCCATGACCGCTGTTACCAACAAGCTGATTACCGAACACAAAGGCGTCGAGTGCATCGTCGCCGACATGTCCC
The DNA here is from genome assembly GCF_000768065.1 of Aquabacterium sp. NJ1. Taxonomy (NCBI): domain Bacteria; kingdom Pseudomonadati; phylum Pseudomonadota; class Betaproteobacteria; order Burkholderiales; family Sphaerotilaceae; genus Aquabacterium; species Aquabacterium sp. NJ1. The sequence goes on along the minus strand of NZ_JRKM01000001.1, from coordinate 2,463,857 downwards.
TGGCCGCCTGGGGCCGCCGCGAAATCAAGATCGCCGAAAGCGAAATGCCCGCGTTGATGGCCATCCGCGCCGAATACGCCCCCAAGCAGATCCTCAAGGGCGCGCGCATCACCGGCTCGCTGCACATGACCATCCAGACCGCCGTGCTGGTTGAAACGCTGCAAGCTCTTGGAGCGCAAGTGCGCTGGGCCAGCTGCAACATCTTCTCGACGCAGGACCACGCTGCTGCCGCCCTGGTGGAAGCCGGCACCCCCGTGTTCGCCTACAAGGGCGAGTCGCTGGAAGACTACTGGGACTACACCCACCGCATCTTCGACTTTGGCCCGAAGGGTTCGGAAGGCGAAGGCCCCAACATGATCCTGGACGACGGTGGTGACGCCACGCTGCTGATGCACCTGGGCAAGCGCGCCGAGAAGGACATCAGCGTCCTGAACAACCCCACCAGCGAAGAAGAGCGCATCCTCTACGCCTCGATCAAAGCCAAGCTGGCTGTGGACAGCACCTGGTACAGCCGCAAGGCCGCCCAGATCATCGGCGTGACCGAAGAAACCACGACCGGCGTGCACCGCCTCAACGAGATGAGCGCCAAGGGCAGCCTGCTGTTCCGCGCCATCAACGTGAACGATTCGGTCACCAAGTCCAAGTTCGACAACCTGTACGGCTGCCGTGAATCCCTGGTGGACGGCATCAAGCGCGCCACCGACGTGATGATCGCCGGCAAGGTCGCCGTGGTCGCTGGTTACGGTGACGTGGGCAAGGGTTCCGCTCAAGCCTTGCGCGCCTTGAGCGCCCAGGTGTGGGTGACCGAGATCGACCCGATCAACGCCCTGCAAGCCGCCATGGAAGGCTACCGCGTCGTCACGATGGACTGGGCCGCCGACAAGGCCGACATCTTCGTGACCACCACCGGCAACCGCGACGTGATCACCTATGAGCACATGGCCGCGATGAAGAACAACGCCATCGTCTGCAACATCGGCCACTTCGACAACGAAATCCAGGTCGCCAAGCTGGAAGAGAACTGCGAGTGGGAAGAGATCAAGCCGCAGGTTGACCACGTCATCTTCAAGGACGGCAAGCGCATCATCCTGCTAGCCAAGGGCCGCCTGGTGAACCTGGGTTGCGGCACCGGCCACCCCAGCTACGTGATGTCGTCGAGCTTCGCCAACCAGACCATCGCCCAGATCGAGCTGTTCGCCCACAGCGACGCTTACGACGTGGGCAAGGTCTACGTGCTGCCCAAGCACCTGGACGAGAAGGTCGCCCGCCTGCAGCTGACCACGCTCAACGCCCAGCTCACCGAGCTGACCGAAGAGCAGGCGGCTTACATCGGCGTGAACAAGAACGGCCCTTACAAGCCTGATAGCTACCGCTACTAACCCCCCCTACGGCCTGCGGCGGCTTGCAGCCCGCGCCGACCCGGAGACGGGTCGGCCCTTCGCCAGGCTTGGACAGTCCTCAAGGACTGTCCAAGTCCGGACTCAGCCCCCCAGGGGGGCACCGCTGGCGGACCGGCGTAGCCGGATCCGCGGCGGTCGCTGGATTTGTCGCGCACCTGCGGTGGCGCTTCATTGGTGCCTTTTGGCACCTTTTGGGGTAACGCGCGGGGTGCGCGGCGTTCGGTGCCTTGGCTGAAGGCCTGTTCGCCTTGCGCGGACCGTTTTCTTTTTGCTACCTGCTCATGACCAACATCCTCCTCGCCCGCGCTGACCAACTCATCCTGGAAAAGGGCCTGGCGCCCACGCGCTCGGCTGCCCAGCGCCTGGTCGAACAAGGCGCCGTGCAGTGGAGCGGCCCCAAGGGCTGGACCACCGTGCGCAAGGCGGGTGAGCAATTGCCCATCGAGTGCGACTTCCAGATCCTGGACGATTCGGAAACCCGCTGGGTGTCCCGCGCTGGCCTGAAGCTCGAGGGCGCGCTCAAGCATTGCGCGTTCTGCAAGCACCCCGTGGACCTGAAAGACAAGGTCTGCCTGGATGTGGGCCAGAGCACCGGCGGTTTCACCGAGGTGCTGCTGTCGCATGGCGCGGCGCAGGTGGTCGGGGTGGATGTCGGCCATGGCCAGGTGCATCACAGCATCGCCGAGCACCCGCAGGTCACCGTGATCGAGGGCGTCAACGCCCGCCACCTCACGGAAGAAGACCTGGGTGAGGCCGCGCCCGAAGGCGGTTTTGATGTCATCGTGGGGGACTTGTCCTTCATCTCGATGACCCTGGTGCTGCCCGCCCTGGTGCCCTTCCTGGCCGACGACGGCGAGCTGCTCATGCTGGTCAAACCGCAGTTTGAACTGCAACCCGAGCACATCGGCAAGCGCGGCCTGGTCAAGGACCCCGCCAGTTATGCCGAAGTGGAGGCCCGCATCCGCCAAGCCTGCAAGGACCTTGGCCTCAAAGTGAGCGCCTACTTCAACAGCCCGATCGCCGGCGGCGACGGCAACCGTGAATTCTTCGTTCGGGCGCGCAAGGCCGCGTGATCGCCGCCCTGCTTGCTTGAACCGACAACGAAAGCCCTCCCATGACGACCCCTCAGCGTCTGCCCATCAGCCTGGAGTTCTTCCCGCCCAAGACCCCCGAGGGCGTGGACAAGCTGGCCGCCGTGCGCCAGCAGCTCTACCCGCTCAAGCCCGAGTACTGCTCGGTGACCTATGGCGCAGGCGGCTCCACTCAGGACGGCACCATCCAGACCGTGCGCGCCATCCTCCGCGAAGGTTTTGACGCCGCGCCGCACTTCTCGTGCATCGGCGCCAGCAAGGATTCGGTGCGTGCACAACTGGCCCAGTTCAAGGCCGATGGCATCAAGCGCCTCGTGGCCCTGCGCGGTGACCTGCCCAGCGGCTATGGCGGCTTCGGCGAGTTCCGCTACGCCAGCGAGCTGGTGGCCTTCATCCGCGAAGAAACGGGCTCGCACTTCCACATCGAAGTGGGCGCCTACCCCGAGATGCACCCCCAGGCCCGCAACCCGCAAGCCGACCTGCAGGCCTATGTCGCCAAGGTCAAGGCCGGTGCCGACGTGGCCCTGACGCAGTACTTTTTCAACGCCGACGCCTATTTCCGCTTTGTCGATGACGCGACCGCTGCGGGCGCCACCATCCCGGTGATCCCCGGCATCATGCCCATCACCAACTCGACCCAGCTCATGCGTTTTTCGGACGCTTGCGGGGCCGAGATCCCCCGCTGGATCCGCACCCGCCTGGAAGGCTTCGGCGACGACAAGGCCTCGATCCAGGCTTTTGGCCTGGACGTGGTCACCGCCTTGTGCGAGCAACTGCGTGCGGCCGGCGTGCCGGGCCTGCACTTCTACACGATGAACCAGTCGGCCACCGTGCTGGCCATCTGCCAGCGCCTGGGCGTCTAGACTTCAGACACCACCTCGTGTCAGATGCGTTGCTCAAACGCATCGCGTTCATCTGATCTGGCGCAAATCAGCCAGGGTTTCACCTGGGTGGCCCTGGCTGGGAGCCTTCCGAGTTGATGCAGCACAAGTTTGGCGAGGTTTGACCTTGTTGCAATGGATGCCATGGGACGCGCCAACACGCGGTCCCTGCAACCTAGCCACAACAAGGACCACTCATGAACGCCATCTCTACCCGCACTCGCCTGATCGCCGCTGCTGCGCTGGCTTGCGCTGCTGCCGCACCCGCCTACGCCGGCGACTTCATGGTGCGCGCCCGTGTCCTGCAACTGGACCCTGCGAACGAAAGCACCGGTACCCTTGATGCCTTGGGCGGCACCTCGGTCAACACGAAGTACATCTGGGAAATCGACGCGTCCTACTTCGTGACGCCCAATGTGGCGTTCGAGCTGATCGCCACCACACCGCAAAAGCAAACCGTTTCCCTCAACGGCAACAAGATCGGTACGCTGCGTCACCTGCCTCCTACCCTGACCGCGCAGTACCACTTCGCGCCGACGAACCCGACCGTGCGTCCCTACGTGGGCTTTGGCGTGAACTACACCCACTTCTCCGCTGTGAAGCTGGATCTGGGTGGCACGCCCCTGGAAATCGACCGCAATAGCTGGGGTACGGCCATCCAGATTGGTGCGGACTTCCCCATCACGGACAAGCTGTCCCTCAACGTGGACTTCAAGAAGATCGACATCCGCACTGATGTGACTCACCCGACACTGGGCAATGTGGGCACCGTCAAGGTGGACCCTGTGCTGTTCGGTATCGGCATCGGTTATCGCTTCTGATCGGTCACCGATCGAGCAAAATGAAAAGGGGCTTCGGCCCCTTTTTTCATGGCGGTGCCGGTTGCCTTACCAGGATCCGCACAGGCAAGAAAAAGGCTCCCCGCGGGGAGCCTTTTGTCTGGTCGCGCTGAAAGAGATCAGGCGGCCATCTTGCGGCGAGCCGTGAAGGCGATGCCGACCAGGCCCAGGCCCATCAGGGCGTAGGTCGAGGGCTCGGGGATCGCAGGAATCGATGTCACGGTACCGATGTTCACCGACTTCACCATGCTGGCCACGAAAGCCATGCTGGCGGGGTCAGCGCCGTTGTCCGTCAGGAAGGTCTTGAAGGCATCGGACAGCACGAAGTCGCTGGCGGCCAGGTTCAGGGTGCGGGTGCTGGCCGAGCTGGACACATTGTCCAGAGCGCTGCCACCGAAGTCGCCGGCCACGGTCGTGGCGGTCAGCAGCGATTGGTTGTTCAGATTGAACAGAAGACCTGCGTTGATGTCGCCGAACAGGCTGTTGGTGGCCACGTCATACGTGAAGTTCAGCAGCTTGACGGTGCTCAGGCCCTTCTTGAGCGCCATGCCCGAGGTGTCGCTGAAGTCGATGGTCAGCGGGCCGGGGTTGGTGGTCAGGGAGATGGCCTGAACCGGGTCGGTCAGCACACCGGTGGTGGCGTTGTAGGTCGAGGAACCCACACCGCTGACCGTATAGCCATTGGCCGTCAGGTAGCTGGTGTCCAGCGTGACGGTGGCAGTGGTGGCGGTGAAAGGTTGAGTCGTGGCGGCAGAGGCAGCGGTGGCAGCAACGGCCAGGAACGACATACTGAACTGCTTGAAAAACTTCATGTTCACGTCCTTGTTTCGGTTGAGAAGGGGCGCTGCTTTTGTCGCCCTCTAAGGTGGCCTGTATGGACCATGGACATGATCTTGACCGTTGTTTCGCGATTAACGCATAGGGTTCCCGCGAGGTCCCCCCGAAACTGGGGGGCATTACCCCCCCCAGGTGTTGCTTTCTGTAAGGACGGCCATCAAGGGTATGTCATGGGGTTCGGGCTGCAGCTCGGCCTGGGTCATTCGGCCTGATTCCCAGGCGACGCCCAACGCGGTGACCTCAGGGTGGGCGGCCATGAAGCGGTCGAAGTAACCGCCGCCGTAGCCCAGCCGCCAGCCTTCCGGCGTGAACCCGACGCAGGGCACCAGCACCACATCGGGCAGCACCGGCGCGCCGTCCGGGCAAGGGATGCCATGTTCGTCCTTGCTGGCGGGTGGCTGCCCGTTCCAGAGCCGAAAGTGCATCTGTGGCGGGCTTTTTTGAGCGCAGGGCAGGGCCAATCGGCAAGCCAGCGTCGCCTGGGCCGCCGCGGCCACGTCCATTGGGTTAAATTCACCCTGCATAGGCCAGTACAAACCCAGGCAGTCCGGCTCCAGTTCGGCCAGGATGGACATCACCCGCTCGTGCAGCGCGGCTTGCGCTTGTTGAGCCGGGGGCGTGGCGACCCATGCCTTGCGGGCTTCCAGCAGGTGTCGGCGCCAGTCCGCGCGCGAGCGGGGAGGGTTGTTCATGGCCATAACAGAAGGTTACTCAATTGCGAATCACGTACAAGTATGCGTCCTGGGGCGCGACGGCTTTGTCCGCCCTGACGCTGGTGGCCGGGATGGCGCTGGCGCCTGCCTCGCGCGCGGCCGCCGATGACAGCACCGTGCAGGAGGCCCGGGAGGCCCTGCGTGTGCGCGACAAGGTGCGCCTGCTGGCGGCGCGCGATGCGCTGATCGAAGCGCAGCACCCCCTGGCCCCGTGGGCGGGCTACTGGTATTTCCAGCTGCGCCTGATGGAGGCCGGCCCCGCCGAGGTGGACGAGTTTCTCTCGCGTTGGCCAGACAGTTATGTGGCCGATCGGGCCCGCAACGATTGGCTGCTGGAGCTGGGGCACCGCCGTGACTGGCGCACCTTCTTGCGCATCCAGCCCACCTTCCGCATGAACGACGACCGCGAAGTCAGCTGCCTCGGGGTGCTGGCGCGTCAGCAGACCAACACCCCCATGGAAGCGCCGGGGGACTGGCGTGAGCAGGCCCGCCAGTTCTGGTGGAACCAGAAGGATGCCGATTTTGGCTGTGATGCGATGGCGCAGGCGCTGCTCAACAGCCGCGTGCTGGAGCCCGTGGACGTGTGGCGCAAGTTGCGCCTGGCGATAGAAGCGGACAAACCCCGTGCCGTCCAGCAAAGCGCCAAGCTGCTGGGTGATGCGGTCTCGCAGGCCGTGGCCAAGTTGATGGGGCAACCTCAGGCCCTGCTGATGCCGCCCGCGCGTTCGGGCGCCCTGGGTGGGGCCAGCGACAACCGGCGCCACGCGCCGGGGGCGTCCATCGGCCCCGACGCGCGGGTCAAGCACAAGGGCAAGCCCAAACGCAAGGGCAAGGCCAAGGCCAAGCCGGATCTGACGCCGATGCCGCTGGCCGTGCCGGCCGAGGCCGAAGGGCCGTTGACGCTGCTGGCTTTCATCCGCTGGGCGGGCATGGACCCGGTGGCGGCCGCCGCCGCCATCGGGGAGCCGGCCAACCGCAACCGCTGGCGCTGGAATGCGGAAGAAACCGCCTGGGCGTGGGCGCAACTGGGCCGGGCTGCGGCCTGGCGCCTCTCACCCGATGCGCCTGCTTATTTCGAGCGCGCGCTGACCGACCGTGCCTTGGCGGCCGGCGCCGGCGAACTGCGGCCAGGTGGGTCTCGCCTGGCCACGGCCTGGTCCGCTGAGACCCTGGCCTGGATGGCGCGTGCCGGCCTGCGTGCGGCGTCGGCGGGGCAGGCCGAGCGCTGGGCCCTGGTCGAGCAGGCCGTGGACGCCATGGCGCCCGATCAACAGCAGGACGCGACCTGGGTGTACTGGAAGGCCAGGGCCCTGCAGGGGCGTGCACGCACGACCAGTGGTGCGGCCGCTGAAGCGCTCAAGCAGCAGGCCCGTGAGCTGCTGACCCGCGTGGCCAACCCGGTGAGCTTCTACGGGCAATTGGCCGCGCAGGATCTGCATGGCACCTCGGCGCGCCCGCCTGCCAAGCCCGTGGCGGTGACCGAGGCCGAGCTGGCCGACGCGCGCGCCATGCCCGGCATCGACCGGGCTTTGCGCATGCTCGAGCTGGGCTGGCGCGGCGAGGCGCTGCGCGAGTGGAACTTCACCTTGTCGTACGGCAAGGTGGGGGGCTTGAGCGACCGCGAACTGCTGGCCGTGTCCGAAGAGGCCTGCCGGCGCGAGATCTGGGACCGCTGCATCAACTCCAGCGAACGCACGCGCCAGGAGATCAACCTGGAGCAGCGTTACCCCATGCCCTTCAAGCAGGAGGTGCTGTCCGCCGCACGTGAGGTCGGGCTGGACCCGGCTTACATGTATGGCCTGATCCGCCAGGAATCCCGCTTCCAGCAGGCGGCCAAGTCCAACGTCGGTGCCTCGGGTCTGATGCAGGTGATGCCGGCCACGGCCGCCTGGACGGCGCGCAAGCTGTCCATCGACTACCACCCGGACAACATCACCGACCGCGGCACCAACCTGCGCATCGGCGCGGGTTACCTCAAGCTGGTGCTGGATGACTTCCAGGGGGCGCAAGCCTTGGCAGCCGCGGCTTACAACGCCGGCCCTTCAAGGCCACGGCGCTGGCGTGACGGGCCGCGCATCGACGCGGCGGCCTGGGTCGAGAACATCCCCTTCAATGAAACGCGTGATTACGTCAAGAAGGTGCTGTCCAACGCCACGGTGTACGCCCACCTGATCAACGGCAAGGCCCTGTCGGTGCGCAGCCGCCTGGGTTCGACGGTGGGGCCCCGTGCCGACTCGGCGCCGCCATCTGAGGATGACCTGCCCTGAAAAGACAAACCCCGGCAGGGTCTGGGCAGACCGTGCCGGGGCGAGATGTCGGTTTGAAACCGGTCTGAATTGAATCAGGCGGCGACCAGCAGGGCCGAGGTGTCGAACACGCTGCTCATCGGGGGCAGGTTCATGATCATGGGCTGCGGGGCGTTCTTGGAGACCTTGGCAGGCTTGACGTTGGGGTCGTTCTGGGCGACCTCGGCCTTGTCCCAGTTGCCCACGGATTCCTTGCCCGACACGGCGATCGAGTAGAACACGCGGAAAGCCACCTTGCGCTCGGACCAGAAGTCGGCGGCATCACGGAAGGCGTCCAGCAGCTGCTCGCGGGTTTCGCGGTCGCACTTGTTGCCATCGGGGATGAGCTCGAGCACCACGACGAAACCCGGCTGCGGGCCCGACTTGTGGACCAGGTCGGTCATGCAGTCGTACAGGGCGTCGAGGTTCTTGCCGAAGTGGTCCGGGAACAGGAAGTCGCGGGCAATGATGTCCAGCACGTCCTGTTTGTTCTGAGCGGCGCTCAGATTGGTGTAAAGGAAGTGCTGGCCAGCGGCATTGGCGGCCTGTTGCAAGTCTTCCGGGCGGAAAGCACGGATGGATTGAACGATGTTGGGTCGAACGGATTGCAACAACATGATCGCTTGTGGCCCGGGGTGCATGGAGGAGAGCTTCATGTCCTTACGAGCAAAAGTTGAAGGTCTAAGAAAAGAACGGAAAAAACGGATGCGATGACGGCCTGTGAGGCTTCAACGCTGGGGATCAATCAACTGAAAGCTCTGGTAGTGATCCGCAGTGTAGAAACAAGTTTCAGGCTGTCGAACTTCTTTACCTCCGCAAACGATGCGCCGCGCGCCGCGGTCACCTTCGCCTGGGGTGGGTACGGTGTACTCGTGATAGAAACCGCGTGGCCGACGGGGCAGGATGCGTTCCCGGTTGCCGAACACCACACCGTCCTTGGCATAACGAAAGGGCCCACCCGAGAAAATACGGCGGTGGACGTCTTGGGCTTGCGCAGGAAGGGCAGACAAGGCCACCGATTCGGCGGTGGTGCCTGTCTCTTGTGGTGCATGGCGACGGGCAAGGGCTTCAGCGGGAAGCCACGCAGTCACACAACTCAGGGCAAGACCAGTCAGGAAAGCGGCAGACCACGAGCGGGGGGTTCTGGCGACTGCGGCGGGGGCCGCGGGTGTCAAGCCACAACCGCCTGACGAGGTTTCCCTATTGACTGTGCGGGGCACCATGATGCTGTGTTTCCAGCCTTGATCTGTCAGCAATGCAGCTCTTCGTTAAAGACGTGACTCTATAGAAAAGCGCTAAAAAGCTCAAGGCCCCAGCTACCGTAAAACGGGTAGACGGGGCCTTTGCGTGGGGGGTTGACAGATTGTGCTATAAGCGGCGCGCTTTTAACGCACGGCGTTGGCGTCGGCCACGGTCATGGCGGTCATGTTGACGATGCGGCGCACGGTGGCCGAGGGCGTCAGGATGGTTACGGGCTTGGCCGCGCCCAGCAGCACCGGGCCCAGCGCGATGTTGTTGCCCGCCGCAACCTTGAGCAGGTTGTAGGCGATGTTGGCCGCGTCGATGTTCGGGCAGACCAGCAGGTTGGCTTCGCCCGTGAGGGTGCTGCGTGGCATCAACTGCCCCCGGTAGTCCGCGTCCAGCGCGGTGTCACCGTGCATCTCGCCGTCGATCTCCAGCCAGGGCGCCTGCTGCTGGATCAAGGCCAGGGCCTCGCGCATCTTCACGGCCGAGGGCTGGTTGCTCGATCCGAAATTCGAGTGCGACAGCAGCGCGGCCTTGGGGCGCTGGCCGAAGCGCATCATTTCCTCGGCGGCCATGATGGTGATCTCGGCGAGCTGCTCGGCCGTCGGGTCGTAGTTGATGTGCGTGTCCAGCAGGTTGACGGTGCGGCCCGGCAGGATCAGGCCCGTCATGGCCGCGTAGGTCTTGACGCCGGCGCGTTTGCCGATCACCTGGTCGATGTAGTGCAGGTGCAGGGCCGTGGAGCCCCAGGTGCCGCAGATCAGGCCGTCCACTTCGCCCTTGTGCAGCAGCATCGAGCCGATCAGCGTCAGGCGGCGGCGCATTTCGATCTTGGCCATCTGCTCGGTCACGCCCTTGCGTTCGGCCAGGCGGTGGTAGCTCTGCCAGTACTCGCGGTAGCGCGGGTCGGACTCGACGCTGACGATGTCGAAGTCGCGGCCGGGCTTGAGGCGCAGGCCGAAGCGCTCCAGGCGCTGCTCGATCACGGCGGGGCGGCCGATCAGCGTGGGGCGGGCGATGTTTTCGTCCACCACGATCTGGGCGGCGCGCATCACGCCTTCGTTCTCACCTTCGGCGTAGCAGATGCGCTTGTTCTTGGCGCGCTTGGCCACGCTGAAGATGGGCTTCATGGTGTGCCCGGAGGCGTAAACGAAGCTCTGCAGCTTTTCGCCATACGCAACAAAGTCCTTCACGGGCCGGGAGGCGACGCCGGAGTCAGCCGCGGCTTTGGCCACGGCCGGCGCGATCTTCATCATCAGGCGCGGGTCGAAAGGCTTGGGGATCAGGTACTCGGGCCCGAAGCTCAGCGATTCGCCGGAATAGGCGGCGGCCACGACCTCGTTCTGCTCGGCCTGGGCCAGCTCGGCAATGGCGTGCACGGCCGCGATTTCCATCTCATCGGTGATGGTGGTCGCACCCGAGTCCAGTGCACCCCGGAAGATGTAGGGGAAGCACAGGACGTTGTTGACCTGGTTGGGGAAGTCCGAGCGGCCGGTGGCCATGATGGCGTCGTCGCGCACCGATTTGACCTCGTCGGGCAGGATCTCGGGCGTGGGGTTGGCCAGGGCGAAGATGATGGGATTGGCGGCCATCTTGGCCACCATGTCCTTTTTCAGGACGCCGCCGGCGCTCAGGCCCAGGAAGATGTCGGCGCCTTCAATGGCTTCGCTGAGCTTGCGCTGGTCGGTTTTTTGCGCGAAGGCGGCCTTGTCGGGGTCCATCAGCTCGACGCGGCCTTCGTACACCAGGCCGGCCAGGTCGGTCACCCAGATGTTTTCACGCGGCACACCCAGCTTGACCAGCAGTTGCAGGCAGGCCAGGGCGGCGGCGCCGGCGCCGGAAGTCACCAGCTTGGCGGTCTTGATGTCCTTGCCGACGACTTTCAGTGCGTTGAGGATGGCGGCGCCCACCACGATGGCCGTGCCGTGCTGGTCATCGTGGAAGACGGGGATCTTCATGCGCTCGCGCAGCTTGCGCTCGACGTAGAAGCAGTCCGGGGCCTTGATGTCTTCGAGGTTGATGCCGCCGAAGGTGGGCTCCAGCGAGGCGATGATCTCGACCAGCTTTTCGGGGTCCTTCTCGTTGATCTCGATGTCGAACACATCGATGTCGGAGAACTTCTTGAACAGGACGGCCTTGCCCTCCATCACCGGCTTGGCGGCCAGGGGGCCGATGTCGCCCAGGCCCAGCACGGCCGTGCCGTTGGTGATCACGGCCACGAGGTTGCCGCGGCTGGTGTACTTGAAAGCGGCCGCCGGGTTCTCGACGATTTCCTCGCAGGGCGCGGCGACACCGGGGGAGTAGGCCAGGGCGAGGTCGCGCTGGTTGGTGAGCTGCTTGGTGGCCGAGATGGCGACCTTGCCCGGCGTGGGCAGCTCGTGGTACTCAAGCGCGGCTTTTTTCAGCTCGGCGCGTTTCTCTTCTGGGGTGGTCATCGAGGGGGGCCTTTCGCGGGCGGGGCCCGTCATTGGGGCCCGCCAGACCTCACATTGTAGGAAGTTGTGTGCCAGCCGCCGTGTGGAAGGCCGCAATGCAGGTTGGTGTGAGTCGAGCCGAGCCAGTTTGGGCGCGACAATCACGCCATGAGCCTGGGTGAATTTGATCTCATCGAAACGTTTTTCCAGCGTCCTCGGGGCGTGGGGCCGCATCGGTCCGTGATCGGCAATGGCGATGACTGCGCGGTCATCGCGCCGGCGGCCGGCATGCAGCTGGCGGTCTCGACCGACACCCTGGTGGAGGGGCGGCACTTTCTGTCCACCGTCAGCCCGGCGCGGCTGGGGCACAAGGCGCTGGCCGTCAACCTGTCGGACCTGGCGGCCTGTGGGGCCCAGCCCCTGGCTTTCACGCTGGCCTTGACCTTGCCGCGTGTGGACGAAGCCTGGCTCCAGGGCTTTGCCAAGGGCTTGTTCGATCTGGCCGACGAGCACGATTGCGAGCTCATCGGTGGCGACACCACATCCGGCCCACTGGCCATCGGCATCACCGTCATGGGCGAGGTGCCAACGGGCCAGGCGCTGTTGCGCAGTGCTGCACAAGCCGGGGATGACATCTGGGTCAGTGGTTTTCCCGGCCTGGCCCGACTGGCGCTGGAGGCCTTCCGGGGCAGCCTGCATCCGGCCTTGAGTGGCGACGCCTTCGAGGCGGCCCGCCTGGCGATGGAGCGGCCTGACCCGCGTGTGGCGCTGGGCGTCGGCTTGCGTGGTGTGGCCAACGCAGCCATTGATGTCTCCGATGGCCTGCTGGGCGACCTGGGCCATGTGCTGCGCCGCAGCCGCGTGGGTGCGGCCTTGTGCCTGGACGCCTTGCCGGTGAGCCCCTGGCTGGCCGAGCGCACCACCGAACTGCAGCTCGATTGCATCCTCGCGGGCGGTGACGATTACGAACTGGTGTTCACGGCGCCGCCAGTGCAACGCGCCAAGGTGCAGGCCTTGGGTGCCAGCCTGGGGCTGGTGCTCAGCCGCATCGGCCGCATCGAGGCCGAGCCCGGGTTGCGTTTGTGGCGCGGTGAGCTGGACCTCTGGCCGGACGACCCCGCCAGGCAGGCCGTGCCCAACCAGTGGTCCTCGTTCGACCATTTCAAGGTGGCGCCATGAGCGAGGCCGTGAACAAGGTCGAGAGCGGCGCACCCCGGCGCGCCACCGTGGGTTTGCTGTTGAGCCATCCCGCCCATTTCATCGCCTTGGGCGGGGGCAGCGGCCTGAGCCCGAAGGCGCCCGGGACGGTCGGCACCCTGTGGGGCTGGGTGAGCTTCCTGGCCATCCAGCATGCGGTGGGCACCGGCCGGCATGCCGATGTCATCTGGGCCGCGATCCTGGCCCTGGGCTGGCTGGTGGGTTGCTGGGCCTGCACCCACACGGCACGCAGCCTGCGCGTGGCCGACCCTGGTTCGGTGGTGTGGGACGAGGTCTGGGCCTTCTGGTTGATGCTGTGGCTGATCAGCCCGGTGGACTGGCGCGGCCAGTTGCTGGCCTTTGTCACCTTCCGCTTTTTTGATGCGGCCAAACCCGGGCCGGTGGGCTGGGCCGATCAGCTGTTCAAGCTCAAGCCGGGTCAATCCATCGGTTGGGCGCAGGGCCTGGGCATCATGTTCGACGACCTGGTGGCGGCCTTGTGTGCCTTGCTGGTGCTGGCGCTGGCCGTGGCCGTGCGCCAAGGTGGCGTCAGCGCCGGGCTGTTGAGCTGAGGCGCGAACATGAACACGCAAGACACGCTGACCCTGGTGCAAAGTCTGGCCGAGCGCCTGCTGGCACGTGGCGCCATGATGGCCACGGCCGAATCGTGCACGGGCGGCTTGATTGCCGCGGCCTGCACCGAGCTGGCCGGCTCCAGCGCCTGGTTCGAGCGGGGCTTTGTGACTTACAGCAACCAGGCCAAGACGGAGCTCTTGGGGGTCTCGCCTGCGTTGATCGAGCGCCATGGTGCGGTCAGCGAAGAGGTGGCCCGCGCCATGGCTGAAGGCGCTTTGCAGCGCGCTGCTGTGCAGGTGGCGGTCTCGGTGACCGGCGTCGCGGGCCCCACTGGTGGCTCGGTTGACAAACCCGTGGGCACGGTCTGGATCGCCTGGGCTGCGCGCGGTGAACCAAGCACCGCGCGTTGCTGCTTGTTCAAGGGGGATCGTGCCGCTGTGCGCGCGCAGACCTGTCAGGCCGCATTAGCCGGCTTGATGGACAGGCTGGCTTGATCGTCGGCATGCCTCACTGCGGCGGCTGCATCATCCTCGGCCCCATCACCCGCTCCAGCGCCACATCAATGACCAGGCTGCACACGCTGTAGAGCACCGATCCCAGCAGCGCATGCCAGAAGCCCTGCACGTGAAAGCCGTCCAACAGCCCCGAGGCCATCTGGAAAGTCAGGGCATTGATCACGAACAGGAACAGCCCCATGCTGAGCACGGTCACGGGCAAGGTCAGCACGATCAGCAGGGGGCGCACAAAGGCGTTGAGCAGGCCGATGACAAAGGCCGCCCACAGGGCCGAACCGAAGCTGCGGACCTGGATGCCCGGGTCAAGCTGGGTCAGCAAAACCAGGGCACAGGCCAGCAACAGCCAACGAATGATCAGTTTCATGTGGCTAGCTTAGCGCAGCGCCCTTCAGAACGCCTTCGAGTCAGCCGATATTCCCCAGACTTTGCCCCTCGTCAATGGGGGTGTCATATTCTTTCATGGGCGGCGCCAGCCCGAGTGGCGGCGTTCATATTTCACGGGTTGTAGCCCGAAGGTTGTCCTGGATGCGTGAGTTGTTGGAGCGCCTCATCATCAGTTCCACGCCTGCCTGGCGGGTGCTGCTGGCGGTGTTCGCCTCGACCCCGTTTTTCCTGATCGAGCTGGCCGCGCATGGCGTGGCGCTGGCGACCCCCGAGATGCGCTCGGCGCTGAACATGGGGGTCATGTGGCTGTTCCAGGGCGAGCTGGTCATCGCCACGGCGGTCAACATACTGGCCGCCCTGTGGTTGTGGCCCAGGCGCCATCTGCCTGATCCTGTCCCGCGCGCGACCTTGTTCGTGTGCCTGTCCATCGGCGCCACCTACACGGGGGTGACGATCCTGGCAGGTATGTTCACTGCGGGCACCAACCTCGTGCTGCTGGGCGTGCTGGCCGTCGGGCTGTTGCTGTTCGAGCGTCAGCCCATGCTGATCTGTTACGCGGTCTGCGTATCGATGATGTCGGGCTACGACCTCGGCGTGATGCTGGATTTCTGGCCTTACGCACCGGCGCTGACCAGCAAGGTGATGTCGGGGCGTGACCCGGTCTGGTGGTTCGGCGTCTGGCGCCAGTTCGTGCTGATTGCGGGCAGCGTCGTGCTGCTGGGGCTCTTGCTCATCCTGTTCGAGCGGCTGGACGAGCTGCATGCCAAGCTGCGCCGTTTGTCGTATACCGATGGCCTGACTGGCCTGGCCAACCGCCGTCGCGCCATGGAGGTGCTGCACAACGAAGCGGCACGACAGGCCCGCACAGGGCAGCCCATGTCGCTGGTGCTGATCGACGCTGACCATTTCAAGCAGGTCAACGATCAGTTTGGCCATGACATGGGTGACAACGTGCTGCGCGCCCTGGGGCGTCTGCTCATGTCCTGCGTGCGCAGCCCCACGGATGTGGCTTGCAGGCTGGGCGGCGAAGAATTCGCGCTCATCCTGCCCGATACCGGCCGGGAGCAGGCCGAGGCCATCTGTGCCCGTTTACGTGAACAACTGAGCCGGCAAACCTTTGGTGCAGGCGAGACCGCCTTCAAGGTCACGCTCAGCATGGGTGTGATCGAGAGCAGCGGGCAGGGCGTGGAAGCGTTGCTCAAGCAGGCCGATCATCAACTTTATATGGCCAAGTCAACGGGGCGTGACCGCGTGTGCGTGGCCAGCCTGGTGATGGGGGGGGCATGAACACCACCGTCAAGCGCTGGTCGCAGCAGCTGGAGGCCCGTATCGTGGACAGGCAGGACAGCACCAGCAGCCTGCTGCTGGTCCAGGTGACCCTGCCTATCTTGCTGCTGTTGTTCGCGCTGCAATGGGGTGGCATCCATGACGATGGGGTGCGCGCGCTGTATGACCCGGTCTGGCTCTTGCCTTCGTTGTGGTTCCAGGGTGTCCTGATTGTCTGGCTCATGGGCATGGGTGTGCTGGCATGGCAGCGCAGGCATGTGTCCGATCGCATGCCCTGGCTGGTTCAGATGAGCGCCGTGCCGGCTGTGCTGGGTGTGGTGGTGCTGGCGCTGGCCCACGGCATCAAGGACTCGCCCATGACCATGGTGATGCTGGAGCAGCTCGTGTTTGCGCGCGCGCTGTTTTCACTGCAGCAGTTGCGTTGGGCATTCTTGTTGAGCCTGATGGCCGTGGTGCTGGCCGAGGTCGGCACCGCGCAGCATTGGGCCGCGTATGCCCCGCTGCTGGCGGCGCCCATCTACCCTGGTGGGGCGCTGCTGCCCTGGTGGGCATGGTGGGTGCGCGTGGTCTTCAGTGCCGCGGCCTTGCCCCTGTCTGGCGTGATGTTCTTCCTGGCGGCCACCTTGCACCGCCATCGCCATGAGCTGGAAACCCTGGTGCGCACCGACATGCTCACCGGCCTGGCCAACCGCCGCGAGTTCATGACCCGCCTGGAGCGTGAGGCCCACCGCCAGGCCCGCAGTGGCCGCCCGCTGTCCGTCGTGCTGTTCGACGTGGACCATTTCAAGCGTGTCAATGACACGTGGGGGCACCCCGTTGGTGACGAAGTGCTCGCCAAGGTGGGGGAGATCCTGCGTTTCCACACCCGCGAGCAGGTGGATACTGCAGCCCGTTACGGCGGCGAAGAATTCGTCCTGCTGTTGCCAGAAACAGATTTGACAGGGGCCCAGCATGTGGCGGAGAAAATTTCAGCCCGCTTGCGCGAGCATGCATTCACCGTGGACGGCCAGACCTTCACGGTCACGCAAAGCGTGGGCATCGCCCAGGTGGTCGAAGGTGACACCGGCTGGGCACTCAAGGTGGCTGACCGCAACCTCTATCAGGCCAAGCGGGCCGGGCGCGACCGCATCGTCGCCTCGATGGCCTTTGCCGAAGAGCTGGGACACGCCTGAGCACCATCCAGGCAACGCGCACCCATGAAACTCAAGACCGTTTCGCGCTGGTTCTTCCTGATGGTGGTGATGGCCCTGCTGGCCAACTTCATCTTCCTGATGCTGATCCGGCAAGCCTACCTGTCGGCCGAGCAGGCCGTGCAGCGCCGCACCGACACGATGAAGCTGGTCTCGGGCCTGCAGCATGAAACCGCCTTGCTGCGCCGCCTGGTGAGCGCCTACACGGCCACCGCCGACCCGCGCTACCTGCTGTACTACTACGATGTGCTGGCCATCCGCGAAGGCAGCAAACCCCCGCCCGCGGTGGACGACCACAGCCTGTATTGGGAAGACGTGATTGCCGGGCGGCGCCAGCACCAGCTGCCCACAGGCCAGAAGGGCGTGTCGCTGATCCAGCGCATGCAGGCTCTGGACATCAGCGAAGACGAGCTGCAAGGCCTGCGCAGGGTGCTGGATGCCAGCGAGCGCCTCAAGAAGACCGAGCAAGTGGCTTTTGCAGCGACGCAAGGTCTGTACGACCGCGTGCACCAGACCTATGTCTCCGATGGGGTACCCGATCTCAAATTCGCCGGCGAGCTGGTGCACTCGCCCCGCTACGAAGCCCAATCCGCCGACCTGGCCCGCGCCGTGGCCAACCTCAGCCTGGCCACCGATGCCCGCACGGCGGCGGCGCGCGTTCAAGCCGCCACCCAGCTGGAGCGCTACATCATCATGACGCTGGGCGTGGACCTCGCCCTGCTGCCCGCCTTGCTGCTGGGCCTCTACGCCATGCAAAGCCGCCTGCTGCAGCCCATCACCCGGCTGGACCAGGTCGCGCACCAACTGGCCCGCGGCAATTACGACGCCCGCGCCGGTGGCCGCCAGAAATGGGCCGAAGAGCTCGACACCCTGGCCACCACGCTCAACACCATGGCGCACGCCGTGCAGGACGACATCAGCCAGCGCGCCCGCGTGCAGGCCGAATTGCGCGAGGCGCGTGACCAGGCCGAGGCCGCCACCCGGGCCAAGTCCATGTTCCTGGCCAACATGAGCCACGAAATCCGCACGCCCATGAACGCCATCCTGGGCATGACGCACCTGGCCTTGCAGACCTCGCTCGACGAGCAGCAACGCGACTACCTCAACAAGGTGCAGTCGGCCTCATCGATCCTGCTGGGCGTGATCAACGACATCCTGGACTTCTCCAAGATCGAGGCCGGCAAGCTGGAGCTGGAATCCGCCCCCTTCTGCATCGAAGACGTGGTGGGCAACGCCATGAGCCTGCTGCGCCAGCGCGCCCAGGAAAAGGACATCGAACTGCTGTGTGCCTTCGAGGACCCCACCTTGCTGGCCGAAGCGGGCACCGTGTATGGCGATGCCTTGCGCGTCGGGCAGGTGCTCACCAACCTCATCTCCAACGCGGTCAAGTTCACGCACTACGGGCACGTCAAGCTCACGGTCGGCTTGATCAGCCGCGTGGGTGAGCGCCTCATGCTGCGCTTTGAAGTGCGCGACACCGGCATCGGCATGAGCGAGTCCCAGGTGGATCGCCTCTTCATGGAGTTCACGCAGGCCGATGGTTCCACCACCCGCAAATACGGTGGCACCGGCCTGGGCCTGAGCATCAGCAAACGCCTGGCGCGCCTGATGGGTGGGGACATCGTCGTGGCCAGCAAGCTGGGTGCCGGCTCGTGCTTCACCTTCACCGTGCCCCTGCGCGTGGCCGAGGCCAGCGGCCTGCAGACCCTGCCGCGCAAGGTCGGCGGCATGCGCGTGCTCGTGGTGGATGACCAGGCTGAAACCTGCCAGACCCTCAGCGGCTTGCTGGGCGCTTTAGGCGTGGGCCAGTCTGATGGCGGCTTCATCAGCACCGTGTCCAACGGCGAGGAGGCGGTCCAGGCCGTGCAGCAGGCGGTCAGCGCGGCACAAAGCCATGACCTCGTGTTGCTCGACTGGGTCATGCCAGGCCTCAGCGGCGCAGACACACTCGCCCGCCTGCGCGAGATCCAGCCCGACATCATGGTGGTCGTGATGTCGGCTTATGGCTCTGACAGCCTGCGCGCCGAGGCCATCAAGGGCGGTGCCCACACCTTCCTGACCAAGCCCATCATGCCGGAGGCTCTGCGCGCCCTGCTGCATCGGCTCCAGGGCAGCGGCGCCGCAGCGCCCGCTCCGGTCAACCCGTCGGAAGAAGTGATCCAGCTCGATGGCCTGCGTCTGCTGCTGGTCGAAGACAACCTGCTCAACCAGCAACTGGCCACCGAACTGCTGTGCCGACGCGGGGCCCGCGTGGACGTGGCGGCCAACGGCATGGAAGCCCTGGAACGCTTGCGCCAAGGTGGGGGGCACGCTTATGACGTGGTGCTCATGGACCTGCAGATGCCCATCATGGATGGGTATGAAACCACACGTGAAATCCGTAACGATCCGTCCTTGAGCCACTTGCCCGTGATCGCCATGACCGCCCATGCCATGGCCGAAGAACGCGCGCGCTGCCTGGCGCTCGGCATGGTCGACCACATTGCCAAGCCACTCGATCCTGCGGCGCTGTACGCGGCGCTGGCGCCGTTTTGCGGCCTGGCGGCCAAGGTGGTGGCCGACCAATACGCGGCAAGCAAGGCGAGGCGCCCTGCGCGGGAGTTGCCCCAGATCGACGGCCTGGATGTGGAGGCCGCCCTGGCCCATTTCGAGGGCGACCTGCCTTTGTTCAAGCTCACCTTGAATGCCTTTGTCGACCATGTCCGGCACATCCTGGCCTGGTTGCCCGATGCCCTGGCCCGCTCCGACTGGCCGGCCTTGATGCGGGAGGGCCATACGCTCAAAGGCCTGGGCGGCACCATCGGGTCGGCGCCGCTGCGGGGGTATGCCCTTGCATTGGAACAAGCCGCCCGACACGAGGATGCGGCCGCAGTGCAACAAGCTACCGAAACCCTCGTTCAAGCGCTGGCGCCGCTGGTCAAAACTCTGCAAAACTACTTGACCGAAATCGAAGTTACGTCAAGCGAGCAGGCCTCAGCGCAAGCAGCCAGTGAGCGAGACCTCGTGCTGGCGCAGCGCCTCAAGCAGCTGGCCGGTGAGTGCGACAGCGAGGCCCTGGCCTTGTGGCAACAGCACCGCAACACGTTTGCGACCTGGCTGCCTGCCGTCACCACCGCCCGCCTCCAAGCGGCGCTGGCACGCTGCGATTTCGATTCCGCTTTCGGGCTGCTGGATGAATTGGACCTGGAGGCCAAACCACAATGAACGCAGACAAGGAGACCTTGCCCACGGTATTGGTGGTGGACGATGCCCCCGCCAACCTGAGCTTGCTCGCCGGTCTGCTCAACAAGCTCTACCGGGTCAAGCTGGCGCCATCGGGTGCCAAGGCGCTGGAACTGGCCCGTCGTGGTGCACCCGACCTCATCCTGCTCGACGTGATGATGCCCGAGATGGACGGCTACGAAGTCTGCCGGCGCCTCAAGGCCGACGTCGTCACCCGCCACATCCCGGTGCTGTTCCTGACCGCCATGAGCCAGCCCGAGGACGAGGCCCGAGGTTTCGAAGTCGGGGCCGCAGATTTCATCCAGAAGCCCATCAGCCCGGCCATCGTGCAGGCCCGCGTGCGCACGCACCTGCAGATCAAGGCTTATCAAGATCAGCTCAACCGCGACAACGCCTGGCTGCAATCCCAGCTGGAGCAGCGCATGGCCCAGGTCGACCAGTTGCGCGAGGCCACCTTGCACGTGATGGTGTCCTTCGCCGAATTCCGTGACGAAGAAACCGGCAACCACGTCAAGCGCACGCAGGAATACGTGCGCACCCTGGCCACGCACCTGTACAAGCAGGGCGCTCACCTGGACGTGCTCAACCCCGAGAGCATCGACCACATCGCCAAGTCCGCCCCCTTGCATGACGTGGGCAAGGTCGCCATCCCCGACCACATCCTGCTCAAGCCCGGCCGGCTCAATGACGACGAGCTGGTCATCATGCGCGAGCACGCCATGCACGGCTGGGAGATGCTCAAACGCGCGGCCAGCCGCATGGGCGATGACGACGGCTTCCTGCGTCACGCCATGGACATCGCCCGCTACCACCATGAGAAGTGGAACGGCAGCGGCTACCCCGACAAGCTCGCGGGCGAAGCCATCCCGCTGTCGGCGCGTCTGATGGCCGTGGCCGACGTCTACGACGCGCTCATCAGCCGCCGCCCTTACAAAGAGCCCATGTCGCACGACCGCGCCGTGGCCTTCATCCACGACGGCTGCGGTTCGCATTTCGACCCCGAAATCGTGCAGGCCTTTGACGACACCCTGGACCAGTTCGTGCGCATCGCGGCCACCTGGTCTGACGAATAGCGCGCGGACCCTGTCTCCAAACGCAAACGATCAACGCCAAGTAAAAAGCCAAGAGGAACACCACAAGATGAAGCGCTTGCAAGCTGTCTGGCTCATCACTGGTCTGGCATGTGCACTGGCCACCGTACCGGCTCGTGCGGTGGACTTGAGTGCCTCGGGTTTTGGCACGCTGGGTTATGCCGTCTCTGACCAGCCCTACAACTACCAGCGCTTTGTCGACGAAGGCGGCACCTTCAAGCGTGACACCGTGCTGGGCGGGCAGCTGGACGCCAAGTTCAGCCCCGAGTGGTCGGCCACCGTGCAGGCCAAGGTCGCCCCTTCGCTGAACAACGACGAAGACTGGTCGCTCACGGCCTCCTGGGCCTTCGTGTCCTGGCGCCCGGGCAATGACTGGCTGCTGCGCCTGGGCAAGCAGCGCGTGCCCATGTACCTCAACTCCGAGAACATGGACGTGGGGCAGACCTATGACTTCGCGCGCCTGCCCTTCGAGATGTACGGCATCTCGCCCTCGAATGATTTCAAGGGCCTGTACGTGTCGCGCACCTGGATGCCCGAGCTGGGTGAAACCACGCTGGATGTGTTCCACGGCGAGGCCGATTTGCAGGCTCGCGCCCACTTGCGGGATATGGGCGCCATCTTCATGCCGGTGTGCACAACCATTTCCGGGGCCGTGCTGACCCTGAGGCAGGACGGCTCCGTTTGGCGCGCGGGCCTGCATCACACCGTCACGCGCCGACGCGATGGGCAGGACTTCTCCAGCCATTACCCCTACGTGTCAGCGGGGCCTGGCGTGGGCTATTACGCGGTGCAACCCCCGATGGTGGGCACCGAGCCCATCGGCACGACCCCCAGCATCGTGAACGATGTGATCACGCTGGGCGGTGACATCGAGGTCGCACCCAACTGGCGCCTGGTGAGCGAGCTGGCTCGCAACATCCAGATGCGCACGGAGAACGGCGCCAACACCGCAGGTGGCTACGTCGCCGTCCTGCACAAGATGGGCGCGCTCACGCCGTATGTCAGCTACGCGAGGCTGCGTTCCATGGGCGTGTCCGTGCGCGTGGCAGACAGCCTCAATGCCGCGCAGTCATCGACGCCCAATCCCGCGTTCAACCCCTCGCAGCGTGCCGCCTCCGACGCCATCATGGTCTACGACCAGGACACCCTGGCCATCGGCAGCTCGTATGCCCTGACCCCGCAAAGCAAGCTCAAGGCCGAGTGGGCACGCACCCGCATCGGCAACCGCTCGGCCACGGTCGATTCACCACCCGGTGAGGACGTGGTCCGCAGGCAGCGCATCAATGTGCTGTCCCTCAACTACAGCTTTGTCTTCTGAGGGGCACCACATGAAACGACTTCAACGTTTTCTCTGTGCTGCCTGGCTGCTGTGCCTGGCCCTGCTGGCCGCACCGGCCATGGCCGGCGTGGTCGTGGTGGCGCACGCCAACATGCACAAGCTGGATCTGCCCACCCTGCAACGCATCTACACCGGCAAGGTGATCGAGGTGGGTGGCGTGTCCGTGGCGCCCATCAACTTCAAGGCTGGCCAACCCTTGCGCCAGCGCTTCCTGGCGGATTACCTGCAGCAGACCGACGACGCCTACGTGGCCTACTGGACGGTGCGTCGCTACGTGGGCAAGGGCGTGCCACCGCGCGAGTTGCCCTCCGTGGCCGATGTGATCAGCTATGTGCAAAGCACACCGGGTGCCGTGGCGTATCTGGATGAGGCCGATGTGCCGGCCTCGATGAACGTGGTGCTGCGCAAGTAAGCGAAGCGCGGGGCCGCCAAGGCTGGCGGCTCACGCCGTCACCAGGCGGTACAGCAGCACCCACCAGATCAAGGACACCACCACATTGCTGATGGCGAACAGCGTGAGGCGGTGCATCACGTTGTTGTGCCCCAGGTGCACGATGGAGTGCCCCAGGCGCAGCGCCACATACGCCCACGACAGCCCCAGGATCAGGCTGTCCACGTTGTGTGTCAGGAAGGCCATGAAGCCGGCGACATAAAACAGCACCGGCACTTCCAGCAGGTTCATGAAATGGCGATTGGGCAGGCGCACCGCATCGGGTACCCGCTCGGATTCCCCATAACGAAAATCCTCCGCCGTGACCTGGCCTTGTCGGCCCGCCTTGAAGCGCGCAAACGGGATCATCAACAGCACATGCATCGTCCACAAGGCCAGGATGGCCATGGGCAGGAAAACGGGTGAATACGTGTGCATTTGCGGCGCGCTCCTCTGAATGGGTGGCCATTTGCTTGACTTTGGGCGAGACAAGCAGGGGGTCTCAGGGCTACCATCGTAGCCAGTACCTCAACCCTGTGTTCCCGGACACTTCGCCATGGGCGTCGACAAGCTGTTCTCTGTTTTCGTGGCCGCCATCTGCGTGGTCATGCTCATCCGGCTCGCCCTGGGCGACGCACGGCGTGCCCGCCTGGATCGTGCGGCCCTCATGGCCTGGGGGCGTCTGCGCTACCAGGTGCTGCGCATCTGGCACTGGCGCCGCAAGCGCCGTTCGGCCGCCCAGGCCAAACAGGCGGCGCAGGATGTCATCAACCGGGTGCGCCACCGTGTCGAAAAGGAAGGCAATGTGCTCACGCCCGAAGCCTTCAAGGAAAAAGAACGCCGAGAGCGCCGCAAGCCGCACTGAGCGCTTGTCCCGCTCTCTTCCACGGGCGCCCTCAAGGCCCCGGCGCCATGCTTCCTACCGGGCCAGTGCCTGGCGCAGCTGCCGCGTCGCGATGCCTTGGCCCACCATCCCCGCTGACATCACGCCCATGATCAGGGTGATCGCCGCGCCGTAGAACACGCTCGATGGCGAGCCATGGTCCATCAGTGAGCCGAAGATCGGTGCGGCCAGCGCAAAGCCCAGATCCAGGCCTGAATACACCGTGCCGTACACGCGGCCCGTGGCACCCGGCGGGGCTGCTCGCTTGATCAGCATGTCGCGCGAAGGGCCGGCCAGGCCGGTGCCAAAGCCTGCCAGCGACACCACCACCGCGGCGGCCACCCCTGGCATCACGCCCAGGCCACCCAGCGTCAACAAGGCGGCGGCCAGCACCATGGCCACGCCAATCGTGCGCTCCAGCCGTTCCACGCGCGCCACCAGAAAGCCCCCCAGCACCATGCCCACCGCGCCGCAGATCATGTAGCCGGTCACCACAAAGGCCGTGGCCGAAATCGGCAGACCATACAGCTTGCTCAGCGCCGGGCTGGCAAAGCCCTGGATGGCGCTCAGCGCGGCCGTGCTGAAGAAGAAAAACGAGAAGCACAACCACACCGAGGGCAGCTTCAAGAACGCCATCGGGTGTTCCACTGGGGCGTGCTGCGAAGGGGCGTGCGGTGCATGCGCCTGGTGATGGTCGTCAATGGCCTCGCGGTTCAAGGCCAGCAGCGTGATCACCGTCAGCCCGACCAGCGCGGCGCACAGGTAAGCCACTCGCCAACTGCCAGAGGCATGGTGGATGCCGATCAGGAACACCGGTGCGGCCGCCCAACCCAGGTTGCCGCTGATGCCGTGGATGGAGAACGCATGGCCCAGGCGCGCCATCGACACCCGCTTGTTCAGGATCGTGAAATCCGCCGGGTGAAACGGGGCATTGCCCAGACCCGCCAACGCCGAGGCCAGCATCAGCCCGCCGTAACCATGCGCCGAGGCCGCAGCCAGCGCCGCCGACACGAAACACGCCAGGGCGGCAAACAGCACCGGGCGCGCGCCAATGCGGTCCACCACGAAGCCCGCCAGGGCCTGCCCCACGCCGGAAATCACGAAGAACACGCTCACCAGCAGGCCCATTTCGGCGTAATTCAGCCCGAATTCCCGCATGAAGACGGGAAAAAGCGGCGCCAGCAGCAAATGATGAAAATGGGATGTCCCGTGGGCCAGGCCGATCAGACCAATCGTGGCGGCATCCTGACGCTTGGCCGAGGCGTCAGGCAGAGGCATGGAGGGCGACATAGACATCGTGCGACTGTGCCACACCCCCTGTTCCCGCGTCATAAATAGGCCCGGGGAATCGCTGGTGGTGGTAGGCTGGAGTGCCGCACCGAACAGCTGTCCAGCGTGGACACCTTGCCCTGGTGAGGCACGACGCCAAGGAGCGATCATGCCCAGCACCCCGTCTCCGTCGCTTGACTACGCGGCCACCCGACCTGGTCAAGCGATGCCTGCCTCTCGCGCAGAAATGTTGCGCACCATGCTGCCCCACACCATGGAATGCCTCAAAGCCCGTCAGGCGAACCTGATCGGCGACGACCTGATCGAGGACTACGTGACCCTCGACTGGCTGGAGTGGGCAGGTGGCGGTTTGCGTCTCACGGAAATCGGCCGCAACCTGTGCAACGCCATGACCCGCAGGCCGGGGGGCGTCTGACCGGGCAGCTTCCCTGCTAGACGGTTTTCCGGTCCGCGTGTTACAGTATCCTGTTTTGCAGATCGGCAACGTCAGTCTTCCTGACCTTGCCTGGCATCCCGGTATCGTCCACACTGAGGAAGGACGGCATCGTACCTGACTCAACCTGCTGGAGACTGGCCCATGGCCAAGGAAGAACTGATCGAAATGAACGGCGTGGTCAACGAAGTCCTGCCGGACTCGCGTTTCCGCGTGACGCTGGACAACGGCCACCAACTGGTCGCGTACACCTCCGGCAAGATGAAGAAGCACCACATCCGCATCCTGGCGGGCGACAAAGTGTCGCTGGAGCTCTCGCCTTACGACCTGACCAAGGGCCGCATCACCTTCCGCCATATCGAGCGCGGTGGTTACCAGGCTCCGCAGCGTTCGTCGCACTGAGCGCAGACCTTTGCCCTGCATCAACGAGGCCGCAATTAGCGGCCTTTTTTCATGCTTGCGCAGCCCAACCCCTCCAAACGCGGCGTGGTGCAGACCCGCAGGATTGGGCACCATGGCTGATGTCGACGTTGTTGAGCCGACATGGAGTTTGAGAATGAGTACCTGGATCAAGCGCAGCGCAAAAGCCGCCGTCGCCATGGCGGTGGCCGCATCAGTTGGGGCTGCACATGCCTACAGTTTTTCGTGCGTGGCGGGTGACGTGACGCCCGGCAGCAATGCCGTGGGCTGCACCACAGCTGGTAACAGTCTGGCCAGTTGGAGCTTGGTGGGCCATGTGCTGACCATCCAGAACGCGGCGGGTGCGGGCAATGGCTCGGTCATCACCGGCATCAGCTTCGACAGCAGCCTGGGCGACACCGTGGCGCTGGCTGCCACGCAGAGTACAGGTGTGCTGTACACCACGGGTGGTGGCGCCCACTTGCCCGCCAGCCTGAACTGGACGGTGGACTTCAACTTCCAGCCTGACCGCAAGCCCACCACCAATGGCATCAACGCCGGTGAATCGCTGGCCTTCAACCTGGGTGGTGTGTCGCTGGCTGACCTCCAGAATGGTTCGTTCAAGTTTGGGCTGCACATCCAGGCTCTGCCGGGTGGCCGCAGCGAAAAGCTGGTGACCACAGCGGTGCCCGAGCCTGAGTCCTATGCCATGGTCTTGGCTGGTCTGGCGGTGGTCGGTGGGATGGCCGCTCGACGTCGCGCACGCGGCTGACGTTTGACAAGAAGGAAGAAGGCACCGGGGGGGCGCACCCGCTGGTGCAGCAGGCTGGGGCTTATTGGATAAGCGCAGAGCATGCATGTGAAGCGACAGGTTGATGCCTGTCGCTTTTTTCTTGGGCACCCCCTTCTGCGTGCGGTTCGTAGAAAGAGCGCGAATTCTTGCTTCCAGCATCAGCTACCTGGGGGCGTTGGCCGGTGTCATCATGTCAACGAGAACCGGCTTGCCTGTGCTTGCCACGATGCGTGCGGGTATGACAAGCATGGCGACGACAATGGCTGTAAGTGCAGTTGTAATCAGAACAAAACTGGAGAAGCAAAGCACGAAACCAATCATCGGGACCCACGGCACGTCTAGATATCTGACGACCTCATGCCGGTATAGGTACAAGGGAATGCAAAGGAATATGGGCAGTAAGAGGCCAATTGGGCCAGGGTGCCACGCGATCCCTGCTTTATCCATGGCAATTTTGGCCTGAGAGCGTCGATACACCGTTGCACATTCGTAAGGTATCCAAACCATTTCGCGCAAAGCGACGTTCGCCCAAATGGCCATGCATCGCGTCGCCGTTTGATGCATCCACCACCCGTGCCAAGCAATGAAGGTCAGTAGGATGCTTGCCTTCGCCAAGAGCGGAGCACTGCTATAGAGAAAGAATGCAGAAAGTGAAGCGCCTTGAAACGCCCAAAAAATTGGCGCAAACCCTGCAAGGCTAAATATGGCCATTTGAGGGGCGGTCCAAACCCAGCGCCCCAGGAGCATCCAAATGCTAACCAGAATGCTCATCGCTGACAGTCCCAGCGCACCCCATACAGCTGCGTTAGACCAGAAGGGCACGCTGCCAGCGACGTCGTTGCCCAAGAACATGCCCATGCCGCCGCAAATTACGGCTACCAACAATGGGATAAGCGCATAGTTTGCAGAACTGGCGCTATCAGGGATACGTGCCGAGTAGTTCCACGGTCCGATGGCTTCCCGACTTTCGAGCACGGATTCAGACGCGTCATTCATAGCGCGGCCCAAGGTTGGTAGTCATTGGGAAATTTGGCGTTGAGATGATCCCAGGATTCACCAAGCCATTTTCCAGCGCTACGAAGCCAAGGCGCAATCCCTGCTGCAGTGCCGTCCCCATTGCCCTGTCCCTTCCAAGCCTTGCCAGCTTGTTTATCCAATGACTCGATGCCGTAACCAACTGCCCACCCGATACCCAGGGTTAGCGCGCCAACGAGCATCGCGGCAACGGCGATTTCAGCCGCGATCATCAAGAGAAACAAAATGGCCGCAACCAAAGCGACGGTCAATACCGCAGCCACCACAGCCTTGACCAAGCTGGTCACCAGCGCTGCTGCCAAGTCATATCCATCCTTCTGGGAATCCGCTTGCCATTCCGCCCACGAGGTCGCCGAGCCAAATATGAAGCTCACTAACGCATTACCCTTGAACGTGCCGCCCACGGCCATCGCCGTTGATTTGAAGACGCTGCCAGCCTTGCCTATGCCTGCATAGACTTGCAGGATCTTTGCATTGCCTGGACCATGTCCGCCTGGGCCAAACACGGGGTTCTTTGCGCTGTAGCCGGTGAAGTAGATGCGAACCTTGCCTCGGACGTATGCAATTTTTGCACTAACCAGCTTGAATGCGCCATCCGCCTGTTTGTTGATGCTGTGCCGGAGCCAATTCCAGTTGTCGCCCGCATAGGCAGCAGCGCCTGCGAGTTGCCCAATCAGCCAGTTGCGTGTCACGACTTCGTTGGGGTCGACGTCGGCCAAGCCCGATTTTCCACCACCTGCTGCAAAGTAGTCCTTCAGCTTCTGGGGCATGCCCTTGCCGTCGCCATCGACTACCGCGACGGTGGGGTGTTGTTCGGCTACAGGGGTCGCAGGGCGATTGCGGCTATACATGGTCAATGCATCAAGCCCAAAGGCAGTGGGGACCGGGTGAAGCGTCCACTGATTAATGCCCAGAGGGTCAGTCGCCTTACAGGTGTTGTCACTGGCTAGGCTTGTTGATGCTGGAGTGGCCTCGTTCTTCAACACGATCACCATCGGAGCGGGCTTGGTCGTCGGCTCGGCATCGTAGCGGGTCTGATCAAGCGTTGACGGGGCATAACGCCCAAGCACCTTGCCATTTGCTTTCAGGATCAGGCTACCTTTAAAGTTCCGCGCAATCCAGAGGTGCAGCCGCTCGCCATCCTTGAATGTGACGGTTTGCCTCTTTGTGTGCTGAACAATTTTCTTGTCCCTTGCATTGTAGAAATCACTTTGATCAGCTTCGACGGTGTAAGACATACCCTTGAAAAGCTGGATCTCAAAAATCACGTCACGATGCTTGCGAAGCATGATTTCCAGCTTGGGCTTGTGGATGACGCATCGAACATCTTCGCCAGGAAGGTCGATACACACCTGCTGTGTGTCAGCTGGAATGACGCGTGGCTTGTTTTTTGGACTTCTGGATTCAGCTGCGGCGGCAAGGATGGACATGTTCAATCTCGTGTTGTCGGTGATTGCGACAGCGGTGAATCAGCTCTTGCGGTTGGGTTGTGTGCTCTTGGAGAGCCCAGGCTTGAAGTCTGTGATATGTGCGGCGCATCCCGCAACAGTGACAGCATGCTCCACGCTCGCGCCATCACGCAGTGTCAAGAGTTCAGAAGCCGGTTGGTCACCGTCCGCGTTGAGCAAACTCACTTGTAGCGGGCGCTTGAACATCGGTAGCGCAGATTGGGCAAAGCTCATGCCGGGTGTCGACGCGCTTCCACCCGAAGTCAACTCCTTCATCGACGCCAGGAAGCTCGCATTCCCGCTCGTCCCGATCTCGATGTTGCCGCCTTCGATCTTGATGTAGCCCCCGCCGCCATTGAGCAGGATCTTCTCGGGCGCGCTGATGGTGATGCTGGCCGCGGTGCTTTGCAGGTCCACGGCCTTCTCTGCCGTCAGCGTGAAGGCATCACTTTGCGCCTGCACGTTGACATTGCCGCTGGCCGCATGCAGCTTCATGCCCACGTCCTGCACGGCGCGTTGGCCATCCTTGGCTTCGCCGCGGGTGAACAGGCTGATGCCGTCTTTCACAGCCCAGGCGGCGTGGCGCTGGCTCAGCAGGTTGGTGTCCTGGCCGGCACTCACGGTGGTGTGCTGACCCACGCTGAGGAGGCTGTGGGCGGGCGTGGCACTGCTGATGTCCGCGGCGGCGCTCAGGACCAGGTCAGGGCGGTCCGTCACGGGGATGCTGCCGTGGCCGCCGTCGATGGTGCGTATGTCGCTGCCTGAGTCTGCGCCGGATTCAGGCGACGCAGCTTGATCGCCCGCCGATTGCACGCCCTTCAAGCTGGTCAGCGTGGCCTGCATGGCCAGCTGCGATGGCAGCTTGTCGGGAGTGACCTCATTGGGCAGCTTGGCCAGGTGCGTCTGCGCGTTCTCGCTCAGGGCCTTGACCAGCTCGGCATGGCTTTGGAGTTGAGCCTGGGCTTCGCGGGTATTGGTGGGCTGGCCTTGTGGGCCCGCGGTGCCGTTGTGGCGCGCGTGGGTGCTGATGTGCAGGCCGCTGCCGGCGCGCAGCGCGCCTTGGGCCTGGGTGTGCAGCTCCAGGCCGTGGCCACGCTGGGCCAGGCGCTGGTTGTCGTTTTGCTGGAGCAGGTGGCCGATCTGCAGCCAGGTCTGGCTCTGGGTGGTGTGGGCCAGCACGCGGCCCTGGCCAGGGGTGTCGTCCAGCACCAGCTGGTTGTAGGCGCCACCACCGGCCTGGGAGGCGTCCAGGCTCTGGCTCTTGAAGCCGCTCAAGCTGGCGGTGTGGGCGTGGCCTTCTTGCTCGCCTTGCCGTGCCGAGCCGGGGAACCAGGCCGAGGCGTTGCCGGTCGCGTTGGCGGCACCACCGGCCACGGCATTGCCCTGGGCGTTGTCGCTGCCCTGGCCGTTGTAGGCGGCGCCGATCACCACGGGGCGGTCGATGTCACCTTCCACGAAGGCGACGACCACTTCCTGGCCCAGGCGGGGGATGAACACGCCACCCCAGTTGGCGCCAGCCCAGTCCTGCGCCACGCGCACCCAGGTGCCGGAGGCGTCGGATGCCGGGGCGTTGCCGCCGCCGCCGTCACCGCCGTTTGTGCTGAGCCGGTGACTGCTGCCCGCGCCGCGCTGCCAGTGGAACTGCACCTTCACGCGGCCGTCGCGGTCGGTGTGGATGGGGCCATCCAGGCCCACCACCAATGCAGTCTGGGTGCCCCAGACCGTGGGCTTGGGGTGGAGCAGGGCGCCTTGGCCATCGGTGAGGGCCGGGCGCACGGGCACGCTGGCACGCTGGGCCTCGAAGCGGGCTTCGTACAGGGGCTCGGTGCTGGCGTTGTTGGCGGCGGCCTCTTTGGCGGGCGCATGTTCGCCGCCCAGCAAGGCGTGGCCCAGCAGGTGCTGCAGGCCGGCCTTGGCATCGGCGCTCATGTTGTTGCGGGCGGCGTGCACCACGCCCAGCACCACGAAGCGGGCGGCATCGTCGCCGCCCTGCAGCAGGTCGGTGTCGTGCTCGGCGTGGTCGAGCAACGTGAACGTGGTGGCGGGCGCCAGGGTGCGCACAGTGGCGCGGCCATCGAACTGCTTGCGCTGGGCTTGCAGCGATTGCAGGTAGACGGTGGCCAGGCGTTCGGCCTCGGCTGGGGTCTCGTAGGCGTAGGCGCCGGGCTGGTCGGTGTGGACCAGGGGCATGGGCTGCTCATGGGCAGCGTCGACCTCGGCGCTGGCGGCATGGTTGGCCACCGAGCGGTAGTCGAAGCTGGCGGTGTTCAGCGTGGTGGCCCCGATGCGGCGCTTGCCGTGCCAGCGGGTGATGCTGTCTTCCTTCATCACCGCGCCCGCTTGCGTGAAGCGGATGCGGCCTTGTTGGTTGGCGTGGAACGCGCCATTGTGGTCGGCGATCACCAGGGTGTGGTTGCCCAGTGTGGCGGCGTCGGAGGCGTCGCCCGTGTGTTCGAACCAGCAGAACAGACCACTGGCGGCCCACAGGCGCTGCAGGAAGTCGAAATCGGTTTCGTCGTGCTGGCTGAGGGTGCTCAAGCGGGGGTAGACGGCCTGGTCCTTCAGGTCCCAGCGCCACTTGGGCTGCAGCGTGCCTTGCGCGGCGTAGTCGGCAAACACGGCTTCGGTGATCTCGACCACGCTCTGGTCCTGGAAGATCCAGGCGTCGGTGCGGTGGCGCAGGAAATCCAGCCAGGCGCCAATCTGCAGGCGGTAGCGGGCGTAACCGCCATCCGAGCCCAGCAGCTCGAAGCCCAGCACGTGGCCGTGGAAGGGTCGCAGGGTGGTGGTGCTGTGCGCGGTGAGCAGCTCCAGCAGCACGGGCTGGCCGATGAGGTCAACAGGCCGGATGCCGGCGTTGGTGCTCAGGGCCAGCAGTTCGATGGCGAAAGCCGGCTCGGCCTGGCGCGGGCCGATGCCTTCGGTGATGCGGGCGCGCTCGGCCAGCAGCACGTCGGGCCCCAGCGGCGTGTGCAGCCGCAACAGGCGGGTGTGCTGGTTGGGGCCGGAGCCGAGCAGGTCGCCCAGCAGGCCATCAACCAGGTCGTGTACGGCGCCGGCCAACGCAGATTGGATGCCGGAGAGGTCGGTCATGCTTCCATCCCAGATTTCTTATAGGGCGAATCAAGGGAAACCCACGTCGCCTGAGGCTGGGAAGTTAGCGCAAAAGCGCCCGCCCGGGCCGGGCCTACCCCCGCTTGGGGGCCTGCTTGGCACCATCAATGTGCAAGCAAATGTTAGGCAGCGCCTCAGTGCCTCGGAGTTGGCGCCTTCGGCCTGATTTCACGGCATTGACAACACCCTGCGTTGCACCCCGGTTGACAGTTGTAACGGCTTTGGCACACTGTTTGCAGCGAGTGGCATCATGAGTGCAAACCAGATTCACCCGCCCCTTGTGCTGGTGCCCGCGTGTCAGCGCATCCTCGGGCGTCATCCCTTCCATGTCGCGGGCAAAAAGTACATCGATGCGGTGCGCCTGGCCGGTTGTGTACCCTTGGTGGTGCCCGCTGCGCAAGCAGATGAGTTGCCCGCCCTGCTGAGCATGGCCAGCGGCATCCTGCTGACAGGTTCGCCTTCCAATGTCCACCCCAGCCATTTTGGCGAAGAGGTGCTGGATGAATCCCTGCCGCTGGACCCTGAACGTGACGCGTGGACGCTGCCGCTGATCCGGCTGGCACTGCGCTGTGGCATGCCGCTGCTCGGCATTTGCAGAGGCTTTCAGGAGGTGAACGTCGCCTTGGGGGGCTCCTTGTACCAAGCCGTGCACGATGAGACCGGGCTGATGGACCATCGGGGTGACAGCAGCAAACCGGTGGAAGAGGAATATGGCGAGTCCCACCCCGTCAAGCTGATCCACGGTGGTTTGCTGGACCAGGCTTTGCAAGGCATGGCCGAGCCGGTCATCCAGGGCGGCGAGTTCATGGTCAACAGCCTGCACGGCCAAGGCGTGAAGCGCCTGGCCGATGGTGCCCGCATCGAGGCGCTCGCGCCCGATGGCGTGGTCGAGGCCTTCTCGTGGCACCCCGCGGCCGATGACACCGAGGCGGTGCACGGCGGCTTCAACTTGTGCCTGCAGTGGCACCCGGAATGGCAGGCCGCCAGCAACCCGGTTTCCCAACGCATCTTCAAGGCTTTCGGGTCGGCGTGTGCCGCTTACCAGTCTGCGCGCTTGTCGCCTTCGGGCGCGGCCTCAGACCATGTTGAGCGTGTGCAGCATCCTGAAAGACGGTAGTTCTCTCCAGCCCACAACCCAGAACTTAGGTGATGACATGCAAAGCAAGTTACCCGGCAGCTTCAGCGATCTGGAGCAATGGCTCAACGAGCGGCGTGTCACCGAGATCGAATGCCTCGTACCGGACCTGACCGGCGTGGCGCGCGGCAAGATCCTGCCGCGTGAGAAGTTCACCGAAGACCGCGGCATGCGCCTGCCCGAGGGCATCGTGGCCATCGGGGTAACCGGCGAGTTCCCGGCCAGTGGCCCGTATTACGATGTGATCACGCCGACCGACCGGGACATGCACCTGCAGCCCGATCCGGCCACCGTGCGCATCGTGCCCTGGGCCACGGACCCGACCGCGCAGGTCATCCACGATTGTTATGACCGCGAGGGCAAGCTGATCCCGTATGCGCCGCGCTCGGTGCTCAAGCGCGTGTGCCAGTTGTATGACGACCAGGGCTGGTCGCCTGTGGTGGCGCCCGAGCTGGAGTTCTACCTGATCGAGCGCAGCGTGGACCCGAACATGCCGCTCAAACCGCCCAAGG
Organism: Aquabacterium sp. NJ1; assembly: GCF_000768065.1. NCBI lineage: Bacteria > Pseudomonadati > Pseudomonadota > Betaproteobacteria > Burkholderiales > Sphaerotilaceae > Aquabacterium > Aquabacterium sp. NJ1. Next base: position 2,429,879 of record NZ_JRKM01000001.1, on the reverse strand, counting down.
GCCGCAGTGGCCGCGCCGAGACCTCGCGCCAGGCTTACTCGATCGACGCGGTCAACGAGTTCGACCCGCTGTTTGAAGACATCTACGATTACTGCGAGAAGATGGAGCTCAACGTGGACACCCTGATCCACGAAGTGGGCGCCGGGCAGATGGAGATCAACTTCTTTCACGATCACCCACTGGGGCTTGCCGATGAGGTGTTCTTCTTCAAGCGCACGATTCGCGAGGCGGCGCTGCGCCATGAGATGTACGCCACCTTCATGGCCAAGCCCATGGCCAATGAGCCTGGCAGTGCCATGCACATCCACCAGAGCGTGGTCGACAAGGTCACTGGGCAGAACATCTTCAGCAACCCGGATGGCTCACCCTCGCAGGCGTTCTACTGGTTCATCGGCGGGCTGCAGCGCTACATCCCGGCTGCCATGGCCTTGTTCGCGCCATATGTGAACAGCTACCGCCGGCTGGTGCGATCCAATGCGGCGCCGATCAACATCCAGTGGGGCACGGACAACCGCACGGTGGGCATCCGCTCGCCAGTGGCCACGCCTGCTGCGCGCCGCATCGAGAACCGCGTGGTGGGCTCGGACGCCAACCCCTATGTGGCCATGGCGGCCACGCTGGCTTGCGGCTATCTGGGCGTCACCAAGCAGATCGAGCCGACGCCGGAGTGCCGGGGGGATGCTTATCTGGGCGATTACCAGTTGCCGCGCAGCCTGGGCGAGGCCGTCAACCTTCTGCGTGACGAGACGGACCTGGCCGAAGTGCTGGGGCAGGACTTCATCACCATCTACACCGAGATCAAGGAAGTCGAGCACGCCGAGTTCATGAAAGTGATCTCACCATGGGAGCGTGAACACCTGCTGCTGCATGTGTGATGGCGCTGCACCATTGATAACGACAAAGAGGACCCCACCATGAGCCCCACTTTCGAACACAGCACAGCCGAATGGCAGGCGCTGGATGCCGCCCACTTCCTGCACCCTTTCACCGATTTCAAGGCGCTGGCGGCCAAGGGCACACGCGTCATCACCAAGGCCGACAACATCTACCTGTGGGACAGCGAGGGCCACAAGCTGTTTGATGCGATGAGCGGCCTGTGGTGCGTGAACGTGGGTTATGGCCAGCAGGCGCTGATCGACGCGGCCACCGCGCAACTCAAGACGCTGCCGTTCTACAACTCCTTCTTCCAGACCACGACGATGCCGGCCATCGCGCTGGCGCACAAGCTGTCGCAGCTGAGCCCGCCGGGCTTCGAGCATGTGTTCTTCAGCGGCTCCGGATCAGAAGGCAATGACACCATCGTGCGCCTGGTGCGCCGTTATTGGGATCTGCTGGGGCAGCCGCAACGCCACACCATCATCAGCCGCTTCAACGCGTACCACGGCTCGACCATGGCCGGCGCCTCACTGGGTGGCATGACTGACATGCATGCGCAAGGTGGCCTGCCCATTCCCGGCATCGTCCACATCGACCAGCCTTACTACGTGCAGCACGGCCGGCCAGGCGAGAGCAAGGACGACTTCGGCAAGCGGGCGGCGTCCTGGCTGGAGGCCAAGATCCTGGAGGTTGGGCCCGACAAGGTGGCGGCTTTCATCGGCGAGCCCGTGCAGGGCGCGGGTGGCGTCATCATCCCGCCCGACACCTACTGGCCCGAGATCCAGCGCATCTGCGATCAATACGGCATCTTGCTGGTGTCCGACGAGGTGATCTGCGGCTTCGGGCGCACGGGGCATTGGTTCGGCTGCGAGCGATTTGGCTACAAGCCCGACCTCATCACCTTTGCCAAGGGCGTGACCTCTGGCTACATCCCGCTGGGTGGGGTGCTGGTGGGCGAGCGCGTGGCCAAGGTCTTGATCGAGCAGGGCGGCGAGTTTGCGCACGGCTACACCTACAGCGGCCACCCGGTGGCCTGCGCGGTGGCGCTGGCCAATCTGCAATTGATCGAAGAGCAAGGCCTGGTGCAGCGCGTGCACGATGACACCGGCCCGTATCTGGCGGCGCAGTTTGCAGCGCTGGCGGCGCACCCCTTGGTGGGTGAGGCCGAGACCTGCGGGCTGATGGGCGCGATCCGGCTGGTGCGGCGCAAGGCGCAGGGTGATCAGCCGGCCGAAGCGTTTGCTGCGGACCAGTCCGTGGGCATGGTCTGCCGCGGGCATTGCTTCGGCAATGGTTTGATCATGCGGGCCGTGGGTGACCGCATGATCATCGCGCCGCCGCTCGTGATGACACGCGCCCAGGTGGACGAGTTGATGGCGCTGATCCGGCATTGCCTGGATCTGACGCTGGCCGATCTGCAGGAGCGCGGTTGGTATTGACGCGAGCGGCTGGGCGCCAGCCGTGCGCCAAAGGCCGCCTCAAGGGCTCAATGGCGTTGACGGCGTCGAGCCACGAGGGCGGTGACCATGCTCAGCCCGAGCATGCTCAGTGCGCCGGCAGAGGGCTCCGGTACGGCGCTGGTGGCGGTCGGGATGGCCGCGCCTGCGTCGAATGTGAGCGTCGCGCCTTGAGGGAGTTCAAGCCCGGTGACTGTTAACGTGTGCGCGAAATCTGCGTGGGCATTGTTCAAGCTGGCGGCATGGATGCCGAGGCTGAAGCCATAGAAGTATTTGCCGCAATAGGCCTGCCCGGCGCCGGACTCGGGGCAGCCGAACGCCACGCTGTCAGCGGAGACGGAGAAATCCTGGTCAAAGGTGTCGGTGCCGCCAGTGCCGTTGGTGTGTCGGGCACTGAGGATGCGGGCGTGGTCCGTACGGATCTGGGGCAGCAGATCCATGGCTTGCAGCGGGTCGACGTCGTCCCCATTGCCGGCCAAATTGAGCGCGTTCAAGGTGCCTTCATCCACGCCGGAACCAAAGGCGACCAGGCTCATGGCTGCTTTGGAGCCCATGGTGAGCGAGGTCAGGGTGCCCGACAAATGCAAATTCATCTTGATGGTGCCGGGTTGGTCCGAGATGGTGAAGTAGCTGATGCCCGCCATGGCCAAACCCATGGCATGCAAGTCAGAAAAACTCTGCCCGGTGCTGGTCGAGGCGGCCACGCTCAGTTTGTTGGGCAACACGGCGGCATAGGCCGAGGCGGTGTCATATTCGCCCGCGACACCTTTGAGGATGGGCTTGGCGAGGCCCAGCAAGATGGCCGCGTCCGTGCCGGCGTCATCGCCCGCCGATTCGCCTGACACGGCAGCCAGCGTGCTGGACTGCGACACATACCAATGGTTGAGTTGCCCGGCCTCGAACGAGGGGAGCACGGAGACCGCGGTGGACGGCGATACCGGCCCCATCTGGGCCAGCGCTTCGCTGGCGCCTGTGCTCAAAAGCATGACCAGAGCAGCGCCCAGGCATGGGCGGGCACGACGAATCGTTTTCATTGGAGGGTCCCTGAATGTGGTTTTTGGAGCGCCAGGCGCGGCCGAAATTCTAGGGTTTGAGCTGATCGCGACGGCTCCTACCTGTGGGGGATCTGGGCGTTCTTTTGGCGCAACAATTGCTTGGCGCTTTGTGCCGTGAGGCTGGTCCACTGCTGCGATCGGCTTGGACTTGGACCCCGGATGCGCCCACAATACCAAGGACTTCAAGGAGCTGGACACCATGACCGCAAGGATGACTGTGACGACCTTTTTGAAACCTCTGAGCGCCGCAGCCTTGCTGGCGTTGACGGCCCTGGGCGGTGCCCACGCCGAAGAGGAAAAGGTGCTCAACGTCTACAACTGGTCCAACTACATCGCGCCTGACACGGTGGCCAACTTCGAGAAGGAGTACGGCATCAAGGTGCGTTATGACGTGTTCGACTCCAACGAGATCGTGCACGCCAAGCTGGTGGCCGGCAAGACGGGCTACGACATCGTGGTGCCCTCGTCCTACTGGGCCAAGATGCAGGCTGATGGCGGCTTGCTGCAGAAGCTGGACAAGTCCAAGCTGCCCAACCTGAAGAACATCGACCCGGCCATCATGGCCCAGCTGGCCCGCCTGGACCCTGGCAACCAGTACATGGTCAACTGGATGTGGGGCTACACCACGGTGGGCATCAATGTGGACAAGGTCAAGGCCGCACTGGGTGACCTGCCCATGCCGGACAACGCCTGGGACCTGGTGTTCAAGCCCGAGTACATCAGCCGCCTCAAGAGCTGCGGTGTGTCCTTCCTGGATTCGGCCACTGAAGTGGTGCCCGCTGCCTTGCATTACCTGGGCAAGCCCGCCTACAGCAAGAACATCGCCGATTACCAGGCCGTGCCGCCCGTGCTCAAGGCCATCCGCCCCTATGTGACGCTGTTCAGCTCGACGGGCTACATCAATGACCTGGCCAATGGCTCGATCTGTGCCGCCTTTGGTTACTCGGGCGACATCAACATCGCCAAGAACCGCGCCCTGGAAGGCAAGACGGGCCAGAACATCAAGACGCTGACGCCCAAGACGGGCGGCGTGATCTTCATGGACACCATGGTGATCCCGGCGGATGCGCCTCACCCCGAGAACGCGCACCTGTGGATGAACTACATCATGCGCCCCGAGGTGCATGCCTCGCTCACCAACAAGGTGTTCTACGCCAACCCCAACCTGGCGGCGCGCAAGTTCGTCAAGCCCGAGATCGCCAACGACCCGGCCGTGTTCCCGCCCGAGTCCGAGATGAAGAAGATGGCCCAGCCGGACGCGCTCAACAACGACATCCGTCGCCAGATGACGCGCATCTACACCTCGTTCAAGACCGGCCTGTAAGCGATCACCAAAGGGGCCCTGCCATGAGCGTTGGCGATCAGGCTGAGGCCTTCTTGCGCATCGACAAGCTGATCAAGGATTTTGGTGCGCAAGACGGCAGCGTGTTCCGCGCTGTCGATGGCGTGTCGCTGGACATCGTCAAGGGCGAGATCTTCGCCTTGCTGGGGCCATCCGGTTGCGGCAAGACCTCGCTGCTGCGCATGCTGGGCGGCTTCGATCTGCCCACCTCGGGCCGCATCACCTTGGGTGGGCAGGACCTGGCCCAACTGGCACCGTACCAGCGGCCCATCAACATGATGTTCCAGTCGTATGCGCTGTTCCCGCACCTCAGCGTGTGGGACAACATCGCGTTTGGCTTGAAGCGCGAAGGGCTGCCCAAGGCGCAGATCAGCGAACGTGTGGAGGCCATGCTCAAGCTGGTGCAGCTGGGCAAGTTCGCGCACCGCAAGCCGCATCAGCTCTCGGGCGGGCAGCAGCAGCGCGTGGCGCTGGCGCGCAGCCTGGCCAAGCAGCCCAAGCTCTTGTTGCTGGACGAGCCCCTGGGCGCGCTCGACAAGAAGCTGCGCGAGGAAACCCAGATCGAGCTGGTCAACATCATCGAGACCGTGGGCGTGACCTGCGTGATGGTGACGCACGACCAGGAAGAGGCCATGGCCATGGCCAGTCGCATCGGCGTCATGAGCGAGGGCTGCATCCTGCAGGTGGGCTCGCCGCGCGAGATCTACGAAACGCCGGCCACCCGCTTCGTGGCGGACTTCATCGGCAACGTCAACCTGATGGACGGCTCGCTGGAAGTGGATGAAGCCGCCCACGTCGAGATCACCTGCCCGGACGTGCGCCACTGGGTGGGCCACGGCATCACCGGCCACACCGGCATGCCGGTCACGGTGGCGCTGCGCCCTGAAAAGATCCGCATCTCGCGCAGGCCGCCCGAACAGGAAGAGGGCATGGCCCCCGCGCCCTACAACCAGGTCAAGGGCCGCGTGAAGGACATGGTCTACTTTGGCAGCGACACGCTCTACCACCTGCAGCTGCCCAGCGGCGCCATCCTCAAGGTCACGCAGAGCAACACCGAGCGCCACCCGGACGACACCCTGAGCTGGGATGACGAGGCCTATGCCTGGTGGTTGCCCAGCGCCCACGTGGTGCTGACGCAATAAGGCGGGCCGGGCATGAGCAGCATCCGCAACCCCAAGCTCACCTGGGCCGGCCGCAGCGTGATCGGCGTGCCTTATCTGTGGCTGCTGCTGTGCTTCATGCTGCCCTTCCTGATCGTCCTGAAGATCAGCATTTCCGAGATGGAGACGGTGGCCTTCAAGGACCTGATCACCTGGGTGGATGGCGTCTTGCAGGTGCGCGTCAAGCTGAGCAACTACCTGTTCATCACGCAGGACGACCTGTATTTCAAGACCTACCTGGCCAGCCTGAAGTACGCCGGCATCACGACCGCCTTGTGCCTGATGGTGGGCTACCCCTTTGCCTACTTCATGGCGCGTGCCGCCAAGGCCGTGCAGCCCGCCTTGCTCATGATGGTGATGCTGCCTTTCTGGACCTCCTTCCTGCTGCGTGTGTACGCCTGGAAGGGCCTGCTGACCGAAGGCGGCTGGGTGGCCACGGTGCTGGATGCCTTGCACATCGATCGCCTCTTGATCGCCACCAACCTGATCCCGGGGCCGGGGCAGTACATGAACACGCCGTTCTCGCTGGTGCTGGGCATGGTCTACACCTACCTGCCCTTCATGATCCTGCCCTTGTACGCCAACCTGTCGAAGATGGACATGCGTTTGCTGGAGGCTGCGTCCGACCTGGGCGCCACGCCGTGGGTGGCCTTCTGGAAGGTGACGGTGCCGCTGTCCCGCGCGGGCATCGTGGCGGGTTCCATGCTGGTCTTCATCCCCTGCGTGGGCGAGTTCGTGATCCCTGAATTGCTGGGCGGCCCGCAGACGCTGATGATCGGCCGCGTGCTGTGGGACGAGTTCTTCGCCAACAATGACTGGCCCATGGCCTCGAGCGTGGCGGTGGTGATGATCCTGCTGATCCTGGTGCCACTGGCGCTGTTCAACAAGGCGCAGGCCGACCAGGAGGCGCACCGATGAGCAAGCCCGCGGCCATACCGGCTTACCAGCGGCGCGGGCAATGGATCGCGCGGGCCTGGTTGACGGCGGGTTTTGTCTTCCTGTACCTGCCCATCGTGGCGCTGGTGGTCTACTCGTTCAACAACTCGCCCTTGCCCACGGTGTGGGGCGGCTTCACGCTGCAGTGGTTCACCAAGCTGCTGGAAGACACCGAGATACTTGGTGGCCTGTGGTTGTCGCTGCAGATTGCTTTTTGTACCGCCTCTTCGGCCGTGGTGCTGGGCATGCTGGCCGCCTGGGGGCTGGCGAAGTTCAAGCGCTTTGGCGGCCGCACCTTGATGGTGGGCATGATCAATGCGCCACTGGTGATGCCCGAAGTCATCATCGGCCTGTCCCTGCTGCTGATGCTGGTGTCCGTGCAGCGGGCGCTGGGCTACCCCGAGCGCGGCATGCTCACGATCTGGCTGGGCCATCTGCTGGTGGGCATGGCCTACGCCACGGTGGTGATCCAGGCGCGCCTGCAAGACCTCAACCCGCAGCTGGAAGAGGCCGCGCAGGATCTCGGTGCCCGCCCGCTGCAGGTCTTCTTCCTGGTGACGCTGCCCATGATTGCGCAGTCCCTGGCTTCGGCCTGGCTGCTGACCTTCACCCTGTCGCTGGACGATGTGGTGCTGGCTGCCTTCTTGTCCGGGCCGGGTTCGTCCACCCTGCCGCTGGTGATCTTTTCGCGTGCGCGCCTGGGGCTGGACCCCAGCATCAATGCGGTGGCCACGGTGGTGATCGCCGTGGTGTCGCTGGCCGTGGTGGGGGGCAGTTATGCGCTGGCCCGTGCCGAGCGGCGGCGCGCACAGGAAATCGCGCAGGCCACAAGGGGCTGAGTTCAAGGCCTGGTCCGGGCCTTCAGCACACCTTCGGCTTGCCGCTTGTATCGTGAATCAAACAAGGAGCACAGCAAGATGAAGCACAAGACAACCTGGTCCCTGATGCCCGTGGCCCTGGCAGCCTGCCTGGCCAGCGCCGCCGCACCTGCACATGCTGACACGACCCAGGACCTGCTCAACGAGCTGCGCGCCCTGAAGGCCCGTGTGGGCGAGCTGGAAAAGAAGCTGGAGGCGCAGACGGCCAGGCAGGCGAGCAAGGAAGCCAGCCCGCCAGCCGAAGCCCCCGCGCCCGGCATGACGCCGGATCAGCTGCAGGACTTCAACCGCATCGCCGTCAAGACGGAGGCCCTGGAAGACTCGCGCGACATGCTGGGCTTCAAGGGCCTGAAGGTCAGCGGCTACATGGACCCGACCTTTGTCTTCAACCAGCGCCAGCACCAGGCGGGCTTCCAGTTCCTGAACTCGGTGGGTGATGGTGGCTACACCTATGACAATTCCTACATTGGTTCGGCGGCCATCGATTTCATCAAGGAGACCGAAGGCGGCTCGCGCTGGCGCCTGACGCTGTCGCCGCAACGCAGCACCCAGGCCGTGTCGGAAGGCAGTGCCTCGATCCTGCACGAAGCCTCGGTGTCCATCCCGCTGACCGACCTGCAGACCCGCTTCATTGCCGGCCACATCCCGGACTGGTCCGGTTATGAATACCTGCAGCCCACGCTCAACAAGCTGATCACGCACAACCTGCTGTTCGATCTGACGCTGCCCGCCGCGTATACGGGCGCCGGCATGGAGCTCACGCGCGACAAGTGGATCGTCAAGGGCGTGGTGGCCAACATGAACGCCAGCAAGCGCAACGCCAACGAAAAGACGCCGGTGCTGGCCTACCGCGTGGACTATGCCAAGGGCGAGTTCCAGGGCTTCGGGTTTGCAGGGGTGCATGGGAAGGCGCACAACGGTGCGGCGTTTGATGCCAACGGGAACGCCATCACCGATCCGAGCAGTGGTGTGGCTTATCCGGGCAGCTCCCGTGTCGACTTGTTCGAGTTCGATGCCTACTTCATCCGTGGCGATTGGACCGTGCAAGGCCAGGCCAGCTGGGGGCGCCAGAAGCATGCATCTATCACCGCTGATCCCAACACGGGTGAGCTGCGCAACGCCATCTGGTCCGGCCTGTCTGGCCTGGTCGCCTACAAGTTCGAGCCTCGCCTGGAGGGGGTGGTCCGCCTGGATCGCATCTTCAACAGCAAGAATGGTGGGGGCTTGCTGACCTACTCGGCCTTTGATGACCACAATGGCATCGGCCCCGCTCAGGTGGATGCCGACGGTGATGGCAACATCGACAACCCGAACAAGGGCGTGGATCGCACGGCTTTGACCTTGGGCATGAACTACGCCTTCAACCTGAGTACCGTGTTCAAGGTGGAGTACCGCTACGATTGGGCCAGCGGCCCGGTGTTCCTGGACACCAAGTCCAATACGTACAAGAAGAACAACCAGTTGTTGAGCACCGCCGTGGTGGTCAGCTTCTGATGGATGCGCAACCATCGGGCTGTTCGCCGCCCGCCATGGCGCGTGATGGCTTGAGGAGTGCTGTATGGGCGATCCGCGCCATGACTTCGACCAGTTGCTGCAGCAGCGGCGCTGGTTGGACCCGATCCCGCTGGAGCTCCAGCGAGCTTACCGCGCGCAGCGCCTGGAGGAGTTCAACCGCCTGGTGAAGTTGTGGGGTCCCTTGCTGCCCATCAGCTTCATCGCCTTTCAGGCCTTCACGCTGATCTTCTACACCGCCGAGCTGCACGGGCCGGACCTGACCCTGCTGTTCTCGACCGAAGGCGTGGTGGTGGTGGCGATCCTGCTGGGCTTGCTGGTGGCGCACCAGCCGGCGTGGCGCCTGTCTTACGAAAAGTGGATACCCTGGGTGCTGGGGCTGATCCTCGCCATCAAGGTGGTGGCGGGCTTCAATCTGGCGAGTGCATTCCTGGCGATCAATCAGGTCTACATCACCTTGCTGGTGGTGCTGATCGGCACCTTGTCGCTGCAGCTGCCCATCCGGGCTTGCCTCAAGGGTTGCGTGCTTGGCGGGCTGCCCTTTCTGGCCCTGCCCTGGGTGGCCAACCTCCATTACGGCCTGCTGTTCTTCGGGCATTACGTGCTGACGACCACGGTGGTGATGTCGGTGGTGGCCATGCGCGAGGACAAGGACCGCATGATGTTCCTGCAGTCCATGCAGCTGAGCCACGAGCGCCAGGAGGTGCAGCGCCTCAATGTGGAGCTGGCCGAGCTGGCGCGCAAGGACGCGCTCACCGGCCTGCCCAACCGGCGTGTGTTCGACGAGGCCCTGCGCAGCGAGTGGGACCGTGCGCGGCGCCACCGCGCCAGCCTGGCCTTGCTGATGATCGACGTGGACCACTTCAAGCGCTACAACGACCGTTACGGCCACCCTGCAGGCGACCACTGCCTGGTCGAGATCGCCGGGGCCATCGGCGGGGTGGTGCGCCGCCCGGGCGACGTGGCCGCGCGGTACGGCGGCGAGGAGTTCGTCATCCTGCTGCCGGGGACGAATGCGGAGGGTGCTTGTGAACTGGCAGCACGCTTGATCCACAAGGTCGATGCCTTGCGGCTGCCACACGAGGCCTCACTGACGGCGCCCCATGTCACGGTCAGCATCGGCGTGTCGGTGTGCGTGCCGCTGGGCGCCACGAGTGCGCAGAGCCTGACCGATGAGGCCGATGCCGCCTTGTACGCCGCCAAGGCGGCGGGCCGCCACACCCTCCAGTGCCGGACGGTGGGCCAGGCCGACGGCGATCAGCTCAGTCCTTGAGCCACTTGAGGATGGGGGCCCATTGATCCAGGTCTTTCTCGACCTTGGTGGCGGCCACGTCCCACAAGCTCAGGCCATGCGCGGCCAGGTGGGCGTAGTTCTGGGTGTCGCGCAACAGGCCGAGCAAGGGGATGTCCAGCGTCTGCAGGAACTCCTTGAGGTGCTCGGTGGCCTTGGTGTGGTCCTTGATGCGGTTGCCGACCACGGCCAATTGGGCTTTGTCGCTCTTCTTGCGCCTGGCCAGCTCGGCCAGGAAATCCTGCGTGGCATAGATGTCGAACACGCTGGCCTGCAGGGGCACAATGACCTTGTCGGCCAGCTTCATCACGGCGTCCAGCCCAGGGCCATGCAGGCCTGCGGGTGTGTCCAGCACGATGTGCGTGGTGCCTTTGGGCGGGCGCGCGATGTGGTCGTCAGTGATGTCCCAGCTCTGGATCTGGGGGAGGTTGTCGGGGCGCAGCTTGAGCCACAAGCGCGAGGATTGCTGGCGATCGACATCGCCCAGCATCACGGCATGACCCTGGCGGGCGAAGTAGCCCGCGATGTTGCTGGACAGCGTGGATTTGCCCACGCCGCCCTTTGGATTGGCGACCACGATCACCGGCATGGTGTCCTCCTCATTGGCATCCGAGGAGGACATTGTGACTCAAGGTGTGGTGACCTTGGTGAGCGAGTTCGCGGTGTCGGCGTTGTAGGTCCAGAGGACCACGTCCCGGCCATAAGCAGGCGGACCGCCATAGCGCCACAACTCCATCAGATTGGTCCGTGCCGCAAAGGGCTCGTTGCTCGCGTAAGCCACGACGTTGGCCCAACCGGCGTCCAATGGGACCGTGCCCAAGGTGAGTTTCTGCCCCGTGCTCAAGTTGTAGCTCAGCAGCGGTGCGTTGCTGCAATCGGTCGCGCCCGACAGCGGTTCACACCACACCACCTGCAGCACGTCAATGCCACTCAGGCGGATTTGCGGCGACCACATGTAGGCGGAGATGTAGACCCCTGTCGCGACGGGAGTCGGTGTGCCGCCTTGTGCCGTCGTCTTGAAGATGTCCGAGAGCCAAGAGGCGTTGGGGTTGGTGCCGGTCTGTCTGAAGAACACCGTGTCGTTCACCACGCCGACCACCTGACCGTCTGACGGCGATGCACCTTGCGCCAATACCGTCGCGGTGCCATTGCTTTTGCTGAAGGCGGTCAGTGTTGCGTTGGTGCCCGGCTGGGTCGTGTCCAGCGTTTGCTGGACAAGCACCGAGCTCTGAGACACCCACATGCCGCTCACCCTGCCAGCCGCTGCAGCCAGGTTGCCCAGCTTGCTCATGGAGCCAGTGGGTGAAATCACGATCAGGTCGGTGCCATTGGCGAGGTAGAGGTTCTGGCTGTCTGCGGTTGTGCGCGGGTAGCTTTCCGGTGTGGCCAATTGCAGGACCGGGCTACCCAGCACCATCTGGCCGTTGCTGATGCTGCTGACATAAAGGGATGAGCCCAGCTGGACCAGCCCCTGGAAGGGCGCTGATGGCAGGTGCCCGATGGACTGTGCGCGCTCATTCTTTTGAACCACGTGATCTGAAACCGCCACCGGGTAGAGCACGGTCTTGAGGTCGGTGCTGTACACCCCTAGCTTGGCGGTGCTGCGGTCAAGTGCGAGGATGCCGGTAGCGGGGCTCGAGAGATTGTCCTGGATGGTTTCGATCAATTCGAGACCGTTGCTGCCCCCCTGGATACCTGCTTGTGTGGGGCCGGCGTTCGAGTCCACGAGGGTGACGCCGTTGTCGCTGGTCTGGTCACATTGGCCGTCAGGGCCGGCGGTGACCACCTCCAGCCAGGATTGCGTGCCGTCCAGGCCGAGCTCGATGAAGCCCGTTCGTGCGAAGCCGCATGCGTCACTGATGTTGGAAACGGTTTGAGGCGTGCCCACCGTGGTGCCCCGCAGATCGACGCGGGCGACATGGCGGTTCTGAATGACGTAGAGCTGGCTGGCCCCATCAATGTGGGCGGATGCGCCATCGCTGGCGGCGGTGTAGCGGTCGCTCACATACCAGTCCGCTCCTGCGGCGCTGTGTGCGGGCAGGTCGAGCTTCAGTACGGCGGTGTGGTTGCGCGAGTCAACCACCACCAATTGACGCGTGCTGCCCGTGCTGGTGCTCTGGCTGGTTTCGCTGACCCTGAAAACGCTTTGAGATGTTGACGTCGAAGGGGTGTTCGATCCGCCCGAGCCGGTACCTGAACCGCCGCCCGTGTTGCTTGGCAGCGATCCGTTGTCCGCTGGAGCCGGCGCCCCACCTCCGCCTCCACATGCGGTAAGCGCAAGGGCGCTCAAAAGCGCGATGCCTGCAACGCGCAGGCCATTGTTCGGACGTGACTGGTCCATGACGACACACTCCCTGTGTAGATTTGTTCAAGGTTCTTCGGACACGGTCTCATGCCGCGCGCGAGCATGATAAAGGTCACAGTCTGCCCCTCGGCCCCTCGTTCGAAGGGAGTAGTGCACTTCTTTATCAAAACATATATCATTCATGAATGTTTTAGCGAGAGAGAGATCCGACCATGACATTCATGCAGCAATCCCTGGGGCAGATCGCACGGGAGGTGCCGGGTGCCACCGATGTGTTCCATGACTACAAGCTCGACTTCTGTTGCGGCGGTGCCCACACCCTGCAGGAGGCTGCCGCCAAGAAGGGGCTGGATGCGGCACCGATTGCGGCGCGGCTGGCGCAACTGGTGTCGCAGGCGGAGGTGGCCCCGCGCCAGTGGGCGGACGAGGACATGCCCGAGCTGGTGGACCACATCCAGTCCTACTTCCACGCGCGCCACCGTGAGCAATTGCCCGAACTGGCTCGCCTGGCCAAGCGTGTCGAGGCCGTTCACCGTGAACACCCGGCCTGCCCACTGGGCCTGACGAAGCTGCTGACCGAGATGAATTCGGAGCTGGCCAGCCACATGGAGCGCGAGGAAAGCATCCTCTTCCCGCTGCTCAAGGCGCACGAGTACAACGCCTCGCAAGGGCCGATCCAGGTGATGCTGACCGAGCACAACCACCATGGCGAGAACCTTGAGCGCGTCGAAGCCTTGACCCAGGACATGACGCCGCCACCCGGCGCCTGCAACACCTGGCAGGCGCTCTACCTGGGGCTGCGCGCCTTCCGCAAGGACCTGATGGCCCACATCCATCTGGAAAACAACGTGCTGTTCGACCAGGCGCGCGTCGCCGCGTGAGTTGACCATGGCCATTGCAGCAGCTGCCCCCTTGCCCGCCCCGCCGCGTGCGGCGCGCGGCCCGGCCTTGGGCTACACCGGCATGTGGGTCGGCATCTGCCTGGAGTTCTTCGAGTTCTCGGTATTGTTCTCGGTGTACTTTGGCGCCCGCGTGCTGGACCCGGCCGCCTTCCGCGATGGCGCGGGGCGCTTGTCGGCGCTGGCTGGCATGGCCATCACGCTGGTGATGGTCAGCGCCGGGTTCTTCATGTCGCGCACGGTGGATGCCTTGCGTGCCGATGACCAGAAGTCAGCACGCTGGTGGATCCTGGCGGCCTTGTTGTGCGCCTGCCTGTACCCCGTCATCAAGTACCTGGAGATCCAGTCCAACAACGCGCACCACCTGAGCGCGGCGGGCAATGTGTTCGTCACCGTGTACTACTACCTCACGCTCAACCACCTGATCCACGCCTCGTGGGGGATCATGGGCATGACGTGGTTGACCACCTGCATCTGGCTGAACCGCTTCAACCGGCGCAGCGTGGAGGCGCTGGCGGTGTACTGGCACGCGACCGACATCGTGTGGCTGATGATCTTCTCGTTCTTCTACGCCTTTGTGTGAGGCCGACATGAACCACAAGCTTGCATCAAACAAGGGCGCGGCGCTGGCCTGGCTGGCGCTGGTCGTGCTGTCTGCCGCCAGCCTGCTGCTGACGCACCGGGGCAGCGGGGTGTCGGCGTCTGCCTTGATCGTGGCGGCGCTGGTGTGGATCAAGGCCCAGATCGTGGCGCGCCGCTTTCTGGAACTGGGCCATGCCAGCCCGACCTTTCAGTGGGCGATCAACATCTTCATGGCCTACGGCCCGCTCGGGCTCGTGATCCTGGCCTTGACGGTCAACCGCGTGGCTTGACGCGGCCGCTGCCTTTGACGGGCATCGCGACGGGCGTCTCGGTGGCCAGGCCCAGCAGGCTGGCTGCGGCCGACGGGGCCGTGATGGCACCAGCCAGCGTCAGTTCGTCGAGCTCGCGCATGAAGGCGGCCATGGCGCGTCGCAGCACCCGCTGCAGATTGCAGGCGGGCTGGATGGCGCAGATGTCCAGGGTGTCAGGGTCATGGCAGGCCACCACGGCAAAGTCCTTCTCGGCCAGGCGCACGATCTCGCCCACCGTGATCTGCTCGGGTGGGCGCGCCAGTTGCATGCCGCCACTGCGGCCCCGCACGGTGACCACCAGGCCGCTGTGGCCCAGCTCATGCACGATCTTGGTCAGGTGGCTGCGCGAGATGGCGTAAGCCTGGGCGATGTCGTCGATGCGCGAAAGTTCACCCGAGCGATGCTTGATCGCCAGGAACATCATCACCCTGAGCGTGTAGTCCGTGTAGACGGTCAGGCGCATGTCAAATCATTCCGGCACATGTGGTCCATTGTCTGCGAGTTTGATGCGGCCGTGCAGGCAGATGGCTAGACTAAGCGCAAAGACCTCGCACAGATTGCAGGAGTTTCGCCATGACCGCCTTCCCAGCCGCCAGCCCGCAAGCCCGTATCTGGCGAGACCGCGCCGATGCCTTGATCAACGAGCACCGCCTGGATGGCCGCGCCTTCATCGAGGGGCAGCGTGTGGCCGCCCTCAGTGGTGCCAGTTTTGACAGCGGCTCGCCCATCGATGGGCGGGTGCTCACGGCGGTGGCGCGGTGCGATGCGGCCGATGTGGACGCCGCCGTGCAGTCGGCCCGCCGCGCTTTTGAAGACGGCCGCTGGGCCCGCCAGGCGCCGGCCGAGCGCAAGCGCGTGCTGCAGCGTTTTGCCGAGTTGATGGTTCAGCACAAGGACGAACTCGCCTTGCTGGAAACGCTGGACATGGGCAAGCCCATTCAATACAGCCTGAGCGTGGACGTGCCCCTGGCGGCGCGTTGCATCAACTGGTTTGGCGAGGCCATCGACAAGGTGTACGACGAGATCGCGCCCACAGCCCACACCGCGCTGGCCCTGATCCAGCGTGAGCCGGTGGGCGTGGTGGGCGCCATCGTCCCCTGGAACTACCCCATGCTGATGGCGGCCTGGAAGCTGGGGCCGGCGCTGGCTTGCGGCAACAGCGTCGTCCTCAAGCCTTCTGAAAAATCACCTTTGAGCGCCTTGAAGCTGGCCGAGCTGGCGATCAAGGCGGGCTTGCCCGAGGGCGTGTTCAACGTGGTGCCGGGTTATGGCCACGAGGCGGGCCAGGCACTGGCCCTGCACATGGACGTGGACGCCCTGGGCTTCACGGGCTCGACGCGCGTGGGCCGCCAGATGCTGGCCTATTCGGCGCAGAGCAACCTCAAGCGCGTGTTCAATGAGCTGGGTGGCAAGTCGGCCTTCATCGTGTTTGACGATGCCGACAGCATCGAGCGTGCGGCGGACACGGTGGCGGGTTCGCTGTTTTTCAACCAGGGCGAATCCTGCAACGCGCCGTCACGCCTGCTGGTGCATGAAGCCGTGGCCGACGAGATGGTGGCGCGCATCGTGGCGCAGACCACGCGCTACCAGCCGGCCGACCCGCTGGACCCATCCACGGTGATGGGCGCCTTGGTGGACGAAGGCCAGTTGCGCACGGTGCTGGGCTACATCGACGCAGGCCGGCAAGAAGGCGCGCGTTGCGTGGCCGGTGGTGCGCAGGCGCTGGCCGAGGCGGGCGGGCAGTATGTGCAGCCCACGGTGTTCGATGGTGTGCGCCACGAGATGAAGATCGCGCAGGAAGAGATCTTCGGGCCCGTGCTCAGCGTGATCCGCTTCAAGGACGAGGCCGAGGCCATCCGCATCGCCAATGGCACGCCTTATGGGCTGCAGGCCAGCGTGTGGAGCCAGCACATCGACCGGGCGCACCGCGTGGCGCGGGCCTTGAAGGCAGGCACGGTGCACGTCAACCAGTACGATGAAGACGACATCACCGTGCCTTTCGGCGGCTACAAGCAGTCAGGCAACGGGCGGGACAAGTCCCTGCATGCGCTGGACAAGTACACCGAGTTGAAGACCATCTGGATCCGCATCAATCCTCAATAACCGGCGGTGAAGCGGCGGCGCAGGTGCTGCGGCTGCTCGATCTCGTTGACGATGGCCACGGCCAGGTCGGGTGTCGAGATCTCGGCGGGGCCCTTGTCCGTCATCAAGACATCGTCGCCACCCAGGCGGAAGGTGCCCGTGCGCTCACCGGGGTGCAGCATCACAGGGGGCGAGACGAAGGTCCAGGCCAGATCCTGTTCGGCCTGCAGCAGCTTGAGCGCGTCGCGCGCGGCGGTGGCGCCCACCTTCCATTGCGCGGGGAACTCGGGCGTGTCCACCAGTTGCACGCCGGGGGCCACGTACAGGCTGCCCGCGCCGCCCACGACCAGCAGGCGGGGCACGTCCGCTGCCTTCACCCCCGCGGTGATGGCGCGGCTGCCGGCCATGAAGTCGTCGTACAGGTTCGGGTTGGCCCAGCCGGCGTTGTAGGCGCTGATGACGGCATCGTGGCCCTTCACGGCCTGGGCGACCTGGCTGGCCTGTTGAACGTCGGCCTGCACCACGGTGAGGCCGGCTTGGGGGGCGACCTTGGCGGGGTCACGCGCCAGGGCGGTGACCTGGTGGCCGCGTTGCAGGAGTTCGGCGAGGATGGCCGAGCCGACGAAACCCGTGGCGCCGATGAGTGCGATGTGCATGGTGCTGTCCTTGTCTGAAGTGAGGCCGTGAGCCGATGCCTGAACGATACGGGCTTCACAATCAGCGCGGAAGTCCCCACAATCAGCAATCATTGTTTAGAAAAACTTCATGTTTGATCAACTCAAACGCATGGCCACGCTGGTGACGGTGGTGGAGCAGGGCTCGTTCGGCGCGGCGGCGCGGGCGCTGGGCACCACCACCTCGGCCGTCAGCCAGCAGGTGCGTGCGCTGGAACAGAGCCTGGGCTTGCCACTGTTGGCGCGCACCACACGCCAGGTGCGCCTGACCACGGCGGGCGCCTCGTTTCACCGCGAGTGCGTGGCCATGGTGGAGGCTGCACGCCGCGCCGAGCAGGCCTTGCAGACCATCCAGGACGCGCCCTCGGGCGAGTTGCGCCTGACGGCGCCCGCGGGCTTTCTGGCCCACTTGAGCCGGGCTCTGGCGCCGGTGCTGCTGCGCCACCCCGGCCTGCAGTTGCACGTGCTGGCCGACGACGCCATGAGTGACCTGGTGGGCCAGCGCATCGACGTGGCGGTGCGCTTCGGGCACCTGCCCGACAGCAACTGGGTGGCGCGCAAGCTGGGCCGCATGGCCATGATCCTGTGCGCCTCGCCGGCCTACCTGGCGCGTTGCGGGCCGCTGCCCGAGCACCCTGATGAGGCGAGCGCATTCGAGTGGGTGGCGCTGGACACGGGCAAGGGCGTGCAGCGCGTGGGCCTGCAGCGCCAAGGGCAGGGGCCCGAGCTGCAGCCGTCGTGGCCGGTGCGTGTGAGCGGCAACAACCAGGCCTGGGTGCAGCACATGTGCGAAGCGGGGCTGGGCGTGGCCTTGCTGGCGGAATGGGACGCGCGCGAGGCCTTGGCCCAAGGGCGTCTGCAGCGGGTGCTGCCGCAATGGGAAGCCCCCGCGCTGGACATGTACGCGGTCATGCAGCCGCGCAGCGCCGGCACGCCCAAGGTGCGAGTGGCGCTCGATGCCCTGGCCCGGCTGGTGACACAATCCGATCATGTCTGAGCCCATTCCTGACGTCGTGTTGGATGTTGTCTGCCTGTGCGCCGCCTGGTGCGGCACCTGCCGCGAGTACGAGGCCACCTTCGCTCAATTGCAGCAGATGAAGCCCGGGCACCGCTACCGCTGGATCGACATCGAAGACGAAGCCGATTTTGTGGGTGACGTGGACATCGAGACCTTCCCGACGCTGCTGGTGGCCTACCAGGGCCAGGTGATGTTCGCCGGGCCGGTGCTGCCGCGCCTGGGCGATGCACAGCGCCTGATCGAGGTGCAGCAGCATCAGGCGGCGCAAGGTGCGGTGCCGAGCGCGGCCTTGTTGGGCTTGCCGGCCGATCAGATCGAGGCGTACAAGACCTTGGCCAAGGCGCTGTGAGCGGGCTGCCCCGCCTCAGAACATGTCCGCAAACTCGCTGGGCAGGTGCTCGTGTGTGGTGTCCGGTGGCACCCACTGCTTGACCCAGTTGGCGAACTGCGCCCCGGGCATGGGCTTGGCGATGAAGTAGCCCTGCACCTCGTCGCACGACAGGCTGTCGAGCAGCTTCCAGGACTTGGCGCTTTCCACGCCTTCGGCCACCACGGTCAGGCCCAGGTTGTGGGCCAGGTCCACCGTGGAGCGCACGATCTTGGCGTCCTGCAGGTCGCTTTCCATGTTCATCACGAAGGACTTGTCGATCTTGAGTTCGTCCACGGGCAGGCGCTTCAGGTAAGCCAGGGAGGAGTAGCCGGTGCCGAAGTCGTCGATGGAGAGTTTCAGGCCCATGGTGTGCAGGCGGTTGAGCGTCTGCAGCGCGCGCTGGGGGTCGTCCATGATGGCGCTTTCGGTGATCTCCAGCACGAGCAGGCCGGGGTCGATGCTGTAGCGCTCGAGCACCTTTTCGAGCTTGACCGGCAACTCCTGGTCCATCAGGTCGCGTGTGGACAGGTTGACCGCCAGCTTCATGCGCATGCCCTGCTCGGTGAGCGCGTGGCTCATCTGGGCGACCTGCTCGATCATCCACATGGTCAGCACGCGCACAAAGCCCGTCTGCTCGGCGAAGGGAATGAAGCGCATGGGCGGCACCATGCCGCGCACCGGGTGCTCCCAGCGCACCAGGGCTTCGGCGCCCAGCACTTCGCCGGTGCGCAGGTTGATCTTGGGCTGCAGGAACAGGCGCAGCTGCTGCTGGTCCACGGCCGAGCGCAGCTCGCTGAGCATGGTCAGCGACTCTTCGCTGGTCGAGTCCAGGCCGGGGTGGTAGGTCACCGTGCCGGACTGGTTCTGCTTGGCGGCGTACATGGCCACTTCGGCGCGGCTGAGCAGGGTGTCGGCGTCCACGCCATGTTCGGGACTGCTGGCCACGCCGATGCCCGCGCCCAGGTCCACGGTGTGGTCGTCCAGGGTGATGGGGCGTTCGAAGGCGGCCAGAATGCGCTGGGCCACCGGGAAGGCGGCCTTGGCATCGGTGGCTTGCAGCAGGATGGCGAACTCGTCGCCGCTCAGGCGCGCCAGTACGTCGCGCTCGGTCAGGGCGTCGTTGCGCAGGCGCTCGGCCACGGCGCGCAGCAGGCGGTCGCCAAAGCGGTGGCCCAGCACGTCGTTGACGTGCTTGAAGCGGTCCATGTCCAGCAGCAGCACGGCGCAAGGCGTGCCGTCTTCGTCGGCCTTCTGGATGGCCTGGCGCAGGTCATGGCGGAACTGCTCGCGGTTGGGCAGGTCGGTCAGGGCATCCTGGTAAGCCAGACGGCGGATCTCGCCTTCACGGGCCTGGATGGCCTGGCGCATGGTCTCGAAGGACTGGGCCAGCTCGCCGATCTCGCCCTTGAACACAGTGCGCACTTCGGCACCGTAGTCGCCGCGCTCCAGGCGGCGCGCCGAGCTGGACAGCACGCGCAGCGGCGTGGTGATGCGCCGCGCCGTGACCAGGCTGCCCATGGCAAACACCGCCAGGCCCACGGCCGTGAGCAGCAGCAGCTTGAACTTGAGCTGGTTGAACGGCTCCAGGGCCTTGTCCACCGAACGCATCAGCAAGGCCGTGGTGGGCGACTGGCCGGGGGCGCCGGGCAGCGTCACGGGCAAGGCGCTGTATTCGGTGCCGCCCACGCGCATGGCCACGCCCTGGGCATCGCCGTCGTTGATGGGTTTTTCCCAGGCGGCGGCCACGTCGGGCCACCTGGCGGTGTCCATCGTGGCCACGACCACGCGCCAGTCGCCACTGTTTTCGCGCAGCATGAGCGCCACTTCCATGCCGGACAGGCTGTTCATGTCCTGCAGCAACTGGCGGTCGATCTTGAAGCCCATGCCCACCCAGCCAATGGTGGCAGGCGCCCGCACAGGCACGGCCACGATCTGGTAGGGCTGGCCGTCGATCACCTCGACCTGGTACTGCTGCGCGCCGCCGGCCTGCATCTGGCTGGCGTAACGGCGAACGGCGGCCAGGAAGTGATCGGCCTGGGGGATGGTGCTGGCCTTGAGCTGGAAGTCGTTGTCGGTGAACAGCGCCAGGTTGGCGTGGATGCGGTCACTGTTGTTGACCAGGGCAGACTGCACCGTTTCCTGGTCGCCGCTGGCCACGGCCGAGCGAAAGCCGTAGTCGGCCGACAGCACCCGGGTGGCCTGGTCCAGGTTGGCGTTGTTCTGCCCGAGCAGGCGCAGGAAGACGCGCTCGCTGGTGGTCAGCTCCGCGCGGATGGCGGTGCGGGCGTTGTGGTCGATGCTGTCCTGAATGAACCAGTAGCTGACGGCCTGGATGACCAGCAGCAGGCCCAGGTACACGGCAACGATCCGCGTCTGCAGCTTTTCCGGGTTGAAGAGGGCAGGCAGCATGGAGGGGCGGGTAGACCTCGGCGATCAGCAGGTGCCCGGGGCGTGATCCGGGCGCATCAGGCGCCGGGCGTCATCGTCGCGCAACCAGATGGCCATGGCGGAATCCAGCCAACTGCATGCGGATGTTCCGGTCACATGGTCTGGCCGCGCCTGGGCCTGAGGTTCACATTTTGCCGGAATCGTCTTTGTACTGGTTTGTTGTTGCTCGATCCGTTCCATATACAGCCTTTAGAAACGTGGGTCACTTTTGTCTGACCTCTGTCTATCGGCTATCTTGGCGCGGGGGTGAAGGGTGGGGCGTGCCCATGAGGGCCACAAAAACACCCTATTTCGTGTGGGACTTCACGTGGCCTGCGACTCCTGCATGACGCGTTGAATCTGCCGGTCGAACTCGGCGCGGAAAGCCTCCACCGCTTCGTGCGGTATTTCGTCTTTCTGGTGGACGAGGCACAGGAACTGTTTGCCGTTGAGGATCACGGCCCCGATCAGGAAGACGGTGCTGAGGGTGGCCGGCCAGAGTTCATGCAGGCGGACGCTGGCGTCCTTGGGGTTGATGAACTCGCAGGCGCCCAGGTTGCTGAAGTGGCAGCTCAAGGTGGGCAGGCTGCCTTTGACCTTGCTGTTGAAGATCAGGTAGCTGAACAGGCGGCGGCCCAGCAAGGGCAGCAGCTCGTAGAACAGCAGGGGCAGGGCGTAGTCGCGCGAGCTGTAGCGTGCCAGGTGGGTCTTGACCTGGTTTTCCAGGTCGTTGATCTGCTCGCCCATGGAGGCCTGCCGGTTGGCCAGGATCGTGAACGAGTGCACGAAGTTGCCGAACTCGGGCGCCGTGCGTTTTGGGAAGTAGCGGCGCAAATCCACCGAGATGCGGATGGCGGCGGTGGCCTGGGGGTCCTGCTCGGCCAGGGCCAGGAAGGTGTTGCCCACGATGGCCGTGAGCAGGGTGTTGACCGTGGTGCCGTACCGCTTGGCCAGGGCCTTCATGGTGTCGGCCGGGCAGGGGATGTCGTGGTAGCAGATCCCCGTGGTGGTGTAGCGCGTGCTGGGCTGGCGGTTGAGCGTGACGATGTGGCGCCCATGGGCCGCGGCCTTGTCGGCACGGCTGTTGCGCCACCAGCGGGCGATGTTGGCGGGCCATTGCCACCACTTGGGCGGCATCACGGCCGGCAGCATGGTGGGGTTGTCGACCTGGCAGGCGGTCATCGGCTGGCCGCTGAGACGGGCCATGATGGCGCACAGCATCTGCACCATCGAGCGGCCGTCGCCAATGATGTGGTTGATGGCAAACAGCAGGGCGGGTTGCGTGGGGTGCGGCACGAAGCGCGCCACCCAGGGCAAGCCACGCTCCATGCAGATGCTGTGGTTCATGAACTCGTCGTGCAGGGCCCGCAGGGCTTCACGCGAGGACGCGTCCACACCTGGCTGCACGCGAAAGGCGTTGTCGAACAGCTGGTCGATCTGGCGCTCGTCGCTGAGGATGCGCAGCTTGTAGCTGAAGGCCGTGGGTTCGATGACGCCGCGCATGCGCGGGAAGGCCGTGGCCAGCTCGCGCATGGTCTGGCGCATGAGCTCGGTGCTCACGGGCGCATCGAAGCGCAGGACGAAGGGGATGTTGATGGGGCCGAGGTAGCCTTCGGCGGCCCAGTACATGTGTTCGGATCGGTTCAGCGGGATCAGATCAGGGGCGGCCACAACAGGGTTCCAGCTCGGGTTCGGCGCCGTGTGAACAAGATTGATCGGGCGCCATCCAACAGGTGCCGGGGCACTATAACAACCGCCTTGGCGGCGGCCTGTGCGGGCTTTCCAGCGCAGGATGGCCCTGAGTCAGGGGGGCGTCAGGGGCGCGTTAAGGGCGCTTCAGGGGCGCCTGACGAGATCAGGCGCTGGCGACCTTGGCCAGTTGCAGCGCCAGGCGGCGCAAGGCTTCCCACGGGTCTTCGGGCCATTGCGGGTGGCGCAGGCCCTTGACGATGCCGTCCACCGTGCTGGCCGAGGCCACCAGGCGGGCCAGGGCGGGGCCGCGGGTGCGCGGCAGGATGCGTTCGAACAGGCGCTCGCGCGGGCCCCAGACGCGTTGCTCTCGCAGCACCATGGGCAGAGGCTTGCCGCCATCCAGGGCGGCGCGGGCGCGGTGCAGGGCCAGGATGTCTTCGGCCAGGGCCCAGTGCACCAGCACGGCGGCCTCGCCTTCGGCCTCCAGGCCGTCGATCATGCGCAGCGTGCGCTCGATCTGGCCGGACAGCACCGCTTCGCTGAGCTTGAACACATTGAAGCGGGCCACGTCGACCACGGCTTCTTCGATCTGCTCGATGGTGAGCGTGCCGGGTGGGTGCAGCAGGCCGAGCTTGACGATTTCCTGGTGCGCCGCCAGCAGGTTGCCTTCCACGCGGTCGGCGAAGAAGGCCAGGGTGCGCTGGCCGGCCTCACCGGGCTCGACCTGCTGGCCTTGTGCGGCCAGGCGCTGCGCGATCCACAGGGGCAGCTGCTGCCGCTCGATGGGGTCGCAGCGCAGGGTCATGCCGATGCCGTCCAGCGCGGTGAACCAGGCGCTGCCTTGCTGGGTCTTGTCCAGGCGGGGCAGGGTGACCAGGGTGATCACCCCATCGTTGCCTTGTGCGGCTTCGCAGTATTGCTGCAGGGCCTGCGAGCCGTCCTTGCCGGGCTTGCCCGAGGGGATGCGGATCTCGATGAACTGCTTGTCCCCGAAGAGCGACATCTCGCTGGCCGCACCCAGCAGGCTGGACCAGTCGAAGTAGGCGCCGGTGACGGTGTGCACCTGGCGCTCGGTGTAGCCAGCGGCGCGTGCGGCCTGGCGCACCGTATCGCCACCTTCCTGCACCAGCAGGGGCTCGTCGCCATACAGGGTGTAGATGGGCTTGAGCGCACCGGCAGCTTTCTGCAGGTGGGCGGCGAGTTGATCCAGGCGCAGTTGCATGGGGCCTTGGGGTGCTCGGTTCGGGGCGGCTCAGCGTGACGCGGCGGCGTCAGGGGCCGATGGCGCCGAGGGGGCGTGCACCACCGATGGCAGCTGCGGCTCGCTGGGTGTGATCAGCTGATCAGGCCGGATGGCCGCCAAGCGGCGCAGCAACTGGTTGACGATGTCGGACTGCATGGCCTTGTGCAGCGCGGCCAGTTCGTCCTGCTTGGCCAGGGCGTCCTTTTCGTTGTAGGTCATGTCGCGCGCCAGTGCGATGTCGGCGGCGGGCAGCAGGGTGCTGCCATCTCCGCGCTTGATCTGGAAGCGCAGGGTGTTGCGGGCGGTCACGTCACGGATCTGGCCGTAGGCCGTGGTGGTGGATACCGCCATGTCGCGCTTGTCCAGCAGGGCCTCGAACACGATGTGGCTGCTGGGCACGGTGGCCGAAGAAGCTGCCTGTGCGGCCGCCAGGGTGCTGTCGACCACGGACACGCCGGAGGCTTCGAGTGCGCGGGCCAGCTCGGCGGCCATGGGCGAGTTGCCCGCAAAGCCGGTGAGCTGGATGGTCTTGAAGGCCATGTCGTAGTTGCGGCGCAGCTTGAAGCCGCAGCCGCTGGTGGCGCCCAGCACGCCCATGGCCGTGACGGCGGCCACGGCAAGGGTCAGGCGGCGGGTCTGGCTCAGCCAGTGGCGGCGTGCGTGGTTCATGCGCTTCACACCACCACGTTGACCAGGCGGCCCGGTACCACGATGACCTTCTTGGCCGGCTTGCCTTCGGCAAACTTGGCGAAGTCCTCGCTGGCCAGGGCGGCGGCCTCGATGGCGGCTTTGTCGGCGTTGGGGCTGACCTTGATCGAGCCGCGCAGCTTGCCGTTGACCTGCAGCATCAGCTCGATCTCGTCTTGCACCAGGGCGGCTTCGACCACGGTGGGCCAGGGTGCGTCCAGCAGGTCGCCTTGGCCGTCCTGGGCGGCATAGCCCAGGTCTTCCCACAGCACGTGCGTGAGGTGCGGGCAGGCGGGGTACAGGCCGCGCAGCAGCACGCTGTAGCCTTCGCGCAGCACAGCCAGGTCAGCCGGCGTGTCGCCCTTGTGCGCTTCGAGTGCATTGAGCAGCTTCATCGCGCCGGAGGCCACGGTGTTGTACTGCATGCGCTCGTAGTCGTAGCTGATCTGCTTGAGGATGACGTAGACCTCGCGGCGCAGGGCCTTGGCCTCGGCGCTCAGTTCGGCCTGCACCACGGTGCCAGCGGTTTTCAGCGCCTCGGCGTTCTTGGCACCGAAGTTCCACACGCGCTTGACGAAGCGGTGCGCGCCTTCCACGCCTGCGGCGCTCCACTCCAGCGTTTGCTCGGGGGGCGAGGCGAACATGGTGAACAGGCGGGCCGTGTCGGCGCCCATGGTGTCGATCAGCTCCTGCGGGTCCACGCCGTTGTTCTTGGACTTGGACATGGTGCCCACGCCACCGTACTCGATGGCCGAGCCGTCGGCCTTGAGCTTGGCACCGTTGATCTTGCCGTTGGCGTCAAAGGTGTTTTCGACCTCGTGCGGCCAGAAGTATTCGATGCCGCCTTGCGCCGTGCGGCGCGAGTAGATGTGGTTGAGCACCATGCCCTGTGTGAGCAGCTTCTTGAAGGGCTCGTCGATCTTGACCAGGCCCAGGTCGCGCATGACCTTGGTCCAGAAGCGCGCATACAGCAGGTGCAGGATGGCGTGCTCGATGCCACCGATGTACTGGTCCATGCCGCGGTTGCCTGCGGCATTGCTGGCGCCCATCCAGTAGTTGGTGCGCTCGTCGACCATGGCTTGCGCGTTGTCGGCGCAGGTGTAGCGCATGAAGTACCAGCTCGAATCCACGAAGGTGTCCATCGTGTCGGTTTCGCGTTTTGCTGGTTTACCGCATTGGGGGCAGCCGACGTTGAGGAAGTCGGGACGGAGTTTCAGCGGGTTGCCGCTGCCATCGGGCACCACGTCTTCGGGCAGGACCACGGGCAGGTCCTTCTCGGGCACGGGCACGGGGCCGCAGCTGTCGCAATGGATGATGGGGATGGGGGTGCCCCAGTAGCGCTGGCGGCTGATGCCCCAGTCGCGCAGGCGCCAGGTGGTCTTCTTCTCGCCCACGCCCTTGGCGATGAGGAGGTCGGCGACCTTGTTGACGGCGTCCTTGTAGGCCAGGCCGTTGAGTTCGCCGGAGTTGACGCAGGCGCCCTTTTGCTTGTCGCCATACCACTCGGCCCAGGCGTCGGTGCTGAAGGTTTCGCCTTCCACGCCGATCACTTGCTTGATGGCGATGCCGTACTTCTTCGCAAACGCAAAGTCACGCTCGTCATGCGCAGGCACGCCCATCACGGCGCCATCGCCATACGACATCAGCACGTAGTTGCCGACCCAGACCTCGACCTGCTCGCCGGTGATCGGGTGCGTGACAAACAGACCAGTGGGCACGCCCTTCTTCTCTTGCGTGGCCAGTTCGGCTTCGGTGGTGCCGCCGGTCTTGCACTCTTCGATGAAGGCTTGCAGCTTGGCGTTACCCGCCGCCGCGTGCACAGCCAATGGGTGCTCCGGCGCCACGGCGCAGAAGGTCACGCCCATGATGGTGTCGGCGCGGGTGGTGAAGACCCAC
This sequence comes from Aquabacterium sp. NJ1, assembly GCF_000768065.1. Taxonomy (NCBI): domain Bacteria; kingdom Pseudomonadati; phylum Pseudomonadota; class Betaproteobacteria; order Burkholderiales; family Sphaerotilaceae; genus Aquabacterium; species Aquabacterium sp. NJ1. Next base: position 2,403,186 of record NZ_JRKM01000001.1, on the reverse strand, counting down.
AGCTGGCCGCCGTTGATCAGCTGGCCATCGGCGCCCTTGATGTCATGGGCAAAGGCAAAACGGACGCCCTCGGACTTGCCGATCCAGTTCTCCTGCATCAGGCGCACGCGCTCGGGCCAGCCGCTCAGGTAGTTCGGGTCTTCGGGATTCGCCACGGCACTCAGCAGCTCGTCGGCGTACTTGGTGATGTTCAGGTAGTAGCCGGGGATCTCGCGTTTTTCAACCGGGGCGCCCGAGCGCCAGCCCTTGCCGTCGATCACCTGCTCGTTGGCCAGCACGGTCTGGTCCACCGGGTCCCAGTTCACGGTCTGGGTGCGGCGCTCGCACACGCCGGCTTCCAGCATCTTGATGAACAGCCACTGGTTCCACTTGTAGTACTCGGGCTGGCAGGTGGCGATCTCGCGCGACCAGTCGATCGCCAGGCCCATCGCCTTCATCTGCTTCTTCATGTAGGCGATGTTGTCGTACGTCCAGGCGGCGGGCGGCACCTTGTTCTTCAAGGCGGCGTTTTCAGCCGGCAGGCCGAAGGCGTCCCAGCCCATGGGCATCAGCACGTTGTGACCGTTCATGCGCAGGTAGCGCGTGAGCATGTCGTTGATCGTGTAGTTGCGCACGTGGCCCATGTGCAGCTTGCCCGAGGGGTAGGGCAGCATCGAGCAGGCGTAGAAGGCCTTTTTGTCCTTGCTTTCGGTGACGCGGTAGGCGTCGCGGTCATTCCAGTGCTGTTGGGCACGGGCCTCGACGGCACGTGGGTCGTAGGTCTGGTTTTCTTGTGTAGCGCTCATGAGATCGGTCACCGCAAAGACGAATGCAGGCTGGCAGCGGCTTTCGGGGTGCGAAAACCGCGCCAGCCTGTGAAAGGTGGAATCCGAGGATTATAGGAAGGGGCAGAGGAAGGCGCTCAGGCCGTCGGTTTGCTCGAGATGCCTTACCCGGTGTCCGATAAGCCGGGTGCCCTGGCTTGCGGAAGGCGCGGCGAGTTGATCTATGCCAAAGGCCTCCGGTTTACCCATGCGTTGACGGCGCCGTGACCAGCGTGCATCACCCCCGAATTTGTAGGATGTAAGCGGTTCTTACACACATGCAAACAAAGGAGTTGAAATGAGCATGAAGCAATGGAGCGCCGTGGCTTTGATGGCGTGTGCTGGCGCGGCGAGTGCGGCTGGCAGTTCGTGGGGTGGCATCGGGTTTGACGATGGCACGCCAGGCAAGGGGGGTTACGCGCTGGGCCCGCTGACCGTGCAGGCGCAGGCCAAGACCGGGTATGCCGCCGCCGCGTTCTCATCCACATTCGGTGCGGCTGACCACCTGGAGATCCAGCGCAGCAACAACGATTACGGCACGGTGGGCATGAGCTTTGTCTGGCAGGACGCTGTGCAGATCACCGGCGGCGTGGGCGCCGGCCAGGCGCGGCTGACGGTTGACAGCGTGCTGCAAGAGCAGGGCGTGGCGGGTGATGCGGGCGTGACCTTGTTCTTGTTCGATCACATGCTGACACCAAGCGAGTTGAGCGCCTACCAGGGGCAAGGAACGGCCAACAATCCGTTTGGTGTGGCACCTGTCCTGGACGCTTACCACGCGCATGTGAGCGGTCTGGGCGCGCTGACAGAACATCAGTCGGGGGACTTCAGCTTCCAATATGGGCAGACCTTTTACTTGCTCGCCCTGTACAACGGTGGTTCGGGCAACATGGGCGATGCGCCGTCCACCTTGAGCTACGACACCAAGGTGCAGTTGACCGTGTTGAACAACGCGCAGGCCGTGGTGCAGGGCAATGTGCCTGCCGCGGCCGTGCCGGAGCCTTCCTCGGTGGCCATGCTGCTGGCTGGCCTGGGCATCGTGGGCGTGGCGGCGCGTCGGCGTCGGGCTTGATGGGAGGGGGCGCATGCCCCCTTGCCCCGGCGCTATTGGGTTGGCTGCGTGGGGTGGCAGGCACTCAACAAGGTGCCGACCCGCTCACGCGGCACGTAGATGAAGTTGTTGATGTAGCGCCCGACCTTGCCTTGCAGGCCCACGTTGTGGATGTCCTGGTCATGGGCGGCATCAAAACTGCTGATGGGCTTGAGATCGCCGTCCAGCAGGTAGAAGCCCTCGTAGCTCAGGTTGCCCAGGAAGCGGGCCACGCGCAGCACCGAGCCGGTGTTGTGCCGCTCTTCCACCTCGATGACCAGGTTGGGCCGCTCACGTGCCAGGGTGGCCGCGGCGCCCTCGAGCACGGCCTCCTCATTGCCTTCCACGTCGATCTTGATGAGGCTGACGTTGTGCAACGCGTAGCTGTCGAGCGTGCGGACTTCGGCGTCAACCGTCTCGATGGCCTGGCCGGCTTGCGCCAGCTCCAGCTGGTTGGTCTGCGCCATGGTGGCCCACGACGGGTTGCCGGCCGGCATGCGCAGCTGGGCACGGCCTGGCGCGCGTGACAAGGCCACGGGCTCCAGCCGGATCTTGTCGGCGTAAAAGCGCTGCAGCTGGGCCTGCATGCCGGGCAGCGGCTCAAACGCGATCACCTGTTTGACCAGGGGCAGCAGGTGGTGCACGTACAGGCCCTGGTTGGCGCCCACGTCCACGGCGAGGCTGTCGGCCCGGCACAGCAGGGGCAACAGCGAGATCTCTTTTTCAGCCAGGGTGGCTGCTTCGATGCGGCGCAGGTACCGCTGTGCCATCCACCCAGGGGCGAGGTGATCGATGGCGGCTTTGACTGATTCGCGTAGCAAACCCATGTGCCCTCCTAGGCGAGTTCAACGCTTGCACATGTGCGCCACAGGCCTCCTGGGTGGGAGCATGGGGCGCACGCCGTTTACTGCGGGACTGCTTCTTGGACTGCTTGGACTACGGCGTGCAGCCTAGCAGTGTCCAGGCACGCTGCCTAGTCGGGCTTGGACGGAGCGGGTGGCGGGTGCCCGCCGTTGTGGATCGGTTGGCTGCGGGGGCGTGGCCACACTCAGGTGGCGTCAGGATGTGGCATCAGGCAGCTTGATCCGGCGCAGCAGGTCGGCCAGGGTCTTGCCCGGCTCATCGGCGAAGGTCTGTTCGTCAACGGCCAGTTGCTGGATGCGATCCAGCCGAAACTGGCGAAAGTCCTGCCGCAACTCGCACCAGGCCGACAGCGTCCAGGCCGAATCCCAGTACAGGCAGACCAGGGGGCGCAGGGTGCGCTGGCTGGGTTTGCCTTCGGCATCGGCATAGTCC